>JAFUWN010000085.1 GCA_017483465.1 Oscillospiraceae bacterium
CATACTGTACGATTAGACAGTAAAACCTGCTATCTTAACTTTTCAAGATACATGTGAGTGCCTTTTCTGTCAGTAACGGTTTTCTCACAAATCTGTCTGATTACAGTATAGCATATTTATTTTTATTTGTCAAGAAACGAAAGGAGGGAGCGGCATTCCTCCCCGACCTAAGAGGTCGGGGGTATCCTGCCGCCTATTGATGAACTTTAATCAAATTCGACACACATCAGTGTAATATTTTCCGCTGGTTCTATTGTTTTACGGGGGGCATGTTTTCTGTACAGAGGCTTTCCTGTTGTAGTAATACCGCAGAAACCGACAGCACATGTTTCATCCAGCAGGTCTGTTTTCAGCTTGTCCTGTGCGAATGCTCTGATTTCGCTGTTGGATTCAAATTTATCGATTGGCATGTACCAGATAATGACAGGCGGCTGTTTCATGTTCTTTGTCAGTGATTCCAATAATTCGGGTACTCTTTTGTTATATGCGGTTTCGTAGGGAATGTGTTCTTCAAACATGCAAAGTGCGGCCATTTTTGAAAAATCATAAATAATTTCATCATTTTCGGTGATACCGATAGCTGCCGGTGCGAAAATATCCGGCAGAAAAGAAAGGGCATAGGCATTATCCATAAAATACTCATCACAAAGGATATTTTGGAGATCGAGATTTGTCATGGTTATTGTCACAGCACAGCGAGGCTGTTTCCTCCTTTTTGGTTGAATTTTTATGCGTAAAGTATATCACATTTTGCACAGCTTGTCAAGTGTTTCTGATTTTTATCCTTGCAGTTGTCCGGCATTCATACGGAAAAGCCTGTCTGCATACTGAGCTGCATTGGTTTCATGCGTCACGGCAAAAACGGCAGCACCGTCCTGAGCGGCCTGTCTGAGAAACTGAAATACAATTTCAGTATTCTGATCATCAAGATCACTGGTAGGTTCATCTGCGAGAATCAGTTCGGGTTTTCTTAAAAAAGCTCTTGCAATGGCCATTCTGCGGAGTTCACCGCCGGAGAGTTCCGCAGGCAGAGCGGTTTTCAGATGAGCGATCTCCAGTTTTTCGAGCAGAGCAAGAGCCTCGGTTTCGTGAGCTTCTTCACCATAGAGAGTATACGGCAGGCAGATATTTTCCAGAACAGTGAGACTGTGCAGAGCAGTCTGCCCCTGCGGAATCACACCGATATGCTGATTTCTGAATCTGGACAATTCCTGATCAGGGAGCTGATAAATATCTTTGTCATCAATCAGGACACGTCCGGAAGTAGGTGTCATCAGACCGGAAAGCATATGCAGAAACGTACTTTTCCCGGAACCGGAACGCCCTGTCAGAACCGCAAACGAACCGCTTTCCAGAACAAAATCTGTTTCCTGAACGGCACAGAAACGATTGGTATTTTTAGTTTCACGGATAAATTCTTTGGACAGTTTTTCGGCTTTCAGAATCATGATCAGGTATCTCCTCTCAGAATCAGGGCAGTATCAATACGGCTGATACGGAATGCAGAGACAGAAACGGCAATACATCCAGTCAGTATGGTAAGTATTACAGCCGCAAGGACATAGCCGGCAATCTGCACGGCAGACGGCAGAAGAAACGGAAGATTCAGAAATTCTTCAATCACCTGCTGGAACGGCAGAAGAATCAACAGACCGAGAACCGCACCCATCAGGCTTCCGGCCAGACAGAGCAGCAGAGCTTCCTGCATGACGATTCCGGCAAGTTGATTCTGAGAAGCACCGATCACCCGGAGCACGGCAAATTCTTTTTTACGCTGACTGATACTCATAGCAAAAGCCAGGAGCAGAATGAGCATTCCGGCAATCCAGACGACAATAATTAAAATGCTGATAATATCCGAAACACCCGCCAGACTGTCAGAAATACCGGAAATCATATCTTTTGTCCGGACGGCTTTGACTTTCTTGACATGAAGATTAATATCATTGAGGACATCTTCAACAGTATAGCCTTCTGCGGCATTGATCAGCACACAGGAGACGACTTTATCCGGATTGATATTTTTAAATTCATTCATATTTTTATCCAGAGAAGACTGAATCAGAGCTTTGATTGTCTCCTGATTGGTAAAAACAGCTGTATCGAAACTGGTTCCGGTTTTATCGAGTTTTGCGGCAACACGGCACTCCACGCCGTAGAATATGAGAGTATCACCAACAAAGGCATTCAGATCATTTCCGACGATAATATCATATTTCTGAAGAGTCTGTCCATAACTTTTTTTAATCCAGGGTGTAATCGTAAAATCTGTATCAGGATCAAAACCGATAATCTGAACAGAAAGCGAACAGCAGCCGGAACTTGCCGAAGCTAAGAAAAACTGTGCAGAAATCTGTCCGATTCCCTCAGTAGAAGCAATTTTCTGATATTTTGCCTCATCCATATAGAAATAGCCTGTTGCCCCCTGTAGAACGATAGTTTCAAGATTGGATTTAGTAGCTGCTTCATAGGGAACAACCATAATATCCGCACCGAGCCGGGATTCAAGTGAATGCAGTCCGGTTTTCAGGCTGGTGATCATGAGCGTACCGCCGAAGATCATCAGAGACAAGATTGCTGTCAGGAAGATAAGAATTGCCGTCCGGACGGGGTTTCCTCTGAGATTCCGGAGCGGCAGAGCACTGGAAATTTTCATGATTCTGTGTCCTCTTTTCTGTGGAGAATACAAGCGGCCATACCACAGAGAATGATACAAATACTGATGACAATCACAGCCGGTTTCATGACGGCATGGCAACGCATAGTATTCATCATACAGAGGCTGATCAGATGATTGGGAATTCCGAGGGCAAGAGCGGCAATTCCCTCAAGGCTCAGGGCGATACCGGATTTTGTTTTCCCGTCTTTGAAAGCGAATGTCATGACCAGGCTCAGAACGAGCAGAACCAGACCGATTCCGAAAACCGCCTGTTCTGCCCAGTGGCAGGCCATCCAGCTGCCGTCTTCCTTAGGCCCGCAGGCATGGAACAGAAATTTTGTTCCGAAGCAGAGCAGAGCACTCAGCACACAGAGAATCACATCAAGAACGACTGTTATTTTTTTCATAAAAACTTCTCCTTAAAAACAAAAATAAAATAAAATTAACAGGAATAGTCCTGATCTGCCATAGGATATAGCTGATAAAACACCTCAGAAGCATAGTTTTCATCACGGATATGCGAAGAAAAATTCTGATCTGATTTCAGAAAATACGTTTCTGTCTGCATTTGTTTATCCCAGGTAATATCGAGATTATAATATAAATCATCAATTCTGACGATATTCCAGGCATGAAACTCCGTATCTCCGTCCGGAAGCTGAGCAGTTCCGGTAATAATCCGGGTGTCGATACCGGTTTCTCTGAAAAGGCGGTATAACAGGACAGCATAGCCCTAACAGACGGCATGATGATATTTCAGAGCACCGTAAGCCGTAGATTTCAGATGATAATAATTATTTTTCTTATGAATCAGATCATAATCAACAGTATCATAGACATATTGATAAATTTTTCTGATTTTCTCATATTCTGATGTAGTTTTCCGGAAATCAAGATTTCTGATAATTTCCTGAATCTGCTGAGAAACTTCCCGTTCCTGTTCCGGGGTGGTATAATAATCCGGAATAATTTCGATTTCATAGCAATAATCCTGATTCTGGATTTCATAGCGATACTGCATTTCATAGCCGCCGTACTGATGAAAAATATAATCTCCCTCTTCGGGGTTTTCCGTTTCTGCAAGGGCATACTGCATGAGTTCTCTGACCAGAGTGCCGATATCCTGCATATTATCGCTGTGAGAAGTATAATTGATTATAATTTTAGTATCATGCTTCCGGAGAGAGTTTCTGACAGCGGCAATTACAGTATCTGCATTTGAAAAATAAACGCTCAAATCTTTCCGGACTTCGTAGTGTTCCGGAGCGGAGCAGGCATTCAGGAAGATACAGCCTATTAAGATAAATATAAGAAAAATTTTATTTCTCATGTCTGAACTTCCGTTTCCAGACGGCAACAGCATTGGAATTGACCAGTAACTGATCAATCTCGATTCCTGCCGGACAGATCTTGCGGCAGGCGAGAGATTTTCCGCAGCCTTCATAGATATGTTTCTGATAGGCCTTGAAAATTTCTTTTTTCTGAGCTTCCGGCAGAGCAGTCAGAAGTCTTGCCGTAAGAGTCATAGCGGACATACCGGCAAAATCACCGCCGGCATAGAAATTCGGACAGATTTCAAGACAGCAGCCGCACTGGAGACACCGGGAAGCTTCATAAGCGGTCTGAGAACCGTTAGTTTTCGCATTTTCAGCAAACCAGAGTTTCATAGTTTTCAGATTCTCGAATAAAATTGTTCTGTCAACGATCAGATCAGCAATCACAGGAAATTTCCTGAGCGGTTCGATTCTGACAGTTCCGGCTTTGACAAATTCTTTGAGAGACGTATCACAGGCAAGCCGGGGCTTCTGATTGATGAGCATTGCACAGGCACCGCATTTTTTCTGGAGGCAGCTGCATTCCCATCTGACAGGATTTTCCAGAGTCTGATTCAGATCATTCAGAGCCGAAGCAATATTCGCAGTATCGTCCGGGGTCTGATAGTCATAGCATTTCCAGACGGGTGTATCCTCCGGAGAAGTCCGGCGTAGAATTTCCAATTTAAGTGTTATCATGTATCAGACCTCATTTCAGGAATCGGCCGGAAAGAAATCCGGACTTGTGATTCTGTTTCACATTCTGAAACGGTAGTTTTCCGGAACGCTTCGTTTTTATCCGGATAATCTTCCCGATAGTGAGCACCCCGGCTTTCTTTTCGCTCCAGAGCGGAGAGAAGCATAGCTTCCGCAAGAAGCAGACGATTCTTTTCATAGAAAGTATAATCTTTCTGTTCCGAGAGAGAATGCAGATTTTCAAGAGCCGTCTGTAAAGAACGCTGATTCCGGACGATACCCAGACCGGATACTAAAATCTGACTGATATTCCGAATCAGCACAGGACTTGCCGGAGGGGGAATTTCTCCGGAATAGTTTATATTTTCTTCTGAAATAAAATCAGCAGAATTGATGATTGTTTCAGCGGCTTTTCTGCCGCCGTAGAGAGCACCGAGCATAGAATTTCCTCCGAGGCGGTTAGCACCATGATACTGACAGGAACATTCACCGGCGGCATAGAGATGTTTTATATTAGTTCTGTGAAATTCATCCGTATCAATACCGCCCATAAAATAGTGAATGCCTTCTCTGACGGGAATAGGATTTGTTTTCGGGTCAAGATGAAGATAATGCAATATTTCCTGCCGGAGATCAGAAAGCTTTTTCTGCCATGTTAATTCAGGTAATTCTGTCATATCGAGGAAGACTTCTCCGCCGAATTCTCTCCGGACGAAAAACATTTCCCTTGCGACAACATCACGGGGCATTAAATTTTTAAGTTCCGGATATTTCTCCTCCATGAAATAGCATTTCTGATTCTGTTTCATGATATAGAGTCTTCCGCCCTCACCTCTAGCGGCTTCGGTAACGAGGCAGCGTTTGCCGGAAATGCCGATTGTTGTCGGATGATATTGCAGCATTTCAAGATTGGCAAGAGCCACACCCTGCCGGAATACAGTGGCTGTGACATCACCGGAATTCTGTGTTGTTCCGGTAGTCACTCCGGGAAAGATACCGTTCATACCGCCGGAACATAACAGCACAATGCCCTTGAAATCAAGCAATTCTCCCGTATAGAGATTCTGGATTCTGACACCAGAGCAGATCTGATTTTCCAGCAATAATTTAATAAAATTATGATGGGAATACCTGTGAACCAGACCGGAAGCCTCATATTTCCGAACCTGATCAATCAGAGCAGTCATGATAATTTTACCTGTACTGCTTCTGGCATAGGCAGTTCGTTTTTTCTTCTGACCGCCGAAATTCCGCAGCATAATATCAGAATCGGTCATATTGAACGGAACGCCGAGATTTTCGAGCCATCTGACAATTTCCGGAGCATGACCGGTCAGATTCCGGACGGCATTCGGATCAGCAAGCCAGACACCGCCTTTAAGCGTATCTTCATAATGATACTGAACAGAATCCTGTTCTCCCATAGTATCCAGAGCGGCATTGATACCGCCTTCTGCCAGGACAGACTGTGCCCGTTCGGAATTCTGGAGAGAAATCAATGCACAGGAGATATTTTTTTCTGCGAGAGCAGCAGCGGCAGACAATCCGGCCAGCCCTGCTCCGATGATAATAACATGCTGCATAGAAACCTCCTTATCAGAAATTCCAGCGGAGATAATAAATCACGAATCCGATTCCGGACAGAATTAAAATCACAGACAGGATGAATAAAATATCTATCATGATTTTAGCATAGCTTTTTGTTCCGACGGCGATCATCAGCGGTCTGATATTGGTCAGGACATGAACAGCAATAGAAATCACAAGCAGAATCTGTGAAAGCAATTGCAGAGTTCCGAAATAGCTTAACCGGTAAACGCCGTCCTGATTTTTTCCGAGGAAGAGCAGAACATGAAATAAAATAAAAATCATGATGGCAAAGCCGCTGATTCTTCTGAGCCAGAATAATTTATTTTCTTTGGGATAAGATACCCCTGCTTTTTTCTGGATTCTGAGTGTATCGACAGTCAGTTTACAGCCGATTCCCACATGAATCAGAATGAGAATCAGCATAATCCAGGCAACAGCCTGCATAATACCCGAACCGCCGGCCATCCATCCGGCGAGCTGGAAACTTCCGGCAATGGCATGAATCAGAAATAAAGCTAAAATGCTCATGCTTAATATGGCATTGAATTTTCTCATGATTCCGCCCCCTGAACTGCAACAACTTCGACATCCGGCAGAGCGGATAACCGGTCTGTATGATAGACATCTGCAAATTCCTGTGACATGACAAGAATATCAAATTTCAGATGTTCGGCTTTTGAGAGCAGCAAGACCGTATCTTCAGTTTTGATTTCACACTGATGTTCCGGCAGACGGGACTGATAATTTTCAGCGAGAGTTCTGGCATTGAGATCATCAGAAGCGACAGAACAGAGAATATCTTCAAAAATCAGGTCGATTTCCCTGCCGGAAAAGAAATTTCTCCAGATTTCGAGGGCTTCGGAATCGGTATGTTTTTCGAGATTGATAAATACCAGATACTGTCCTGACGGCTGATCGACAATCACAGAAGCACTGGAAACCGAATCCGGATTATGTGTCAGGAGAGATTTTCCGTAATCGGTTTGCAGAAACGGAATGCCGAGTATCAGAAACAGCACTAAGATGTCAGAAAAGATATGTTTGATGATAGTCATAATCATTATTGTTCGGCCTGTTTGAGGGCTTTGCTGACGGCTTCTTTGAACTCGTTATAATTCACAGTTGCACCGCTGATGGCATCGACTTCTTTGAGACTGCCTTTTTCGACCAGCTGAGCGGCATATTTATCACAGGCAGCAAGGGCTTTCTGAGCTTTATTATAGAAATCCTTATTTGCAATTTCCCCGTTTTCCTTACCGTATTCAGAATCTTTAAGAGAGCCGTCCAGTTCATAAGTTTTAAACTCACAAGCGGTAACAGCTCCGCCGGAGATTGTCAATTCTACAACACCATAGCCGTTTCCGGCAGTAGAATCATCTTCATCATTGACATAATTTTCACTCTGAGCCGTGTAAGTACCGTCTGCGTAGGATTTGCTTCCGCACGCCGTAAGGCTCAGAACAGATACGGAGCATAATACAGCAGATAATAATTTTTTATTGATTTTCATGGGCATGTTCCTCCGCCTGAATTTCTTCTTCTGATTTGAGATCTTTTTTCGTCACATGCGTACCTTCTTCATCGAAATGAATTTTACCGGTAAAGTTCTGATTCTGCACTTCTTTGACGACACGGCCGTTTCTGAGCACAACCGTTCTCTGAGCGACTTCAGCGACTTCCGGGTCATGTGTGACGACAATCAGAGTCGTTCCCTCGTTGTGGAGTTTATGAAACAGATCGACAACAATTTCTTCATTGGCTTCATCAAGATTACCGGTAGGCTCATCAGCCAGGATAATTTCCGGATAATTGATCAAAGCTCTTGCAACGCAGACTCTCTGCTGTTCACCGCCGGAGAGCTGACTCGGCAGATGTTTGGCACGGTCAGCAAGGCCGACACGCTCGAGAGCTTCCATCGCTTCTTTTTCATCCGGCAGACTGTGATAATACTGAGCGAGCATGACATTTTCCACAGCAGTCAGATAATTGACAAGATGGAACTGCTGAAAGATCAGGCCGATTTTATCTCTTCTGACAGTAGTCAGATTCTTGGCATTTTCTTTGGAAATATCAACACCGTCAAGAAGCACTTCTCCCTTGCTGGGCTTATCCATACAGCCGATAATATTCATCATCGTACTTTTACCGGAACCGGAAGGCCCCATAATGGAAACCCATTCGCCCTTTTCGACTTTCATATTGACGTTATCAAGGGCATGTAACTCGCCGTAGATTTTATAGACATTTTTCAATTCCAATAAGCTCATAAATAAAACACCTCTTTTATTCGCCTTTGAGTACCAGAGCCGGATCGACTTCCGTCGCACTCCGGATCGGCATCAGACTGGACAGCCCTGTCACGAGAACGGAAACTAAGATTGTAATCGGCACGAGAGCAGGCATAAACGAAATCGAACTGCTGAATACATGAATGCTGACCTGCTGAGCGAAAATAAATCCGAGTACAGAACCCAGAACCCCTCCGAGACCGCCGAGCATCATGCTTTCACCTAAGAATTCTTTGATAATACTGGTATCAGAAGCACCGATCGCCTTTCTGAGGCCGATTTCTTTTCTTCGTTCCGTGACGACAGCAGTCATGGTAGTTGCAACACAGATCATTGTCAGAGCCAGTACGACAACAGTAACAAGCAGGACAAGAGCCTGTAATTTCGTCAGAACCGTAGTTTCTGAGGCAGTCACTCTCTTGACGAGTCTTGCATTGACAGAAGATACGGTATTACTGATCGTATCGGCATAGCCGGACAGTTCATCAGAAGAAGCCGAAACGCTGAGTTCAGCAATATCAATATCTCCGGCTTCTCCTGTAAGAGCTTCCATATCAGAAAGAGAGATATATAAATAATCTTCTTCCGAGCCGCCTGTATCGAGAATCCCTGTGATTTCAAATTCTAAAATATTATCCTGAATTGTATCATCACCGGAAGCCATTTCAGCAGGTGTATAGCTGACTTCGAGCAATTCTCCGGATTTGAGATTAAAAGATTCAGCCAGAGCCGCACCGACAAGAATCTGACCATCAGAAGAGGGATATTGTCCCTCAATATGCCAGTAAGGGCTTGTTGACTGTACGCTGGTCATATCTGTAGCCGCAGCGATGACAGGACTTTCATGAATCCGGACATTTTCATAGCGATAGGGAGTCACGCCGACCAGCTGATCGGCTTTGATCAGAGCCGCTCCCTGCTGTACATCTTCGAGGGTAATTTTTTCATCAGCGGCAGTAAAGATCATATTTGCCCCGTAATTACGGAACTGTGCTCCCATCTGACGGGGAACATCATAATAGATTGTCACGAGTCCGGAAAGTACGGTTGCTCCGATTGCAATCGAAAGCAGAGCGACTAACATTCTGGAACGCCTTCTCATCAGAGAGGCAGTAATCATACGGAAATACATTTGTCTTTTTTTCATGATAGATTATTCTCCTGATTAATGTCCGCCGTGGAGGACTTCCGCAGGGCGGAGCCGTAACAGCATTCTGATTGCGGGAATACTTCCGGCGAGTGTGACTAAAACAACAAGAATGGCAACAATCGGAATCACAACCGGTTTCATGGAAATCGCAGAGCCGAATACTGTATGGCCGATAATCTGAGCGAATCCGAATCCGGCAAAAAAGCCGATAATCCCGCCGAACACAGCAGTAATAAAGATTTCCGTCAGTACAAGGCCGGAAATGGCACCGTTCTGAGCACCGATTGCTTTCATAAGGCCGATTTCGCTGCTGCGTTCCATCACGCTTGCGGTAACCAGATTGCAGATACCCAGAGCGGCACCGATCATGCTCAGGATAGTAATTAGAATCATGAGCAGCTGTGTTTTTTCCATGATCGCACCTTCGGAGTCGGCAACCTGCCGGACGGGAGAAGCAACAGAATCGGTAATTACTTCCTGAATCTGATAGCAGATCGAGCTTGCATAAGCTGTACAGTACCAGATTTCATACTGACTGACCGTCAGGGAGCTGGGGTCTTTGGCGGCTTTTTCGGCAAGTTCGTTATCGGGAGTTGTCAGGGCACTGACTTCAATGCTGTCGATACAGCCGTCAAGATCAGCCAGCTCCTGCACAGCATTGAGCGGAGCAAAGATCTGATCATCTTCCTCGCCGCCTGCATCGAAAATACCGGCGATTTTAAAAATTTTCCCGCCGTCAGAGCCTTTCACATGGATGGTATTTCCGACAGAGAGATTTAATTTCTTTGCCAGAGCCGTGCCGATCATAGCAGAATCTTCCTGATTTGAGGATTGTTCATCAAGCCAGTCACCGGATTCGATTTCCCACCAGCTTCGCAGACCGGCAATTCCGGCATCGAGCTGTTCTCCGGTAGGGAGTTCCATATGATGATTGAACCAGCTGCCGATTATTTTAATTTCAGAGCCGTCATCAAGTGTACTGTTTACGGTCACAAAAGGAGCATAATCGACAATATTGAACGCCCAGAAAATCGTTTTGATTTTGCCGAGTTCATCTTCACGGAGATAAGCACCGGTATTCTGACCGCCCTCGACTTCGTATAATTCATTCAGAACGGAAGCCGATTTCGGAACAACTGTGATATTGGCTCCGTAAGTTTTGAGTTCCTGATTGACTTTATCACCGACATCAAACATTACACTGAGCATAGCTGCTGCAAGAGAAGCACCGAGGGCGATAGTAAAAGCGATCATCAGCATTTTTTTCCACTGCCGGAGCAGAGTTCCTTTGATCATTCTGAAAAACATAGAGTCTGCTCCTTTCTTATTTGAATTCTTTCTCGAATTCGGCAAGGCCGTCAACAGGAACGAGAATTTTCCCGTTTTCGATACTATAGGGAATTACAATAGGATTACAGCCGCCTTTGAAGCCGATTGTATTGATATTCATCACGACATCACAGAGATTGCAGACGACCTGACCGTCTTTTTCGTAATAGCCTGTTTCACCGCAGATATCGCAGGCATCCAGACCGATGCCGTAAGAAGAAGAATTCGGTTTCTTGATGACAATAAATCTGATAGCGACATCATTTTCAGTCGTATAGGCAAATCTGTGCAGATGACCGTCCTCGACCTGTTCAAAGCTGACTTCAACATTGCCGTTCACGACAGGAGCGTCTTCCACCGGAGAGAGTTCTATTTCTCTGTTGGCAATGACTTTGAGTTCCGTCAGGTTGAGCAGACTCAGTACCAGACAGGTACAGGCAAGGCCGGCCCATCTTTTATTGATCAGCCATTTTTTAAGAATTTTTCTTTTTTCGGCAGGTGTTTTATAAGGTTCATTGACATGAGCACTCTTAATCCAGATCAGCACCGGAATCAAAATTGTGACGATCATAATGCCGAAAATAAACCAGTTGTCATGATTGGAAGAAAACGCCGCAATTTTGAACAGCGAGAAATCACCGAATAATTTATGATTCTGAATCATTTTTTTAGTCAGCATGATTCTCAGGCACATACTGATCTGCCGGATACCGTTGACTCCGAGAGCCAGACTCAGCACAAGCATCATCTGTGAAGAACTCAGACGAATCAGACCTTTTCCGGCAGAAAGTCCGGCTAAGAAAACCAGAATCAGGCCGAACAGAATACCAATGACTTTAAAAATAAAAGCAGTTGACAGAACTGATTTTTCAACAAGCAGAATCGAATACGGATAAATAATCACATTCGGGAGGGCATAAGTCAGGGTAATCATCATAATGACACATAACAAAAAAGAATTTGCTAAGTCGCTGACCGGTCTGATGAGTTTTCTGAGTGCCGAAAAAATCCAGAATAATACCAATGCACACAGAGTAATAAAAAACAGGATTAATATAATTTCGTTCCATTTGGCAGAAGTCAGCAATTTCGTACCGTTCTTGAGATAAGTAACAGTTCCTGCACCGAGCAGACCGCCGATCAGACCGATCAGAGCGAAAATTCTGCCTGTTTTGTGAAAACAGTATTTGAGATATTCATAAAGCATACCTGTCAGCAGAGCCATAGAGAGCAGAGCTTCTGTGGTATCTGTAAAATATTTAAGCATGGAAAGACCTCCTTTTTTAGGGATTCTTAAAAACGCACAAGTGCGCCGTGCAGGACACGGCGCATAGATTGTGTATCATAATCGGTAAAAATTACCATTCCTGAGGAGTATATTCCCAGCCTTCATAAGTAACGGTCAGATTGCCGTCAGCAAAGTAGTCATCAAATGTACCGCCAGGGCCTGTTTCTGCATCGATATGGAGCAGATAGCCGTTTTCTTCAGGGCTGTGGAAAGTGAATTCCAGAGTATAAACATCAGCCTGATCAAGCTTGATATTTGCACCATAGTGAGGGCCGTCAGAAGCACTCATAACCATGAAAGAACCTTTTGCAGCATCAGAGCCGTCAGAAGCGATAACTCTGTAATCAACTGTCATATAAGGCACCCAGTCACCAACACCGAAGCCGAGGTTATTTTCAAGAGCAGAAACGTCAGCTTCCAGATGGAGATTGAAATCTTCAATGCTCTCATTACCGCCGGACATCGGAACAGGCTGGAAGTATACAGCAGATACATTCAGGAAACCGCATTCTTCGTCTTCAAAGATCGGAATTTCAGTAAAGCCGGCAGCTTCGTCCGGAGCAGCGGCAGCAGCCTCGCTCTTGACTTCAGCGTCAGCGGCTTCTGCTGTAGTAGCTTCATCAGCAGCGGAATCAGCCGGAGCTTCAGAGCTGGAATCAGCAGCAGCAGCGGATGTTTCAGCAACAGAAGAATTTTCTGCTGTAGGTGTAGATTCTGTATTGCCGCCGCAGGCTGTGAGAGACAGAGCCATAGAAGCGAGCAGGGCAATGCCGATTAATTTCTTTGTCATTGTTCATTTCCTCCTAAATCAATTCTGACAAAAATTTTTAAATTTTATATTTCAACCTGATAAAAATCAGGATGAAAGGCTGTTATGCTTTTGCCTTTTCAGGCTTTTGTCTGGCAGGTTTCTGCTTGGGTTTGAGTTCTTCTTCAAACTGTTCATCAGATTCTGTCAGGAAGTGAATCCCCTCTCCGATACTGATCAGAACAGGAATGCCGGACCAGCATGTTGCAAAATAGAGCAGACCTTTGCCGTATTTGCCGAGATAGAATTTGTGAATCCCCAGACCGCCGAGTACAATCGCAAGTACACCGGCTTCCCTGCGGTTTCTGGAATTCCATTTCTGCATGATGAAAATCATGATCGTGATGAAAATCAGGATCAACTGCGGAACAAGCGTTTCCAGACAAGGATAGATTCCCAGAACATCAAAGAAATTATTGGAGGGAATCAGATTTGCCAGGATTGCCGGAGAAGTCATCGTCATGACATCGCCTTCGATCAGTTCTCTGATGCCAGAGCCTAAGAACGAGATTGACATCACGAACATCAGAATGCTTGTACCCAGGAAGAAAGGCCGGATCGGGAGCTTGACACTCAGGAATCTGATTGCTAAGAAAACGAATACTAAGATGACGCAGCCAACTCCGAAACCGCCCCAGACATAGGGGGTATCATCAGGGTCAGACAGCAGAGGCTGATAGAAAAGAATCACTTCAGCCCCCTCACGGAATACAGCTAAGAAAGCAGTAAAACCGAGAGTAAAGACATTTCCTGTTTCAGCGGAGATTTTAATCTGTTCGTCAATATATTTCGTCCACGCTTCGGATTCGGCTTTTGAGACCATCCAGTTGCTGACATAGAACAGCACGAGTACGGCGATCAGAGCAGTAATGCCCTCGATAATTTCCTGATTGGCACTGTTTGCGAGTTTCAGCAGACTGAGCAGCCATGCACAGAGGAAGCTTGCCGCAATTGCCAGGACACATCCGGCATATACGAACTTGAGCTTGTCTTTATTGCCGGACTTGACTAAATAAGCGATAATCGCACCGACAACCAGAATAGCTTCCAGGCCTTCTCTGACGATAATACCGAGACAAGCCATAAATGTTACCCATCCGCCGCCGCCGCCTCCGACACTGACAGCATTTGCCGAAGGTGTGACAGAAGTCGTTTCTGCCTGAGTTTCTTCGGCCGGAGCATTGGTATCTGCCTGAACGGCTTCTTCGGCCTGTGTTTCAGCAGAAGCAGAATTTCCGTCTTTGGAGAGGCCGCTTGTGCCGGTATCGCCCACGCCGTCGAGTTTATTGGCATCTGTATGAAGCATTTCACTGAGCTTGCTCAGTTCGGTAAAGAATTCGTCTGTTGTGCCGTTATTTTTGGTTACCGTCTTGCAGGCACTGAACTGAAGTTCGACTTCTGTTTTACGGCTTCCGGCGATATAGCCCATAGCCACACGTTCAAAGCCGGTTGTTTCATAATAGCCGTAATACGCAGCATTTACAGCAGAATGTGCATTTTTGGCATCGCCTGCCTGATAGAGTTCATCAGCAGCGGTAAGTACAGCATCCATCGCATTGGCGACATCATTCCACGTTCCGGAAGGAGCACCGGTCTGTTTGTATTCTTCCCATGTAGCAATATATTCTCCTGCGGCAGAGACAGCGAGCTGTCCGAAACAGGAAAGAATACATGCAATTGTCAGCAGCAGCGTACTGACAGCACAGAACAGCCGTTTTTTCTGTAACGGCATTTTCAGGACCTCCTTGTTTTTATAGTATATTTCCCTATAGCAAGCCATTTTTAGTTAGTTCAAACTAACCATGATACAGGATTCCCTGCACAATAAAGGCAAGGAGGGACTGCTGTGCGGAGTTCCGACAGCAGTCACATTATCTGAAAAATTCTGAGCAAATATTACATCACAGATAAATCCTACAAGAAATATTTTAGCATAGTCTAACTGAAAAATCAAGTCTGTACGGAAGATTTGTAAGCTGAAACAAAAAATTCGCATTCCTGAGAAAGATATTAGTCACAACAAACAGAAATACAGATACACAAGTTAGCTTTGGTTTACAATCAGGATTTATTTTCCGGTTTGCTGAGGCTGATGCAGACTCCGGCGAGCATCCAGAAAAGCGGTGCGGAGGTGATACCGCTGATTCCGATCAGCATCAGAAGAAGATATACTATCACAGAACTGAAAATGCTGAAATACAGCCAGCTGTCCTGTTGTTTGCAGGCTTTTGCACCCCGGATGAGAGTCAGAATCATCAGGGCAAGGAACAGCAGCAGCATGGGAATGCCCAGTGTTCCGGCAAGATGGAGATAATAATTATAGCATCTGTCAAAAACATTGGGATTGCTGGCAATGATACGATTCTGGTATAACTGCGGATAAACAAGACTGTCGGGGCCGCTTCCGGCGAGAGGGTATTTTTTAATGATTGCAAGTGTATTTTTCCAGAGATAGCCATAAGAATCGGACAGGCTTGTGATTTCAAAACTGCCGTTAGGATTGGCAGAACCGTTCCGGACATAATAGCCGCTCACAGCGAGCCGGTAGGAACTGTCTTCCCAGATAATACCGCCGTCATAGAAAGTGAAATGATTGGAAATCTGAACATTTTCTCCGGTTTCACGGCTGTAGGTTTGATTGAGAGCAGGAGAAAACCAGCTCCAGACAAACGCAAGCAGAACGGCAATTACTGCTGTTATGATACAGGGAGTCAGTTTTTTTCCTGCTTTTTTCACAAGTGCATAGACCAGAGCGATCAGAATCGCAAGAACTGTGCCGATCACACCGATCAGGCATTGTGTCCGGATCGCCGTCATAGCAAAGCAGAAAATACAGATCAGGTTGATCAGTTTCTGTTTGCTGTCTTCTGTGAAAACGGCTTCTGTAAAGGCAGGAATCATGAGGAGAGTCAGAATCAGGGCTAAGAAAACGGGGCTTCCGGCCAGTCCGGATGGCAGACAGAGATCAAATAACAGCAGCGGTTCCAGATTTCTGTAATAATCCGGAAAGCCGATCGGCAGCATCTGGAGCAGACTCCAGAAACATTCGGCAAGCCCCATATAATACATGCCGTGGAGAAGTTTCAGACGGTTATCATCTGTGCCGAGCTGTGCTCCGAGCAGAAAGAAACTGCCATAGAACAGCAAAGAAAGCCAGCCTTCGCTTCTGCCGTCAGAACCGAACAGAGAAATGCTGTAGAAATAAGAATTATACAGGCTGACCAGTCCCCAGATCAGCATTGCCCCCAGCAGATACGCAGGGAGATAGAGCTTTTTTGGTGTTTCGTCTTTCATGAATCCGATAAATACAAATACGATTGCAAATACACCAATGATAGACAGAGCCATGCCCGGAACGCTGTAGACTTTGAAAAATTCCAGCGGAATGCTGAACAGCGGCATCAGAATCAGAAAGCCTGTCAGGATTTTGAGATTATAGTCATAATAGCTTTCAGGGGTCATATTGAGAATAAAATTGGATTTTTCAGTAGTACCAAAAATCGTTTTTGCCGTTTTCGGCATAAGAATCACTCCTTGGTTAATAAAAAAATAGCAAAAGATAAGGGCGGCAAAGAGCCGCCCTGACGTAACGTCTGTTTATTTTGCGTAATCCGCAACCCGACTTTCACGAATCAGATTGACTTTAATCTGACCTGGATATTCCATTTCGTTTTCAATCTGCTGAGCAATCTGACGGGCAACAAGCACCATTTTTTCATCATTGATGATATCCGGCTGAATCATGACACGGATTTCACGGCCTGCCTGAACTGCATAGCATTTTTCAACGCCTTTATAAGACATACAGATTTCTTCCAGTTTTTCAAGCCGCTTGATATAGCTGTCATAATTTTCGCTTCTTGCACCGGGACGAGCCGCAGAAATGGCATCGGCTGCCTGTACGATACAGGCGATCGCTGTACGGGGTTCGACATCATTATGATGGGCTTCGATGGCATGAAGCACTTCTGCATTTTCATGACATTTCCGGCAGACATCCACACCGAGCTGAACATGAGAGCCTTCCATTTCAGAAGTCAGAGCTTTGCCGATATCATGCAGCAGACCGGCACGTTTGGCAAGACTGACATCCACGCCGAGTTCCGCAGCAAGTACACCGGAAAGCTGAGCGACTTCGATCGAATGTGTCAGAACATTCTGACGATAGCTGGTTCTGAATTTCAGGCGGCCTAATAATTTGATCAACTCATGATTCAGGCCGTGAACGTTGGTTTCCAGAACAGCCCGTTCGCCTTCCTGTTTGATTTTATGTTCGACTTCACGTTTTGCTTTTTCGACCATTTCTTCGATACGGCTCGGATGGATACGGCCGTCAGAGATCAGTCTTTCCAGAGCGATTCTTGCAATTTCCCTGCGCACCTGATCGAAGCAGGAAAGTGTAATTGCTTCCGGCGTATCGTCAATAATCAGATCAACACCGGTGAGCGTTTCGAGAGTACGGATATTTCTTCCTTCACGGCCGATAATTCTGCCTTTCATTTCGTCATTCGGCAGAGCGACAACGGAAACAGCGGCTTCCGAAACCTGATCAGAAGCACATTTTGCGATAGCAAGAGAAATATAGCTTCTTGCTTTTTCCTCGCATTCTTCTTTGAGCTGCTGTTCATAAGAAGAAATTTTCACAGCTTTTTCGTGTACCAGATCTTCTTCAAGGGTTTTGAGCATATATTCTTTTGCCTGTTCACGGGTCAGTTCAGAGATACGCTCCAGAGTAGAAATTTGTTCCTGTCTGATATTTTCAGCTTCTGTCTTGAGATTTTCGACTTCCTGCATTTTTTCCTGAACAGCCTGTTCTTTCTGTTCTGCTGCATCGATTTTTTTATCAAGAGTTTCTTCTTTCTGATGAATCCGGCGTTCTTGTTTAGAGATCTCGTTACGCCTGTCACGGATTTCTTTTTCTGCTTCCTGACGGAGTTTATAAATTTCGTCCTTTGCTTCGACCAGAATTTCTTTTTTTCTGTTTTCGGCTTCTTTATCTGCCTCTTCGAGCTGTAACTTTGCCTGCTGAATCAGCCGTTCTGCTTCAGCGGTCTGTTGTTTTGCAGTCTGCATTTCATCCTGAGCCGCTTTCTGAGCCGCTTTGAGTGTTGCTTCGTCTTGCTGGCGGCGATGTTCTTCGCCTTTGGCAAAGCCTTCTTTTTCAGCGGACTGCAGTTTTCCGGAATAGAATTTCCAGACAAAGATGACAGCCGCAATCAGGACGACAATTACTCCGATCAAAAAACCTGTCATTCGCATTACCTCCCTTAAATTTGTAAAGTTTGTTTTCGTGATGAAATTGCTGAAACTTCACACAGGCGGTAAATGCCGCTTCCTGTATTTGTTCAATTTTCAAAAAATATAAATAGATATATAAAGCCGCAAATACGCCTGCATAAGCTTACAGATATAAATTGCTGCCCATGGGCAGCCGTCCATATCATTCACAATATTATTATTGTAACTTTTTTTCGGAAATTTGTCAAGAGGATATGCAAAAAAATTTCTGAAAAGCAGATTTTTATTGCAAATTGTTTTCCGGACAAGTACACATGAATTCGCTATGCGTACAAAATCAACAGGGAAAGGGGTGGAAATTCTTCTGTTTTCGTGTAAAGCGACAAAATTGCAGAGGAAATACAAGAAATTACTTGCAAAACTGCCAATTCTGCTGTATAATAAATTAGAAATTTCAAATCACCAGAAAGGAACGATTTTTTCATGAACCTGAGAGAATACAGAATCGAAGAATTAAACGCTTTTTATGAAACCTGCAAGAGTACTTATGCGGACTATCAGTCCCAGAATCTGAAACTGGATATGTCCCGTGGCAAGCCCTCCCCTGCCCAGCTGGATTTGAGTGCAGGACTGCTGGACTGTCTGAATAATGAAGATCTGAACGGTGAAGCCGGAGATTATAGAAATTACGGTCTTCTGGACGGCATTCCGGAGGCAAAGAGATTATTTGCCCCCATGCTGAACGTCAAGCCGGAAGAAATTTTTATGTTCGGAAATGCCAGCTTGCAGGCTATGTATCTGACTGTCAGCTATGCCTATACACATGGACTGTTAGGGAATACGCCCTGGAAAGATCTGGAGAAAGTAAAATTTTTATGTCCGGTGCCGGGTTATGACAGACATTTCAGAATTACAGAATTTTTCGGCATCGAGATGATTAATATTCCGACAGATGAAAACGGCCCTGATATGGATATGATTGAAAAATTAGTATCAGAAGATGACAGTATCAAGGGAATCTGGTGTGTACCGCAGTATTCCAACCCGTCCGGTGTGGTTTACAGTGATTAGGCAGAAAAGAGATTTTATGCTCAGAAGCATGCCGCAAAGGATTTCCGTATTTTCTGGGATAATGCATACTGCATTCATCATCTGTGTGATAATCCCAGGATCATTCTGCCGATTCTGGAAGAAGCCAGAAAGAACGGCAACGAGAATATTGTCTATATTTTCGCTTCTACTGCAAAAGTAACCTATGCCGGAGCAGGTGTCTCCATGTTAGCGGCTTCTCAGGAAAATCTGAAAGATCTGACAAAAGCCCTGAGTGCATTCACAATCAGTTTTGATAAGATCAATCAGATGCGTCATGTAAAATTTTTTGACGGCAAATTTGAGAATGTTCTTGCACATATGGAAAAGCAGAGAGCCTTGCTCGAACCGAAATTCAAGACCGTACTGGATACCCTGAATGCTGAAATCAGACCTTTGGGCATTGGTGAATGGACAGAACCGAAAGGCGGTTATTTCGTATCATTCAACGCACCGGCAGGCTGTGCCAAGAGAATTGTACAGCTCTGCAAAGAAGCCGGCGTTGTTCTGACCGGAGCAGGTGCGGCATTCCCCTACGGCAAAGACCCGGAAGACAGAAATATCAGAATCGCACCTTCTTACCCGTCTGTAGAGGAACTTCAGAAAGCAATGGATTTATTTGTACTCTGTGTAAAAATGGCTGCTGCCGAAAAACTGCTGAACGCATAAAATAGTAATTTACCGCACTGGCTGTCTACGGACAGTCAGTGTTTTTATGATCTGAAAAAACAAAGAATCCTCTGTAAGGGAACAGAGGGTTCTTTGCCATGATATAGGGATTATAGGGATTTTTATAATTAACGCTGGAGTTACGTTAATTACTTCTAAAAGGGGGAGAATATTATTCTTATTTCTAAGAACAATCATAGTATAACATCCTTTTGTGATAATTATATGAAAACAATATGAAAGTTTTGGATATAATCTTTTATCTGGAATTACAGAAAAAACACAAAAATCCTCTTCCGAGGACTCTTGTGCATGATATAGGGATTATTGGGGATTTATAATAACGTTGGGGTAAAACGCTATTACCTGAGTAAACAGTCATTTCTAATGACCATAGTTTATTATATCTGCTGTCAATGACAGCAATATGATAATCATGTGATAATTTTGTGAAAATCATCTGATTTCAAACCAGAAAACAGAACCCTCCCCTAGTTTGGAGCGGACTCCGTAGCCATAATTATGCAGTTTCAGGATTGCCTTGACAATAGAGAGACCCAGGCCGGTTCCGACGACTTCACGCTTATGATTTTCACTGCGATAATATTTATCAAAAATTTTCTTGATTTTATCTTCTTCAATACCTGCTCCGGTATCACGGACTTCAATTCTGACTCCCTGTTCTGTATTGATTTGTTTTACAAAGACCTGTTTGTCATCGCCTGTATAGTTAATTGCATTATTGATCAGATTGCAGACAACACGTTCCATTTTACCGGCATCACAGGTCACTTCTCTGGATTCATCCGGAGTAAATGACAGATGATAGCCCATCTGTTCGGATACGCCTTTATAGCGTGAGCAGATTTCTGTCATCCAGGCAGTGACATCAAAAGTAGTCGGTTCGAGTTTCTGACTGCCGTTTTCGAGTTTGGATAAATCCAGAATATCATTGACAAGCATAGTCAGTCTGTCAGTTTCTTCTATGATCACTTGCAGATGAGCATTTCTCTTGACAGGATTATCACCGGACAGATCACGGATCATTTCGGCATAGGCTTTGAGCATCGTGAGCGGAGTCCGGAGATCATGCGAAACATTGGCGATCAGATCTCTCTGCATGGTATCGACTTTAGAGATTTCATGTTCTGCATAAGTAAGAGTCTGAGCGAGTTCGTCAACTTCTTTATAGCCGCCGCCTTTGAATTCTGTATCATACTGCCCGTGAGCCATGCGTTTGGCAGATTCGGTAATCTGGATAATCGGCACAGAAAGGCGGTTTGCCAGTATCAGAGCGATAATAAAGCCGGCGACCAGTAATAGAATCGCAATCATCAGGAGCAGGCGTTTTAATAACAATACGGTTGTACCGACAGGTTCCAGAGCCGTATTGAACAGCATATAGCCGTCAGGGTTCTGCACATCTCCGATCACGCTGCCGAGAACGAGGGTTTTCATATTGATCTGTTCATCAAAGACATTCATGCAGATTGTACCGGTTTCACTGTTCTTGACTTCCTGCTGAATCTGGAATAAATAATTATGCCATCCGTGAAGAAGACAGCGGTTGCCCATGACATCGCTTTGATAGAGCACATAATTTCTGCTGTCGATAACAGAAATACAGATCTGATTGCTGAACGAAACCGATCGCATAGTTTCTTCAAATTCATCTGTATCATAGGCTTTAATCAGTTCGCTTGCGATATTTTTAGTTTCCTGAATTTTGAAATAATAATAAAATTTTTCCAGGAAAGCGACTTCAATCAGGAGAAGTCCGGAAGCAATGACAGTAAAGATAATAAAAGCCATTGCAAGGAGTGTATGCAGAGAAAGACGGCTTTTCTCTTTTTGGGCTTTAATTTTTGTTTTTTTCTTATTCAGCATTAGAATCAAATTTATAGCCCATGCCCCGGAGAGTGACAATAAACTTGCGATACTCACCGAGGCTGTTTCTCAGCATTTTAATATGTGTATCGACTGTTCTGTCATCACCGAAGAAATCATAGCCCCAGACGGATTCCAGAAGCTTGTCACGGGTGAGGGCAAGGCCTTTGTTTCTGACTAAATAAAATAACAAATCATATTCTTTGGGAGTCATAGAAGCCTTTTTGCCGTCAACATAGACTTCTCTGCCGGCCATGTCAATTTCGAGACCTTCAAAGACGAGAGTTTCCCGTTTGGATTCTTTCGGCTCTGTAGTCTGAACAGAATTTTTACTTCTCATAAGAACGGCTTTGACACGGGCCATTAATTCTTTCGGAGAGAACGGCTTGACAACATAGTCATCCACGCCGATTTCAAAGCCGAATAATTTATCATATTCCTCGCCCCTTGCAGAGAGCATAATAATAGGAACATTTTTATGTTTCTTGATTTCCTTGCTGGCAGAATAGCCGTCTAACTTCGGCATCATAACGTCCATAATAATCAGGTCATAATGATTTTTCTTGCATTTTTCGACGGCTTCCATACCGTTTTCAGCCTCATCAACGTCATATTCTTCAAATTCAGCGTATTCTCTGACGACGGCCCTGATATTGACCTCATCATCAACGATTAATAACTTGCTCATTACTGAACAGCCCCTTTCATGGTTTTTATATATTATAGCATATTTTGATAAAACAGGCAAGTCTTTTTTCAGAGAAAAACAGGTTAAAATTTTATTAAAAAATCTGATAAGATTTGACAAGCTTACAGGAGTATGCTATAATAGAGATAATTTCAGATATGATAATAATATATTTAAGAGGAGGAATTAAAATGGGCTTTATCAATCCGTTCCAGAAGAAAAATGAAATCTGGAAATATAAATACAATACACATGAAATCATGATTACGCTGAAGCGTTCGAGTGCGAAAGCCTCCAGAGTTGCATTATATATCAACGGAGAGAAAGTAAACGAAGGCTTGCTCCGGTTACATGCGAATCTGGAAGGCTCCCTTCCGAGCGGAGAAACGGTATTTATCAAATTAGAGAGCGGTCTTGATAATATCGAATGTCAGGTGATTGTCGGAAAAAAGCTTTCTCTGGAGAAGCATGGAAAAGATATTTCTGATGATGAAGTACAGACTTTTGCGGCAATGGGAATGCTTTCATCAGGAGCTTTACAGCTTCCCGAAAATGACTATGATGATTTTTAAGAAGATGATTTTATGGAAACAGAATTTTGTTATATCAGTGAAAAACGCTATCTGAATACAATAGTTTTTCTTACGGTTCTTTTTATTATTTTTCCTGTTTGTTTTGCCATATTCAAAATTTCTCAGTTTTTCATATTTCCTGTTACTCTCATTTCCACTATTCTGTTTGCCATTCTGGAGAACCATCTCAGTAATCTGAAAGGCGAATTTGAAGCCGATGAAGAAGTCTGTATCTTTACGCTTTCTAAAAAAGAACTGCATTTTAAATACGAAGAAATTACAGGAATCGAGCTTGCTAATTTTCCCGAAAACGGCAGAGGCGGAAGCTTAATCGGATATAAGATCAAGCTGAAGATGAGAGTAAAAAATATGAATTATGTCATTCAGCAGGAAATGAAATTAGATTACAATTTACAGAAACATCCTGAACAGATTGCGAAAAAGCTGGAACAGATGGAATTAACGGAAATCGGAAATTTTCTGAAATGGAAAACAGGGCTGTACTAAGGAGATGAGCCTATGAAAAAAGAATTTTTTTATATCAGTAATCTGAGCTATATATTTTTTGCTCTTATGCTGATACTTATGCCTGCCGGCCTGATAGGTTTTGGATGCCTTTTTATTGAGGACGGAAAATATATAGGAATCGGAACAATTGTGTTTCTGATATGGCTGATTCCGCTTGTATTGTATTATTTATGCCGTTATCTGAAAGCCACTTTTCAGGGAGATGATAAAGCCTTTGATTTCAGATTCAGATTCAAGTCTGAAAATCTGCATCTGGATTATAAGGAGATTAAAAAATGCGAATTACTGAATTATCCGGAACATAATCGTTTCGGCAGTCTGATAGGTTATAAAATCCATCTGCAAATCACAGATAAAGAGAATCATGAACATGTGATTCGGCAGTATGTTTCCGCAGATTACAGTTTTATGGACTATCCGCAGGGACTTCCGAAAGAAGTCAAAGAAGCGGAACTGACACAGATCGGAAATTTTATCAAATCGAAACTGAACCCTGCGAATCTCAAAAAAACAGAAAAGAAAGAGTCTCCAGAATCTGAAACGGATACTTCCGTGATGTATACAAATATCGCAGATACACCGGAGATACAGGAGATACTGAAAGCACTCCGCTCAAAGAAATACATCAAGAAGATTGAAAATGAATTTACTTATGATTTTATTAAAGAAGTCTATCAGCAAAATCTGATTCTGACGCTGACGAATGACGATACCTATTATGATAACGATGATTTAAAAATCCGGTTTGAGAACATTTCTGATTTAGAATCGAATCTGAAAGGCATTATGCCTCCTGCTTTCACGATTCTTGACCACATGTCTGAGGGATATTCACCTGAAACCAGATATGAATTAATCGAAGACGAATGGAATATTTTATCATTTTATTTTGAAAAAGCGGAAATCCTGAGCTGATAAGAAGGTGCTTTTATGGAGAAGAAATTCAGATATATCAGCGAAAACTGTGAAGGCTTGATTATGTTATGCGTGATCGGCTTTGCCTTTAATCCTGATATTTCCGGTTGGGCTAAAACAAGTACTGCATTTTTTCTCTACTGGATATGTTTTATCATCATGCTGATTTTCATATTCTGGAGCTGTCATATTTCAGGAAAATGTTTTGCAGATGATGAAAAGATAGCATTTCACCTATGGTTCGGACAAAAGAAAATTTTTTATTATCATGATATTAAATTAATAGATTGCACTTATGAATATTATCATAATAAAAGCGATGAAGGCTATCTGATTCATCTGACAATCGAAACCAAAGAACGGAGTAAATTTACCATCACACAGAATCTTCCCTATGAGTCCAGATTTATTACAAATCCTGAATATTTCTTGGAAAAACTGGAAGCAACAGAATTCATGCAGATTAAAAATTTCATAGAATCAGAAATTTCCTCTTGACAAATTGAAAATTTTGTGCTATGATAGATTCATAATCTAATAGCAAACGATGACGGAGAAGTCTTTATCATCGGCACAGAGCCATGAAATTACAGAGAGCAGTTCGCAACGGGGCTGAAACGAACGGCATTTCAAAATGATGATAAAGAATACCACTCCTGAGCCTGTCCAATCCACAGCGGCTGACCGCCGTTATCGGGTCAATGAGGTGTGTATATTTTTTTATATATGCATGAATTCAGGTGGAACAGCGGTAACAATCGCCCTGAAACTATAGAGAATCTATAGTTTCAGGGTGTTTTTATTTTAATATCAAAAAAAGGAGATTGATTGATTATGCTGAAACTAACACTGAAAGACGGTTCAGTCCGTGAAGTCGAAGAAAATCTGACAGCGGCCGAAGTCATCAAGGGCATCGGCATGGGCTTATATAAAGCGGCCTGTGTAGTCAAGATTGACGGAGAAGTCTGTGATCTGAGAACAGTTCTGACGAAAGACTGTGCATTTGAAGTCCTGACATTTGATGATCCGGAGGGTAAAAAAGCCTTCTGGCATACGACCTCGCATATCTTAGCACAGGCAGTCAAGAGATTATATCCGGAAACAAAACTTGCGATCGGCCCTGCAATTGACGGCGGATTCTATTATGATTTCGATACGGAACATCCTTTCAAACCCGAAGAACTGGAAAAGATCGAAGCCGAAATGAAAAAGATCGTCAAAGAAAAACTGCCTCTGGAAGCATTCCAGTTAAGTCCGGAAGAAGCTCTTCAGAAGCTCAAAGACATGGACGAACCCTATAAAGTAGAGCTTTGCGAAGAACATGCGGAAAAGGGCGAACCGATTTCTTTCTACAAGCAGGGAGAATTTGTTGATCTGTGTGCAGGTCCTCACCTGATGACAACAGAACCGGTCAAGGCATTCAAATTATTATCCTGTACAGGTGCATACTGGAGAGGTTCTGAAAAGAATAAATCTCTGTCGAGAGTATACGGTACATCTTTCCCGAAAGCTGCTCAGCTCGAAGAAGAACTGAAACGCCGTGAAGAAGCAAAACTCCGTGATCATAACAAATTAGGCCGTGAACTGGAATATTTCACTACAGTAGATTATGTCGGTCAGGGTCTGCCGATTCTGCTTCCGAAGGGTGCAAGAGTCGTTCAGCTGCTCCAGAGATGGGTAGAAGACTACGAACAGGCACACGGCTGTATTCTGACAAAAACTCCGCTTTTTGCGAAGAGAGATTTATATAAGATTTCCGGACACTGGGATCATTATCTTGACGGTATGTTTGTTGTTGGTGATCCGCAGGATGAAACAAAAGAATGTTTTGCACTCCGTCCGATGACATGTCCGTTCCAGTATCAGGTATATCTGAATAAACAGCGTTCTTATAAAGAACTGCCCATGAGACTGACAGAAACATCCACATTATTCAGAAACGAAGATTCCGGCGAAATGCATGGATTAATCAGAGTCCGTCAGTTTACGATTTCAGAAGGTCATTATATTTTAAGACCTGATCAGCTCGAAGAAGAATTCAAAGGCTGTCTGGAATTTGTAAAATATTTCCTCGGAACAGTCGGCTTACTGGATGATTGTACTTACAGATTTTCACAGTGGGATCCTGCCAATCCGAAAAATAAATATGAAGGCACAAAAGAACAGTGGGATGAAGCTCAGGGAGCTATGGGCAGAATTCTGGATAATCTGGGTCTTGACTATACAATCGGCATTGATGAAGCCGCTTTCTATGGCCCGAAACTCGATGTACAGTATAAAAACGTATACGGCAAAGAAGATACTCTGGTAACGATTCAGATCGACATGATGCAGGCAAAGAAATTCGGCATGGAATATATTGATAAAGACGGAACTAAGAAAATGCCTTATATCATTCACAGAACCTCTCTGGGCTGTTTCGAGAGAACACTCGCCTATATGATCGAACATTTCGCCGGAGCTATGCCGTTGTGGATTGCACCGGAACAGGTAAAAATCATTCCGATTGCTGATCGTCATCTTGATTTCTCAAATGAAGTCAGAGAAGCTCTCACAAATGCCGGAATCCGGTGTTCAATTGATGACAGAGCTGAAAAAATGGGTAAGAAAATCCGTGAAGCAACACTCGATAAAATCCCGTATATGCTGACAATCGGTGATAATGAAGTCGAAGCAAAGACAATTTCCGTCCGTACCAGAAAAGGCGATAATCTGGGCAATATGACCCTTGATGAACTGCTTTCTAAACTGTTGCTGGAAATTTCCACAAAAGCAAAAGAATCTTAATTCTATATTCAGCAATCCTCCCGAAAATTTCGGGGGGATTTTTATGATATATCAATTTTAAGGAAAATTTTACTAAAAAGTATTGAAATTTTCTTTATTTTAGTGTATAATAAAATTATCAACATTTCAATGTTAAATTTATGTTGAAAACTAATTAAGGAGAATTTTTTATGAAGAAAATGTTAGCTTTCGTTTCTGCTCTGTGTATGCTGAGCCTGTCTGTTCCGGTTCAGGGGTTCGCAGAAGAAACAGCAGAAATTGATGTTTCTGCACAGGTACAGGAAGCCGATCGGCTGAATACGGATTACAGTGTTTCTATGAAAAAGCTGGATGTGCAGTCAGCAACGGTTGGATCAATTGGCAAAGGCTATGCAGTAGTAGAATCAGGAGATTTTGGAGCGATTATTGACAAAGACGGAAATATCACTTATACGGCAAAAGCAGGAGAGATTGAAATCTGGAATCGGATAACAGGTTCTGATGTATTATCCGATACATGCGGCTTCAGAAGCTATTCTCCAACGGATAATGTTACCTGGCGTAACTTAGATAAGGCAGGAAAACAGCTGTCTTCTTATCGTCTGCCTGACGGTACACTGCTCGCAGGAAATTATGATTACGGCAGTATTATGAATGATGGCGTTGCTGTTGTGGCCAATGTTGTAGACGAGCCAGGTAAAAGTGTAGATTACCGGGATGAAGAAACAGGAGAAGAATACGGTGACGAATATGAAAAATATCTACAGGCTTTTATTATCAACAGTGACGGAGAAGTGTTATATACATTTCCGGAAGGCTGTTATTTCATGAATTCCTATACTGATACTTATGAAGATGAGAACGGCGAGACACAGACCGAAACAAGCTATTATTACACTAACTGGATGGGCTTCGGAATGCCTTCCGAGGGCTTAATCGGGTTCGGTACAGTAGAAGAACCGGAAAATTCAGCCCTGTGGAATGGCTGCTGCGGCTATATGGACTATGAAGGAAATATTGTCATCCCGCAGAATTTCAGTAACGTGGGGGCATTTTCCGAAGGTCTTGCATGGGCGGAATACGGCGGCGGAACAGGACATGACTATGGTCTGGGCTATATTAACAAATCCGGTGAAGTTGTCATTCCTTTCGGAAAATATTGGAGTGTATCAATTTTCAAAAATGGTCTGGCTTGTGTCGCTGTTGACACATACGAAGAACCAACGGAAGAAGAAACAACAGAGGAAGGTACTCTCGGTCATACTCATATATCCACATGGCATGAAGCAATACCGAAATATGGCTATATCAACAAGAATGATGAAACTGTCATTCCGTGTGAATATGACGATTTGCAGGGAACTTTTGACGGCGATTATGTCTACGCACAGAAAGACGGAAAATACGGCTATATCAATCAGAAAAATGAAACCGTCATCCCCTTTGAATATGATGATGCAGGGTATACAGCAGGAGATTTGTTCCCTGTCCAAAAAGACGGAAAATACGGTCTTGTGGATAAAAATAATCAGATTGTCATCCCTATGATATTTGATGATATTGCTGATTATGAAAATGACGGCATAATTTTTGCTGTACAGGATAATCAGGTGTATTCCTTTGAAATTACTCCCGAAGCAGAACAGACCTCTTCTGAAACAGAAGACTTCCTGCCCGGCGATGCCGACAGCAACGGCAAAGTTGATATTCTTGATGTCATCACGCTGAATAAAGCTATCATGGGAAAAGAAAATCTCACAGATACGCAGATCAAAACGATTGATTTCAATCAGAACGGCAAGCCCGATTCGGAAGAATCCCTCACACTCCTGAAATATATCGTCGGCCTGATTACCGATCTGACCGCATAAAAACAGCCCTCCGGATTTTCCGGAGGGTGTTTCTGTAAAGATAAGAAAGATAAGAAATATTCAAAACCTGTTAAGGCTCTAAATCAAACAGCTGATGATAGAAATTCGCATAGTCTGTTCTGCTTTCTTTTGTGAATGCAATCGCAGAAGACGGATGCAGATTCATCTTGCCTGTCAGCAGATACTGAATATCATAGCCCCATTTCAGACCCTCTTCTGTTTTCAGCTTCAGTGTATAATCTTCATAGAATTTCAGAATCGGAGTCAGATTATATTTCGGATTTTTCAGGAATCCAAGCAGAAGCTCCATTGCACAGTTGCCTGCACCTCTGCCCATGCTTCCGACAGTGGCATCGAGGAAGCTTGCCCCCATCGAACAGCTTTCGACAGTATTGGCAAAGGCCATCTGCTGATTGTTATGAGCATGAATGCCGACTTGTTTTCCGGCAGGTTCCATGTATTCCAGATACATCTTAGTCAGTTCCTGCACCTGTTCCGGGAACAGAGCACCATAGCTGTCAACGATATAAACGGCTTTGATCGGCGTATCTGCAAGCAGCCGGAGAGCTTCTTCAATATCTTCTGTTCTGGCTTTGGAGATGGCCATAATATTGCAGGTTGTTTCATAGCCTAAACTTGCGGCATATTCGATCATTTCGATTGCAGCGGGCATGGTATGAATATAAGTCGCTACACGAACCATATCCAGCACGCTTTCTTCTTTCGGGAGCAGATCTCTCTGAAGATTGGTTCTGCCGACATCGGCCATGACGGATAATTTCAGATCTGTATCATTATTGCCGACGATTCTGCGGAGATGTTCTTCTTTGCAGAATTTCCAGTCGCCGAATTCTTCTTTCTTAAAAACATCAGTATCAGCGAGATAGCCCATTTCCATATAATCGACACCGGCACGGAGATTTGCCAGATAGAGTGCTTTTACAAAATCATCTGTGAAAAAGAAATTATTCACCAGTCCGCCGTCACGGATTGTTGCATCAAAGACCTTGATATCCGGTCTGTAAGTCATTAAATTACCTTTGCGTTCCATATTGATTCCTCCGGAATTTTATATTTTATCAGTTTAAAGCGTTTAAGCTTTAAATCACTATAGTCAATCATAGCACTTTTTGCAATAAAAATCAAGTGTTTTTTCAAACTTTTTTATTTTTGTGAATTTTAAATAAAAACAGCTCTGAAACAGGAGCTGTTTTTATATTTTATTTAATAAAAATTTAAATTCTGATTTATCATACTAGTCACACTTCATTAAATTGGAATTATAAAAATCAGAGTAATAAATATTGAATATCAAATACAGCAGCAAATACAATTGCAATTATAACCGAAATAGCTGTATCTGCTACAAATAAAAGATAATATTTAAAAATATTCCATCCTTTACGATTTTTCTTTGCATCTGGTTCGATGGGCTTTTTTACTGCAAGCATTGGCGGTATGATAAAGAAAACACCTAATGCCACAATCAGTGGCAACATAAAATAATTTGTAAAATAATAATACTCCAGACAGCATACCATCACCCAAACAAAATTTAGAACTGCCTGTATGATGATCCATTTCCAGAATTTCTTCTTCCATTTCTGGAATGCTGCATGATCAAAAAGCTGACCAGGAGGAAAATTCTGATACTGCTGCATTGGCATTTCATTTCTGGTGACAAACTGCGGATTCGGATTTCGTACCGGACGGCTGTACTGCTGCTGATTGTGAGCTTGTTCTATGATAATATCAGAATCACAGAATTCACAATGTACAACTTTTGTACTGGTTGTGATATTCAATACCCCTCCGCAATGCGGACAGGTCAGCGGCTGTAGATTCATAAATTTCTCCTTTTCTGTTTACCAGACATGATAATTCTGATTCACAAAATATACCAGCTGTGAAAGACGTAATTCTTCTATTTTGATATTCTCATCCTGAATGGCTCTGGAAACAGTTTCAAATTTTCCGCTGCTCCGGAGCAGATTGTATACTTCTTCCTGACTGGGATTGTATTTCCGGAAATACTGTTCTACTGCATCGGTCATATAGCCATAGCTTCTGACCTGTGATTTTTTGAGTTCAAATTCCGGCTTGCCGTAGTCAAATACTGGAATCAGAGCATCGTTATCCCGGAAATTCACAACTGTCTGTGCAACAATCTCCGGCAGAAAAGCAACCAATTCGACAGCAATGGAATAATCCGGACAGAATCTGTGAATTTCCTGATATGCTTTCTGACGGGAAGTTTCATCCGTAATATCCGTCATTTTATCCAGAGCCAGAAATGTCAGATCTCCGACATTCTGCTTTGTGAACGGACAGGGCTGATAAGTTTCCTGATCCTGAATTAATAATAAAAATAATTTATTGATATTTTTCTGTCTTTCTGTTCTGCTGAAAATCTCCTGATACAGCAGATCAGTCAGATCAGGATAGACCGTGCCGTTGATTTTCGCTTCACAAACCTGCTTATTTCCCATATCTGCTGAAAAAAGATTAATCCAGTAGACACGCTTTGTTCCGAGATATTCCGGCATTTTCTCTTTCACGATATTCCAGAGGTTCACAGCTTTTCCCTCGCCTCTGTGCAGAATGATCTTTTCTTCCGGCACATGAAACTTATATTTCTCATGAATGATCTCTGAAATGATTATTTCATCATCCTGTTTCTCGAGCGTATGCAGAACAGGTTTCAGAACGCTTTCGATCATTTCCGAAACACAAGTTTTCATTGCTTCCTCAAGCGAACGCCCTGTGCCTGCAAACACCTGTACTAAATCTTCATCGAACCATTCATGTTTCAGAATCAATAACAGCTGTGTACTGAAATACTTTTCATGACTGCTCACCTGTCCGAGCTCCAGGCTGATACGCAGTGCATGACCGATATCATGCAGGGTATCGCCCTCCCATACGGCATCGGGACAGGCTTCTTTTATCACAGCAAGCAGAATCTTCCGCTGTTCTTCGGGCTGTAATGTATCGAAATCGGGCATAATTTCCACTCCTTTTCACTGCAATCTTACCTTTTCAGTATAACATAAATTCAGCACTCTGTCAATAGAAAAAACTCCTGCCGGAGCAGGAGCTTTTCAAAAAAATCACATTGTAAAATCAGAAATCAGGCCGACAATATATTTCAGAAGTGTAAGAGATTCTTCCGAATCGGGCTTACTGTTCTGATTGAAATCAATCGCTCTGATCTGCGTATCTGTGAGAGCTTCTTTTCCCATGATGGCTTTATTAATCGTAATGACATCTAAAATATCAACTTTGCCGTTGCCGTCGGCATCGCCGGGTACAAAATCCTGCTGTGCTTCGTCTTTGTCAAACGGCATTCCGGAAATTGTGAAATTCACAGTGACAGTTGTCCAGCTTTTGAAGTCATCCGGATTGATAATCATCCAGTTATATTCATCTGCATTTTCCAGTTCAGAAAGCTGACCTTCCACAGAACGGGCATCTTCGGGAAGACCGCCGATCCACATATTATAAATATTAGACCGAAGCTCAAATCCGTCATCACTGGAAGTATAATTTTTTGCTGTCATAGCAATCTCAGTATCATCCATCATAATACTGTCAATCGTAATGACTGCACCCGGATAGTTGGCCTCCAGCCAAGGAATAATAACTGCCATGAATTCTACACCGCTGATTCCTTCGGCAATTGCATCTTCACCCAGTGCTTCGGCAGAAACACCGACAGTATAGGAACCATTTCCGGTGATTTCCGCTTTGATCGGGGTCAGATGTTCATAACCGTCAATAAAGCCCTGATAAGTAGGCCACCAGCCGCCGTCAACAAAATTCAGATAAGCGACATTTTCTTCTACATCATCCTGAACTGTATGTTCTTCTTCACTTTCCGATTCTGTTTCTGTATCGGGTTCAGTATCCGGTTCTGTTTCGTTTTCCGTATCGGTTTCGGTCTCTGTTTCGGACGGCAGAGGTTCACCATCAATCTGAATCCAGCCGTCTGTAGTCTGAATCGAATAAGAAATACCCTGTGTCATATCGCCGAATTTTGCTTTGGCATCGAAATTTTCAGTCAGCAGAGTAATATCATATTTTTCTCCCGGTGCTGCCTCTTCCGGAAGTGTCACAAGAAGCAAAGCAAGATTTGTGATCTTTGCAGCTGCAATATCGCTTGCCCATGTCAGCCAGGTTGTATTATAAATATCGGCTCTGGTTGTATCAAAATATGAAAAATTTTCCGGACTTCCGGCCATTCTGAAAGCGGTTCTGTATTCCGCAACTTCATAGCTGACTCTGGAATCCGCATTCACACCGAATTCAAATGCAGAAACGCCCGGATTGTTTTCCAGTGAAATCCAGACAGGTATCTGATGATTGGTTGCTTCCAGTTCTTCCATAGTGACAGTAATCTGATCGGCTTTCAGAGAAACAGCCGTTTCGGATTCTGTGCCCGCCGGACAGGTTTTCAGAAATTCTTCCAGTGTACCTGAAAAGCTGCCGGAGCCTATTCCTGCCGCATATTGCAGAACATAAGAAGCATCATAGGCCGTAACAGCACTGTCACGGTCAATATCTCCGGATTCTGCGGTAATTTCAGTTTCATTTCCGACACCCAGATTGGCAGCAGCAAGCAAAATTTCTGCTGCATCGGCCGCATCTATTGCCTGGCTATTGTCTACATCACCAAGTGCTGCATTGACCGGCATCATAGCACAGGTTTCCAGCATAGCGGCGGCTGACAGGACAGCAATCATTTTTTTCATTTTCATAAAAATTCCCCCTGAATACGATATAAAAAAAGGTAATATATTCTACTATTATACATGTTTTTTCAAACAATGTCAAGTATATTTCTGTATTATTTTATGAAATTTTTTTGTGTTTTTCAGGAAATACCTTGACAAATACAGGATTGTATTGTATGATAAATAAGACAAATCAGAAAAAGGAGTTTTTTTATTTATGCTGAGATATAAAACATTGCTTGCAGGCCTTTTCACAGGAATACTCCTCTGCTCTGCAGGTATCTCCGCCAAGGCCTCTTCCGGCTATGATATGGAAGTCAGTCAGAACGGTATTGACTTCATCTGCGAACTGGAAGGCTTCAGCCCTGCTTGCTACTGGGATTATTCACAGTCTTCCATCGGCTATGGCACAAAATGCACACACTCTTCCGTTCAGCCGCATAAATCCGGCCTGCATACGATTACAAAAGAACAGGCTATGCTTGATATGCATTCTGAAATTGATAAAGATTATATCATCAAAGTCCGGAATCAGACCGCCGGTCTTGATCTGACACAGAATCAGTTTGATGCTCTCATCAGCCTTGCCTATAACTGCGGCGGCGGCAGAAACAGAATCTATGACAGTCCGCTTGTACAGTATCTCAGGGGGGAACTTACAGAATCCGAAGCAAGAAATCAGTTCGGAAATTATATCGTCTATGCCGGAGGCAGTTACCTTCCGGGACTGCATAACAGACGAGTGAAAGAAGCAAATCTGTTTTTTACAGATGACAGCATTCAGAAACCCAGAAATGCTGTTCTTTCCGTTCAGAATCAAAGAACTGTATTCGATGCTTCCGAAGAAATTATGTTTACTCTCAAAGCTGATTATGCAGAATCTTATTTTCTGAATATCGTATACAATGATGAACCTCTGATGGCTCCGGAAATCAAAAACAGTTCGATCTATACCCATGTTTTCGATCAGACAGGACATTACAGCGTGACTCTTATCGCTTATAATACTTACGGTTCTGCATCCAGTGAAAAACTGGAATTTGATGTTGTCGATTCCGGTGACTGTCCTCATGACTGCTTCCTGACAACTCCCGAAAGCAGAACACTGTTCCGGACTGATGAAACAATTCATTTTGATATGACTTCTGAAAATGCCGATTTCTTTGTGTTCCGGATTATGAAAGATAACACTCTGATCGGTACTTCTCCGGTCACAAAACAGGATAATGCCTACTCTTATGAAGCCGCTTTCAGTACTGCTGGAACATATACCGTCTATGCAGAAGCCTATCATAATAATTATTCTTCTAAAAGCCGGAATATTACGATCACAATTGCAGATTCAGAATTTATGGGCGATATTAATCTTGACGGTATGATCAATATTGATGATCTGCTTCTGATGCAGGATTATTTGCAGAAACATACGATTTTCAGTAAGGCTCAGGCAGAAGCCGCCGATCTTAATCATGACAATCTCTGCAATATTTTTGACTTTATCGCTCTGAAACAGAAATTATTACAAAAATAATAATCCTATTAAATAAAATAAAACTCTGTAAACAGGCCGTTTACAGAGTTTTTTGATATTCAGATTCAGGAAAGCAGCAGACGCTTTAAAGCAATTAAATCATAGATATTAATCATCTGATCTTCTGTCAGATCAGCACTCTGCCAGTCAGCCAGTTTCTCCCTGCCAAGCAGATATTTCTGTAATTTGATAATATCCGCAACCGAGCATTTCCCATCCTGATTGACATCGCCCTTGACAGAACTGCTCTCAGAACCGGCTGTATAAACATTCTGATACATCGTTTCTGCCCAGATACGCCGCATTTCTTCATAGCCCTCGCTGTTCGGATGAACACCGTCAGAACTCAGATATTCCGGATGTTCTTTCATGACGGCATCGAAATCAGGTCCTTTGATCACTTCCGGAAATTCTTCATAAATCTTATCAATCATCGCATTATAATCATCCAGATAATCCGCAACACCCGGCTCTTCCGCATGAGGAATCTTCGGCAGAACCGGAATTTTTCCGGCTTCAAGAACTTTCTGAATCATAGCAACTGTATTTTCATAATATTTCTGTGCTCCGGACTGATTCCCCCATGCATCGTTTGTACCATATGCAATGCTGACATATCTGCCAGGAAATACAGAAAGCCATTTATCAATATTATTTAATCCGTCAGTACTGGTGATTCCTCCGATTCCTCCGTTTTCCTGAACCGGAAAATAATTTGCATCCAGTCTGTTAATATACGTTGCAAAACCTGTTCCAAAGCAGTTATTCATCCCTCCGGCTGTAATCGAATCGCCGTAGAAAATCCAGCTGTCAGAGATACCCTCAGAGACATCATGAATATCAAAATTGACCATGCAGTTACCCTCTGTTTTTTCATCAACTCCGGTGATGTGCAGACGAATCCAGTTATAGCCCTCGAAATTGACAATATGCTGTCGGGAACTGAGCGTATTTCCGGTTACGGTTTCGACAATTTCCCATCCGGTTTCAGGATAATCACCGCCGTCAGCAGCATTGATTTCAATCGTATAATCAGAAGGCTCCATATTGCGATTGATATACAAGCCAATCACATCATAAGCACTGGTATTATACCAGACAGCATCGATAATTTTTCGATTTTCTTCCGGAACTCCGGATAAATCATAGGCAAGATAATCATCCGGAGCAGCTCCCTGCCAGAACGAATAATAATAATCATCATTTCCGGCGACAGCTGTCGCCGGATTCGTTCCGGAATAAGCCGGACAATTCCGGCTGATCACCGGATTCGGAGTGACTGCCGCTGAACCAGGCAGACTCATCGGCAGAGTCGCAAGCATCAAAGCACTTGTCATAGCAGATAAAAATTTTTTCTTCATAACACAAAATTTCCCCTTATAATAAATTTATTTCAGAAATCACATGCCGATCATTGTGAACATGTAATATTCTTTGAGTGTATTATTTACCCATTTGTCGGCTTCCTGTAAGCACTCAAGTACTTCTCCGCCGAGTTCAGAAGCTTTCTGCATAAGCAGAATCCATTGTTTCTCTGAAACTTCTGTTTCACCGAGCGGATCATATTCCGGAATGATGATTTTAAAAAGCTCTTCCAGACCGAGTTTATAATGCATATCTTCTGAGATCAGCAGAGAATCATTTTTCCAGAAGCTGACACCATCGAAATGACCTTTCTGCCATTCATGATAGCAGGTATTTTCTCTTTCCTGTTCTGTAATAAAATATTTCATAGCTGAATCCTTTCAGTCAGAATCTATCCGGATAAGAATATACTCTTCCCCCTCAAATGTGAAAGAGATTTTGTTTTTATCGAGCTGATAAGGAATCTTATCAGCAACATATCTTCCTCTGACGATATGCCCGTCTTTTGCGACAGTTTCTGAGATTTTACAGAGTTCAATATAATCTAAGTTAATTGGAATGCAAAAATTTTCTTCTTGATCATCATGATAAAATTTAGCGAATGCACTAAAAGAATGCGGATCAGTATGATCGACAATCAATTTTGCAGATTGATCTTCGGTTTGATAAGTACCGGACAGATCTTTCGGTTTTTTATATAAAATTGAAACACTTACTAAGAGAATCAGGCAAATCAGTTGATAGATGATAAATGCTTTCAGTACGAATTTAAATAAGTTTTTCGTAACTTTCTTTCATGGAATCGGCTGCTTCTGCGGATATATTTTATGACATTTTTCAAGCGAAGCACCTGCTTCATCAGAAATATAAATCTCGGCTGATTTTGATAAATCATTTTCTGAAAATTTCTCTGTATGAATCAGCTGGATGATCTTTTCCGCATTGTGAGCAGAATCATCCGTTTCGAGCCATAAGCCTAAGACTGTACCGGAAAGATAATCATAACCGTTATCTTTTACTTGCTGATTCGTATATTCTTCGATACGCTCCGGAAGCGTATAGCGGATATCTAAATCAGGATTCGTCATTTTCTTAGCATCGAGAGTAATAATAATCGTCTGCATAGAAACAGTCCTTTCTATTTTTTCAGCAGAGCCTTTTTCATGAATATTAGATCATAGATATTCACAATTCCGTCATGATTCGTATCCGAAGCAGATGGATTCGCTACAGATTTCCCGGAAAGAAGCCATTTCTGAAGAGCAATCACATCAAGCAGATTGAAATTTCCATCATTTGTGACATCCATTTCGATTGCAGAAGTTTCCGGAGCAGGATAGCCATAGAATGCTAATTCGTTGAAATCGCCTCCGCCCTTGACGATTCTGATCGTATCAGTCGGAATGCTGTCAGCTGTGAGTTCGATATTTCTGGACATGTAAGAGCCTAAATCATTCGACCACAGGAGCGTATTTGTCGCATCGTCATAGATTTCAATACTGCCTGTTCCGTAAGTATCAAAAATACCGAATCCGGTCAGAACATATTTCTGATCAAGCTTGACGATTCCGGTAATATCCGAGGCTTTGACATTCGTTTCCGGCGTTTTCAGCGAACTTGTATTACTATAGATAAATTCCGGCATAGAGTCGGGTTCATCGAACATTCTTTCAAACTGATCAGGTTTGTTTTCTTCTGTGACTTCGAGAGAAGCCGGAGTGATATATTTTCCCTTGCCGTTGATGATATTCTGAGCCGAACCAGAGAATTTTACAAATACAGGCGTTTCGGAAACATCAACAGAGACGGTAGAATCTATTGTTCCGTCAGATTTCATAATATTATCATCGAAAAATAATCTGGAAGTGACACCCTCTGCATAAGTACCTAATTCTGTCAGATAAGCATAGCTGAAATTTCCGGCAGGGAGACTGTAATTTTTGATAACTTTATCTTCGGAAGTCGGCGACCAGAGACAATGAATTTCATCACCTGTGATTCTGTCCTTGAAGATATAATCTTTAACTTCATCTGTGGAATTATCGCGGATGAAATCCGCATTTTTAAGCATATTTGTCATACCTGCGGTATAATACCAGGCTAATTTTTTACTCCATTCGCCTTTGCCTGTCGTCAGACCGGAGTTATAATAAACTCCCTCACCCTCATCACGGAGCTGGAATTTCGTCATACGATCGACACCCGCACCGATACTCATGAGATATGTCCTTGCGACTCTCTGGGCATATCTTAATTGATACAGATCATTATCATGATGATCAGCAATATTTTCATTTTCACAGTCAGCCATAGGCACTTCAAATTCAGAAATCCAGAGTTCCGTGCCGGGAGCATTCTGATCTATCCAGTTCTGAATTTCCTGAACTCTCTCAGCAAAGCCGGAATCTTCGGGATTGTAAGTATCTGCTCCCATATGGATATTAATGATATCAACAGCAAATTTTTTATCAGCTCTGTGATAGCTGAACCAAATTTTCATTTCATCAAGATATTCCAGAAAAGAAGCCGTATTGAGCATACCGCCCATAGCAAGTTTGAAATCAGGATCAGCCGTCTTAACACCGGCATTCGGAATAGTACCTTCATGACCGTCATAATCAGCGGAACACATAGCAGCTAATTCGTAAGGAGAAAAGAAATTTTTCTTACCGTTCCATGTTTTATTAGGCTCATTGGAATTTTCAAGAGCATTTAATAAATTCAGTCCTGTCTTGATTTCAGAATTATCCGACACGTTCAGAGTAGAAATATCTATATTCTGATTCTTGCCGTAACGTGCGGCGATCTGATAAAATGCCTGTGCATGAAGTGCATAGCTTTCCGGATTAAGCGTATCTGCACCGGACGGAACGGCAATTTCCGGAGGATTCTCACCGGAAATATAGGTGCTTCCGCCCTGAAAACAGGGAATCACACTGATATTCCGGGCTTTCAGAGCAGAATAATAACTATCCATATCGCCCCAGGAACCCTGTGTAAATTTGACTTTTCCGGAATCGTCATAAAGCCAGTTGAAATTGTGATATTCCCGGACATTGCCTCCGGCCATCATAGCAGACATCGGGTCATCAATAAAGGCATTGAATCCGATTCTCTGACCGGCTGTCAGATCGGTTTTCGGAAGAGCGGCCGGAGATGGAGCATCATAAGCTTTCTGAGCAGCAGATAACTCCGAAACCTGATAGCCATAAATTGCCAATTCACTGATACCGCTGTCTCCGGCAGATGTAGAAAATCTTAAATATCTGGTTTCACGGGGAGTTTCAAAAGAAAGACCTCGCCAGGCCTGATACCAATCTGTCTCGAAGCTTGTAATTTCATTCCAGCTGAAAGGCTCTCCGTCCTGAACAGTCCATGTCTGAACACCGTTGGTATCTAAGAAACAGATACCTGTAACGATATAATTCGCACCGAGATCAATAAAGAAAACATCATCACCGAAATCAGCCTGATAATTCGGCTTCCAGTTCTGATTTTTGGTAGTTTTTTCCCAGATTTCCGCAGAAACGCTTGTATTCTCCGGAGATTCCGGGGCATAGTCCTGCTGATCAAAAAGCACATCCGCAAAGTTGAGATAATCCGCTCCCAGATAGACCAGATTTTCATCATAGATTTTAAATTTTGAAGCATCTAATTTGACAGAAGATTCCGCTCTGGCCGGAACAGAGAACACTACGGCCTGAACTGTCAGGAGCAGAGCAGTCAGAAAAGCAACAGATTTTTTGTACATAAAAGAAATACCTCCGTTCTGATTTGATATTATTTTTATTATACAACTTTCTAAGAGAAACTGCAATAAAATTTTTGTAAAATTTATTTCTTGAAAAATATTTTGTAAAATAATTGACAAATAGTAAAAAACATGTTATAATGAAGCGTGACATCCTCCCCCGCCTATAGAGGCGGGGGCTTCCTCCCACAAAAGCGGGCAGTCGGTTCTCGTTCGATAGTACCAGTGTACTAAGCATAAGCGAGCTACCCCCGTGTGTCCCACGGTTCTTTTTTCAGGCTATGCGGA
>JAFUWN010000086.1 GCA_017483465.1 Oscillospiraceae bacterium
ATTTCTGATCCAGTCAGCATCATCCGGATTATCATGATAGCCTAACTCGCATAGCACGGCGACCGCATTGGTTCTGTTGACTTCTCCGAGCGTAGTAGTCGGACGGGCGGTGACTTTCGAGGGTATCGGATAGATACTTTTCAGATTATTCGCAATCGTGATAGCTAATTTTTCACTTGCCATGCTATAGGGAGAATAATAAATATCAATCCCCCGGAGCTGTCCGCTGAGGCTCTCCGGAGAAGCATTGGAATGCAGGGCAACATGTGCATCATAATAGGCAGAATTAGAATCCGCAATTGCTCCGGCAGCGGTTCGGTTCGGGTCATTTCTGGTGAAAGCGATACCGCTGGCTCTGAGATAGGGTTCCATCTCATCAGCGAGCAGATTCATATATTGTTCTTCTGTACCGCCGTTGATATAGGGATTAAATTCCTGTGTCGACGGGCTTAAAAAAATCTTTGGCATAGATAATAGATTCTCTCCTTTCAGAGTGATTATTATATTCTATGCCAAAGCAATTTAAAAAGTTCAATAATTGATTTATTTGAGATTACCGTATACGATATTACGCATTAATTTTGCTTCCGGAGTCGTTCCGGCACAAGCCAGCTGTACCCAGAAGAAGATAACCAGTTTTTCGATCGGGTCAACACAAAAATACGTACCTGTCCAACCGTCCCAGCCAAATTCTCCGAGATTCGCAAGTGTTCCGGCAGTTGTTTTATCTGTCAGGACTCTGACCAGACAACCGTAATCATAGCCCCTGAGGGAATCCCAATCCTGATCTTTCCGGAAGCTTTCTCCGCCGATCTGAGGGGTTCTGATATAAGACAAGGCTCTTTCACTGATGATTCTGACACCGTCTTTAGAAACGCCTCCGTTTGCGAGGGCGGTCGCAAATTTCGCATAATCCGGAATGGTTGAGCAGAGGCCTGCTCCGCCGGAGATAAATGCCGGAAGGGTTTTATAATCATTCAGTCCGAGATGACATCCATGATCCGGTACAATACGATTTTTTCCGTCTGCGACATAGACTTCTGTAAGCTGATCATGCATATAGGCTTCTGTGAATCTGTCCAGCTTCTCTGCCGGAACATAGAAATCTGTATCTGTCATGCCGAGCGGATTGAAAATATTTTTAAATAAATAGTCTCTGTAATCCATACCGGAAACAGCCTGAACAATTCCGCCCAGAACATCCGCAGAAATACCGTAATCCCAATGCGTACCGGGGTCGAATTCGAGCGGAATTTCTGCTATTTTACGGCAATATTCAGCTAAATCGACGGGATTTTCTGAATCTCTTCTTTTTTCCATCTCGTAATAGAAAGCCGAAACATCTTTCTGTGTGGGATTCATATTGTTTGCATAAGGCATACCGGAAGTCATATTCAGCAAATGCTGAACACGGAGTTCTGTTCGGGGGATTCTCGCCTTTTTTGTCTGAGGGTCATAGACTTTGAGGTTTCCGAATTCCGGCAGATACCAGCTCACCGGAAAATCGGGGCATAACTTTCCCTGTTCGACAAGCTGCATGACAGCAACAGCTGTCACGGGCTTAGTCATAGAATAGATTCTGAAAATAGAATCTCTCTGCATAGGCTGATTTTTTTCCTGATTGGCCATGCCGAACGAATTTTCGTAAATGCATTCATAATTCTGATAAACTGCCGCATTCACACCGACGAAACGGTTTTCCAGCAGACTTTTATGAATCATTTCATCCAGTAATTTTTTCATAGAGCTTCCTCCAGTCCTGATATTGTATGATAATCTATTTCTGACAGATTGATTTCTATTGCCTGATCTAAAGTAAACGAGTAGATATATGCCTGTCTGACGGGTTCTCCGAGTACAAGTTCCATTGCATTCTGGTACAGTCCGAGCTGAACGGCATATTTTTCGATATAATATCCGGTTTCTTTGATTCTGTCAGTTTTATAGTCCACGATCACCCAGCCGTCAGGCTCACGGAACAGCAGATCGACTGTACCGATCATGATACCGTCCGTACCTGCATAATATTTCCGGAGAACGGAATCTTCAGGAAGATTCAGCCTGCCCATCTGTACGAACAGCTGTTTTTCTTTCAGTACCGTATCTGATTCTGCAATTCTGTGATACAGATCTGAATGAAAGAATGCCTGTATTTTTTCCGGCTGAATGGCTTCCGTTTCGATTTTTTGGAGAATTTGAGCATTCTGCATTCTTGTGATTTCCTGAGCAAGATTTTCAGAAGCGGCTTTGAAATCCATAAACTGCATAATTTTATGAATTGCCGTTCCACGGGCAGCACCTTTGAGCCTGCGGATGCGGCCTTCTTCATCTTCCAGCATGAAATCAGGAATTTCCGTCTGATCTTCTGGGGTAATTTCAGAGTGTGAAAGCGAAGTTACGGTTCTTTTTGCCGGCAGATTTGTCAAAGAAGCATCATACTGATAAGCAAGCTGATTCTGCATTTTCAGAATCAGATTCTGTTCCGGAACAGCCGAAACACCTGTTTTCTGTTCCGCAGCAGAGTCCAGAACCGATTTCTGCATTTTCCATACACGATATTCTGCCATAGGAGAATTGATATTTGTTTTTTCGGTTGTAATCTTCCGGATATACTCAGCCTCGTCAGAAGCGAACAGATAGCCGAGAATCCACTCCTGCACGCTGCCGGCGACAGTAACAAAATCAGAAACCGTCTCCGGACAGTGTTCCAGAAAACCGCCTGTACAGCAGATATGTTTATCAGAAACATGATCTGTATAAATTTCATCTGTAATTAAAAACAATTTCTGTTTTGCTCTGGTCAGAGCCACATAGAGCAGCCGCATTTCTTCGCTTCTTTCCTGCTTGTCATGCAGATAGTGAAGATATTGATAAGACGCCGGTGATATTTTTATACATGTTTCCTTATCGAGCGTTTTCATGCCGATCAGACCGTTTTCTGCTGTCAGCAGTGGATCAGCCGGCGGCTTGTACCGGAATTCATCATCCGTATGCAGGAGAAATACAAACGGATATTCCAGCCCTTTGGAACCATGAATTGTAGTGACAGAAACACAGTCTGCTTTTTGTCCGGATTTTTTGGAAGAAACAGGTTTCTCGCTTTCCCGGAGATAATCCAGATACCGGATATAGCCGCTCAGACTGCATTGTGCATGAATATCGGCATGTTCCTGATAACTTCTTGCATACTGTGCGAACACTTCCAGATGTTCACGGCGTTCGTCAGCATGTTCATAGAGACTCTGCACGGACATCAGGTCAGTCATATCATAAATTTCATAAATAAATTTTTCCAGAGGCATAGTATCTGCGAGCAGACGCATCTGAGCCAGCTGCTGTAAAAACAGCTCTGATTTCTGAGCAAGAACAGAATCTTTGCTTTCTGTCAGGCTCTGCATCTGGAGATAGATTCTTCTGCCGGAGCCGGAAACTTTCAGCATAGCCAGATCTTCCGGCATGAAGCCATAAACCGGAGAAAGCAAAGTACCGGCCATAGCGACATCTGTCATAGGATTATCAATTACTTTCAGAAGATTGATAATAAACTGAATTTCCGGAAAAGTGAGGAAACCGCCGTCATCATAGCTGAACGGAATCTTTCGTCTGCGGAACACTTCCCGAAGCTGATCAATTGCCTTGTCTACGGAACGCATCAGGACACTGAAATCTTTATATTCGCAGGGGCGGACGGTACCGTCAGACTGCATGACAGGAAATTTCTCTGCAATCATATTAGCAATCGTATCGGCCAGGCATTCCAGTTCCAGATCTTCCACGGGCGTTTCAGAATCCGACTGCGGAATCAGAATCTGTACACCCTGGTATTCTTTTTCCAGTCTCTGATAAACTTCGGCACCGAAGTTCAGCTGTTCATGAACATCATAAACCAGGCCGCCGCACTGTTCCGACATCAGCAGCCGGAACATGCTGTTGATAAAATTCAGAATACCGGGAGCACTCC
>JAFUWN010000087.1 GCA_017483465.1 Oscillospiraceae bacterium
AGAATATACCGTCAAAGTCAGTGCGGATGTCCGTCCGTCAGAAAAATTTGCAGATATTCTCGATCAAATCGGCGGTGAGGGTCTTGCCGAATAAATTTCCGTTAAGTCAGAAATACGTTGATTTTATCAATACGACAAACGTCAGAGCTGAGTTTTTAGAGGGCACAACGGCTTCCGGAAAGACGACCGTCGGAGCCGGAGTCAAGTTCATGCGGATGGTCTCAGCGAGTCCGAAGAAGTTTCATATCTTAGCAAGCAGAACCACCGGAACGGCTGAGAAAAATATTATCTCGCAGGATAACGGCATTCTTGATCTGCACCGGAATGCACAATATTTCGGCAACGGCGATAAAGAATACAAAATTCCGCATATCAAGTTCGAGAATAAAATTATTTTCGTCCTCGGCTATGATAATAAAGATAAATGGGAAAATGCCCTCGGCGGCCAGTACGGCTGTGTATTTATTGATGAAATCAATACGGCGAATATCGAGTTTGTCAGAGAACTTTCAACCAGAAATGACTATCTGCTTGCAACGCTGAATCCGGATGACCCTGATCTTCCTGTGTATAAAGAATTTGTGAACTGTTCCAGACCGTTCCGGAAATATCTGGCTGACGTTCCGGAATCCATTCTTGCGGAACTGACCGAACCGGAAAAATCCGGCTGGAAATACTGGTTTTTCAGTTTTCGTGATAATGCAAGTCTGACTCCGGAAGAAATTCAGAGAAAAATGGATTCTGCTCCGGCCGGAACAAAGCTCTACAAGAACAAAATCCAAGGCCTCAGAGGACGGGCAACGGGTTTGATCTTCGCCAATTTCGACCGGAAACAGCATTGTTTCCATGAGGGAAAAATCCGGTTACAGATCGAGAAACAGGAGCTGAAATTCATTCAGTTCTCGGCCGGACTCGATACGGCCTATTCCTCAGAATCAGCCGATGTAATTGCGATGACATTTATCGGGATTGATAACAAATCCCGGCTTCTGCTTCTGGCCGAAGAAGTGATTCAGAATGCAGATTTGAAAATTCCGGTATCGCCGTCGGATTTGGCAGAACGATTTGTGAACTTTCTGGAAACAAATCGTCAGAAATGGGGTTTCGCCCGTGATGTCTATATCGACTCTGCTGATCAGGCGACCATCACGGAAATCAAGAAATATAAGCGAAAAACAGGCTGTCTATATAATTTCATCAACAGCTATAAAAAATTAAAAATTATCGACCGGATTCATCTGCAATCCGGCTGGATTGCTTCCGGACACTATCTTGTGAATGAGACTTGCATACATCATCTGCATGAATTGTCTTGTTATTCCTGGCAGGAAAATCAGCCGGTTCCGGAAGATAAAAATGATCATACGATCAACAGTGTACAGTACGCTTTTATCCCATATAAGGACAAAATCGGTAAAGACTCGAGGTGAATTTTCTGAATATTCTTGAAAATATCCGGCTCTGGCTGATGAGAATGTTCAAGCTTGAACCGGCTCAGCCAAAGCAATTTTACGTCAGAGAAAATTTTACTTTTGAAGATAATCAGGCTCTGAACCGAATCTGGTATCACGGCGACCCGGAAGAACTCTCGCAGATTTATTCTCAGATCGGAGATACGGGCTTCTGGAGTATGTCGGCAAAATCCCGGAAAATCCAGAAAATTCATACCGGACTGCCGAGCCTGATCGTCGATACCATCTCGCAGATCGTAGCTTCTGACATGCTGAATATTGAAATTTCAAACGCTCCGGCCGAACAGGAATTATTAAATAAAATTCTCGAAGAGAATCAATTTTCTGATCTGCTGGAACAGTCCGTCGGAGACGTGCTGATCGACGGCGACGGAGCTTTCAAGCTGGAATATCATCCGGAACTTTCTGAATATCCGGCTTTGAAATTCGTCTCCGGAAGCCGTGTACAGTATGAGAAATCAGAAATTATTTTCTTAACAAAATATGTCAAAAATTCGAGAGAATTTTTATTACGAGAGTGTTACGGCTTCGGATATGTGAAATATTTGTTAACAGACAGTTCCGGAATCGCCGTATCTCTGGACACTCTGGACGAAACCAGAAATCTGACCGATCTGATTTTTGATCAGAAAATCCGGCTTGCCGTGCCCTTGAAATTCCGGAACTCGAAGCGATACAAGGGCAGAGGACAGAGCATTTTCGATCGGAAGCGAGGCTGTTTTGACGCTCTCGATGAGTCTTGGAGTCAGTACATGGGAGCTGTCCGGAA
>JAFUWN010000006.1 GCA_017483465.1 Oscillospiraceae bacterium
CTCTGACGGCTCTGAATATCCTCGACTGGATTGATACACAGTCCGCTAAGATGGATGATGCCGGCGTTCCGACCGACGGCAGAGTTTTGTATCTGACATCGGCGGCGAAAACGCTGCTGAAATCGGCATCGGGTATTACAAGAACGATTTCCGTCGGCGGCGGCTCGAACTCCGTGAACAGAAATATCAATCGCATTGATGACATGCTGATCAAGACCGTTCCGAGCGGCCGGTTCAAGACGGCTTATGACTTCACGACCGGATGTGTTCCGGCTGTCTCTGCGAAGCAGATCAATGCCATGCTGATTCATCCGAGCTGTGTTGTCAGCCGTGACAATTACAGTTATATCAACGTTTTTACGCCCGGACATGACTCCAGAACGGCCGATAAGTACGTTTATCAGAATCATTATTTTACAGATACGTTCCTGCTCCAGCAGAAAGCTCCGGGCATTGCCGTCAATGCCGATTCCTGATTGTGAGGTGATTTCATGATTTATGCAGTAAAGGGCAATAAAGTATATCAAGTCGGAGAAAATCCGGCCATGCAGGAAGATTTTCTGAATCGTGGCTATGATCTGACTGACGAATCCGGAAAGATTCTGAAACACAGTCCGGTCAAGACAGTTCCTTACAGTCAGTATGCTCAGGTCCTTGCCGAACTCGAAGTTCTCAGAGAGGCTAAGAAAAAATGAGTCAGTATCTGACTGCCGAAGAATTTCAGGCTATGACCGGACAGGAGATCAGCGAAAAATTTCTGATTCAGGCCTCTGATCAGATTGATATTCTGACTTTCCAGCGAATCAGGAAAATCGGATTCGGGAATCTGACAAATCTGCAAAAAGAATTAATCAGGAACGTCTGTGCTTCACAGGCGATTTTTTTGCAGGATTTCGGCGATATGCTGAATTCTCCGTTAAGTTCCTACAGTATCGCCGGAGTCTCGATGAGCTGGAATTCTCAGAATCTTGTGACCCTCTCCGGAGTCACCATGCAAACAGAAAATCATCAGAAGCTTTTGCAGACGAATCTCTGCAATCCGGCATTGAGGTGATCGCATGAAATATCCAAAATTAGTTCCGGAATCCGTCTGCCGTACACCGTGCAGAGTGATTCTGCAAGCCGAAGGCCTTTCCGAAGACGGCGAGCGGATTCCGGCATTTTCTGCCGATCTGAAATGCCTGTTTCAGAGCAGTTCCCGAAGAATTTTAAATTCTAAAAAAGAAGAGATTTCGATCTCGGCAGAAGCCTATTTTTCATCTGATTTCTGTCCGGAATTATCGGAAATTCCGGACGGAGAAATTTATATTTTCGGTGTGAAGCGGCATATCGAAAGAGGCCGGAAAGCCCGGAATCCTGACGGTTCTGTGAACTATATCAGACTGGATGTGATCTGATGGCCGGCATTGATTTTAATCAGCTCGGTGCGGAGATTCTCGAAGCGACTGCACGAAGACTGAAAACAGAAATCGTCAATGAAAAAGTGATTCCGAAAGATCAGGGAACTCTTGAGACTGCTCATCATGTTTCTCATCCGGAACAGAACCGCTCTGAAATTTCAGCAAGTACGCCGTATGCAAGAAAGCTCTATATGCACCCGGAATATGATTTCAATCAGGGCGATAATATCAGAGCCAAAGGCCAGTGGTTCGAGGACTGGGAGCCGGGCGGTAAGTATGAGAATCGAGCGGCTGAAATTTTCATCGAAGAATTCAAACGCAGAACAGGAGGCTGATTTCATGAATCTGAGCGATATTCGGGATTTCCTGAAAGAACTTTTCCCCGAAGCAGAGCATTTCTACATCGGCAGAATCGACAGCAGTCAGGAAAAATGTATCGGCGTTTATGACGGAAATCCGCTTCCGGAAACGCCTTGTATCAGCTTCCGGACGTATCAGGAGATTCCGGTTTCAATTTTGATTCACTGGACGGAAAATGCAAAATCTTCGCAGAAGGCGGCTCTTGATTTATACAATCGTTTACAAAATATTCATTTTCCGGAGATCGGCGGCTATAAAATTCCGCTGATCTCTTTGCTGAATTCGTCTCCGGTGGACTGTACGCCGCCGGAATCGCTTATCTATGAATTTGTGATTAATATCAATATTTTCTATAATATCTGAAAGGAGTTTTTATTATGCCGAATACTTTTACAGGGGTATTTCCCGTACATGACAATGTTTTCGAGGTCGAAACGGCTGAAAATACCTGGTCTGAAATCGCCAATCTGGAGACTTTCACACCGAATTTTGACGGCAATATCGAGGAATGGAACGCTATGGAACAAAAGGGCTGGGGTTCGGCTCTGAAAACCGGAATGAAATGGAGTCTGTCCATGAAAGGCAAGCGGACTGTCGGGGACGCCGGAAATGATTTCATCGCTGGTAAAAAATTCGCAATGGGGCAGGAAGCCTATGCTAATTTTAGATGGACTATGCCGACCGGTACGAAAATTACACAGCAGATGGTCGTCAATGTCAAGAACGACGGCGGCGGTGATACGGTCAATGTCGGGAATTTAGAATTTGATTTGCAGTCCAACGGCAAGCCGACCGTAACAGAAGCCACCTGAAAGGAGTAAGTTTTGAAAATGCGATTAAATATCACGGAAAAATTACAGCGTGATTTCCCTGAACTCGAACTCAGAGGGAAAATTTTTCAGATTGATAACCGGAAAGATACGGTTTTAGCTTATACCGAAAAGGATTTCTCCGGTCAGAAAACCGGCGATCTCATGGAAGAGATTATCAGACATTTCGCAGGTGAAAAGGCTCTGAAAGAGATCCAGAGCATGAAAGATTTGTCGTTCCATGATTACGAAACGATCATCTATGCGATCATGTCGCTGGCGATGGAAATCACATTTGAAGAGGCTCAGAAACGATTTCACAGCTCCGCCGGAGAGTCAGCCTGAATTCTATGATCTTGTGGATGACTGGTCTCTGATCGAAGCAAGTTTCGCCTCACAGTACGGCATCAGAATCAGGCAAGAACCGGACATGAGCTGGGGGGAATTCTCGGCTTTACTGTCCGGACTTCTGCCGGAAACGCCGCTCGGTCAGATCGTCAGTATCCGGAGCGAAACGGATTCAAAAATCATCGAAAAATTCACATCCGGTCAGAAAAAAATTTACGAAGACTGGCAGAAATTCTTATTCGCAAAATATCCGGAACTCTATGATAAAAAATTATCACAGATCGAAAATTTCTTTTTAGCATTGAGGTGAGTCCATGGCTGAGGAAGCAAAAGTTACGCTGCATTTGGATTTGAATACTTCCGAAGCTCAACGGAAACAGGATAATTTTATTTCTCAGAATCAGAATTTGAAAGCAAATCTGACTCTTGATATTTCGCAGGCTTTGCAGAATTTTCAGAGTTTTGCGAGTCAGATTCAGAGTCAGCCTGTCAATGCCAGATTACAGCTCGACGGCACAGAATCACCGGAATTGAGCGTAAATTTCAGCACAGAAGAGGCGGCAGCTGCTTTCCGGAATTTTATTTCTGATATTCAGAATCAGACACCTGTCACGGTTCTGGAATTAGATACCGGGCAGGCAGTACAGAGCTTTTCTGATTTTATCAGCCAGGCACAGAATCAGCCTGTTCGTGCGGAATTACTGCTTGATGGTACGGAAACTCCTCAGGCTGTTACGGCTCTGAAACTCGAAACTGAGCAGGCACAACAGAGCTTTCAGAATTTTATTTCTGAAATGCAGAATCAGTCTGCTGAATTGAAATTATCGTTCGATTCCGGACAGATTCAGAGCGAATTGCAGAATCTTCTGAATCAGAATGTAACGCTTGATTTGCAGTTTGATATTTCACAGGCTCAGAATATTTTCAGTCAGTTTGCCTCTCAGGTAAACGGTCAGATTCTGACGGCGATTCTGAAACTCGATACCAGTCAGGCCGAAGCCGCTCTGAATCAGTTCCGGAATCAGGCAGAAAATCCGGTTCTGCAAGCCGATTCCGCTCAGACCGGAACGGCTGTTCTGCACCTGAATACCGCAGCGGCAAAAGCTGAATTTGATGATTTTATTGCTGATTTGAATTCGCAGAATCCGGAAATTCAATTGCATTTGCATACCGATCAGGCGGAGCAGGATTTACAGAATATTCATAATCAGACAAAGCAGATTTCTCCTCTGGCTCAGAGAACTGCGGATGATGTCACCAGAAATATCAGCAGTATCAGAAACGTTCTGACAGGCCTTGCCGGAACAATCGGAACAATTTTCAGCGTTTCGATCATCCGGAATTTCGTCAGAGAAGCAAAAGCCGCCTGGAATATCCAGCTTGAGGCCGAAACCAAACTCGAAACCATTTTAAGCCGGAATATCGGAGCGACAAAAGCTCAGATTCAGGCCACAAAAGAATGGGCTTCGGAATTGCAGAGCGTCGGCGTTATCGGCGACGAAGTGCAGCTTTCAGGGTTACAGGAACTTTCGACATATATCGAAAACGCCGATTCTCTGAGGAAAATGAATGTTGTTCTGAATGATATGCTAGCACAGCAGTACGGTCTGAACGCAACGGCAGAATCAGCCGTGACGATCTCGACCATGCTCGGAAAGGTTCTACAGGGACAGACAGCGGCACTCTCCCGATATGGCTATTCTTTTACAGAGGCTCAGGAAAAATTGCTGAAATACGGCACCGAAGAACAGCGGGTTGCAACGCTTGCCGCTGTGGTAGAAGAATCCGTCGGCGGTATGAACGAGGCTCTTGCGAGTACTCCGGCCGGGAAACTCAAACAGCTTGAAAATTATCTCGGCGATATTAAGGAAGAGTTCGGCAGAGCCGCCACGAATCTGCAAACGATTTTTCTGCCGGCACTCCAGAATTTTGCCGATCTTCTGAATGCGATCGCTCTGAAAGCAATCGAGATTTCCGAAACGCTTGCGAATCTGTTCGGTGTGGATTTATCCAGTAACTTCACCGGAGCGGTCTCCGCAGCCGTGACCGAAGCTGATGATCTGACCGAATCAGCCGAAAATACGCAGAAAGTCATTGAAGATACGATCGACAAGCTGGGGGCGGCTAGTTTTGATGATTTCAATATCATCGGCGTTCAGACTGATTCTGATGAAGATTCAGCTTCTGAATCAGAAACGGAAATCACGCCGGTTCTGAATCCGTCCGGATTGCAGTCCGGACTTTCTGAGATCGAGAATCAGTTTTCAGAGCGTTTGCAGAATTTATTCCAGCCGATACAGAATGCCTGGAATACCTATGGTCAGCCGCTTCTGGATTCTATCCGGAATGCCGGAGAGCAGATAAAAAATCTGTTTTCAGAGATCGGACAAAGTTTCGCAGAAGTCTGGACAAACGGCACGGGAGAAGAAATTCTCAATTCGATTCTGAAAATCTTCACGAATATTTATGGCACGATCGGCAATATTGCGGAGCGTTTCGCTCTGGCGTGGAGCGACGGCACGGGAACAAGCATTATCCAGCATATCGCCGATATTTTTCAGAATGTTCTGAATACGATTCAAAATATTTCAGAAGCTACGGCCGACTGGTCAGAAACGCTTGATTTTTCGCCGCTTCTGGATTCTGTAGATCATCTTCTTGAAAATCTCGAACCGCTGACCGATCACATCGGAGAGGGTCTGGAATGGTTCTGGAAAAACGTTCTTCTGCCGATCGCCGGATTTACGATCGAAAATTTAATTCCGGATTTTCTGAATCTTTTATCCGGAGCGGTTGACGTTTTAGATGCTTCGATCGAAGCTCTGAAGCCGTTCGGACTCTGGCTGTGGGATGAGTTCATCAAGCCTCTGGCCGACTGGACGGGCGACATCATCACGACAGGGCTTGAAAATCTTGCTGATGTTCTGCATAAAATCGGAGACTGGATTCGGGAGAATCCGGATTCTGCCGTTTTTATCGGCGGGGTCACGGCGGCGATAATCGGGCTGAGTCAGGCCGTCACCGGCGGAACATTCGCAGCAATGGCCGGGAAAATCGCCGCATTTGCCGGGAAACTGGCGACTCTGAATGTGTTCACCGGAGTTCTGATCGCCGGATTCGTATCATGGGGCTATGTGATCACAGAGTTGTCCAAAAACTGGACGGATATCTGTGATGTCTTCGAGGATTCCGGCGGAGCATTCGGATTTATATCCGGCTGGCTGGAATACGTCAGAGAGGATGTCGAGGAATTTTTCAATTTCGGTGATTTCGGTCAGATATGGTACAAGCTCTGGAGTGGTCTTGGTGAAACGCTCTACACGATTACACATGAAATGTGGGATGGATTCAAAAAGGGCATTCAGGAAAAATGGGCAGCGATCAAGACGAATATTAAAGAATGGATTTTTGATCCGTTTATGGATTCAGTCCGGACGTTGTTCGGGATTCACTCGCCGTCCACCGTGATGGCAGAACTCGGCGGATTCCTGATGGATGGATTATATAACGGTATATCGGCAGGGATTCAGAAAATCAAAGAAGTTTTTGAGAATCTTCCGGACTGGTTTTCTGAAAAATTCGATCAGGCAAGAGAGAATATCCAGAATATTTTTCAGGATATCGGTGAATATTTTTCCCACCGCTGGGATGATATTACAGAAATTTTCCGGTATGCTGATGACTGGTTTTCTGAAAAATTCGATCAGGCAAAAGAAAATATTCAGAATATTTTTCA
>JAFUWN010000088.1 GCA_017483465.1 Oscillospiraceae bacterium
AATTTCTTAACACGACTCTGATCGGAATCGGTATTTCTGCGGTATCGGCCGGACTTGCTGCTGCTATGAATTTTGATGAAGATACAAGCGATTAAAAAACAATGCCGTTTGAGGTTTCTCAGACGGCATTGTCTTAATAATTTATTTGAAATTATAGCTATTGACATTTTTTAATTTTGTGGTATAATAAAATTATACAAATTTTTGATAAATTCGGCAAAAAAGATTGGTGATTTCTATGAAATATGCTCGAATCAGACTGCTTGCTTTTCTGCTGTCATGCACTTTGATTGGTACAGCCGTTTCCGTGCCGAATACAGCTTTCGCTGAAGAAATTCTATCCGGATTCACAGCAAATCAGAATCTGACATATCAGAACAGTGTGACATTTTCAGAGGGAGAATTAAAGCTCTCCGGTTATGAAATCACCATCAGCGGAGACCTGCATCTGACGGGCGGAACAATTTCGCTCGGCGGCGGTGTGCTCACGGTAGACGGCAGTTATCGCATCGAAAGCGAACAATCCGGTGAAAACAGTTCCGGCTGTCTGGATATTAATCAGGCTGATACTGGTATTCAATCAAACTCTGAATGCTGTACTGACTGTCGGCAAAGAGGAAGCACCTAAAAAACCGGATCTTATCAAACAGGAGATTCCAGGAGATGTGAATCAGGACGGACAAATCAATATTTTTGATCTTGTGTTATGCAAAAAATATCTGCATAATACTGGCCGTCCAGAATGCGGATGTCAATCAGATACAGGATTTTCTGCACGGCAGAATTACGGCATTCCATGAAACTCAGATTTCATCAGAAAATTTTACTAAGATAGAAAACTTTTCATTTCATGAAACAGAAAGTTTGCTTAGTTTCTCTCTGAAAGACATTCAGCCGGAAGATTCGCTGACGGCCTATCTCTCATTTGTACAGGCAGAACATAGTTATCAGGGAACTCTTTCTATGTATATTTCTGAAATTTCTCTGAAAGGAATTCAGAATGGACAGACTGCTAACTGGAAAATACCGCCTCTTCCTGATGGTGTGTATGAACTTCGGATTTATAATGGTCAATATTTTCGATCTGACTTTGCTGAAACGGGAAATCAGATCTCCGGGAACGACTAAAATCAGTCAAAAAGCCGCTGATGTCAATTCTGACGGCATACTGAATCTCTATGATGTCAGAGAACTACAGAATTTCCTGCTTGGCAGAACCGATGTTTTTTCCGGCAGTATCGGAGCAGTTATCTCTGATGATACAGAAGATACTGCTGTACTTCTGTCCGTCAGCAGTTCGGTCTATCAGCTTTCAGAGGGAGACAGCAAGCCGTTTATCCTCTCGCCTGTTGACGGTCTGATTGTTTCGGCCGAAAAAAATGCTCTGGATTATGACGGTCAGCTGAAAATCACCGAAATGTCCGAAACAGACGGAAAAACTCTGAATACAACTCTTACAGAGTCCGGTTTTCTCATGATAGAGGGCTGGAATGTCAATGCCAGTCTCCGGCTGGATGAACATCTCCCGGGAACCTTCCATTCTGACTATGATCTGAAAACGATTGATTTTCCGGAAGAATTATATGATGATGTTGTTGTCCTCCGTGTGGATGACGAAGGCAATGTTCAGCAGTATGCTGCTGAACGAAACGGTTCGCATATCAGCTGGGACAGCTCGCAGAACAGCTTTTTAGTATTGGGTTTCCTGACGACAACAGGTCTTGCCGTCGCCGGAAAAGTCTATACACTCCAAGCATTATACTGGCTTGCCCGTGTTGCCGCAGGTGTTACCATCACGGACTGGTCGGGCATGTATCAGAAAGAACATGCACTTAGCTCCAAACAACTGGAAAGTCTGCATTGTCAGGAAACAGATCAGTGCGTGATCTGGTATTCTGATGAAGATGAAAACTCTATTTTAAGAAATAAACGCATTCAGGCCGCTGAAAATCAGGCCTATATAGATGCCGAAAGTATGGCACTCGATATCTATGGTTCAGACTATGCCGCCAAGCTTGATGGTATCAAGAAACTGAATGGACGTACTATCGAATTCCAGAAAATGCTTCTTGCAGATGATAAACAGTATCAGGCTGATATTGCCGCCCGTGACAGCATTCCTGTTGATGTGGCTATGCTCGCCAGACAGCTGGAAACCGCTGACAGCTATCTTGTAAAAGAACAGAAAACCGGAGAACTGAGTTATAAGCCTGATATTATCTTTAGGAACTGTGCAAAAATAAATTAGTCGATATAGATTGACAAAACAAGTGAAAAATGCTATCATAAATAAGAAGGGAGCTGAAAATAGAATGAAAGAAAAAATAATTGAAAAGGTAAAGACAATGTTGCCATTATTGAATGAAAAACAAACGGCTGTACTTGGCAGCGGAAGCGATTGCATATGGAAGAGGCGGTATCACTTTTATGAGCCATATTTCAGGTGTATCCCGAAGTGTGATTACAACAGGAGTAAAGGAAATCAAATCAGGAGACCCAGAGATACTTTCTGCGAATACCCCAATACGAAGAAAAGGAGCAGGGAGAAAACCCATTACAGAAACACAGCCTGGAATAAAAGAAGCGTTGAATCATCTGGTATGTGAGGCAACCTATGGAAGCCCTGAAAATCCATTGTGCTGGACAACCAAAAGTCTGCGGACACTTGCAGAGGAACTTCAGAAAGAAGGATTTCGTATCGGATATCGGAAGATTGGCTATTTATTGCAGGAAATGGGATATAGTTTACAGACAAATCAGAAAATGAATCAGGTGGGAGAAGCACATCCTGACCGAAATGAGCAGTTTGAACATATCAATCAAAAAGTAAAGAAATTCTGTGCAGAAGGATTTCCTGTGATTTCTATTGACTGCAAGAAAAAAGAACTTGTGGGAAATTTCAAAAATACAGGTGCAGAATACGCTCGGAAGAAACAAGCATTGAAAGTCCTTGACCATGATTTTCCGCTTCCTGAACTTGGAAAAGCAGCACCATATGGAGTATATGATATTCCAGCAAACGAAGGTTTTGTGAATGTTGGAATCAGTGCGGATACTGCACAGTTTGCGGTTGCATCTATACGAAACTGGTGGTATTCTATGGGAATCAAACGCTATCCATCTGCAAAAAGACTGCTGATTACAGCAGACGGTGGCGGAAGCAACGGAAGCCGCAGCAGACTTTGGAAAACTGAATTACAGGCTTTTGCAAATGAAACTGGACTTGAAATCAGTGTCTGTCATTTTCCACCAGGAACATCAAAATGGAATAAAATTGAACACAGAATGTTCAGTCAGATTACAAAGAACTGGAGAGGACGCCCATTAGAAACGTTACAAGTAATTGTCAGCCTCATCTCTGCTACCACCACTTCAACTGGTCTTAAAATTCAATGTCAGCTTGACGAAAATCGATATGAAAAAGGAATTAAAGTTTCGGATTCGGAATTTGATTCTTTGCGATTAGTTGGGGATGAATTTCACCCAAATTGGAATTATACCATCTCTCCTTTATATGACTGATTTATTTTTGCACAGTTCCT
>JAFUWN010000089.1 GCA_017483465.1 Oscillospiraceae bacterium
AATTTCAATGCCGCAGGTATCAGAAAAACCGCTCTCAGATACGAGAACAGAACAGAAGCTTCGGCAAGATATGAAAAGGCAATCGACCCCGAACGCTGTGAACAGGCTCTCGGCATGGCAATGGAATTATTCAGGGAAATCTATCCGGAAATGGAAGTCAAGGCTTTTGCCGATCATTATCCGGAAAAACTCGTACAGCAGGAAATTGATGTGCCTGTCAGCTGGCTGGAACAGCGTCTCGGCAAGGAATTTTCTCAGGAAACTCTGACAAATCTGCTCGGCAGACTGGGCTTTTCTGTGGAATTCAGCGGGGATACTATGCATGTCACTGTTCCGACATGGCGTTCTACCGGTGATATTTCTATCAAAGACGATGTCATGGAAGAAGTTGCCCGTATGTATGGCTATGAGAATTTTGACGGCGAAAAAATTACAACTTCGTTTACCGGGGCAATCAACCAGCTGGATATTGATCTGGAACGGAAAATCAAAGAATATCTGGCATTCCGCTGCGGAATGCAGGAAGTATTTACTTATCCGTGGATGGAAGATGCCTATATTAAGGCTGTAATTGGCAATACAGACGGAATGCTGGCGATTTCAACACCGCCGTCTCCGACAGAAAAATATATCCGTTCTTCACTTCTGCCGAATCTGGTCAAGGCAGTTTCGGAAAATCTGCGGTATTACAGCGAATTTGCAATCTTCGAGGGTGCAAGAGTATTCTTCGACAGAAATTATGTCTCCAGCTATGATGAATCCGAACAGCTCCCCGAACAGAGAAAGCATATCGGCGGTGCTTTTACCGGAGATTATAAAAATATTAATTTATTATTCCGTCAGGCAAAGGGTGTGCTCGAAAATATGGCGAGATATACCCATATGGAAGCCCTGAGCTTCAGACAGGAAACGAAACCGGCCTGGGCAGATGCGGTTGTCTGGCTGAATATTTTCAGAGGAGAACAAAAAGTCGGCGATTTTGCATTGCTGTCCAAAAAAGCCGCTCTGGAATGCGGTATCAAGAATAATGCTGTACTCCTGTTTGAAATAGATACGGAGTTATTAAAGCCGTTTACATCCAGAACAAATGATTTCACACATCTGCCGGAATATCCGCTGATGGATTATGATCTGTCCATGCTGGTGGAAGATTCCGTAAAATGGGAAGAAATCAGAGATGTCATCCTGACTAAGAAAACACAGGGCAGCGTATTGCAGTCCGTTTCGTTTGTAGAAGAATACAAGGGCAAACAAGTACCCGAAGGCAAGAAATCCGTCACAGTCCGCCTTGTGATCGGCTCTCTTGAAAAAACACTGACTTCTAACGAGATCGAAGCCTGTGCTGAAAGCGTAACCAAAGTTCTGCGTAAGAAATTGGGAGCAGAACTGCGTTCTAAATAATTTATAATATTCATGCACTCTCCTGAAACCGGAGAGTGCTTTTTTGTGATATTTTCATAAAAAGCATTGACTTTACAGAAATTCTATGTTATAATTAATTTACAGACTGCTGAAAATTTCTCGAAACGGAGGATTATTATGGAAAAAACTATAACACAGGAAGAAATCCGCTCTCTGACTGAAAAAGGCCTGAAACTTGCGGATGCTCTCACTGAAGATATGAATACACAGAACCAGGAGGTTCAGAAATATAAAGAAAAATATGATACGATGATAAAACGGGTCAAGGCTTTGCTTGATTCTGAAAAATAATTCCGAAAGTGAGGTTCTATTCATGAACAATGCAGATAAAAAATATCCGGAAAAAATAAATGCTCTGAAAGAATTGATTCAGCAGCTCGGCAATACTGCAAATCAGCTGTATACAGAAAAAGAATTGCAGGCAAAAGAATTTACTATGCTGAAACAACAGTATGAATCTAAAATTTTCAAACTCGAAGCCCAGCTCAAAGAAGAACAGGAAAAATTTGCAATCGAAAAATCCAATTTCAAGGCAGAAACGCTTTCTTATAAACAGGATGTTGCTGCGTTCCGGCAGTTAGCTGAAACACTCAAAGAAGAAAAAGACAGATATAAGAAAAAAAAAGAAGACTTGCAGAAAAAAGACGAAGAAAACAAGCAAAAGCAAGACGAAAATCTCAGAAAGGCCGCTGAACTTACCTCAAAAGAAGAACAGTTCGAGAATGACAGAAATGCTCTGAATGCCAGAATCAGCGAACTGGAAAATACACTGAAACAAACCAGAGAATATAACCGCAAACTGAAACAGGATCTCAGTCAGGAGAAAAATAATCAGAATCTCCAGTCTGCTGAGTTTAAAAATCAGATCAAAGAACTCAAGGAACAGAATCAGAAACTTTCAGAATCCGGCGTACAGACAGAGCAGTTTCAGAAACAGATCGAAGAACTGACCGCACAGAATACACAGAATCAGGAAACACTGAACCAGCAGCTTGCTCAGAATGCAGATCTCCGGAAACAGGTCGAAGAACTGACTGCTCAGAATGCACAGTTGTCAGAATCGTTACAGCAGTCTGCTCCTGCAGATGAACAGAAACTTCTTGACCTGCAAGCACAGATCGAAAGTCTTACCAAAGAACGGGATACACTGAATAGTAAACTGGATTATCTCTACAATGCTTCTCTGAAAGATTCCGAACGTGCAGAAAAACAGGCCCAAAAAACCGAAGAAGCACAGAAACCTGAAACAGTACAGAATGCTGAACCCGAAGAAACCGAACAAAATCCGGAACCTGTCAGCATTCCTGCATAAAAAAAATCAGCTGCCGTACAGAATACGGCAGCTTTTGTTATGCCTGATATAAATTCATAACTTCAGAGAGCCTTTTATAAAATTCCGTTCTGACAGAATCCGGAGAAATAATCTCCATATCTGCTCCGTATTTCAGCACCCACCTGTAAAAGCCGTGGCCAATGCCGATTTTCGCCCGTACCAGAACGCTTTCCGGTCGGGTATCTTCCAGGACAGAAGCATAGTTTCCGAGCTGTTCCAGCATATCATCCAGCAGAAATTTTTTGATTCTCAGTGTTACAAATACAAATTCCTCCGGCTCGAAAATATCCAGCACAACACCGTCAGGACGTGGAAGAACTGCTTTTTTCTCCGTCTGTTTACCAGCCTTGATGTATTTCATCCGATCAATTCGATAAGTGCGGACAGCTCCCGTTTCCTCGTCCATGCACTTGAGATAGAATCTTTCATTGGAATAAATCACTTTACAGGGAAGCAGATTCCGGCGTTTGCTGTAATAATGAATCTGTTTGTGAATATCATATTTGCCGTATTCAAAATTGATTTTTCTTTTCTGCGAAATAATCCGGTGAACTTTTTCCAGATTGTCAAGCAGATTGGCATCCGGAGCGGCCTGACTGTTGAGTGCAATCCGGCTGATCAGCTGATGAACTTCCTCGGCAGAGCATAAGCCTTCAAATTTTTTGATCAGTCTCTGTTTCTGCAAGGGAGATAAAAATTTATTAATGCTGACAGAATCGACAATAAACCGGATTTCATTAAAAGTAAAGCCGCTTCGGATTAAATAATATTCCGCACGGTTGTGAGGGCCGTGTGTAATCTGAATATTATGGCCGGTTGTCTGCAAACGGCTGATGTCTCTCCGGACAGTCAGATCAGAGACATCACCCAGATTCGTCTGATTGGAAAGATAAGCCCGAATCTCTTTGATTGTAACATGTTTTTTCTCATCTGTCTGATTGGTGAGATATTCTAAGATATAAATAATTCTTTCGTGTTCCATAAAAACCTCCTGAATAAAATTTGAAAAATTTTCTTAGTTATAAAAATTCTGAACATCTGATATGCTATAATAATAACATGATATAGATGATAGAACTAAAATCCTGTTCTGCTGTCCGTGGGGACGGACGGCAGAACTCACAGCCCTGAAATGAGGAATAAGACCTATGAGTGTTACCTACAGCAAATCCGGCAAAGTTCTGGTCAAGTGCACAGATGAGGAAGAAACAGTCATCGTTCCTGATGGTGTGACACAAATTAAGGCAGAGGCTTTCCTAAACTGTATAAATCTGAAAGAAGTCATTCTGCCGGAAAGTCTGAAAACTATCGGTGTTATGGCATTCAGAAACTGCACTTCTCTGGAACGGATAAAGATTCCGGCCGGAGTCCGGAGAGTCTGCCGATATACTTTTTTGGATTGTAAAAATCTGGAAGAAATAATTTTTTCCGACAGCTTGCAGTCAATTCAGTTCTCTGCATTTGAAAACTGTGATTCTCTAAAAAATGTTGCCATTCCGGACAGCGTAGAAGATATTGATTCTTATGCATTTCGGAACTGTTCCAATCTGAAAGAACTTGTCTATCATAATCTGCATATCCGGATAAATTTCACAGACTGGTATGAATTTACTTATCTTCAGAGAACGATTCGTTTTATTAATCAGCGGGATTATACAGAGAAAATTATTGCCTCTGTCAAATATGATCTGCTCTGGCAGATGTTCTTTCAGAATCCTGATGATGAAAAATTAAAAAACTATCTGCATCAGTATTTCTCTAAAATTTTCCTGCATTTGATCGAGAAAGATGAGGCAGAATCTGTTCAGAAAATTTTAGATCATTATGATTTTGTTACGAAAAATAATATTGATAAATTGATCAAATATGCCATTGATCACCAGAAACTTCAGAGTCAGCTCCTGCTGATGAATTATAAAGCCTCTCATAACTGGCAGAAAGAAAGAAATCTCTGGCTGTAACGCAAGTTCACAAGACTTGCAATTTTTCCGGATTTGTGCTATGATGATAGTAGGAAAATTTTATCGTTTAAAGGAGATATTTATGAAAAAAATATATTTCAGTCCGGAACGTGACGGTTTTTTCGGTGCCTATTATCCGAATCAGAATCAAAGTCAGAAAGCTATGATTGTCATGCTCGGTGATGATGTGGATGATCTGCTTGTAATTGCTGCCGTGAAATGGCTTCATCCGCTCGGCTGCAACGTCATGGCCTTAGCCCCTGCCGAAAAAGATTACGGTCATCACAGCTATCCGATTGAACGCATTGAAAATGCTGTGGATTATCTGAAATCACATGGAAACGAGAAAATCGGTATCTGCGGAGCCTCTACGACAGGTATGCTCGCTCTGGCAGCGGCCTCTTATATTCCGGCAATAAGGCTGACACTGGCTTTCACGCCCTGTGATTTTATTATGCAGGGATTTCTGCGTGATGGTCTCGACGGCGTGAAAGAACGTCCTGCTGAGAATGAATCCAGTCTGAGCTACAGAGGAAAACAGCTCCCGTTTCTGCCGTATGCGTATCATCATCCCGAATACTGGCAGAAAATTCAGGAAGAAGCCAAACGCAGACATGATTTTGTTGCAAGCCGTGATTTATTTGATGAATCTGAAAAACTCCATCCGGTACAGGAAGAAGAGAAAATCAAAGTCGAAAATATCCATGGCAGACTTGTCCTGATCGGTGCAGAAGATGATTCTCTGTGGGATACTTGCCGATATATCCGCCGTATGGATGAGAGGCTGAAAAATAAACCTCACAAATGCAGATATAAAATTTTAACATATGAACATGGCTCACATTTCTGTTTTCCACAATCATTGCTTACGAGAGTTCTGCCGATTGGTTCAGGATTAGCCTTAGCTTTGGCTTTTGAATCGCTCCGTGATTTCCCGATCGAATCCCGGCAAACACGGGAAGATTTAGATAAAAAATTATCTTATTTAATTTATAAATGGTAAGCTTCTGAAAAATTCCAGATATTCCGGATAATCCTCACTGACTTGTGTCAGGACTTGTTCTGCCTGTTCTTTATGTTTTTCCAGATAATGCAGAAAGAAATCTGTATTTACATCAATCTTTCTTTTCTTACTCCGGAGTGCATCCACAGCGATAAAAATCCGCTGACGGGTATGCACTCCGGAGGTATTTTTGATCATAGCATCTAAAATCACCTGACTGTCGAAGAAATGCTGTTTATCAGGATTTTGCCGGAATGCCTGTAATAAAGAGCTGTGTGCATACGCACCAATCAGATCGGCACAGGGAATATATTTGATAATTTCCTCATCATCCTCGTACCAGATGACTTTATATAGATTATAGCAGTTATCTGAGAAAATTTTCTGATCCGTTGCATAGAAAGTCAAATCCAGAACGCATACAGCAAGCCTTCTGTCATGGAAAGCATTTTCTTCGATTCGGTACAGAATGCCTTTCCGTTCGGATTGAATGGTTGTTATACAGCTCATGTATGAAATCTCCTGCCATGTCAGACGGTTTCCGACAGGAAGTGTAATGACAGATTCAGGCTCTGTTCTTTCCCATTTGAGATGACAGGGGAGAAGTTTTCTTCCCTGATAAGCATGAACAAAATAAGGAAGCGGCTTTTCAAACCGGCAATTTTCTGATAAGAGATAGAAATACAGATTGATAGGATGCGTAATCGCATCAAAAGAACGGAAAAAAGTAATAAGACTTTCCGACTGATGAAAAGAAACAGAAAACCAGTCATGAGAGTTATTAAAAGAATTCTTTCCGAACATGAGCCATGAAGATTCCGGAATCGTAAATTCTTTTGCTTTCTGACCGACTAAGAGGACATATCGGCCTGTATAATTTGTTCCGGATGGCTGAGGCATATCAATATGATTGCCGATAATCAGCGTATGATTTTTTTCGAGCGGAGTAAATCGGAACGCTTCGCCGTTGGATACTCTCTGATGAGAGATTTCAATACTGAATCCTTCCAGACCAGAATAAGAAAATGCCTGATTTCTGATTTGATAGCAACTCGCCGGAAAATGAATATATTTCAGATTTCTGCACCCCATAAAGGCAGAATCGCCGATCTTCTGGAGTGTATTAGGCAGAACAACTTTTTTGAGAAATCTGCTTCCGGAAAAAGCATGTTTCGGAAGTTTCTGCAAACCATCAGCAAAAACGCAGGTTTCTAATTTACAAGCTCCGAATGCGGATTCGCCTATTTTCCGGACAGTTGAAGGAATCCTCAATTTTCTGACTGTCTGATTCAGAAAAAATGCTTTTGTACCGATCTCATTCACTTTTTTATCGTCAATATAAGCAGGAATGATAACAGTAGATTCCTGTCCGTGATAGTTAGTAATTCTGACAGATTTTGATTTTTTATGAAAAGAGAATCCGGCTCTGACGGCCTCCTGTGAGGTCAGATGAATTTCTTTGACAAAAGCAGATTCTGTTTTTCTGATTTCCGGAATATAAATATCATCCGGCTGATAGGGCTTTTTTACAGGTTTTATAGATTCTAATTTCTTCTGCTGATGGGGAACAGGCTGAATTTTATTATGTTCCGGAAACCATCCGGACAGTAGATTTTTCAGAAAATCGAAATTCATGAAATCACCTCAATAGTCAATAAGTTTATAGTCTTTATAGAATCGCCCGTAATCCTTGATTTTTTCAGTATCATGCATATGCAGGATAATCGGATATAAAATTCTCACAGCACCGTCATCAAAACTCAGATACGGCTTGAACTCCTGACTGATTTTATAAGCACTCGGAAACTGATTCGATACCCACCCAGGGTCACAGGAATAAACATAGATTTCATCTTTGACGAAATCAGAAGCAATGGAATGTGTCATCATATTGAGCGAAGCTTTCGCCATATTCGTATGGACATGACGAGCTAATTTCTGTTTCGTATTGAATCTGCCCTCAACCGAACTGACGTTGATCACAAATTTTCTGACAGAATTATCATAAGCGAGGCAATGTCTCAGACCGTTTGTTAATAAAAACGGAGCAGTCACGTTAATCAGCTGAACTTCAAGAAGTTCCTGCGGAGAAATCTCCTCCGGCTTGCGAACCCAGGAATTGGAAGTCGGAGTCTCACTGTAATCAATTACTTGATTCTCCGGAATCAGAGATAATTTCATAGTTTCTCTGGGGGTCATCTGCATGAGTTTCTGATCATAGGGGAGAGATAAATTATTTTCCTGCATTTCGAGCTGAGCATAATAATCATTCGATTTTTTTACGGTCTGAGCGGCATTATTAATTAAAATATCTAATTTATGATTGCAGATCGTTTCAATCTGACTGATTAACTCCTGAATCCGGTCAACACGCATGAGATCAAAGCCGATCAGATACAGCCGATCTTTAAAAGAATCATAATCCGGTTCCTGCTGATAGGCATTCAGAGCCGATTTCGGATAGCGAGTCACAGCAATCACAGAAGCCCCCATTCTGAGCAGTCTTAATGCAGTCGCATAGCCGATTTTGATTCTGCCTCCGGTGATGACGGCGAATTTCCCGGACAGATCACATGTTAATTTTCTCATGGTATCATTCATTTGCTGACAGGCCGGACAGATGCCGTAATCTTCAATATTACGCTGACGGCAGATTAGACAGATTCTCATGATTAAAAACACTCCTTGACAAAAAGAATAAAATATGATATGATTAACATATCGGTAGTTTATATATAAAACACCCTCACCATCGGGGGAGAAACGGCTTGCCGTCCGGTCGTCAGGTATAGTTCATCGGAAGAACAGCCGCCCTGCTAAGGCGGATGACTGCGGTTCGACTCCGCATACGGACGTAAAACTTTGCCGGTAGTTTATGATAAAACACTTTCTCCCCATCTGGAAAGAGAAGCGAAAGCACGGTTTGTAGAGTAGCTCAACTGGCAGAGCACCAGATCCTCAATCTGGGGGTTGGCGGTTCGATTCCGCCCTGTACACCATACCGTTAGTTTATGAAAAACAGTATCACCATAGATACAGAAGCGAGGAAACTCGTCCGGCAAGATGCACATAGCTCAGCGGTCAGAGCACCGGCCTCCAAATCCGGAAGAACGAGGGTTCAACTCCCTCTGTGCGTTTCGCACTATTTATAGTGCATGAATTGAAACAGTATGCGTGCATAGCTTAGCGGTGAGAGCTCCTGAATCTCATTCAGGCTACGGCAGTTCAAATCTGCCTGCACGTTATCCGGTAGTTTATTGAAAACATCATCCCGATGATGAAGAAGCAGGTGAAAATCCTGTCCGGTATGTCCGTATAGCATAGCGGTTAGTGTGCCGCCCTGTCACGGCGGAAACGGGGGTTCAACTCCCTCTGCGGACATCAGCATGATAGCAATATCATGTATTATTTCATTTCCGGTAGTTTAATTAAAATATCATCCCGATGATGAAGAAACAGGTAAAATCCTGTCCGGATGTCCGCATAACATAGGGGTTAGTGTCCCGTCTGCTAAACGGGTTACGAGGGTTCAACTCCCTCTGCGGACATAAATCGGTAGTTTATGAAAAACAGCGTTCCGATTACGCAGAAACGGGACAGAAAGCCCGTCCGATTGGCTCACATAGTTCAGTGGCAGAACACCGCCCCGCAGTTGGTGAGGCCGGTTCGATTCCGG
>JAFUWN010000090.1 GCA_017483465.1 Oscillospiraceae bacterium
ATCTGCTTCCCTAGGAGGCACTCATTTTTTGTCCTGTCATCTTTATTATACCTTTTTTTCGTCTGGTTGTCTAGTTTTGAGCCGTCTTTTGACTATATCATTATTATACTAGGAGGTATTCTTATGGGTGGCTATATTCTCGTATTTATTATTATTTTCTTACTGGTGATGCTGATCCGGTGCATTAAGATCGTACCGCAGGCACATGTCTATGTTGTAGAACGTCTCGGAACATTCAAGACTGAGTGGTCAACAGGCCCGCATTTCCTGATGCCGTTTTTCGACAGAGTGGCAAAAAAAGTTTCTCTCAAAGAACGTGTTGTAGATTTCAAGCCGCAGCAGGTAATCACAAAAGATAACGTTACTATGCAGATTGATACGGTCGTATTCTTCCAGGTGACCGATGCCAAACGCTATACTTACGGCGTAGAAAATCCGATGGTCGCAATCGAGAATTTCACAGCAACCACGCTCAGAAATATCATCGGTGAACTCGAACTTGATGCAACTCTCACTTCCCGTGATACGATCAATACAAAAATCACTTCTATCCTCGATGACGAAACAGACAGATGGGGTATTAAAGTCATCAGAGTAGAACTGAAAAACATTCTTCCGCCCCGTGAAATCCAGGAATCCATGGAAAAACAGATGAAAGCCGAACGTGAACGCCGTGAGAAAATCTTACAGGCCGAGGGCGAAAAGAAATCTCAGGTACTCGTTGCAGAAGCCGAAAAAGAATCTAAAATCCTCCGTGCAGAAGCTGATAAACGTGCCGAAATCCTCAAGGCCGAAGCCGAAAAAGAAGCTATGATTCTCCGTGCCGATGCCGTCAGAGAACAGAAAATCCTCGAAGCTCAGGGCGAAGCCGAAGCGATTGAACTCGTTCAGCAGGCGATGGCCGAAGGTCTTAAAAAATTAAACGAATCCAATCCGACTGATGCCGTTCTGAAACTCAAAGCAATGGAAGCTTTCACCAAAGCCGCTGACGGCAGAGCAACTAAGATTATCATTCCGAGCGAAATTCAGGGACTCGCCGGACTGACTGCCGGAATCAAAGCTGTTTCCGAAAGTGAGAACAAATCATGAAAAGAAAATTTTCTGCTGACTGGATAGATTTTATCTGCGAGCTTCTGGACGTGATCAGCGAAGCTCTGGAAACGATTTTTAATATATAAAAAAATCTGCCGTATTCTCACAGATACGGCAGATCGCTGTACAGGAAAGGAAACAGACTATGGCAAAAAATTTTAAAATTTTCCGTGAAAACGAATATTCCAGAATTGCCCTGATCAATGACGGAATTCATGTATTAAAAAAAGATTCTGATGAAGTTTCTCCGCTTTCAGTTACTTTTGATGATAAACTTCATATTGCACTCGGCTGGGATATGGAGACTTATCGTGAAGTTCTTTGCATGAGTCGTGCTCCGTTCGTATTTATAAAGTGGAGAGAAAGCAAAGACAAACAGAAATCTTATTTTAATATACTCCGGCTGGCAGCGGGGCCGGTAGTGAATACAGTTGTGGGCTATATGCTGTGTAAGAATGGTATCATTTCGGGAATTGCGGCAGACGATCATCTGCTTGAAAATCAGCCGTATCTGAAATGCTGCAAACTGCCTTCACTGCTGACAGACATTCCCGATACAGGAAACGTGCTGGAAACTGCTTTCCGGAAAATACAGGAAATGTTTTCCGGAGCGGAAATCCGTTCTCATGTACAGACGGAATATACTATGGAAATCTGTTTTACACTGGAGCGTATGCCTGTGAAACTCGGTTTTACAAGAATTGAAGAACAGCAGAAATATGTGATTTCAGGCTTTCAGTTAGATGAATAAAAAAATCTGCCGTACTCTCAGGAGCACGGCGGATTTTTTTATTTTCTTAGAAATTTGCGAGATCATCTTCAGAACTCAGGCCGACAATATATTTCAGAATTGCAAGAGATTCATCAGAATCAGGCTTGTTATTATGATTCAGATCAATATTGACAAGAGCCTGCTGTGAAAGTGTTTCTTTTCCGAGAACAGCTTTATTAATTGAAATGACATCTACGATATTGACAGTACCGTCAAGAGTAGCATCACCGATTTTTGTAATTTCCACAGCTTCTGATTCTGTGGGCTTTTCTTCTGGTTCAGTAGCTTCTGTTTCCGTAATTTCTTCGGATTCAGATTCTGTTTCAGTAGCTTCTGTTTCTGTAATTTCTTCGGATTCAGATTCTGTTTCAGTAGCTTCTGTTTCCGTGATTTCTTCGGTTTCAAATTCTGTTTCCGTCTGTCCCCATTCGCTTTCAGGAATCAGGGATTCTACAGCCTCATATGTTTTCTTTACAGAATAATCCGCATTGAATAACAGCGGAGAACCGTCGCTTCTCCAGCTTGTACCGTCTGTAATGCCCCAGAATACCAATGCTGTAATATTCGCACCGGCTTTTTTCTGTTCTATAATCGCATTGACAATATCATGATATGCCTGCACCTGCTGAGCAGAATCTGCACCGTTTTTATAATCTGTAATATCTAATTCTGTTACCTGAATTTCAAGCCCTAACTGATTGAACTTTTCAAGGCACTGTTTGTATAAATTCGCATCCGGATAGCCGACATCAAGATGAGACTGCATTCCGATACCATCAATCAGGCCTTTTTCTTTCAGATCAGCGACCATATTATAAATGGCATCACGCTTGGCCGGAATATATTCATTAAAATCATTATAGAATAATTTTGTTCCCTCAAACGCATATTTTCTTGCATAAGTGAAAGCACTTTCAATATAGGAATTATCTCCGTAGATCAGAGACCAGTAAGATTCCTGATTATTCGGGTCTGTACCGCCCTTGCGAAGCGAGCCGTCATCGAGATAGCATTCATTCACGACATCCCAGCAATAAACATCCAGATTCGGGAATTCTTCTGCCATCTTGTCCATAACAGCCTTGATATAATTTTCAAGACGCTGATTCATAATTTCTTTTGATACCAGTGCTCCGTCACTCCGGAAACCTTCTTTAAAGAACCAGTCCGGTGTCTGACTGTACCAGCAGAGCACATGACCTCTGACGGAAATATGATTTTCTTCGCAGAATTTAAGCGTATATCTTGCGGCATCGAGAGAAACTGCCGGAGTTACGTTATCTCCGTTTGCTTGAGAGCCTGCCTGATTCAGAACGGCATCCGGCTTGAGTTCATTTCCGGGAGTCAGGCTGTTAAAATGATGTTTTACAAGATCTTGAGAAATCGGAGTGTTAATCTCGGACGGTGTAGCGGCACAGCCGATTTTGAAATATTTTGCGTACACATCTTTGAGCGGTGTTTTATCAAGAGCCTCTGTGCTCCAGCTTGCTTCACCCTTGATTGTGACATCATCAACATAGAAATCATTAGTACCGGAAGCAGTCTGGAAATAAATCAGAATATCCGTAGCATCTGCCGGAACGTCATAGCTTGCATTGATTTCAGCCCATGCACCTGCGGAATCAGCACTTCCGATTCCCTTATACTGAGCATTTCCGGAACCGTCTGTGTATTTCAGTGTCAGCTGAATCGTATCAGAAGTCTGAGAAAACACCCATGCATCGAACTGATAGGTCTTCCCTGCCTGTAACAGACTGGAAAGAGCCGCACCCTGCCAGCTGTCGCTTCTGCCGGAAATGAACAGAGCACTTTCACCGCCATGGAAGATTGCATTGCTGCTGACAACGGAAGTACCGCCAAAACTTGACCAGCCGTCAGTGCCGTTTTCAAAACCGGCATTATGCAGAACAGTATCTTCTGCTGAAGCAGGCAGCAGCGTAGAAGCATTGGCAACCATCATAGCAGCGGTGAAGAGTTCGGCAATTTTTTTGAAAGTCATAATAGAAATCCCCCTTTATTGATTTCTGACATGGATAGGCGGGTTAAACGTTTAATGTTATATATATATTGTATCATATTTTGCGTGAAATTTCAATAATTTTTGGATAAAATTTGTAAATTAATTATGAACAAAATCTTAATTTTTATCAACTTTCTGAAAATTTCTGTTCTTTTTTTAATTTTTTCTTCTGATTGCCGATTAACAAAAATATAAATAATAATATCATAAAATATTTCCGCTCTATGATTTAACGTTATCACAAATTTCGATATACTTGTCAGGGATTTTTAAAAAAATAATTGACTTATTCTATAAAATATGTTATAATAGATAAAATTCATTCACGGAAAGGAAGCGAAATTATGAAAAATCTTAGAAAATATCGTGGCTGTCTCATTGGCGGAGCTGCCGGAGATGCTCTCGGCTATGAAGTCGAGTTCATGCGGAGAAGAAATATTATTATAAAATTCGGCCCGGAAGGTATCACAGACTATGTTCTCCATAACGGCAAGGCAATTATCTCAGACGATACACAGATGACAATGTTCACAGCACAAGGCCTTTTGCAGGCTGATTCTCCTGAAAACTATCTTCAGGAAATCCGGATTTCTTATCTTGACTGGTATCAGACACAGCAGTTTGATTTTGAACTTGCCGGCAGAGATTCCGGCCTGATGAGTATTCGGGAGTTATTTCATCGCCGTGCTCCCGGCCTGACCTGTATGAGTGCCCTTTCTGCCGGTGCTCCCGGAACAATTGAGAATCCTGCCAATCACAGCAAAGGCTGCGGCGGTGTCATGCGGACTGCTCCGATCGGCCTGGTTTCCGGTCTGGATGAAAATCAGACCGTCCTGCTCGGTGCGAAAGCCGCTGCTCTGACACACGGTCATGAATTAGGCTATATTCCGGCCGGAATGCTTTCTGAAATGATCCGGTTAATCGCTCAGGAAAATTATGATATCCGGGGTGCCGGCTATACTGCTCTGCATACTGTCCGGAAATTATTTTTTGATGCCGAACATCTTCAGGATTTTGCAAGAATCATCGAACAGGCTCTTGAACTTGCCGAATCGACAGAAATGCCGGAAAAAGCGATCATGCGGCTCGGTGAAGGCTGGGTCGGTGAGGAAGCTTTAGCCATCGCTGTTTATTGTGCCGCCAAATTTGAAGATGATTTTGATTTATGCATCAGAAATGCCGTGAATCATAACGGCGACAGCGATTCGACCGGAGCTATTGCCGGAAATATTCTCGGTGCAAAACTTGGACTTTCCGGCATTCCGGAGAAATATCAGAAAAATCTGGAATGCTATGATACACTTTTAGCACTCGCTGATCAGCTTTATCAGAAAGGATAATCTCAGAATCATGAAAAAAATCTTAGACTGGAAACACTATACAGATACTGCTGTGCAGGCCGTTGCCGAAGGCATTGTCCTGCTGGAGAATCACAATCAGGCTCTGCCTTTGAATCCAAACAAAGAAATTGCGATTTTCGGCCGGATTCAGCTGCATTATTATAAATCCGGAACAGGCTCAGGCGGCATGGTGAACGTTTCACATGTTGTCAGCATTCCGGAAGGTCTGGAACAGGCCGGAATCAAAATCAATCAGAAATTATTTCATCTCTATCAGGAATGGGATGAACAGCACCCCTATGATCTCGGAGGCGGCTGGAGCGGTGAACCCTGGAGTCAGAAAGAAATGCCTCTGGAAGATTCCCTCGTGAAAGAAATTTCTGAATCCTGTGAAACAGCTGTGATTATCATCGGCAGAACTGCCGGTGAAGAGCAGGATAATAAACTTGAAAAAGGTTCTTATTTATTAACAGATGAAGAAGAAACCATGCTCGCTCTGACCAGAAAATATTTTAAGAAAATTATTATTTTATTAAATACCGGAAATCTGATTGATATGCATTTTGTAGATATTTATAAGCCTGATGCCGTTCTGTATGTCTGGCACGGCGGTATGACCGGCGGTACCGGAACAGCCAAAGTCCTGACAGGTGAAATTTCTCCGTCCGGAAAACTTCCCGATACAATTGCTTATGAAATTTCTGATTACCCGTCGGATAAAAATTTCGGCAATCAGGAAAAAGACATCTATCAGGAAGATATTTATGTCGGCTATCGCTATTTTGAAACGTTTGAAACTGCTAAGAAAAAAGTACGCTATCCGTTCGGCTACGGCCTGAGTTATACCAGTTTTGCAATCCAATCCGGTGACTGGGTTATAGACGAAAGCGACAATCAGATTTATATTCATATTAAAATCACAAATACAGGAAATTTTGCCGGAAAAGAAGTCGTACAGATCTACTGCAAAGCTCCTGAAGGCAAACTCGATAAGCCTGCCAGAGTCCTGACCGCTTATCAGAAAACAAAACTCCTGAATCCCGGAGAATCTGAGACTTTGACTTTGCCTCTGATTCCGCCCGTTTCTTATGATGATCAGCAAGCAACAGCCTATCCGTATTGTAACGTTCTCGAAGCCGGAATTTATGAATTTTATATCGGCTCTGATGTCCGGAGTGCTAAGGCAGAAGCTTTCATTCAGATTCCGGAAACTGTTCCGAGTCCGCAGAAACAACAGGCCTTAGCTCCGGTTGAAAAATTCGCACGAATGACAAATCAGCCTGATATTTACAAAGATACTCCCCTGCTGAATCATGATGAGAAAACCAGAATTCTTGAAAACCTTCCGGAAGAATTTCCGCATACAGAGAAAAAATCTGTCCTGGCAGATGTGCTTCATGAAAAAATCACCATGCAGGAATTTATTGCACAGTTCTCTGATGCCGAACTCTGTCAGATCGTCAGAGGCGAAGGCATGGGAAGCCCCAGAGTTACTCCCGGTACAGCTTCGGCATTCGGCGGTGTTTCCGATGCTCTCGAATCGTATGGCATTCCGGCCGGATGCTGTTCGGACGGGCCGTCCGGAATGCGGCTTGACTGCGGTACAAAAGCATTCAGTCTTCCGATTGGTACCATGCTGGCAGCGACTTTCAACAGAGATTTAATCACAGAATTATTCACAGATGTTGGTCTGGAGATGTCAGCCAATCATGTAGACTGTCTGCTTGGCCCTGGTATGAATATTCATCGTCATCCGCTCAACGGACGGAATTTTGAATATTTCTCAGAAGACCCGTTTTTAACCGGAACAATCGCTTCGGCAGAATTAGCCGGCCTGCATCAATCCGGAGTCACCGGAACACTAAAGCATTTCTGCGGAAACAATCAGGAGACAAACCGGCATTTTCTGAATTCTGTTGTATCAGAACGTGCTTTACGGGAAATCTATCTCCGGAGTTTTGAAATCGCCGTCAAAGAGGGTCATGCAAAATCAATTATGACGACTTACGGAGCAATCAACGGCATCTGGACGGCCTGCAATTATGATCTCTGTACGGAGATTCTTAGAAAAGAATGGGGCTTTACAGGGTTTGTCATGACGGACTGGTGGGCGAATCTGAATCAGGACAGACAGGCTCCGGATAAAAAATTATTTTCCGCTATGGTTCGGGCACAGAACGACGTTTATATGGTCTGTGCGGATTGTGTAACTCATGAAGATAATCTGCTTGAATCGCTTGCGGACGGTTCTCTGACCCGTGCCGAATTACAGAGAAATGCTTCTAATATCTGCAATTTCCTGCTGCACACAAATGCGATGAAACGTCTGCTCGGTGAAGAAGACGAAATTGCAATCATCAACAGACCGGAAGAAGAAATTTCTTCTTCTGCTCCGGTTGCATTCTATGATGCTGATGAAAATTTCACACTGAATCTGAATCATATTTCCGCACAGAAGCAGACGGATTACAGTTTTGCTCTGAATCTGAAAGTTCCCGGCTGGTATGAAGTAACCCTTACCGCCTCCAGTACCGAAGGCGAACTCGCTCAGATGGCAGTTACATTGTTCAGCATGGGAACGGCAAGCGGTACTTTTATCTGGAACGGTACAGACGGAAAACCTGTTTCTTTCACAAAGAAAATTCCGTTATTCTCGAAATACACAGCAATCAGACTGCATTTTGCTCAGAACGGTCTGAACATGCACAGCATACAATTCCGGCTGATTTCTGATCAGATTGATACGGCCGATCTCGCCGGAGAATAAATAATAAGGAGAAAAATCTGTATGAAAAAAAAGTTAAGCTTATTGATCAGTATTTTATTTATGTCTGCTATGCTCGGCGGATGCAGTTCCGGAAATACTTCCGGTTCAGGCGGAACGGCTTCCGGAGGGAAATCTTCTTCAAATGCTTCTGAATTTGATAACGGCGAAATGCGTTCCGATTTTAACGCCATGACCTGTGCAAAAGAAATGGGAGTCGGCATTAATTTAGGCAATACTTTTGAAGCTTACTGGGAAGATACCAGCAGAGAATTTACCGGAGCACAGACAATCGGAGAAAATACCCCTCAGAATTATGAAACCTGCTGGGGAGCAGTTGTGACAACTCCGGAATGCATTGACGGCATGAAAGCCGCAGGATTCCGTACTGTCCGGATTCCGGTCTACTGGGGCAATATGATGGAGAATGACGGCAAATATCAGATCAATTCTGAGTATCTCGCTCGCATTAAAGAAATCGTTGATGACTGCCGGAAAAATAACATGTATGTAATTGTCAATATTCATCATTATGATGAATTTCTGATCAAACATCAGGACAAGGAAGAAGTTCTCAAAGCTGTCGGCATTCTCTGGGAACAGATTGCAGATTATTTCAAAGACTATTCTGATTATCTTGTGTTTGAAGGCTATAACGAAGCTCTCGGCACACCCCGGAATGAGGGCGACTGGGCGGAACGTTCTGACGAGGCCTATGCCTATGTGAATGAAATGAATCAGGTCTTTGTTGATACTGTCCGGAAAACCGGCGGCAATAATACAGAAAGAATTCTGATCGCCTCCGGCTACTGGACAAATATTGATAATACGACAAATGAAAATTTTAAAATGCCCTCTGATTCAGCCTCTGATAAAATGATGGTCTCGGTGCATTATATCGACAATGCGATGTTCTGGACGAATCAGGTCGGCAATCAGAAATGGCTTCAATACAGTACTGACCAGTGCGAAGAATTAAAAAATCGCTTTACAGCAGAAAATATTCCGGTCTTTGTCGGTGAATGCACGGCGGTCTATCCGAAATCCAACTTTGCTGGAAATGCCGAATATACAGAATCTTCCGAGTGTCTGCAAATGGTTCTGGATATGGCTGTTGATTACGGCTTTGTGCCTGTGTTATGGGATACAAATGATAATTTCTATTCCCGGACAGAAAATAAGATCAAATCCGATTCCGATCAGGCTGTTATCACAGAAATTGCTGGAAGGTTTGAGTAATCATGAGTCAGTTTATCAGAAAAGGCAATAAACTTCTGAGTTATATAAATGAAAATCATATCAGAGAATGTGTTCCTGTGCCGGAAGGCATTGTTACTCTTGAGGACAGGGCTTTTATATACTCTTCTTATTACGGTAATAGTACGACACTTCCGCTCCGGAAAGTGATTCTTCCCAGTACTCTGCGATCCATCGGAAACGCCTGTTTCTCCGGCTGTGAAAATCTGGAAGAAATCAATCTGCCGGAAAACCTGAAAAGCATCGGAGCAAGTGCATTCTATAACTGCAAAAAACTGAAAAAAATAAACATTCCTAAAAATCTCAATTTTATTGATAAAATGGCATTTATGAACTGCGAAAGTCTGACGGCTTTTGAAGTGGATAAAGAAAATCCCTGTTTTGCTTCTGATGCAGATGGGATTCTGTATGATAAAAATTTTGAAACAATTATTGCCGTTCCCAGAAAATTTTATGATGCCAAAACAGAACTTGTGATTCCGGAAGTAAAAGCAATTGAGAAATATGCATTTGATGACTGCTCCCATCTGGAATGCATTACCCTTCCGGATGATATTTCTCAAATCACACATGCATCATTCAATAAAGCTCGCTGCATGGTATGCTGGAAAGATTTTAAAATTCCGGTGCTTCCCTTGAAAGAAATTTCCAATATCAATAGATCACATCCGGCTTACATGAAATATTTATTCGATCTATTGAAAAAGCAAAATTTTCTTCTGTTTGATTACTGGGATGATGTATTCCCGATTATTCAGAAACTCTATTATGACGTTCCGGAACTGAATGCTTCTCAGAGCAGAGAAATTACAAATTCTGTTATGAAGCTGACAGACGAAAATGATCTCTCTATGATCAGAAATTTTCTGGATATGAAAATTTTCATTACCGAAGAAAATATTGATCTTCTGATTCGTCATGCAAATGAAACCCAGCATTATGATATTCAGCTTCTGCTGACGGAATATAAGAAAAATCATATCGGCTACCGGGATATTACTGATATTCTGAAACTGTAAAAAATCTCCCCTGATTTTATTTCAGGGGAGATTTTCTTATACAAGAACAAATTCACCATTCTGATAATCAATATGCAGAACTGTGTCCGGAGCCGGATCATTCTGAATAATATATTTAGCAATCAGTGTTTCAAACTTCTGCTGCATATATCTTCTGAGCGGTCTTGCACCAAAACTGATATCATAACTGTTATCAACAACAGCATTTTTAGCGGCCTCTGTAATATCCGCATCCAGCTGCTTTGCAGCGAGACGGCGTTTCAGATCATTCATCTGGAGATCAACAATCCGGAAAATCTGTTCACGCATCAAAGGCTTATAGAACACAATCTCATCAAGACGGTTCAGGAATTCCGGCCGGAACTGCTGATGCAGGAGTTTATTAACCTGATTTTTAGCATCTTCAGAGATTTCACCGTCTTCCTGCACGCCTTCCAGAATAAACGGCGAACCTAAATTAGAAGTCAGAATCAGAATTGTATTTTTAAAATCAACTGTTCTGCCCTGAGAATCTGTAATTCTGCCGTCATCAAGAACCTGGAGAAGCAGATTAAATACATCCGGATGAGCCTTTTCTACTTCATCAAGCAGAACGACAGAATACGGCTTTCTTCTGACAGCCTCAGTC
>JAFUWN010000020.1 GCA_017483465.1 Oscillospiraceae bacterium
GAACGCCTTTTCTGCTTTCAACTGTTTCTGTACCAGCTTTTCACGCTCTGCCGACTGCGTACTTCTTTCACCTAACGGGCAAAGTCTGCCGTGATACATTTCTTCGATGATACTTTTCATTACTATTTCCTCCACGAAATTATTTGCAGTCTGGTACACTTCCGGCACTCTGAGCCGTGTGATTTTTCGTGTGATTTTATTTGAAATTCATGTGATTTTTTCGCATTCCGAACTGCATTTTTGCGGTTCAAACTGTTTCCGGATACAAAAGAAAACCGCTTGATACAGCCGTTTCAGCTATATTCAGCGGTTTTGATTTCTATTGATTGAGTCTTATTTGAACCAACGACCTTCCCCTTGTGATACGGTAAACAATATCTGTTCGAGTGGTGGAAGATTATTTTCATCGGTCAGATTGATACAGATAATCACAGTATCATCTTTTTTCAGAATAATATGATTGACAACTGTATCCAGCAGTTCCCTGCCCTGCATTCCTGCCATGTACCGGAGCAGAAATACAAAATATTCTTTTTCAAATTTCGGCATTGCGGGCGGTGCGTTCTGAATTGCCTCTCTGAGCCTGTTTCTGCGGTCTTCTAATTCCTGCATGGCAGCTTTCAGAGATTCACTTGCAAAGCCGTTCAGAACAGCTTCTACAGCATTCTGTAATTGCTTTTCTGTCTGTTTCAGTTCCCGTTCCAGAGCTGGACGTTCATCCTGATACTGTTCTTTTTCGTAAACTGCAAAGGCAGCAGAGGCCAGCTCGTCAATCTTAGCTTCTGTCAAATATTCAGAAAGTGCAGCAAATACCTTTTCATGCAGATCATCAGCCGGAACACAATGCCGGCTTTCTTTTTTACAGTGTCGGCAGTAATAATAATGATCTTTCTTGTTCGCTGTCGAGCCGCTCACAGAATGGCCGCATTCCGCACAGATCATCTTTCCGGTCAGAATGAAATCATAATCGCTTTTTTGATGAGAACGGTGTGCAGAAGCTTTCAGCTTCTCCTGAACAGAATCAAATAATTCAGCAGATACCAAAGCCGGAACAGGCATAGGCTTTTCAAACTGTCCGTAATAATATTCGCCCATATAGGTTCTGTTATGCAGGTGTGTACTGACATTCATCGGCCTCCACTTGTTTCCGAGCTGATTTGTCATACCGAGAGAATTCAGCCATTCCGTGATTTTTACGATCTTCTGGCCTTTGTTATAGCGTTCAAAGATTTCTCTTGCATAAGGTGCTGTTGCTTCGTCAATGACGAGTTTCCGGTCAATGATCTGATAGCCGAACGGCGGTATTTTCTTCATGTAATAGCCTTTGCTGAATGATTCTGCTAATCCCCTGTTCACTTTCTGTGAAAGTTCCTCGCTGTAAAATTCGTTCATGCCCTCGAGCAGAGATTCCAGAAGAATCCCCTCCGGATTGTCGCTGATGTTCTCCGTTGCGGAAATCACTTTCACACCGTTATCTTTCAGTTTTTTCTTATAATGGGCACTATCGAAGCGGTTACGGGCGAACCGGTCAAGCTTATAGACAAGAACACCCTCGAACTGCTTCTTTCTGCTGTCGGTGATCATTTTCTGAAATGCCGGACGTTCGTCCGTCTTGCCGCTGATCGCTCTGTCTACATATTCGGCAATAATCTGCATATCGTTCTGATCAGCGTATCTCTGGCAGACATGGAGCTGTCCTTCGATACTCTGCTCGGTCTGGTTATTGGAACTGTACCGGCCGTAAAATACAACTTTTTTCAAATTCGATTCCTCCTTGACTTTTCAGGGAGAATATGCTATAATAGCATAGATGCGTAACGAATTCTCCTTGAGAAAAATTTTTAGCTGTCCGTCCGGTCTGATACACCGGACGGATTTTCTTTATTATAGCACACCTGTATCTGCTTTGTCAACAAAAAAGCCTTAGCCCAAAAGCTAAGACTTTTTTAATTTATTTATTTTACATAACGGGCATTTTGCTATACGAAGGCAATTCAATCTCCTACTTAACTTTTCCCTTGTGAGTTTCAAAAATAAGGAATGCTTTACCTGATGGGATTGGTGGAGTGTTATCCAATCTAATTCCAAACCATCCAACAATACAATCCTGTGCTTTTACTGTAAACGGAAAATCAGTTGTCAGTTTTTTTCTTTCAGTTGTTTTCATGCCTCTTTGAAATGTAGTTTTATCATATGAAAAATCAATATTATTTGCAAGTTCGTAAGATACATCATTAGCATATATTGTTAGCTGTTTAATTACAGAATTGCTTTCAGATTTATTGATTATGCTGATTTGCAAATTTTGGTAAGCACCACTTGGCATAATAAGTCGTTTAACGTCTGCTTCAAGTTGTGTAGAGTTTTCGATTTTTTCAATTAACTGTCCCAGTAAAAAATCTGTTATCATTTTCTTTCCTTTCTATGCACTTTTTTCAGCCTGTTCCAAAGCATATTTCATAACATTGACTTGTTGACTAAAATTAAGATGGACAAAAACATCAATAAATTTTCTTGTCATGCTGTCTATTGGTTCTGCAAAACCTTCTTCTGTTTTCGCTCCAATACTGACGTTATTACTTCCCCTGTTATTAGCACCTGCTGTAATATTCTGATGTATTTCAGAGTTAGGTTCATCGGTTCTGCCAAGAAGATAATCTACTGAGCAACTAAAGTAATCCGCTATTTTTACTAAAGTTTCTCCATTAGGAACAGCTCCCGCTTTCCATTTTGTTGTTGTTGCACTAGACAATCCCAATTCCACGGCTATTTTATTCGGCTTTTTATTAATTTTATCGCACTCTTTACAAAAAACATCCCAAAACATAAAATCATCTCCTTTGGCAAATTAAACAAAATGAAATCATAAAATTGTGCAAGCTGTAGAATTTTAAAAAAGTTAGAAACTTTAGCTTGACTTTCTAATTAAAGTTTGATATAATAAAACCGTGGTAGTAATTAACAGGAAAATAAAGAAACAACCTTAGTTGTTATTACTACAATTATAGCACATAAACTCCAAAATGTCAATAGAAAGAGGTGATTTTTTTGGACATCCGTTTGAAGGACATCAGAGAAGCCAGAAACATGTCACAGGACGATATTGCAAAGCAAATCGGCGTATCACAGCAGTTTATCAGCCGTGTGGAAAGAGGCAACAAGTCCATTAGCCTTGATTTAGCTGCTGAAATTGCTGACTTTCTGAATGTATCACTTGATGAAATCGCAGGCAGAAACAAGCAAAAGAATCTTGAAAACTGAAAGGAGAAATTTTTATGCAGTTACCAAACATCATTGAAAAATCCGGTC
>JAFUWN010000091.1 GCA_017483465.1 Oscillospiraceae bacterium
AAATCTGATATGAATTTTCTGATCTTCATGTCATAATGCAGGGCTGATTCGTTCAGCCCTGCGAATTTATGTCATAACTGCATCGCTGATGACATGATACATGCCCCTGCTGTCCCTGTTTGCTGAAGTTCAGGAAGCTTGTCAGCTGTGATACCGCCGATAGCATAGACAGGTAATTCTGTCCGACTGCATAAATCACGAAGAAATTCTGTTCCACGAGGTGCAAGCCCTTTCTTACAGTCAGTTGCATAAATATGTCCGGCCGTTACATAATCTGCTCCGAATATTTCGGCTAACTGCAGTTGTTCCAGGCTGTGAACAGAAGTTCCGACTGTTTCAAATTCAAAGCAAAGTTTTTTAGTTAATAACGGCAATGGCATATGCAATGAAGAAATTCCTAAATTTCGTGCAGTTTCAGGAAAATTATGAATCGTCAGCTGTATCTCATATTCTGTACATGCCCGGAGGACACGTTCGGCTAATATCGTATAATCATCAGGAGAGAGGTCTTTTTCACGGAGAATGACACGGGTAATACCTGCCTCTCTGATATAGGGAATCTGTTCCCAGAGCGGACGGGAACAGAGGTTTTTTGCCGTAACTGCGATGATCTCAAAATTATCAGATATAAACATAATCATTCAAAACCGGCTGCAAGCCCTGCTGTCTGATGGCATTGATAACTTCTTCCAGCGAGCGTCCGTCACTGATTTCAAACTGTGAATCACCGACATGTTCTGTTTCTTCTTCGGTATGACTGCCGATTCCTGTGCTGACACCTGCTGAAATCTTAGTTGCACACATACCAATCACATGATCCCGAAATCCTGCCCGTTCACGGGTAGAAATTGTCAGTCCTGCAAACGGCATAAAAATCCGGTAAGCACACATGACTTGTAATAACTGCCGTTCATGAACATCTTTCGGATTGATTTTATCATTATTGATAATCGGCCGCAGACGAGGACAGCTGAAAGAGATTTCCGCATGAGGATATTTTCTCTGGAGCAGATAAGCGTGCATTCCGACAGCAAAGGCATCTTTCCGGAAATCAGAAAGTCCCAGCAAAGCAGCAAATGCGACTCCGCGCATTCCCCCTCGAATTGCACGTTCCTGTGCATTCAGCCGATACGGGAAAATTCTCTTATGCCCGGCAAGATGGAGCTGTTCATAACGGTCGCTGTCGTAGGTTTCCTGAAATACTGTCACATAATCCGCACCGCATTGATGAAGATAAGCATATTCTTCTGTATTCATCGGATATACTTCAATGCCGACATTTTTGAAATACTCATGTGCGATTGCACAGGCACGTCCGATATATGTTACATCGCTGTCTTTCCGGCTCTCTCCCGTAAGAATCAGAACTTCTTCCATGCCGGTTTTAGCAATGGCTTCCATTTCCCGGCGGATGCCGTCTTCATCGAGTCTGGCACGGCGAATCTTGTTCATACAGTTAAATCCGCAGTAGATACAATGATTTTCGCAGAAATTCGAGATATACAGCGGTGTGAACAACAGTACGGAATTACCGAAATGCTTATGTGTTTCCAGTGTGGCACGTCTTGCCATTTCCTCCAGAAACGGTTCGGCAGCCGGAGACAGCAGTGCACCGAAATCTGCTGATGTCAGATATTCGGCAGCAAGTGCATGTTTCACATCAGATTCTGTATAAAGACCGGCATTATAATTCTGCATTGCATTGACAACACGTTCACCGATATCAGAATCTTCCAGAATTTCCATATCCGGAAGATATTGCATATGATTTATTTTTTTCATAATTCACCTCATTCCTGAATGAAACCGGTCAGCGGAGAAGAGGCAGAGGCACGGTCAAGCACCCGTCCTGTTCCGGCAAGATAAGCAGTTCTTCCGGCGATAATGGCATGACGGAACGCTTTTGCCATCTCAACGATATTTCCGGCGGTTGCAATCGCAGTATTTGCCATAATTGCAGAAGCTCCCATTTCCATGGCTTCACATGCCTGCGAAGGCTTGCCGATACCGGCATCCACGATAATCGGCAGATCAATTTCTTCAATCAGAATCCGGATAAACTGTTTGGTAGCAAGTCCCTGATTCGAGCCGATCGGAGCAGCAAGCGGCATGATGGCAGCGGCACCGGCATTCACCATATCCCGTGCGGCATAGAGATCAGGATACATATAGGGCAGCGGGATAAAGCCCTCTTTTGCGAGCATTTCACATGCTTTTGCTGTTTCGTAGTTATCGGGGAGCAGATATTTTGAATCATGAATGACTTCGATTTTAATAAATTCTCCGCATCCTGCTTCACGGGCAAGCTTTGCGATTTTAACAGCTTCTTCGGCATTTCTCGCACCGGAAGTGTTCGGAAGCAGTGTGACACCTTCCGGAATATGTTCTAAAATATTTCCGCTGAAACTGTTGACACGCCGCAGGGCTAATGTCACAATTTCTGCTCCGGCATGTTCTACTGCTGCATGAATCAGATCAAGATCAAATTTACCGGAACCCAGAATAAAACGGGAAGAAAATTCATGTCCTCCGAGCACAAGTTTATCATTCATGATTATTAACTCCTTTTTGTAATATAATTTCGACTGCCCGTGCCGCCATATGTCCGGCACAAATCATCACACGGGAGGCAGTCAGTCCCACACCTTGTGCAACATCAGTCACACCATCACCGCAGAGGGTCAGTTTATCTGTAATACAGCGTGTTGTGATAGCATTTGCATTTCCGAATCCTGCCATACCGCTTCCGCTGATAAGATATTTTTCCGGCAGCTGTTCCATGACAGTATTCACAAGCATTGCTTTCTGTTCCGGTACATCAAATGCTTCGATGATAATATCACAATCTGCAAAGATTTCTTTACAGTTTTCAGCAGTGATACGAACCGAATGCGACAGAATATCGCAGAACGGATTGATTTCATGCAGAATTTCAGGAAGAGCACAGGCTTTCTTTTGTCCGATATGACTCAGCGTATACAGCTGACGGTTAATATTGGAAAGCTCGACTGTATCAAAATCTGCAAGTGTCAGATGTCCGACACCGCTTCTCACAAGTGCCGATGCAATATTAGAGCCAAGCCCTCCCAGTCCGGCAATGCCGACCCGTGCTGATTTCATAACATAATAAATCGGCTTATCACTGCGGGAATCGACTGCTTCTGCAAATACTGTTTCTGTAATCTCTGTCATATCAGCCGCCCCCTACAAAACCGATAATGTCCACTTCATCACCATCCGCAAGTGTTTGATTATAGTTCGATTTCGGCAGAATTTCTCCGCCGATCATAACAGCAGTGCGTTCCGGTATCAGCTGCATAGAGGCAAGCAGTTCCAGTACGGTCATCCCTTCTGCTGCCCTGGGTTCTCCGTTGATTGTTACCATTCTGATAACTCCTTTTTCAAAAAAATTCGCAAAAAAATACAGTACGCCCGGAGTTTGCACCGATGGTGGTACACCCCGGACGTACTGTCTGCGTCTGTTGTTATTATAGCATATACACAGATATTTGTCAAGTGATATTTTTAAATTTATTGACAGATTTTCAAAAGCATGATCTGTCATTTTTTCTTATATTTTGTGTGCTTATTATTCCATAAACTTTTTTCCGGCACCCCACGCTGTGCCGACATTCTCGCCAACACTTCTGTAGCATTTTCCAACCGTGTCGAAAACAACCAGACCCACTTTGCCGAGGTCAATCTTACCATCAGTGATGACTTCTTCATCAGCCTTCATGCCGACAATTTCTGCAACGACTCTGGTTTCATTGAATTCTTCCTGTAATTCGATGACTTTGCACTCGATTGTAATGGGAAGCTGGTCAATAACAGGAGCATTTACTTTGTCAGATTTTGTAACAGTAAACCCGCATTTTTCCAGCTTATTTTCTACCTTGCTGCCGGATACAATACCCACATAGTCACAGGCAGCAATCTGAGAAACTGTAGCAAATGCAACAGTGAACTCTTTATTCAGTCTGATGTTTTCAGTTGTCTTGTGAGAAGAAAGAATGACTGCAATCTGGTTTCCGCCAATCTGACCGCCCCAGGCCGCATTCATGGCATCCGGTGTGCCGTTTTCATCGTATGTGCCGATAATCAGCACCGGATGTGGGGTGATAAAGCCTTTGTCAAAAGATTGTTTCATAATGATTTACCTCCTAATATATATGATTCTTAATCCTCAATCGGATAATTATTAATCAGATATTCACCGACACCCGGTGCATCAGGGTCATGCTTTGTCTTACCAATATCAAGTGAACGCATCATGTCCATTTCTTCTTCGGTCAGCGTAAAATCAAAAATATTGAGATTGCTTTTAATACGCTCCGGATTTGTGGATTTTGGCAGTACAATCATGCCTTCCTGTACTTCAAAGCGGAGAATTACCTGACCGACATTCTTACCATACTTTTCACCGATTGCAGTAATCTGTGCATTTGTGAGCAGTTCTTTGTTTCCCTGTCCAAGAGGTCCCCAGCACTCAACTTTGACATCAGATTCGGCCATAATCCTACGGATTGCTTTCTGCTGTGCATAAGGATTGCATTCAATCTGATTCACACTTGGCATAATTGAAAACTGTGGTACATAGGTGTTCCAGATTTTTGGTGTCATGTTGCTCACGCCGATAGAACGAATTTTACCGGCTTGTTTTGCCTCTTCCAGAGCCTTCCACGCACCGGCTACCTCTCCATAAGGCTGATGAAGCAGATACAAATCCATATAATCCATACCGAGTTTTTTCAGAGAACGGTCAATGCCGAGTTTAGCTCTCTCATAACCGAAATGCGACACCCACAGCTTTGATGTGATAAAGACTTCTTCACGGGGAATACCGCTGTCACGGACGGCTCTGCCGACTTCTTCCTCGTTGTAGTAGGCAGTCGCAGTGTCAATGTGACGATATCCTGCCTTTAACGCTTCCAGAACAGCCGTATAAGTGCTTCCATCCGGCGGAATCAGGAACGTTCCAAATCCGACTGCCGGAATCTGAACACCGTCGTTCAAAGTAATTGTGTGGTTCATAATCAGTTTACCTCCTTTATTCATTACAGCGAAGCAGTGAATATCTCAGCAATATCTTTCTCAAGAAGCGGAACCCATGCATTTTCAAGCCCCTCATTTTCAGCGACATGATGTGCCATTTCCTCAATACGGCTTTCATCAATGCCGACTTCTTTCAGATGCATCGGGATTCCGATAGAAAGGAAGAAATCATAAGTTGCCTGAATCGCTTTTTCGGCGATTTCGTATTTATCAAGGCTGCTGTCGATTCCGAACACATTCACACCATACTTGACAAAACGGTCAGCTGTCTTATCACTCAGGATATGCTTCATCCAGCGAGGTGTGATAATTGCAAGACCTTCTCCGTGCGTGATGTCATAATAAGCAGAAAGTGCATGTTCCATACCGTGACACGGCCATCCGGATGGGCTGTTTCCGAGTGCATAAATCCGGTTGCATCCATAAGTGCAGGTGAGCATCATTTCTGCTCTTGCGGTATAGTCTTCCGGATTTTCAAGGCATTTTTTCGCATTGATCATCAGGCTTTTCAGACCTGCTTCCATGAATCCGTCATTCAGGATGGTAGAATCTTCACAGAAATACTGTTCCATGATGTGATTCATAGCATCGGCACAGCCTGCGGCAGTCTGCTTTTTCGATACGGTGAAAGTATAGGTCGGATCAAGAAACGAAACAGCAGGATACAGAAGCGGATCAACATAGCCAATCTTATCATTTGTTTCTGTTCTGGAGATGACTCCGCCGGGGTCATATTCGCTGCCTGTTGCCGCAAGCGTGATGATATCTACAATCGGAAGTGCTGCTTTTGCCTTGACCTTATAGGAAATCAAATCCCACGGGTCGCCGTCATACTTTGCACCGGCTGCGATTGCCTTGGAACAGTCCAGAACACTGCCGCCGCCAACGGCAAGAATCACATCAATGTCATTCTCTTTACAGAGTTTTACACCGTCAAGGACACTGGGGTCATATTTCGGATTCGGCTGGATGCCGGAAAGCTCGACAATCTCAAAATCAGGGAGAAGCTCTTTCACTTTGTCATAGAGACCGATTTTCTTGATACTGCCTCCGCCATAGGTGAGCAGTACTTTCCTACCGAACTGTGTCATGACTTCCGGAAGCTGTGTGATACAATTCTTACCGAAAATCAGTCTTGTGGGTGTCATGTAATCAAAATTTTGCATGATATTTTCCTCCTTGAATATAAATAAATTTTATAGAACGGCTATAATGCCGTTTATTGTTTTATCTTCCGCATTTACCGCACCAGTGACAGCCATTGCAGGAATTTCTTCTTTCACAGGTTCTGCATCTTTTCTGTATGGAGATATTGGTATTAACCGACGGATAATTCAAACCGGAACGCTGTGCCTGTACTTTCTGATATGCCTTTGGAATATGATAGATTTTTCTGTCTTTGATGAATATATTTCCCGTTCCGACAAATGTAAACGGCACATCGGCAGACTTACACTGTTCATACAGCGATTTTATCCATTCATAGCGGCATGGTCTTGCACCCTCATAATTCTCGCCGTCAGCAAGAACGGTTTCAAACTGACCTGCTGCAAGATATTGTTCCACATGAATTTCTGACAGAATCGGTGCACACATGAAGCCTTTATGCTTTGCCGGAATTTTCATCAGAACCGGAAGCCGTTCATCAGCACGTTTCTGATTTTCTGTTGTAACGACCAAAATCACATTATCCCAGCCGTTGCCCCAGTCTGCCGGAAGGTTATCAGCAATACGTTCTGCACGTTTGGTCTGAATCCAGAATTTCACATCCGGACGCTGACGAATCATATCCCAGACTTCATTTCTCCAGTTATCTGCTTCTTCCAGAAAGAAATCTGATGTCATACAGGTATAAAGCAAAGTTCCGGACGGAATTTTATCATTTCCTGCTCTGTCTTTTTTAACAGGAAGATTAAAATTTGTTTTGACTTTATAAATTTCACTGCCGTCACGGTCATACTGCTTATCCAGATAGTACATATAGCAGTTTTCACAGCCTTCGGTGTATTTCCGGCAGCCGTGCCACGGATTCCAGATATTCATGATTCTACGCAGTACCTCACATTTGTCTGGTGTATCTTGATTCCAGTTCATACAGCGAATGGGCATCCAGTCCGACAATCCGCTCTGCTTTTTCTGGTACTAACTGCCAGAATTCACGTCTGTAATATCTTGAATTTTCAAAAGAAGCAAGATTCATTTCCAGCGGTATATGCACCGATACGGCAGTACTAATAATTTCTGATGATAATTTTTTCATTTCATCATTCCATCCTGTGCATCTTCTGAAGATACGGTCAGGATGGGCAACTGCATTAAAATAACCGGTTTTTATTCCCTGTATTATCGCATTACCCAGCAGCTGATATTCTTTCCTGCAAAGCTGTTCCGCATCCAGTGAAAAAGAATAGCCTGGCGGATTATCTGAAATTTCAGCCATATGCTGTCCCAAGAGAAGCATTTCCAGCTCCGGAATGGAACGCAGCTGCTGATAATAACCCATTTTATCATAAGAAGGAAAATATTCTGTTTCCAATCCGATATGAATATTGATTTCACTGTATTTTTTCTTTAATGCACACAATGTCTGAATATATTCTTTCAGCTGTGAATACTGCATTCGAGCACCGAACGGATTATCCAGAAATGGTGCATGATCAGTAAACCAGATGTGCTCTGCTCCCAGTTCAACCGCCTTTTTTACATAGGCTTCATCCGGAATATTCTCTGCATGACCACAGCGGTATGTATGCACATGAAAAGCTGTTTTATTCATATGAAATTCCCCTTTTATGATATTTCTTTCGGACGTTCTTTTAGTTTAATTATATCATAAATGAGAGAAAAATACAATACTTGATTATTGAAATTTTTATGAATTTAAATAAACCGGAGTCACTGCCGACTCCGGTCTATTATCATATAACTTATTAACAGGATTCTTTATCCCTCTTTTTTACTATGTTTATTGATATAGATTGCATGTAAGTCAAGTAATATGATAAAGCTTCATAAGTTCTTCTTTTTTCGCCATACTTCTGATGATCTGTTCATCAGCAAGACGAAGCTTTGCTTCTTCTACAGTTTCACCGTTCTTTATCAGAAATGCCTTAACAAAAGCGTTTTCTATTGCTGTATAACTGTCGACAGTCTTTTTCTCAACAAAACGGTAAGCACGCACATTTGCAGAGATAGTTTTCTGCATAAAGCTCTCAGGAGCTTCGTCACTTACGAGCATATCTTTCATAAGAGTATCGCAGGGAGTAGAAAATTCTATCATATCGGAGACTTCAAGTGCAATCTCTGCATTTTTGAACTGTTCGGAGAGTGCCCGGACATATTTTTCTCCCTCAAAATCCTGAACAAAGTCTATGCAGAAATATCCGCACTGACAGGTCATATTCATAACCAGTCCGTCAGAGCAGTCGGAGAAAAGATGGACAGAATCCACATACTGCGAGTTTTCATTCAAATTGAACTGCCCGATATAGCTGATAAGATATGTGTCAAGTTTCAGATTGTCAAGAAATTTCATTATCATGCGTTTTTTCTTAAAAGAGTGCAGACAGTCGACAGCATTCAGCAGCATGATGATTTTATTAAATTCGTCTTTACAGCGTTCAGAAGCTCTCTGTTCATTCATCAGTGTTTTGTAATGTCTGCAAAGCGTTTCTGTAGACATATTCTGCTCGGTTTCCCCGTAAGGCAGACTGATACTTTTGACACAGTTTTTATAGGTTCCTTCAACACCAAGTGCCTGTCTTGCATCAACCGGGAAATTGCTGTTAACAGTCTCTTTACTCTCCGGATAAAGTTCATGAATTGCTCTGCTCATCATGACACTGAGCATGACAACGGGAGAAGCACCGTTTTGTTTACAGAGTTTCATAAAATCTTCCTGTGAAAATTTGAGTTCATACCGTCTGTGAGATGATCTGGATTCTTTTGTTTCAGGCAGAGTAAAGCCTTTTCCGGAGAGTCCCTCAATTTTGTGAAGCTTACTGCGGTCAACAGTATATTTTTCGCCGCATGGCTCTGCGGTTTCGGCACAAGTCACAGGTTCATCATTTGTAAGAATTCCTTTGCTGTCTGCACAGCTGCCGTAGGCTTTCTGACAGTAGTAATAAACAAGTGTTTCCACAAAACTCTTGACGCCTCTGCCGTCTGCGAGACCGTGATGAAATGAGATATCTATAATTCTGCCGTGATGTGTAATTCCAATCAAGTAGTAATGATTCTCTGCTCCGCCAAGAGGGATAAGCTCATCTGTCTCAAATGCTTCGATTGGCAGTTCGTTATTCAGAGCATAGAAATCGCCTTTTTTCTCCTCATATCTGACTTTGAAATACGGATAGCGTTGTATTGTCAGGGCAAGAGCGGCATTCAGAGCCGAATGGTCTATCTCATCATTCATTCTGATCTCATACACCTCGCTCGGCAGTCCGTTTTCTCTGTAAAGATATGGCTGACCTGCTCTTACTTTTTCTCTTGTTATAGCATTCATAATATTTTCCCCGCTTTCATTTTTGTTTGGTATGATATGATAATACACCAGGAATGTTGATGAGTTGTTTGTAAAATGTTTGCAAAATGTTAAAAAGCAATGACGGCTCTGTATCTTGCATTCTGCTTCTGAATATGATATAATACTGAAAAAGGGGGAATTCTATGCAATACACACTCATGCAGAAAAATCATCCGGTGATGGAACTGGAAATTTCTGAAGACGGCACAAGAATCAAATCTGCCGGAAAAATTTATGATAATCTGAGAATCCCGGTCGGAATCCGCATGGATGCTATGCTGTGTCCTGATATGAATCACTGGTGGCACAGACGCTCCATTCCGGAAAGCCGGATCGGAATCGAACAGGCACTTAGAATACTAAACATGAAAATTCCGCAGGAACTCCTGACAAAATGTCTCGGGCTGAGCCTCACTGACCAGTATTGGGTGAAGCCTGCGGAAATGACATGGGAAAATGTCAATTTTTTTGATAACGAATTTTCCGAAGATATTGGAAATATCCTGTTCGGAAACAAACCGGACAGCGAAAGCTTTGATATGATGTCACCGGACAGCACGGTGGACGGCTGGCTCAGAAAAAAATGGAACATCATTGACGGAAAACGCTGTCTGATAAAAGGCGGCACGAATTTCTTTCAGGAGCCGTTCAATGAAGTGATTGCTTCACGGATTGCTGGACGGCTCGGAATTTCTCACACGGAATACCGGCTTGCTTATGAGGGCAAATATCATGCACCTGTCAGCATATGCGAGGACTTTATCACAAGAGATACCGATCTGATTACCGCCAGAGAAATCAGCAGAATCCTGCCTGTGAAAACAAATGATAAGGAACTGTGCAAAAATAAATCAGTCATATAAAGGAGAGATGGTATAATTCCAATTTGGGTGAAATTCATCCCCAACTAATCGCAAAGAATCAAATTCCGAATCCGAAACTTTAATTCCTTTTTCATATCGATTTTCGT
>JAFUWN010000092.1 GCA_017483465.1 Oscillospiraceae bacterium
CCAACGGCGATGAATATTATACTGTTGTCTCGGATATGGTAACCAAAGCCAAAGCCAAGGGCATGACTGTCATTCTGGTAAAACAGCAGGGTCGTCACGGAGATCTGAACCGTTCTCCGATGCTCTCCGGCAGATGGTTCGGCGGTCAACTCGATAAAATAGGCGAGGAACAGGGTGTCAAAGTTGTGGATTTGTTCACAGCATGGCAGAATTTCGGTATCTCAATCGGCGGCTATGATGCTATGACGGAATATTATGCCGCTGATGATGATCTGCATCAGAGTCTGAAAGGCTCGACAAAACTTGCTGAACTTATGGCTGATCTCGCTTTTGAAGAAGAAGCCGCTGAAATCGGTTCGGAAGTCTTCATGCTTAGAAACGGAAATTCAGGTCAGTATCTTGCAATTGAAGATGCTCCGGCTGACGGTGTGAATGTCTCCCAGACAGATAATGTCAAAATTGCTGATAAATATGCTCTCTGGCGGGCAGAATCTGCCGGAAACGGTTATTATCATATCTACAGCTGTGCCGGGGACGGTTCCAAACTGCTCGATCTTGCCTACGGTGATACCAAGAACGGTACAAATATCGGCATCTGGGGCGATACCGTCAATGATGCACAGTTATTCAAGTTTATCAAGCAGGATAACGGCAGTTATATCATCACAACGAAAAATACAAATGACAAGAGTGCTGTTGAAATTATCGGTGCTTCTCTGGATAACAAGGCAAATGTTCAGGAATGGGAACGCAACGGCCATGCCTGCCAGACATGGTATCTCGACCCCGTAACAGAAGCTAAAACAGATACTGTCATCAAAGGCGATCTCAACGGTGACGGAATTGTCAATATCTATGATCAGTTATTGCTGAAAAAACAGGTACAGAGCCAGAATTTCACCCATCAGGCCAGAAAGACAGCCGATCTCAACGGTGATGTTAATATCGATGCTCTGGATATTAAGACACTGACAAATTATCTCCATGGAAAAGGCATGGAATATAAAGAAACCGGTAAGGATGTTTATTATGCAATCGATGCCGCTTATTCCAGATGCTATTATGAAGATACCAATGCAGGCTTCACTTCTGATGCCTATCTGAATCTCTATAACGAAACCGGAAGCTTTATTGAATTTACAGTCGATGCCCCTAAAGACGGAAATTATTTGTGTACATTCAATATTGCCAACGGCAGTGCCGATAACAGACAGATGAAAATCCAGGTCAATGATAATACAGATTACTGGATGCAGGACTTCCTGTCCACAGGTGCATGGACAACATGGCAGGAAAGAGCGATTGTTCTGCCGTTAGTCGCTGGTGCGAATGTCATCCGCCTGACCTCTCAGACTGCCAACGGCGGCCCTAATATTGATTATCTCAGAACCGAATGGACGGATGAACCGATTGCTGAAATCTATATCGCTCCCGAACCGGAACCACAGCCCGTTTCTACAACACAGACGATCTATATCGCCGGTGACTCTACTGTACAGAGCTACAGAGCAAGCTATGCTCCTCAGCAGGGCTGGGGCTATTACTTAGGCGATTATTTCAATGCCGATAAAGTAACAGTTTCCAATCAGGCAATCGCCGGAAGAAGTTCCAAGAGCTTCTATGATAACGGCAGATTACAAACAATTTTGGATTCTATGCAGAAAGATGATTATCTGCTTGTACAGTTTGCAATTAACGACTCTGCCGCAAGCAATGCCGAACGTTATGCACCTGTCTGCGGAAATGTCAATAATCCGACAGAAGGTTCTTATGAATGGTATATGGAAAAATATATCGAAGGTGCTCTCGAAAAGGGCGGTACACCGATTCTGGTGACGACTGTCATCGGCCTGAAAGCTTACTCGAACGGTCAGTTTGTCAACAGCTATACAAACTATTGTGATGCCTGCAAGAGCATGGCAAGCAAGTATAACATTCCTTGCATTGATCTAAATACACTGATGGTAAATCATTATAATTCCATCGGCTATGATGCGGCTTATAAATATCATCTGATCGGTGCAGTAGAAGGCTCTACAGATATGACACACTTCACAGAAACCGGTGCAAATGCCGTTGCCGGACTGGTTGCCAATGCAATCAAGGGTTTGAATCTGGATATTTCCAAAGAAGTCAAGTAAACACAAAAGATCTCTTTTGAGAAACGAAACGGACTGATATTGATCAGTCCGTTTTATTTATTCATCATCTTCAATTTCGACAATCGTAATAAATGGGTTTTCCTGAGAAGCCTCTTCAAAAGTTTTCAGAATTTTCCGATCTATCTTATCCGAAGAATTGAGCCAGATCAGGAGTTCTCTTGTTTCTTCCGTCAGGCAGTCGAAAAGAGCATCGGCATTCATGCCATAATATTCCGGAAGATTTAATATTTCTTTCAGATAGGCATGAGCCTGAGCAGATTCTTTCATCTGATTGCCGTCCAGTTCATAGACATGTGTCATAATTTCACCTCAATCAAAATTAATATAGCTGTGTAAATGTCTTATAATGATCACTGGTATAGTAAATTTCTCCGGAATCGCTGTAGATCAGCCGATCTGCACCCCGATAGCCGCCCTGATAATTCACATCACATTCATGATAGGTTCCCTCCGGAAGCAGGCCTTCACGATTGCCGAAATCATCTCCGCCGATACTTTTTCCGGGGGCGACATCCCAGAGATTTCCTTCGGAACTGTTCCAGCCGAGGTTCTGTGCTTCTTTCTTAGTAATAAAATTATCAGGCAGAGTGCCGAAAGTATGAATATATTCAGCGACATCCTCCGGACTGGTATAAGAACCGTCTTTCTCGACAGAAGCCGGAAGTGATTCATCTTCCGGAATTTCAAAAGTCTGTGTTTCTGTTTCGGGTTCAGAATCAGTTTCAGATTCTGCGTATGATTCTGATTCTGTTTCCGGAACGCTGCGTTCTTCGGAAGGCATGTCCGAGAATACAATCAGACTGTTCTGATCTGATTCGTTAAGCTGATAGGTTTCATAACAGCCGACTGTCAGAATGCTCAGACAGAAGCATAAAAATAAAGCAAAAATTTTTTTCATAATATCCTTACCGCCAGTTATTCGTTTTTTTAACGCCCAATTTGATTTTGTGTTTCTTTAAAGTAAATCAGAATTTAACCTGTTACTGAAACCATATTGGGCCTATAATCCATATTCCCCAAACATACACTCCTGTAAATTCCGATTTGCCTTACCAATCACATCGTTCTGAATAGGACTTTTAAATTATAACATGTTTTTTAAAAAAAGTCAAGCAGATGTCTTGACATTCCGGAAAGCCTGTGCTATAATAATAATATCTAAATGCTTTGACGGAGACAAGTATTATCAGAAATCATGCACAGAGAGTACAGGCTGCTGAGAACTGTATCACAGAACTGATAAGAATAACACTCCCGAGCTGCAATCTGAAAGCTGGTTTCAGCAAGTAGGTGATGCCGTCGCCGTGCGTTAAACGGAATGTTCATGCATGTGAACAGATTCGAGTGACTGTGTTTTTACAGTAATTCAGGTGGTACCACGGGAATATTCTCCCGTCCTGAGCGTTCAGGACGGGAGTATTTTTATTTTATCAAGAAAGGATTTTTTATTATGCAGCATATTGATTTAAAAGAAATTTTTACTGACAAGAATTATCTGAATCAGGAAGTGACTGTCTGCGGATGGGTCAGAACTTCCAGAAATTCCAAAACAATGGCGTTTTTAGCTCTCAATGACGGCACAACTCTGCCGCATATGCAGATTGTCATTGACAAGGCAACCGGTATCGCCTTTGAAGATGCCATGCCTGTCGGTACTTCTGTGAAAGTCATCGGAACAGTCGTAGAAGGACAGAACGGCGGTGTGGAAATCAATGCAAAAGAAATTACCGTACTCGGAAGCTGTCCGGCAGAATATCCGCTCCAGAAAAAGAGACATACACTCGAATTCCTGAGAACAATGCCCCATCTGAGAGGCCGGACAAATACATTCAATGCTGTCATGAGAGTGCGTTCTGTTCTGGCAGAGGCAATTCACAGATATTTTCAGGACAGAAATTATGTCTATGTCAATACCCCTCTGATTACCGGAAGTGACTGCGAAGGTGCAGGCGAAATGTTCCAGGTCACAACTCTCGGCTATGCTCCGGATTTCAAGAACGAAGAAGAATATAATGCTCATGATTTCTTCGGCAGAAGAGCCGGTCTGAGCGTATCCGGTCAGCTTGAGGGTGAAATGGCTGCGATGGCAATGGGGAAAATTTATACATTCGGCCCGTCTTTCCGAGCTGAAAACAGTAATACGCCCAAGCATTTGGCCGAATTCTGGCATATCGAACCGGAGGTTGCTTTCATGGAACTTCCGGATGTCATCAATCTTGCCGAAGATATGATTAAATTCGTCATCAGAACCGTTCTTGATACCTGTCAGGATGAAATGAAATTTTTCGATCAGCATTTTGAAAAAGGCCTGATCGCAAGATTAGAAGAACTAATCTCTCATGAATTTGCAGTCTGTGAATATACAGAAGCGATCAGATTATTACAGGAATCCGGCGAGAAATTCCAGTACCCGGTAGAATGGGGCTGTGATCTCCAGACCGAACATGAGAGATATATCTCTGAAAAAGTATTTAACAAGGCCGTATTTGTAACGAACTATCCGAAAGAAATCAAGTCTTTCTATATGAAACAGAATCCTGACGGCAAAACCGTCGCTGCTGTTGATCTGCTTGTTCCGGGAGTCGGTGAAATCATCGGCGGAAGCGAACGTGAATATGATTATGAGAAACTCATTGCTGCTATGAACGAACGCAATATGAATCTTGATCTCTATCAGGATTATCTTGATCTGAGAAAATACGGTTCTGTACCGCACGGAGGCTTCGGCTTAGGCTTCGAGAGATTAATCATGTATGTAACTGGTGTGCAGAATATCCGTGATGTGATCATGTTCCCGAGAAGTGCGGGCTATATCAGATAATCTGAAATATTTTGATAAAAATTTATTTTTATTTAAAAAAATAAAGTCCGGATGACTTTCAAAAATTAATTTTCAGAAAAAACACTTGACAAATCAAAGTCAATATGCTATAATAAGCATGTAATCACAAAGAACAAAGGCGTTCTCATTGCATTTCATGCAATCGGAACGCTTTTTCTTATTTTATGAAAGGATTGATTTCTATGTCCAAAAGTTTAATTCTGCCGGAAGGCTATGTCTCCGCACTGACTCTGCGTGAAACGCAGCACGCTATCAAGTATATCAAAGATCTGTTTCAGCAGACACTTTCCTTTGCACTGACACTCGATAGAGTATCTGCACCGCTGATCGTCCGTAAGGGAAGCGGTATCAATGACGATCTGAACGGCGTAGAAAGAAAAGTTGATTTTACAATCAAAGAAATTGATAATAAAGAAGCCGAAGTTGTCCAGTCGCTCGCAAAGTGGAAGAGAATGGCTCTCTATCGCTATGGATATCAGGCCGGAGAAGGCATCTATACGGATATGAATGCTATCCGCCGTGATGATGATACAGATAATATGCATTCAATCTTTGTGGATCAGTGGGACTGGGAAAAAGTCATCACCCGTGAGCAGAGAACTCTTGAATTTTTACAGGAAACTGTCAAGAATATCGTGAAAGCAATTGTGTTTACAAAGAGAAAGGTAAATCTGCGTTATCCGGTATTCAAGACGACTCTGAAAGAAGAAGTATATTTTATTACAACGCAGGAACTTGAAGATTTATATCCGGATAAAACTCCGAAAGAACGTGAAGATGCTATCTGCAAAGAACATGGTACTGTATTTATTATGCAGATCGGCGGAAAACTCAAGAGCGGTCAGCGTCATGACGGCCGTGCTCCTGACTATGATGACTGGGCTTTGAACGGCGACTTATTCTTCTGGAACGAGACACTTCAGAAAGGCATTGAAATTTCTTCCATGGGTGTGCGTGTGGATGAGACATCTCTTCAGAAACAGCTTGCCGAAGCCGATGCACTCGACAGAAACAAGTATGATTATCATAAAATGATTACAGACGGAACTCTGCCTCTGACAATCGGCGGCGGTATCGGACAGTCCAGATTATGTATGTTATTATTAGAGAAAGCTCATATCGGGGAAGTACAGGCATCCATCTGGCCGGATGATATGATTCAGACCTGTGCAGAACATGGTATTACATTATTATAATTTATAATAATTAATATAGATAGCAACAATCTCCCTTTCCAATCTCCTGTTTTGAAAAACTGCCGGACAGTTCCGAACTGTCCGGCAGTTTATTGCTTATACTAAAATAACACCTTTCTGAAGCATAATATTCGCATACTGAGCGGCTTCGCTGGTTGCAATAATGCAGTAGACTTTTTTAGTTTCTTCATAGAAAGCGAATCTTTCAAGACACTGGATAGTCTGTGCACCTCTGGAGTCATGTTTCGCAATAATGGCTTTATAAGTCTCCCAGATCGGTGTTTTGACATCATCACCGGGAACGACTTCCATCAGGCTGACAGGCTTTTCAACATAAGTATCAAGCGGAAAGACTGTCAGAATCGCATCAAGCAGTTCAGGAACACCGTGACCGTCACAGCGGATGACAATCGAATTTTTCCCCATGCTCTCAGCCGGGAAATTTCCGTCAGCGATCACCAGTCTGTCACTATGTCCCATTTCACAGAGAATTTTCAGCAGTTCAGGGGATAAAATCGGAGGAATATTTTTTAACATAATAAATCACACTCTTTCTTGATCATTAAGATTCTGTTTCTGTGTCCGGTTCGGGTTCCGGTTTGCTTTCAGTTTTTATTTTTTTGATTTTAACAGGTTCAGGACATTTCAGATATTCCGTATTCAGGAACGGAATACAGCAGAACAGCGGTACACAGGCAAATACACAATAAGCATACCGGAATTCTGCAAATACTGGAGTTGCAATCAGCAGTGTCAGAATTACACCGATGACAGGCAGATAAATCAGAACAAATTTTTTGTTTTTTCTGATAAATGCCGCTCCGGTCATGAACAGGGTAATCCATGTCATAAAGCCGATACTCCAGAACATGCCGATATAATGATCATAATGATACAGCTGGCGGTAACTGTCTATCCAGGCAGCCGTATTGTCGGAAACCTGCATATCTTTATGGAAAGTGAAATTATCATTCCGGAATTCTCCGGGGAAGACCCAGTACTGTACATCCGGATAGAAATAGCCGTAAGTCTGGTTAATCTGTGCCATCAGATAACTGTACGGATAGCGGAGGCCTAAATCTATCCAGAGCTTTAAGAAGTCGGTTTTATGTTCTTCAAGATATTCCTGATTGTCTGTTTCACGCACAAGATTCTTGATGGAATCAGAAATATCGGAAACATATCTTTCAGGAATTTTGGAGACATCCACAACCTGACTTAACAGCTGATATTCTTCATCAGTGAGTTCTGCACCGTCTTTGATGGCAGCAGCAATATGCTGTGCCGGAATGGAAAGAGATTCGATCGCATCCGGCGGAGTGACATTCAATGAACCATAGACAGGGCCTTTGATAATCAAGGCGATTATCAGAGCAGCCACAGAACAAAGCAAGGGCTTGAAATATTTTTTCCGGATATGATACCATGCAAAGAAAAACAGGAAGAATACATAAGCATACAAGCCGTTGCTCCGGAACAGACATACGCCGACTCCTGACAGAAACAGAAGAATCAGCAGAGAAACAGGGAGTTTTTTATTTTTTTCCGGACTGACGGCATAGCAGACAAACAGCCTCCAGAGTGTCACAGAAAAGACAATCATCACACCGGCAAACCAGATATCTTTCCACATAGTAAAGCTGTAACTGCCGTGAAACGGAAGCAGGGCATATAATAAAAGCGTTCCGAGCGTGACTCTCCGGCGGAAACCAAATTCATAGAGAGTCATAATCAGATAAGAAAATGCTGCGGATAATAAAATTGCCTGTCCCATGCTGTAAGTCGCCAGAGCTTTGGTATCATCGCCGTTGAATAATTTCAGACCCAGTTCAAACAGAAGCCTGATCATAAACGTATGTGCAATCGGATGATGATTCGAGAGAGCTTCATTGCCTTCGGCCTGATTCAGTTCTGAAATGGAATCTGTGGTAACTTCACCAGGATAGAGATATAAAAAATAGGGCAGCCATGCTAAAAGCAGAAATATCATAGAACCAAAAAAGATAATCAGTTTCTTCCTGCAAGTGATGCTGTTGTCTTTCAGATTCCAGTCACAGTGCCGGATTTTCCGGTACAGTTCGGCGGTACCGGCTGTAAAGAAGAGAAAAAATCCAAGCAGAACAGAAATATTCTTATTCAGCATAGGATCTTCAGAATCGTGATAATATCCGAACTTTCTCAGCCATAAAGAAAACGTAAAGACAATGCCGCACAGAACAGAAGAAAAAATAATCTCTTTATTATATTTCTGATGTAAAAATTTCTGATACATCGGGCAGAGCATCAGCAGAAAAAATACAGAAAATACATTCGTTGTACTGAAATCCAGAAAATAAGCAAAACCCGTTCCCGTTACAAATGCAAAGAATAACGGAAGAATCTGATTCAGTAATACAGATTTGCGAATCTGTTGTATCATGCTGCATTTCCTCCTTCTTCTGCTTTTCTTTGTTTTGCCTGCAAATGCTTGTAACGCTCTGAACAGTGATGCAGAGCAATTTCAAAATCCTGTCTGTTTTTCTGAATAATACAGCTCAGAATCATACCGGAGAAAAGTGACAGAATCGAAGCTATCATAGTAAATCCGCATACAATCAGGGTGGGGAAGCGTTCAACTGTTCCGGAGGCAAGATAAGCAGAAAATACAGGAATAAAGAATATCAGGGAAATCAGCAGTAATATAAAAGAAATACCGCCGAAAAACTGCATCGGCTTGTAATTTTTATATAATTTTGCAATCGTAAACAGAACTTTCATGCCGTCAGAATAGGTATTCAGTTTTGATTCGCTGCCTTCCGGCCTGTCACGGTAGGAAATCACAGCATTTTCTGTCAGAAGATTTTTGTCAATTGCATGGATACTCATTTCAGTTTCGATTTCAAAGCCCTTTGAAAGAACCGGAAAGGTCTTGACAAACTGAAAACTGAATGCCCGGTAGCCTGTCATGATGTCTTTAATATCACTGTGAAAGAAAAAATTAATGCTCTTCCGGACGATGCTGTTTCCGAAATTATGGAAATGTCTCTTGTTTTCTGAAAAATAAGTCGAAGAAAGCCGGTCACCGATGACCATATCTACATGTTTCTGCAATACAGGTTCAGTCAGTTTGCGGACTTCCTCAGCCGGATAGGTATCATCACCGTCAGCCATGACATAGCATTCAGCATCGATTTCACGGAACATACGCCGGATGACGTTTCCTTTGCCCTGCTGATATTCATGCCGGACAACAGCTCCGGCTTTTGCGGCAATTTCGGCCGTCTGGTCTGTCGAGTTATTGTCATAGACATAAATCACAGCTTCGGGCAGAGCTTTCCGGAAATCCGTAACGACTTTTTCGATTGTTTTCGCCTCGTTATAGCAGGGAATCAGTACGGCTATTTTATCCAGTACTGCTGCATTCTGAGTTTCCATAAAAATCCAAATCCTCCTTGTAATACTTCTGTTTTTTTATTATAACACATATAATATCATTTTGTCAAATTTATTTTTTATAAGCCTGGACATTCTGCACAAATGCAGAGAACCGGATTTGTGATCATGCACAAATATCAAAAATATTGAAAAAACTTAAAAAAAACTATTGACTTTTTCCAAGACCTGTGCTATAATAAAACCATGATAAAGATTGCAATCTGATCAAATAAAACCGTACTACTTTCCGGAAGTGAAAGTAAATTTACAGAAATCCTGCTTAACATGTTTCTGTGTGTTGAATATGCAGGTGCTCTGTCAGGAGGCGAAACCAATGGAAGAAATGGATTCACAGCAGCAGGCGGTTTCGTCTGTCGCAGGTAAGTGATGTTCAGGTTGAAAGCGTAAACTCGGAGTTGTTCCTCCGGTTTCATTCCCTGAGGTTCTTAAACCGTTATCAATTCTGCGATTAAGCCGGAATACGTCTAATTCTGAATATGCTTTTAAGTTTCAGTGCCGCATTTTCAGGATCTTCTGCTAAGGCTTAAACATGGCGAACGAAACTTTCTATATAGCACACTACCCGAAATTATTAGAATCGAGGTACATTCCCATGGAAGGTTCTATCTTGACTTAAATTCTGATTACGAAAGATGTGATGCTTATGAAAAGTGCTATGAAAAAAATTCTCAAAAAACCTTAGTATGAAAGGCGAGTGTGACCAATGCACAACTAAGCTTCTGCACGGATGATATCAGCGTGAATAAATTTAGTGATGTACAGGCTGAATTTTAGCTGATTACTACAATTGAATAAAAATCTAACTCCCGATGATCGTGAATTTAATCGGGAGTTTGTTTTGTTCAGTCCCAGATCCCGAAAGACAGCAGAAGTATCTGATTGTTCCTGATACAAAGATATTCGTGATCCAGAGCATAACAGCCTCCGAGTTCTGTACAGAATGCTCCGGAAAGAAGTGTGTTCAGCATTGCTGAATCTTTTCGGATGATTTCAGAATCCTGAATTGTTTCTGCTGCGTTTCCGTAATTGGCAATATCAGTAAATACTTCATTGCTGTCTGTCATCCGGAAACGCTTTTCAGGCAGATCAAGACAGAAATTCAGAAAATCACTGTGATGTTTCTGCCATCTTTTCAGAAGAGAAATTTTTTCAGAACGTTCAGAAAAAAGATAATTTTCTTCTTTCCATTCTTCATCGAGAGCAGTTTTCATGATAAAACATTGTAAAACCGCAGAAATAAAATTTTTCTGAGTCTCACTTTCCGGAAATGTTATAAGCAGAAACTCCAATCCGTGCGGATAGTTCAGGTTCCAGACCTCAGAACAGCATTCTGTTTTCTGCCATTCCAGAGAAAGAAAAATTTCCTCGGCATAGTCATGCTCTGTAAACAGCCTTTTGATTTCTGATAAAGCAAAATCAGCATTCATAAAATTCACACTCCTTTTTCTGTATTATAGCACAAAAATCACGCCGATGTCAAGCATCAGCGTGGTTTTTTATTCATGCCTGATAGTCCAGCTTTGCGGAAAGCAGAAGATTTTCCAGAGCCATGGAAAGACATGTTTCTGTTCCCATAACCTCAGCAATATCCATGAAAGCCGCCTGCATGACAATGCCGAACAGCAAAGGCATATTTTCAGGTGTTTCACAGGAAAGTTTTACATCAGGAAAATAATTTGTCCAGAGTTCTTTCAGAATCAGGATTTCTTGATTTTCCGGAATATATCCCCAGAGCTGATAGTTTTCATCACCCAGATGTTTCACGCATTCCGCCGCATACTGATTCATATCCGGTGCAGATATCTCCGGAAAAAACTGATGACAAAATGTTACTGTCATATTCCAGACCGACTGCGAACCTTCCAGCAGAAAATAATTCAGATTATCTCCCATATAATAGCGAGTTCCGTTCTGGCATCCGATTTCCATCAAAACCGACTTTACAGGAAAATTTTTCTGCTCTGCGATTTTACGGACAGCCATCTGACAGCTCATTCCGGCGAGTCCGCTGGTAATCAGAAGCAGAGATTCCGTATTAATTCTGCCGTCATTTGTGAGGTGCTGTACAATATCGGAATAGATTTTCTTTGCACCTTCGATGATTTTATTTTGCTGTGCCATAGAGATTCCTCCTTACTGATTGAATTTCATATTCAGCATAGCATGTTTCAAATCCCAGAGTTTCTGAGAAAGATCAACAAAATAAGTCTGCGGATTTTCAAAACGCTTGACTTCTTCCCAGAGTGTTTCCAGCTGATCTTTACAATAAGCCTGAATCTCCGGAAGTTCCGGACTCTGATAAACACATTCTCCGTCAGCAAAAACAGGCACCTGTAATTTCTTTGCCGTGAAGTTGGTAACTGTCTTTCTCTTATAAGTGTGAACCGGATCGAAAATCTCATAAGGCTGTGTATCATCAATTACTTCATCATGAAGCGTGAGCACATCAGCGATTGCTTTTCCGGATTCGTTATCATATAATCTCCAGAGAGTCTTGAAAGACGGATTTGTAATTTTAATAATATTTTCAGAAATTTTGATTTTCGGGATGATTTCGCCGTTTTCTTCTACAGCTGCTAATTTATAGACTCCGCCGAATACCGGTTCGGATTTGGATGTCACTAATCGTTCACCGACTCCGAAACTGTTGATCTGTGCTCCCTGCATGATCAGATCACGGATAATATATTCATCCAGAGAATTGGAAGCCACAATGCCGATATAATCCAGTCCGGCGGCATCGAGCATTTTTCTTGCTTTCTTCGAGAGATAAGCCATATCTCCGCTGTCGATTCTGATTCCTTTGCCCTTATGTCCCTGTGCTTCGAGTTCCTTAAATACTGTAATCGCATTCGGAATTCCGGAGTGCAGAACATTATACGTATCAACAAGCAGAGTACAATCATCCGGATAAACTTTTGCATAGGCTCTGAAAGCATCAAGTTCAGAACCGAACATCTGTACGAAACTGTGTGCCATTGTGCCGAGTGCCGGAATTCGGAAAGCTCTGTCAGCGATTGCACAGGCAGTTCCGGCGACTCCGCCGATATACGAGGCTCTTGCACCTAAGATTGCACCGTCATAGCCTTGAGCACGTCTTGAACCGAATTCCATAACAGGTCTGCCCTGAGCAGCTGTAACAATTCGATTCGCTTTTGTAGCAATCAGACTCTGATGATTAATGCTTAATAGAATCATTGTTTCAATCAGCTGTGCCTGCATAGCAGGGCCTCTGACGGTCAGAATCGGTTCACAGGGGAAAACCGGAGTACCTTCCGGAACAGCCCATACATCACAGGAGAATTTGAAATTTCTGAGATATTCTAAAAATTTCTCACAGAATAAATTTTTGCTTCTGAGATAATTAATATCTTCTTCAGAGAAGCTTAAATTTTTCAGATATTTGATGACCTGTTCCAGACCTGCGGCGATGGCATAAGCAGCATTATCCGGAGCTTTTCTGTAAAACATGTCGAAATAGGCGATCTTCTCACCGCATCCGTTTTCGAGAAAGCCGTTTCCCATAGTGAGTTCATAGAAATCAACAAGCATAGTCAGATTTCTGTTATCTAAATTTAAATTACTCATGATAAATTACCTCCGAAGTAAGATTAATTCCGGCCTGAGCCATGATTTCAAGAGCGGCATTCTGCATAGAATCCGCATTGTGATTAGGAGCATCATAGGTTTCCACAGCATTGACAGGGAGCAGAACTTCAAGATTTCTGTTTTCCTGATTGCAGAATGTTTTCAGCGTTAAGCAGAACTGCATGACACAGATGTCTGTGCAGACTCCGCAGACAACAATTTTTTCAATTTGCTGATTAGTTTTCAGAAACTCCTGAAATTCCGGAGTCAGAAAGCCGTTAGTCGAATTCTTTTCTATTTTGAGATAGCCTCCGATTTTCTGTAAGGACGGAGCAATTTCAGATTCCGAAGTTCCTCTGATGCAGTGCGGCGGAAAAGAATTAAATTCAATGCAGTCCGGCTCATGGCAGTCAGCGAATGCCACACAGGGCAGATTGTTTTCTTTGAAAAATTTCAGAAGCTTTTCGCATTCCGGCAGAACCGATGCCGAACGGGGACTGGATAACACACCCTCTGTCAAGAAGCCGTTTACCATATCAACGATCACGAGAGCAGTTTTGTCATCCAGAAAAGCTTTGCTTTCTGTAGAGGTTAAGTTTTGCATCATAAAAATCAAACCTTCTTTCTGTAGATTCTGCTGGGACGGTGCTTGTTTCCGGATGTGAGTTTTTCCGTCGGCTGGATTTTATCAGCGATTTTCTTCCGGAAGTTCGCTTTATAGAGCTTCTGTCCGAGCAGAATTTCATAAATTTTCTGTAACTGCGGAAGTGTGAATTCTTCCGGTACGAGTGAGAACGCAATATCTGTATAATTGACTTTGTTCCGGATTCGCTCCCGGCCGTAGCTGATGATTTCTCTGTGATCAAAAGCGAGATCATTTCGATTCAGAATTTCTTCGGCTGGGAAAAATTTTTTCTGTTCTGATTCCGGAATCTGTGCTTCCGGAACAAGAGCATAATAAGAAACCGAGATAATTCTCATTCTGGGGTCTCTGTCGATACCGCCCCATGTATAGAGCTGTTCAAAATAAATATCATGCAGACCGGTTTTCTGATACAAAGCTCTCTGGGCAGCTTCATCAAGTGTTTCGTCTATCCGGACGAATACCCCCGGCAGAGCCGGCCGGCCGATATACGGATATTGTGTCCGCTCCGTCAGAAGTACATGCAGTTCATCTTTGATGACTGTAAATAATACCAGGTCAACCGTAACCGAAGGCTTCTGAAAACCGGAGCTGTCATAAGAATTTAAATATTCCTGTTCTGTCAAAAACATCACCTGCTTTATTAGTTAGTATTGATTTGCTACTTGCTATGATCTAATTATAGTATACTTTTGCTACTTTGTCAAGAGTTTTTTTCAAATTTGTAATTTTTCATAAAAAATACAGAATATTTCATAAAAACAAGCCTGAAACTTTGTAGGAATCTACAAATGTCGAAATAAAAAATTTTTTCTGAAAACAGCATTTTTTTGAAAAAATTAAAAATCGAACGAACGTTTCTCGAAAACGTGTAAGTTCTTAAAACAGCGTAAATTTGATCGGTTTTCATTATTTTTTGATTTTTGTATATAATATCTAAAAAATAGAAAGAAAATTTCATAAAATTTGTTTTGCGATTCTGTTGCTTGAATCTGTTGAATGTGCTATAATTAAATCAGGCAGTTTATGCCTATATAGAAAGATAAGAACAAAAGAAAAAAATCAATGCCAAAAAGGAGGCTCTTATGGAGTTCGCACATATTCCGGTATTGCTATCGGAAACTCTCGAAAATTTAGCAGTCCGTCCGGATGGAATCTATATTGACGGAACTGTCGGAGGTGCGGGGCATTCTAAAGAAATTGCTTCCCGATTAGGCGAAAACGGGCTGTTAATCGGCTTAGACCGTGACCCCGATGCTGTAGCGGCAGCTACAGAACGCTTGCAGGCTTTTCCGGCAAAGGTGATACAAGGCAATTATTCGCAGATGCGGCAAATTTTAGACAGCCTGAACATCCTTGCTGCCGACGGCATTCTGCTTGATCTGGGTGTGTCCTCTCATCAGCTCGATGAGCCGGAACGTGGTTTTTCTTATCATGCAGATGCACCGCTGGATATGCGTATGAGCCAGGAAGGTATCAGTGCATATGACATCGTAAACAACTGGGACGAACAGGCACTCAGAAAAATTCTCTATGAATATGGGGAAGAAAAATTCGCCGGCAATATTGCCGCTGCAATACTCCGTGCCCGTGAAAGTTCTCCCGTACAAACCACGGGAGAACTCGCAGAACTCGTCCGGCAGGCTGTGCCGCAGAAATACCGGAGAGAAAAAAATCCCTGCAAAAAAACATTTCAGGCAATCCGCATCGCCGTGAATGACGAGTTCGGACACCTCCGGCTCGGTCTGGAAGCGGCGTTTGCCTGTCTGAAGCCCGGCGGAAGGCTTGCCGTGATTACCTTCCATTCGCTTGAGGACAGAATCGTGAAACAACAGTTCGCTGCCTGGGGCAGAGGCTGTACCTGTCCGCCAGATTTTCCGCAGTGCGTCTGCGGAAACAAGCCGAAGGCCAAATTGATCACACGCAAGCCCGTTACTGCCGCTGCATCCGAGCTGGAGCAGAATCACAGAAGCCACAGTGCCAAGCTCAGAGTGATTGAGAAATTATGAGAAAGAAATAATATTCCGGTCACTCAGGCTGTGATTTTTTTCATGTCAGTATCCGGAAAGGAGCTGAATTCACACACTATGAGTCAAGATGTCACTACCAATACAAGCCCTGACAGTCCGAAACCTGATACAGAAAAAAAAGTGCCGGCAGTCACGGCTGTAAAAATTATTCTGGGGGCAGTGGTGTGTTTCGCTCTGCTGGCTGCGGTGATTCTCAGTAATGTCCAGCAGCTGCAGATTTCCAACGAAATCGCTGCCAAACAGAAATTATATAACGATATGCAAAGCGAAAATGTCCGTATGCAGACAGAACTCGCCGGAAAAGCATCTAACAAGAATGTACAGGAATATGCCGAAAATATCCTCGGTATGCATGTGCTTAACCCGTCACAGGTGGAATATATTCAGATTCAGACAGATGATGTGGTCGAACTTCCCGAAGAAGAACAGAATCTGTTTGTGAAAATCAAAAATGCATTCGACAGGTTTACGGCATATATGAGAGGGTAATCTGCATATTCTTAAAATAAGGCAGAAATAAAGCAAGGATACGACGAGCGGGTGTGCGGAATCTGCCGCCGGAAGACAGAAAAACCGGCGGCAGAACGCCGCTCTGTACTAAGAATGGATAAGCAGGCAGGAAACAAAACAAATACCTGCCTGTTTTTTAGATAGAGAATCAAATCAATAACCCGAGGTGAATGCTTTGAACGAAAAACGCAAAGATTATGAACCTACCACACCAATGAAGAAACGTGCTGTTGCCCTGGGGTTCGGAGGCTGTATGCTGCTTGCGGTGCTGGTGACGGTCAAGCTGGCTTTGCTGTGCATTGTGAATCATGATGTCTATGCCGAAAAAGCAAACAGCAAGCATTTCAGCAAAATCACAATTACAGCTCACAGGGGCAGTATTTATGACCGCACAGGTGAACCCCTCGCAAGAAGTGCAACAGTCTATAAAATTTATATCGACCCGAATCAGTTCCAGAGCGATATGGAAGAAATCGGCAAGACTATGGCTGAACGTCAGGAATCCGTAGCCAAGGGCAAAAAACTCGATCCGGATAAGATCGTCATGCCGATCGAAGAACTGGAAGAAGAAATTATTCAGACACTTGCTGAAAAATTAGAGCTGAATCCGGATACAGTCAGAGAGGCGACTCAGAAAGATACAAAATATTATGTGCTTCAGACACAGGTTGAAAAAAATATCGCTGATGAGCTGATGGAATATCTGGATACTTATGGTCTGACTTCGATCAAAACCGAAGAAGATACAAAGCGATATTATCCGCAGAATGAACTTGCCGCTCAGGTGATCGGCTTTACCAACAGTGACGGCGACGGTCAGTACGGACTGGAAGCATATTATAATCAATATCTGTCCGGTACGGACGGCCGTGTGATCTCTGCCACTGATGCCAAAGGCAATGAAATGCCCTATCGGTATTCCACAACATTTCCGGCCGAAGACGGCAGCTCTCTGTATTTGACACTGGATATGACACTGCAATATTATCTTGAGAAAAATTTACAGTCCATGTGCGAGCAGTTTGATGTCCGCAACCGTGCCTGCGGTATCATCATGAATGCCAAAACAGGAGCGATCTATGCAATGGGAACTTATCCCAGCTTTGACCTGAATGAACCCTCTGTGATCTATGATCAGTCTGCTGCTGCCGCACTCCGGGCACTTCCGCAGGAACAATATCAGGAAGCCTATATCGCTGCCCGTGAACAGCAGTGGAAAAATAAGGCGATTACTGAAATCTATGTTCCGGGTTCGGTATTCAAGATTTTTACAACGGCAATGGCAATCGAAGAAAAACAGGTCGATATTGAAAACGACAGATTTTTCTGTACCGGTGCGTATACCATTCAGGGCGTACCTAAGCCAATTCACTGTCATAAGCTGGCCGGCCACGGAGAACAGACTTTCTCAGAGGCTCTGACAAATTCCTGTAACCCGGCCTTTATTGAAGTCGGCCTGAGAATCGGCATTCATAAATTTTCACAGTATTTCAGTGCGTTCGGCCTGACTGAAAAGACCGGAATTGATCTCCCCGGTGAAGGCTCCAGTATCTACAGAAGTGAAGATAATATGAGTATTGTCGATCTGGCGGCAAGTGCTTTCGGTCAGTCCAACTCCCTGACACCGATGGAGATGATCACAGGCATTGCAGCGGCTGTCAACGGCGGTTATCTGGTAGAACCTCATGTGGTAGATAAAATCGTTTCCAATGAAGGCAATGTGATCAAAAACTTCGGCACCAATATCCGGAGACAAGTGATCTCCGAAGAAAGTTCCGCTCAGGTAAGACAGCTGTTACAGGCTGTTGTAGATAACAACGGCGGCTCGAATGCCTATATTAAAGGCTATGCCATCGGCGGTAAATCCGGTACATCCCAGAAACTTGAAACCGGAGATGAAGATAAATATGTCGCTTCTTATGCCTGCTTTGCTCCGGCAAATGACCCCGAAATCGTCATGCTGATAATGGCAGATGAACCAATGGGCGAAAGTTATTACGGCTCGAAAGTCGTTGCTCCCTATGCCCGTATGATTCTCGAAGAAGCTCTGCCGTATCTGGGCTATTATCCGGAATATACTGACGAGGAATATGCAAAGCTTGATGTCAGTGTGCCGCTGTTATTAGATACGCAGTTATCCTCTGCCGAAGAAACCCTCACCGCTCTGGGACTTACTTATGAAGTCAAGGGCAGCGGTGAAACAGTAGTCGGCCAGTGTCCGCTGACCGGATATAATATTTCATCCGGCGGAAAAGTCATTTTATATACCGAACAGGACTATGAACCTGAATTTGTTACCGTTCCGGATGTCAAGAATTATGTTGCCTCTGATGCGAGTCAGGCTCTGATCAATGCAGGGCTGAACTATGTCGCAGTCGGTGCCTCTACCGACAGGACGGATGTACTCGTACAGACACAGTCGATTCCGGCCGGAGAACAGGTCGAAGTAGGAACTGTCGTACAACTGGATTTTGTGATCAACAGTCAGGGTGACTGATGAGATATTGCTGAATTTTAGGAGATGGATTTATGAAATTATCAGAGTTATTGGAAAACAGAGTGCCTGTATCAGAGAATTTAAAAAATACAGAAATTTCTATGATCACAGACGATAACAGAAAAGTGGTTTCAGACAGTATATTTGTCTGCGTGAAAGGCGAAAAATTCGACGGCCATACTGTCGCCGGAAAAGCTCTCGAACAGGGTGCAGTAATTGTAATTGCTGAACATGATCTCGGTCTCGGAGAACAGCAGATTATTGTAGAGGACAGCCGTGCCTTTTACGGAATGCTCTGTGCTGCATGGTTCGGCCATCCGGAACGGAAAATGAAGTTTATCGGCGTGACCGGTACCAACGGCAAGACAACAACAACAAGTGTGATCAAGCATATTCTGACAGCGAATGGTCATAAAGTCGGCTTAATCGGAACGATTCAGAACGAAATTGGTGATGAAGTGATTCATACGGATAATACTACTCCCATGACATTTGAACTCATGCAGTTATATGATCAGATGTACCGGAAAGGCTGTGATACAGTCGTGATGGAAGTATCTTCTTTCGGACTGGTGCAGAAGCGAATCGGCCTGACACATTTTGATATTGCCGTCTTTACCAATCTGACACAGGATCATCTGGATTATCATAAAACTATGGAGAATTATTATCAGGCAAAGAAAATGCTTTTTCAGATTTGTGATAAGGCGATTATCAATACTGATGATGATTACGGAAAAAGATTATATCAGGAAATCTCCTGTGAAAAATATGCTTATGGCAATACCGGAGATTTTTCCTATCAGCCCGTTTCTGTAAAAGCCAGCGGTACGGAATTTATCTTGAATCAGGAAAAAATTTCCATGCTGATGACCGGCTATTTCAATATCGCCAATGCTTCCGCTGCTTATGCCGTCTGCCGTCTGTATGGACTGGAAAATAATCAGATCCTTCCGGCTTTGCAGTCCTGTACCGGAGTCCGTGGCAGATGTGAAGTCATCCCCACCGGAAAAGATTTTTCAGTCATCTGCGATTATGCCCATACGCCCGATGCCATTGAAAATATTCTTGAGAATGTCAAGTTATATACAGAACATGAGCTGATCTGTTTATTCGGCTGCGGGGGTAACCGTGATAAGACCAAACGTCCGCTGATGGCTCAGGCAGCAGCGAAATTTGCTGACAGATTAATTATCACTTCTGATAATCCCCGTGATGAAAATCCGGAAGCCATTATTCAGGATATTCTTACAGGTCTGAAAGACACGCAGACTCCCTATGAAATTGTTGTCGATCGTCGGGAAGCCATTGCTCATGCTCTGAAGACAGCCCAGTCCGGTGATGTGATTGTTCTCGCCGGAAAGGGTCATGAAGATTATCAGATTTTTGCGAATAATTACCATACACATTTTGACGAACGTGAAGTCGTTGCCGAAGCCTTGAAAGAATTAGCATAATCAGGAGGAGTAAAATCATGGAAAAATTAAGTTTACAAGAGATCGCTGAAAAATTAAATACTAACTGCCCTGTACAGGCTGATATTACAGAAATCAGCACGGATACCAGAAAACTTCCGGAAGGCTGTCTGTTCTTAGCTCTGAGGGGAAAGAAGTTCGATGGTCATAACTTCGTAAGACAGGCAATCGAAGCCGGAGCAGTCGCCGCTGTGACAGATACACAGATTGAAAATCTGCCCTGCTTAGTCGTAAAGAATACCGGAAAGGCTCTGCTTGATATTGCGAATTTATACAGAAATAAATTTAATATTCCGGTTGTGGCTGTCACAGGAAGTGTCGGAAAAACTACGACAAAAGAACTGATCGCCTGTGTATTATCAGAAAAATACAATACGCTCAAAACAGAAGCAAATCTGAATAACGAAATCGGAATGCCGAAAACTCTGCTCGGTCTGACAAATCAGCACGGAGCCGCTGTTGTTGAGATGGGGATGAATCATTTCGGAGAAATCTCAAATATGACAAACAGTGCTCAGCCGACTATTGCAGTGATCACAAATATCGGATTTTCTCATGTGGAAAATTTAGGTTCTCAGGAGGGAATCAGAAAAGCAAAACTCGAAATCTTAGAGGGCATGAAAGACGATGCTCCTCTTGTGACAAATGCTGATGATAAATTATTATGCAGTTTGAAATCTGAATTAAACAGGCCTGTCTATACATTCTCGACACAGGGCAATCCTGCTGATGTCTCTGCCGAAGATATGAAAGAAGAAAACGGCGTGACAACATTCAGTATCTGTCATGACGGTAAAAAATCTCTGGCTGTGCTTCCGGCTGTCGGAGAGCATAACGTTAAGAATGCATTAGCTGCTTATCTGGTCGGAACACTCGCAGGCATGGACGAACAGGAAATCCTGTGCGGCCTTGCCAAATATCAGCCGACCGGTATGCGTCAGAATATTATGGAAAAAAACGGGCAGATTATTATTGCTGACTGTTATAATGCAAGTCCTGACTCGATGCAGGCAGGCCTGAATGTTCTTGGAAAATATCTTGCTGACGGCAGAAAAATTGCAGTACTGGGCGATATGCTCGAACTCGGTGATATGAGTGAGGCTCTGCATTCCCGTGTCGGTGAAATGGTAAAACATGCCGGAATTGATATGCTGTTCTGTTATGGAAAAGCTTCTGAAAAAATTGCAGAATCCGCCGGAAATCAGATTCAGAAATTCTGTACGGACAATCTGGACATGCTGATTCAGAAACTTCGTGAAACTGTTCAGGAAGGCGATGTGCTGTTGTTCAAGGCCAGTCACGGAATGCATCTGGAAAATATCATTTCTGCACTCTACGGAGAGGCATAATGCCTGTCTGGTTACAGGTCACAGCGGCATTGAGTGCGGCCTTGTGCAGCGGTGTAATGGGAATCGCCTTTATTCCGTTCCTGAAAAAATGCCGTTTCTGTGAGCCTGATCCGGAGGAAGAATTATCAGAAAAACAGGAAGCCGAAACAATAGCCGGAAATAAATTAAAACCTACCATGTGCGGAATTTTATTGATTTTTGGCTGTATTGCCGGCTTTGTTCTGAGCAATTCGATCTATATGCAGATCAGCGGAGCAGACAGAACCAGTCCGGAATTTCAGACAGAAAGCCGTTCGCTCCGGCTGATTATTCTGCAGGGATTGTTATTCGGGATTATCGGCTGGACTTCGGATTATGTCCGGACAGTCCGCAGAAAAACCGATACCGGAGAAACGGATTTTATTGTATTGCTGGTTGCATTTTTTACAAGTTATTCGTTTCTGAAATTTCTGCCGGAAGAACCTGTACTGGATTTCGGTTTTCTGAAATGGGAAGCCGGCTTTCTGAGTGTTCCTGTCAGGGCTGTACTGGTCACGGCTTTCTGGCTCAGTATGCAGAGAACAGAACGCATGGCAGACGGAATTTGTATTACTGTCAGCAGTATGCAGCTGTTGTTTTTTACAGTCCTCTGCATCAGTGCAGAACAGAATCTGAACGCCCTTTATGCACTGACAGCAGCAGGGGCATGTATCGGCTGCTTTTACTGGAATCTGCATCCGGCCAAATGCCGCCTTGGACAGACAGGAACCTACTGGCTCGGCATGACTATGCCGATGCTCTGTCTGAATTATCATAAATTAAATATTATATTATTATATATTGCTGTCTGGATTGTGAATGTCCTGCCGCTGGCATTTCAGAGACGGACACTGCTGGGAATGCTCCGGAAAGACGGCAGCACACCTATGCAGAGAATTCTGATTCTGGCAGGATTTGCCCTGTTCTGCTGTATTCTGTCAGTCATGCCGGAACGTGCCTGAAAAGGAGGTCTGCTCATGAAATCACTTAAAACAGAAAAAGAAAAAATACGCTTTACCGGTGTTAATATGACATTTGCAATTGTTGTGCTGTTTTTGCTGGGAATCGGTATTGTGATGATGTTTTCGGCAAGTTATGCAATTGCAATCAATGAAGATAAGCCCGGCTATTATTATGCACAGCGTCAGGCAATTTTCGGTGTGATCGGGCTTGCTGCCATGGTCGGAGCATCACTGATAGATTATCATGTGTTTCAGAGATTTGGAGTAGCAGCAGCAGCTTATCTCGGAAGTGTGGTTCTGCTGATTCTGGTCAAGATTATCGGTACAGATCTGGGAACAGGCTGTACAAGATGGATTCGGCTTCCGGGCGGTATGACATTCCAGCCCTCAGAACTGGCCAAATTTGCAATTGTGATCTCGTTTGCCTATCTGATTGATATTAATTTTGACAGAATGAAAAAATTCAGATACGGAACTATGCCGTTTATGATTCTGTTAGGCGTAATAGCCATACTCCTGATGATAGAGCCGCATTTATCCTGTACACTGCTGATTGCGGCAATGGGAATTATTCTGATGTTTATCGGCGGTTCCAGATTCAAACATCTGGCACTGACAGGCGGTGTCGGACTGGCAGGCATTGCCCTGTGGGTTGCCGCAAAAGTTCTCACCGGAAAACAGACCTATTTTTTAAAGCGTCTTGAACCGTGGTTCCATCCGTTTGAATCAGATGATGCCTATCAGACACAGCAGTCATTGATTGCAATCGGCTCAGGCGGTATTTTCGGTCTGGGTATGGGCGAATCCCGTCAGAAATATTTATATCTGCCGGAATCGGAAAACGACTTTGTATTTTCGATTATTTGCGAAGAACTGGGCTTTGTCGGAGCAGTAACAGTAATTTTGTTATTTGTCCTGCTGGTTGCTCAGGGCTTTCATATTGCGACACACAGTAAAGACCGTTTCGGAATGCTGGTGGCCTGCGGATTTACACTCCAGATCGGCTTGCAGGCGTTTATCAATATCGGAGTAGTCAGCAATCTGCTTCCGAATACCGGTATCAGTCTGCCGTTTTTCAGCTATGGCGGTACGGCTCTGATGATGCAGCTGTTTGAAATGGGAATCGTCCTGAATATCTCACGAGGGCGGTATGTCGTCAATAAAGACAAACCTCCACGGAAAAAACAGGAGATAAAAGAAGCAGTATGAGCATCCAGTGGAATATTACCAGAAAAGGCAGAGTCACAGGCTGTTCCGACCCCGAAAGCAGAAATCTTGTGATTCCGGACGGAGTGAAAGAAATCGGTGATCATGCATTCCGTCATTACAGATGGATGGAAAGTATTGTCATTCCGGAGAGTGTCGAACGAATCGGCGGTGAAGCTTTTGTTGACTGTCGGAATCTCAGAGAAATTATCATTCCGGAAAGTGTGAATTATATTGGTCATGATGCCTTTGCCGGCACACCCTGGCTTGAAAATTATCCGGATGATTTTGTGATTATCAATCAGATATTAGTCAAATATAGAGGCACTGATGCGGAAGTCAGGATTCCGGAGCAGGTGACTGTGATCGGCAATTCTGCTATGAAAGAATACCGGAATCTCAGAAAAGTGATCTTTCCGGAACATCTTACGGAAATCAAGAGACGGGCTTTCAGGTCTTGTGAAAATCTGACAGATTTGTATTTTCCGGATAGTCTGAAATTGATCGGCTATGAAGCATTCAAGAGCTGTACAGAATTAAGAAACATCCGGCTTCCCTCCGTGATGGACGGCATCAGCTTTGAAGCATTCGCAGAATGTCCGTATCTGGAGCGTGTGCCGATGTTTGTATCGCATGAAAAAATATTTTTCACTTTTCCGGATAAAAATATCGGCTATGCATGGCCGTCTGCATTTGTGGATCTGAAAGTTTATGAAGATATGGAAATGCTTCTTCCAGAAATCCGCTATGATCTGATGTTTCAGATTTATGTACATCATCTTGATGAGGAAGGTTCGGCCGAATATATCGGCAGACATTTTCCTGAGATGGTTCCCGTGCTGATTCGTCTGCATGATGAAAATTTAATTCAGAAATTAAATTTGCAGTTTCCTGAGCTGTTTCAAAAGCATATAGATAAATTAATCATGGAAGCTAACCGACAGAAACGGCATGACTTGCAGATCAGGTTCATGCATGATAAATATCAGTACGGCGATTCCTCACAGAGCAATCTGTATTTATAGATAAATTATTCTGAAAGGATTTGGATTTTTTATGAAAGTATTACTTGCAGGCGGCGGCACAGGCGGCCATATCAATCCGGCTCTTGCCATTGCCGGAATTATTAAGGAACATATTCCGGAGGCCGAATTTCTTTTCGCCGGAACTCCCAACGGTATGGAAGCAAAGCTGATTCCACAGGCCGGCTATCCGATTGAATTTATCAAAGTTGCCGGATTTCAGAGAAAAATCAGTCTTGAAAATATCGGCAGAAATATCAAGGCTCTGTATTACTTAGCCGGCTCAGGCCGCAGAGCAAAGCAGATTATTCAGGAATTTGATCCGGATATTGCGATCGGCACAGGCGGCTATGTCGCCGGCCCGGTTATCAGAATGGCCGCTAAGATGGGGATTCCGACAGCGATTCATGAACAGAATGCTTATCCCGGTGTGACGAATAAACTGCTTGCCAAAGAAGTCGATCATGTCATGCTGACTGTGGAAGAAGCTCTTTCATATTTTGATAAAGATATTGAATATACCGTGACAGGTCTGCCTGTCCGTGCAGAACTCCTGAAGAAAACCAAATCTCAGGCTCGTGCGGAACTCGGCTTTGATGACAGTTTCTGTATTTTATCTTTCGGCGGAAGCCTGGGAGCGGGCTGTATCAATGATACCATGGCGGAAGTCCTGAAATGGCATGTATCTAAAAAATTAAAAATCAATCATATTCACGGCTACGGCGGCATGGGAAAAGATACTTTCCCGGCTAAGATGAAAGAATATCATGTGCCGATGAAAAACAGAAGAACCCGTATTACAGAATATATCAACGATATGGATACCTGTATGGCTGCTGCTGATCTGGTTGTCTGCCGTTCCGGAGCAAATGCCCTTGCAGAACTGGAAATGCTCGGCAAGCCGTCTATCCTGATTCCGTCTCCCATTGTCGCCGGAAATCATCAGTATCATAATGCAATGGTACTTGGCAAGGCAGGAGCAGCCATTGTCATGGAACAGAAAGATGTGACGAATAAGAAAATGATTTCGGCTGTCAGAAAATTATATAAAGATCCGGAAAAATTGCAGAGTATGGCGAAAAATGCCGCTGCTCTCGCTATCCGTGACACAGAGGACAGAATCTGGAATGTGATCGAGAATCTCATAAAAGATTCTGAATAATGCCGCACAGATCTGACACTTTTTACATACTATGCAAAAGCAGAAATTTGAAAGGAGTGTCATCTATGCAGAAATTTGTGATACACGGAGGCAGGCGGCTCGAAGGTGACATCACGGTGCAGGGTGCCAAAAACAGTGCCCTGCCGATTCTGTCAGCCGCCATGCTCTGCTCCGGTGAGAGCGTTCTGGAAAATTGTCCGGAATTGTCTGATGTGTATGCCGCCTGTCAGATTCTCACCAGTGCCGGATGTGCCTGCCGGATGCAAAATCATACTGTCAGCATAAAAGCGGAGCAAATCCGAAATTC
>JAFUWN010000093.1 GCA_017483465.1 Oscillospiraceae bacterium
AAGCCCAAGCATATCGGGAAGAAACTAAAAAGATTGCTTTGAAAGTCTATGAGTTGCTCATAAGTGAGGGTATTACCATTGCTCAGAGCAAGGACGCTTTAGAAGCTGCTATTGAAATGATAAACGAGGCAGAGCACAAAGCAAAGCTATGCTAAAGGTAAAAAAAGCTCCTGAAACACGAGCTGTACATTGTTATCAGGAGTTGTTCTTTAATTTTGCTTTGAAAATTTACTTTTCGATTTCATCATCAATAATATGATGATAAGCCACAGAATAGACATCAGCGAGTAAATTTGTCGGAACATTTTTTTCACCATCTGAATCAGCAGCATCACTTTCATACTTTGACCGATTGATCTCAAAGTGCATTTTCATAATTTCTAAAGCAACTTCATGTGCTCTCTGTTCGATATCCATTTTTCTACCACCTTATATTGTATTTTATAGAATTAATTATACTACATAAGGAAAGAAAAAGCAAGTATTTTTTGAAAGGAGATGTAAAATGTCAGCAAAAAAGAGAATTGTCTACCCTAATTTAGAGGCTGAAATTGCAGGACACGGCATCAGAAAATATAAAATCGCTGAAAATTTAGAAATCACGCCGAGAACGCTGTCTAAAAAATTAAGTGGAGAAGTCAGGTTTACAGTAGAAGAAGCTATCCAGATTCAAGAACAATGGTTCAGTAATCTGCCAATCAATGAGCTGTTCAGACGAGCCAAAGAATCATAGGACAAATTGATTATTACATATTCTGAAATGAGGTGATAGTATGGCAAAAAAAGAAGAACGCAGTATGATGGAACTTTCTGCTTATGATGTACTTGAAGTAGAAGAAAATGTAAGACAGCTAAATGGTACGCTGGGAAAGCGTGTTTTGATTCGCAACCGTGCTTTCGGTACATTAGCAGAGTCGTTCATCCCCTATCATACAGAAGAAGAAGAAAGAGAAATCGGAGCGAATTTCGCACACGCTGCATTCAAGATGTGCTATCCGGATGATGATCCGGCCAATTACAGTGCTGTGCGTATTGTTGTGTGATCAAATTAATCTTTCATTTCTCCTGAGCATGAGAAGTAAAACTATCCGCTCACCATTGCCGGAAGGCATCAGACAGACTGAATATTGATAAGGCATGAAAAATCTGACAGCGATTTCCGCTTAGAAGATTCTGATCGGCGACAAGATCAGACGGGCGGAACGCTGATTCACAAACGGCAGGAGGAAAAAGCTCTGCGGGACAAGCGGGCAGAACTTCGGCCGGAAACAGACTTTTTATAATATATCAGTTTCAGATTGTTCACATATTTAAAATTATGATAAAAACATAAAATCTCAGAAAGGAATGTTTCACATGCAGAGAAGTGAATTTGAAAATCTGACAGAGATTTATCCGCCGGAGAATCTGTATTCTGTGATCGAAAAATTCTACAATGACGGAGAACTGGATAAAAAAGATTTCTGTATGAAGTATATAGCAAATGCTGACGGTCTCGCTGAGAAAATCCAGAGCGAATGCAATCAGCTTGATCTGAAAAAAGAACAGGAATTCTTTTCCAGAATCGGAGATTTAGAAGCAAAGCTCGAAGAGACTCAAAAAGCCCTCGAAAGTGAAAAAAGAACTGCCGATCATCTGCGGAAACGGCTCGATGAGGAACTTGAATGGCATCCGGCTCTCCATACCGGAACGAATATGAAGCAGTCTGATTATGAGGAACTTGCCAATCAGAGCTATGATCAGACAGATGAGGAACATGCGAAATATATGCTGTCTTCCCTGTTCGGATTTATCGAAAATTTGATTGTAATTCATCATCATGCCGAAACATTCGAGGTCAATAAATATCACAGAATCAGACGGAAAGAGACCTATCAGCGTGACCCGTATTATGCCGCATCTGACTGGAATTATATCCGGTTTGATTGTGCCGGCTGTCAGTGGGAACTTGTCAACGGAGCTCTTCTGCCATATGAGGACTGAAAGAGGGTGAATCACATGGAGAACAAGAAAAACAGTTTGTGAAAGCCCTTGGCGAACTTCTGAGCAGTCATATCTATCGTCTGAATATCAAAGAACTCCAATATCTGGAAACTGATCAGAAAGAAGAATTCGTGCTGATTTCGTTCAATGATGGCTTTCAGAAGAAAATCTGCATCACGGGTAACAGCGAGCTTGCAATCATGCTGGATATTGCGAAGCGGCTTTCATAATAAAAAAACTCTGCCGGAGAGAGAACAAAACCGGCAGAGATTTCCGAAAAGATAAGAATTGAGATAAAATTGGGGGAGAATTAATAAAAATCCTCATTTGTTATTATAGCATAAAATCTTAATTCTGTCAAGAAAAAATGAAAAGAGGGAAAATATGCTGAATATTATAATTGATCAGAGCCAGAATGATGTCAATGCTGAAATCGAAAAGAGGAATATTTCATGAAACGTTGGCAGCAGTTATGTTATAAAATTCAAATAAATCGTTTATTGATATGGCAGCTTAGATTCAATATTTTTTGCAGTCAGAGTATAAATTGTGAAGATTCTTTTGGCATTCCGGAGTTTTCCGGTTTGAATAAGGAAGAACTGCAAGGATATGCTTTTGAAGCGATTCTTCGTAATCTTCCGGAAAATTTGTCTGCTGTTCTGGAATATACACATGTATTTGATGATATAATTGACGATATGATACAGTGTGCAATTGATACGCAGCAGCATGAATGTTACCTGATACTGCTGAATTATAAATATCAGAATCACCTGTTTCAGGATGAAAAATTAGAATTATTATAGTATTGACAAAATTCCGAAACTATGATATAATAAGGCTAACCCCAGATAATCCTTTATCATTTTATGAAAAATATCCGGAGCGGTAAGCTTCGGATATTTTTGTGTATTTTAATATCTGATAATTGACAAAGTACAATATATTGTGTATAATATAGATATAACATCTATATAAAAGATACCAGGGACAAAAGGAGCTGAAGGCATGACACCTGAGCAGAGAAGAAAAATCAACTGGCTGAACAGAGCATTCTATGCGGAAAAGGCTGCGAAAGCATGGCTCGAAAAATGCGAACGGGAAAAATCACTTGCACAGCGATTATCAAGATCATTTTCAGAATCCGGTGCAGGAAGTTCCGGAAATGCTACTGAAGACGCTCTGATCAGGCTTGCTGCTGCCGAACAGCAGACTCAGGAGAAATTAAGAGAACTTGTCCGGATTCGTGAGGAGATCACAGAAGCGATTCAGAATATTGATGACAATGACTTGCAGGCTGTCCTTGTCTGGCATTATCTGAATTATTTCACGTTCGAGCAGACCGCTGAGAAAATGCATTACAGTGAACGAAATGTCAGATATAAGCATAAACAGGCTCTGGATAAACTTTGCCTTGTTTTGCCGGATGAAACGTGATATAATGATATCATAAATCAGTGTGGAAATTACTTTTATCCTCTTGTTTGAATTGAATTTTCAATACAGAAGCATCGGATTTTTTCCGGTGCTTTTGTATTGCGTACATATGGGGGAGAGGTACCCCCTCTCCGGAAGCCTCCGGACTACCACACGTCAATGCTCAAAATTCTGTGCTGAGGGAGTTTCTGCCGATCGGAGATGAATTTATAATGCTTTATGGAATCGATTATCTCAGAACTAAATTAAATCAAAAAAAATATCGTGTCCGGCTACGCTATCAGTACTACGAAATGAAACAGGCTATGCGGAAAATCTCCGCTCTCATCCCGCCTGAATTCCGTTCACTTACCTATTCCCTCGGCTGGTGTGCAAAAGCTGTCGATACCCTCGCTGACCGTATCGTTCCTGATGGTTTCGATCATGATACTATGCAGATCGGAGAAATCTACCGGCTCAATAATGAAGATGTCCTCTACGGCTCTTCCGTTCTGTCCGCTCTGATTTCCTCCTGCTGTTTCCTCTATATCGGCTGGAATCAGGACGGTTATCCTCTGCTTCAGGTCATCGACGGCGGCAATGCTACCGGAATTATCGACCCTGTTACCAATCTGCTCACCGAAGGCTATGCTGTTCTCAGTTATGACGAGGACGGCAATCCCGAACAGGAAGCCTATTTTCTGCCGTATCAGACGGATTATTATACTAACGGCAAGCTCTCAGATTCTGTCCGGCATAAAGCCCCTTATGCTCTGCTCGCTCCGGTCATCAACAGACCCGATGCCAGAAGACCGTTCGGACATTCCAGAATCTCACGCTCCTGCATGGATATTATCCAGAGTGCTCAGAGAACTTTGCAGCGTACCGAAGTCGCTGCTGAATTCTATTCCGTGCCGCAGAAATATATTGTCGGTCTCTCTCAGGAGGCTGAATTTAACAACCGTGCCGCTACGCTCTCAAGCTTTCTGAATTTTTCCGTGGATGAAGACGATAAATTCCCCTCTTTAGGTCAGTTCCAGAGCGGCAGTATCGAACCGTTTCTGAGCCAGATGAAAATGCTTGCTTCTCTCTTTGCTGCCGAAACCGGACTGACTCTTGATGATCTCGGTTTTACAACAGAAAATCCCTCTTCCGTCGATGCGATCAGGGCAAGTCATGAAAATCTGAGGCTGACTGCCCGCCGTGCTCAGCAGACGTTCGGAACAGGCTTTGTCAATGCCGGATTCCTGGCCGCCTGCATTCGTGACAATTACAGCTATGAACGCAGCGTTTTCGCTGATACCCGCTGCAATTATCTTCCGATCTTTGAGCCGGATTCCTCTATGCTCGGTGTGCTCGGAGATGCGATTCTGAAAATCAATCAGGCTTCTGATGGCTTCATGGGTGCGAAAAATATCAGAGCGTTGACAGGCCTGAGGAGTGATGCCGAATGACCGAACAGGAACTTTTTCAGGAAATGCTGAAAGCTGTCTCTGATGACAAAGAACTGACGGCTATTCTTGAAAAAATCAAAAATAAAACAGCTACTTTTGAAGATACACAGCGGTATTCTCTCCGGACGGCTGAAATCAAAGCGAAGATTCTCGGTCAGAATCTTTCTCCGGCCGGAACAGGTCAGAATGAAGAAAACTGTTATCAGCTTCTGAAAGACCAGCATGAAGATGTCTTCCGAAAAGAATCCGCTGTCCAGACGGCTCTTGATCAGAAGCAGAAT
>JAFUWN010000094.1 GCA_017483465.1 Oscillospiraceae bacterium
CCCAGCTGAGCTAAGACCCCGGTTAACTTTACCCTCTGATTCATTCAGAGCATAAAATAAACGACCTGAACGGGACTCGAACCCGTGATCTCCGCCGTGACAGGGCGGCGTTCTAACCAACTGAACTACCAGGCCATATGGAAGCTACAGGGCTCGAACCTGTGACCCTCTGCTTGTAAGGCAGATGCTCTCCCAGCTGAGCTAAGCTTCCATTTAATTTTTTTGTCTTTCAGGTGTTCTCCCCTGACGACTTTATTATTATAGCATATTTTAAATCATTTGTCAAGTGTTTTTTCAAAATTTTTTAAAATTTTTTTAAAAAAGTTTTATGAAATAAAAAATGGCTGTAAACAGGGAAAATTAGAATATAGAAAGATAAATGCGTGAAAGCAGTATCTGATAGACATTGCTGAAATCCTGGGGCAGAGGATGAGGCGAAAAAATTAGCATTGGTTCTTTTTTTTCTGATGTGGAGAAAGTGATCTGACAGCAGGAAGAAGAACTGTTTTTTCCGGATTGATTAACCATCTTCCAGGAACCGTCATGAATGGTACAAAATGTATTCAGGAGCTGTGTTTCTTCTGTCAGGCCGGTAAATCCCTGAGCAGCTATCTGCCGGGACATATCGACTATTCTGGCAGGGTCGGGAGTGAGTTCTATCCGGATTTCTGCAATATCGTGCATTTGATGATAAGACAGGCAGATTTTCTGAAAAACGCCTCTCTGCTGATGGCAGAGAATCAGGCCGGCTGTGATGACAGCGGTGAAAAATTCCATATTTTCATAGATACAAGCATCTTGATCAGGGAAAGAAAACTGAATTTCGCCATAAATTCCGATGGTTCTCTGAATATTGTTTTTTATTTTGATCAGCATATCTGTCAGGTGAAAAACAGTTCTTTGCAGGGTATCGCTGTAGACACTCTGAAGCAGTTTCCGGAGATAGATACTTCGCTGAATCAGAAAAGAGACTTTTTCAAACATCTCTGGCAGATCAGATTTTTCATAATCTTCCCGTTCATCCAGATATTCCAGCAGCTGATTCTGTGTCTGATGCAGCATCTGGACGGTATAGTTTTCCGAAGTATCTTCTTCTGAAGCAGGAAAATCCGGCTTGATTTTTTTCAGGACGATCACACGGTATTTTTCCGCCGGGTCTGCATAAACCGTACAGTCTAGAAAATGTTTATCCAGATAGACTTTCTTTTCTGTTTTTTTCCAGCAATCCGCAGAAATGCCGAGCAGTTCCGGCAGGGGAACCGGATACGGATAGGCAGCTTTTCCGCCCAGTATCTTCCAGTTTTCGTCGGCAATCCACACAATTTCCTGTTCCTGAGAAAAAAGACTGATCAGCCGGTTGATTTCTTTTTTAGTCATGACAAAATCTCCTTTCTGCCTGCAAAATTCTGCATAAAGCCAGAGAACTTACTATTATTATATAGGTTTCATGCAGAAAAGTAAAGCGAATTTCAGAATATTGTTAAAAATGCACAAAACAGGATTGATAAATTTGTGACAAAAGCAGAAAATTCACAGATTGGTATGAAAAATCAAGATTTTCTTCTTAAAGTACTTGCATTTTTTCTCAAATTGGTGTAAAATAGAAGTATAAAAATTTAGGAGGTAATTTCCAATGTCAGTAAAAGTTGCAATTAATGGTTTCGGTAGAATCGGCCGTCTGGCTTTCCGTCAGATGTTCGGTGCAGAAGGTTATGAGGTTGTTGCCATCAACGACCTGACAAAGCCCTCTATGCTCGCTAATCTGCTCAAGTATGATACCGCTCAGGGCGGCTATGCAGGCAGAATCGGCGAAAATCTTCACACAGTAACTGCTGATGACGAAGCCGGCACAATCACAGTTGACGGCAAGACTCTGAAAATCTATGCAGAAGCTAAGGCTGCTGATCTTCCTTGGGGCGAAATCGGTGTTGATGTTGTTCTCGAATGCACAGGTTTCTACTGTTCCAAAGAAAAGAGCCAGGCTCATATCGATGCAGGTGCCAAGAAGGTTGTTATTTCTGCTCCGGCAGGCAGCGACCTCAAGACTATCGTATTCTCTGTAAATGAAAATACTCTGACAGCTGATGATACTATCATTTCTGCTGCATCCTGCACCACAAACTGCCTCGCTCCGATGGCTAAGGCTCTGAATGACTATGCTCCGATTCAGTCCGGTATCATGAGCACAATCCATGCTTACACCGGCGATCAGATGATTCTGGACGGCCCTCACAGAAAGGGTGACTTCAGAAGAGCAAGAGCAGGTGCTGCTAACATCGTTCCGAACTCCACAGGTGCTGCAAAGGCAATCGGTCTGGTAATTCCGGAACTGAACGGCAAACTGATCGGTTCTGCACAGCGTGTACCGGTTCCGACAGGTTCTACCACAATTCTGACAGCTGTTGTCAAGGGTGAAAACGTTACTAAAGAAGGCATCAACGCTGCTATGAAGGCTGCTGCTTCTGAATCCTATGGCTACAATGAAGATCCGATCGTTTCTTCTGACGTAATTGGCATGAAGTACGGCTCTCTGTTCGATGCAACTCAGACAATGGTTGCTGAAATCGGCAATGGTCTGTATGAAGTACAGGTTGTTTCCTGGTATGACAATGAAAATTCTTACACCAGCCAGATGGTAAGAACAATCAAGTATTTCGCAGAACTCAAGTAATTTCACATTACGAAAAACAAACGGCAGTCTTTCGGGACTGCCGTTTTTTTGATTTAATTCAGAAGCGTGACGAGAATATCCCATAGCATATGCAGGCCGACCGGAATCCAGATGTTACGGAATTTCAGCATAGACCAGCTGAAAAACAGACCCAGTAAAATAATCGTGATAAAGCCGAAATTTGCAAAATATGCGATAAAATTTCCGTACAGAATCCAGATCGGGAAGTGTATGCAGAGAAATAGCAGGGCATTCAGACCCAGTGAAAGATATTTATTATCTTCTGTGAAAGTCGCATTCAGAAGAAAGCCCCGGAATACAAATTCTTCTGTGATGCCGACAAAAACAAATGTTAAGCATTCTGTTAAGCCATCGGCATTGAAATAGAATCCTCTGTGAGAAACGACGGAACTCAGTACGCAGAAGCCGGTTACATAGCCGAAAACAGGAAGAATTTCTTTCCATCCGGATAGCTTTTGAAATAATTCTTTTTTAGAGAGATATAAATCTGTATCGAATTTTTGGATTAACAAAACGGCAGGAAGTGTCCAGAAAAGATTTTTCAGAATCCAGTCAGATAAAATAATCATCGGAACAGAATTTTCTGCGATATACTGTGTCAGAAACGGCTGGAGCACTAATTCTTTCAATGCCCATATGATATAGAGAATCACATAGAATAAAATACATGCCGTTCTTAATTCTTTCGATCGGAATAGCTGTTTCATATAATAGCAGTATCCTCCTGTACGGGATTCTGGACAGGCAGTCGGATTAAGCTGTTTTTCGGGAAATCATATTCGCAGGGGAATGAAAATTCCATCATGGCATGATTGACGGTTTCGATCTTCTCGCCGTCAGCATTATAGATTTCGTCTAATTTCAAGCTGACAGGCTTTTGCTGCGGAGCTAAGATCTCGACCGTATCGCCGGAGAAAAACCGATTTCTCTGTGTGGCATAGGCTATGCCGTTCTCACATCTGTCAACAATCCCGACAACATCACACTGACTGATATAACCGCTGTTTTCGTAGTACTGACAGGCATTCGGATGACCGAAGAAAAATCCGGTGCAGTATCTCCTGTGACTGACTTTGAATACTTCATTATGAATCCATTCCGGAAGCTGATAATGATCAGGATGTTTCAAATAATAATCCATTGCCATCCGATAGGCATTTGTAATCACAGAGACATAATAAGCTGATTTTGCCCGTCCCTCGATCTTGAATGAAGTCACACCGGCTTCGGCGAGCTTGTCCAGATGATCAATCATGCACATATCACGGGCATTGAGAATATAAGTGCCTTCAGGAGTTTCCTGAATTTCCATAGGCAGATGAGGCCGTTTTTCTTCTGTAAGATAATATTTCCAGCGGCAGGGCTGAGCACATGCCCCCCGATTGGCATCACGGTCAGTAAAATACGCCGAGAGCAGACATCTGCCTGAAAAAGAAACACACATTGCCCCGTGAACGAAGACTTCAATTTCGAGATCATCCGGAATATTTTTTCTGATTTCGGCGATTTCTTCGAGTGAGAGTTCTCTTGCCAGTACGACACGCTTTGCACCCATCTGATAGAGGGCATTTGCCGAGGCATAATTGACGATTCCGGTTTGTGTAGACATATGAATTGTCATCTTTGGAGTGAGCTGTCTGACCGTCTGGAGTACACCCAGATCCGCAATAATCAGGGCATCGACATGAGCATTGACAGCCTCGGAGATAAACTGCGGCAGAAACGCAAGTTCCTGATTTCTGGGGAGTGTATTTACAGTCAGATAGACTTTTTTATTTCTCTGATGAGCCAGCCGGACGGCTTTACAGAGAGCTTCGGCATCGAAATTCGGAGCACCGGCTCTCATACCGAACAGAGTTCCGCCGAGATAGACGGCATCGGCACCGAAATCGAGAGCAGCCAGCAGGCGTTCTGTATCGCCTGCCGGTGCCAGTATTTCATGATAAGTAAAAGCCATTACTGTTCTGCTCCTTCTTCTCCCTCGGGATTTTCTTCCTCTACAGGCGGCAGACCCTGACGGATTCGCTCTACCATTTCGATATTGGCGTTATGTTCCTCAAGGGTACGGGCGAAGTAAGTTTCACCCGTATCGACATTGGCATAGAAGTAATAATAATCTGATTCTGCGGGATATAAAACGGCTTCGATTGCGGCAATGCCGGGATTGCAGAGGGCACCTGCCGGGAGACCGTTGCAGACATAAGTGTCATAGGCATCATAGATTGCCTGGTTATCCAGCTCAATATTCGGCTTGATGACATTTTCGACATAAAGAGTAGTGACATCCGACTGGAGTTTGGAATATTCCGGACTGTTGAGACGATTCCAGAAGACAGAAGAGATCATGGGCATATCGCCGTCATGAGCGGCTTCTTTCTGAATAATAGAAGCCAGTGTGATGGTTTCATCCAGAGAGATACCCAGTTCATTCATACGGTCATAATATTCGTCTGTGATTTTGAGATTGAAATTCATATAGATTTTCCGGCAGACATCGGCAGGCTCGCTTTCTTCATAGAAAGTATAAGTGTCGGGGAAGCAGTAGCCTTCCATGCGGTAGAATTTGAGGGTACTGCTTGCCGGCGGGAGATGGTCTTCAAACTCATAGCCCAGATTTCCGGCATTGAAATAATACAGGAATTTGGAAGCCTCGCAGACGTTGTTTTCCTGTAATTTCATAGCGGCATCGTAGAGGGTGATACCCTCGGGGAACATGACATCCACAACAGCCTGAGAATCATCATCAGCCATGCTTTTGGAAAGTTCGGCAATCAGTGTTTCATAAGCCATGGAAGCACTGATTTCATGATTTCCGGCGACAAAATTGGCATTGTCCTTGCTGAGCCGTGAGAAATATTCAAACGCTTTGGGGATTCTGATAATGCCGTCTTCATAGAGATTCTGAGCGATTTCCTTTGTGGTTGCCCCTTCGGGAATATTGAATAATACAAGCCGCTGAGAACCGTTAATGCCGAGCATGTCTTTTCCGACTTCGATAATGCCGACAGCAAGAGAAATCGAAACGACAAAGACAACAGTCAGCATAATCAGAACACCATAGACTCTGGCACTTCGCTGACGGCGTTCTTTCTGAGATGTTTTTTTCTTTTTGGTTTTATGATGAGAACTTTGGGAATGTCTTGGCTTTTCGGGAGTATATTCCGGTTCTTCCTCCTGATGGGTGCGTTTTCTTTTATGTCTGATTTCTGTTTCCGGTCTGAGATCGGAATCTTCTTCCGGAAGCGTTCCGGTAAAATCCATTTCATTTTCAGACTTCATGTGTAACCTCCGTGGTATCTGTGATAATTTCGTTCATTTGGCAGTCATGAGCTTCGCAGGGCAGGGAATCGAGCAGCATGAAGTCATAGCCGATTCCGATTGTATATAATTCCGGATAATTTTTCGGGAATCTGTCATAATAGCCGCCGCCCTGTCCGAGACGGATTCCGTCTCTGGTAAACGCAAGACCGGGAACGAGGCAGACGGTTTTTTCTGTGATGACAGCTTTCTGATTCGTGACAGGTTCGGGAATATCGTGAGTTCCGGCCTGTAAGTCTTCCAGACGGCTGATCAGGAAAAATTTCATCTGTCTGTTCTGTTCGCATTTCGGCAGAGCAAGCGGAATTTTCTGTTCCAAAGCCCAGCGGATCAGCTGCCAGGTATCCGGTTCGTTTCCGCAGGAAGCGTAAGCAAGAAGTACATCGGCATTACGCACAGCCGGATGATGAATCAGGTTTTCAAAAATCTGCTGATTTTTAAGATTTCTGAGTTCAGAGGGCATTTGACTTCTTTTCAGCCGGATCTGCTGCCGGAGAATATTTTTTTCTGCACTCATGATTCAATGCTCCGGATAGCAGATCGCCTCTGCCAGTTTCTGAGATTTTTCGGCACTGGTGAGCACTTCGGCAAGTTTCAGGCCGAACGGAACAGCGGCTCCGGCTCCCTGAGCCGTAAGGATAAAATCATCCTGCTGAACGGAATGTTCCGAGATTTCCGCACCGGCGAGCTGTGTTTCAAAACCGGGATAGGCGATAGCCTTTCTGCCCTGTAACAGACCTTTATGGCCTAAGATCGAGGGAGCGGCACAGATGGCAGCAATAAAAATTTTCCGTTCGGCACAGAAATCAATTGCTGTCTGTACGGCTTCGGATTTTTCCAGATTCAGAGTTCCGGGCATACCGCCGGGGAGGACGATCATTTCCAGTTCTTTTCCGAGAACAATTTCAGAATCCGTCAGATCAGTCCGGATTGTGATTCCGTGCGAACCTGTGATCAGGCTGCCGCCGATTCCGACAGTTTTGACATCTTTTCCGCTTCTTCTGAGCAGATCGACAGGGGAGAGGGCTTCGATTTCTTCAAAGCCGTTTGCAAAAAATACATAGATCATAATATATCTTTCCTTTCTGTAAGCAGAATATACATGACAGAATCCGGAAAATCAGGTTTCCGGTTCTGATTTTATCTTGAGCAGTTCATATTCTTTCCGGACTTCGGAAAGTTTTCCGCAGGACATTTTCCCCTCCGGACAGGCACCGGAACAGCAGGAGGGGCCTGCTTTGGCGAACAGGGCAGGCGAAACCGGCCAGACTTCTTTCAGCATGGCTTTTGCCAGAGCACGGATTTCCCATTGTGCCCGGTTACAGCAGCGTAATCTGAAAAAATGCAGAAGTTCTCTGGCATTCATGGTGACGACCATTTTAGTTTCACCGGCATTCGGCAAAACGAATCTCGCATCTTCGATGGCTTTTTTTTCAGCCTTGCGATGAGCTTCTTTTTCGGAACAGCCCTGAGAAAGAAAATCCTGATAATGTCTTGCTTCCAGGATTTCGGTTAATTTCCGGTAAGCCTCCACACAGTTCTGCATAGTTTGTTCATAGAGAGCAAGAGCCTCCTGATCTCCGGCGATTTCCGGCGGTGTGATATACTGGAAATTTGTTAATTTCACATATCGCTGACTCTGCACGGAAAAACTTGCGAGTCTGTGACGGGTGATCTGAGCCAGCAGAGAACGGGAAACGCCCTCGATCGCAAATGTAAAGCTGGCATGTTCAATCGGGCTTTCATGGCCGATCGTACTGAGCATTTCCACAAAGCTTTCTGCTTTTTCATCTGTCAGGCCGTCCATGAGGTTCATTGCCCCGGTATCGGAATAGCATAATTTTGCAGCGGCAGCAACGACTTTTTCAGGCATGACAGTATGAGCGATTAATTTCACATTCATAAATCTGAACCCCTTATTTTTACATATTCTTCTTTATTATAGCATATTCTGAAACATTCGTCAATGGTCTGACGGCAGAATTTTTCATTGACAGAAAGGCTGTTCAGAGCTTTGTAATCTGTCTGTATCTTGCCATGAGTCTTTTTGTGCCGACAGTATCAAAAGCGATTTCAAGCAGATAATCATTTCCCATCGCTTCGGCTCGCAGAACGGTGCCTTCACCGAATTTAGAATCCCGTACCCGGTCGCCGGCGGAAAGTTTCAAATCCGGATTGCCTTGCGAGGGCGGATTTTTTTTCGGACTGATGGCGGCAATCTGCTGCTGAAGAACGGATTTCCGGACAGTTCCGGAGTTTGCCGGAGCAGAAAGTTTTCTTGCTTTCTGGTTCAAATCTGTATGCTGTGTATCAATTTCTGTTATAAATCTTGAGACAGCATTTCTCTGATAATTACCGAAAATAAGACGTTCCTGAGCATAAATCAGGTATAAATGCCGTTTGGCTCTGGTAATTGCAACATAAGCGAGGCGGCGTTCTTCTTCGGTATCTTCGATAGAATCCATACTCCGGAAACTGGGAAAGAGATTATTTTCCATACCGGCTGCAAAGACGGTATCAAATTCGAGACCTTTGGCAGAATGCATTGTCATAAGAGATACATATTCTCCGGAAATTTCCTGATCGGCATCGGTATAGAGCGACATTTCAGAAAGAAAGCCCTCGAGTGTGGGATTTTCCTGATTTTTAACATATTCTACGATATTGGAGCGGAATTCTTTGATATTTTCAGTACGTTCCTGAGCAATTTCTTCTGATTCCTGTCTGAGCATATTGAGATAGCCTGTTTTTTCGAGCATGAAATCAAAAAATTCTTCAAGCGGCATTTGCTTCAGAGCCTGTTCGAGTTGCTGTATCAGATAGGCGAATTGCAGTAATACAGCGGTTCTCCGGCCGAGAGCCGGGAACTGACTGGCATTCCGGATCACTTCCAGCGGACTGATATGCAGATCTTGTGAAATCTGCGTGATTTTAGAGGCTGTTGTTTCACCGATTCCCCGTTTGGGAGTGTTTAAGATTCGTTCAAATCGGACAGTATCAAAAGGATTCTGCAATACACCGAGATAGGCCATGACATCTTTGATTTCCTTTCTGTCCTGAAAGCGAATGCCGCCATAAATGCGATAGGGGATTTTATGCCGGATGAGAGCTTTTTCCACGCTGTTGGAGAGTGCATTCATTCGATAGAGAACAGCAAAATCAGAATAGGATTTTCCGGTTTTGACGGCTGTCTGAATATGATCGGCAATGAACAGAGCTTCTGCATTTTCATCACTGACCTGAATTAGATGTACAGGCTCGCCGTCTCCGGCAGAAGTGCGGAGCGTTTTTGATTTTCTGCCTTTGTTATGAGCAATTACGCTGTTGGCGGCACTGAGAATATGCTGTGTAGATCTGTAATTTTCTTCTAGTCTGATTGTCTTGCAGTTGGGGAACTGTTCTTCAAAGCTGAGGATGTTTTCGATTGTCGCCCCCCGGAAGCGATAGATACTCTGATCATCATCACCGACTACACAGAGATTCTGATATTTCTGAGCCAGCAGACTGACAAGTCTGTACTGAGCGTGATTGGTATCCTGATATTCATCTACGAGAATATAGCGGTATTTATTCTGATATTTTTCAAGAACATCCGGCTGTGTTTCAAAGACACGGACAGTCTGATAGATCAGGTCATCAAAATCGAGAGCATTTGCCGTCTGCATTCTGGACTGATATTCCTGATAGAGCTTTGCAATGACAGTCTGTTTATAATCTGAACCGTACTGAGATTTATAATCTTTCGGAGAGATCATTTCATCTTTTGCAATGCTGATCGCAGAAAGCACTTGTTTCGGCGGAAAATTTTTTTCGGAAATATTAAATTTTTTCATACAGGCTTTTATAGTTTTCAGACTGTCATCAGAATCATAGATTGTAAAATGATTGTCATAGCCGATTGTATGAATGCAGGTTCTTAAAATTCTGACACAGGCAGAATGAAATGTTGCCGCATGAATATCCTGAGCAGTATCGCCGAGTGTTCCGGAAAGACGTTCTTTCAGTTCACCGGCGGCTTTATTCGTAAAAGTAATGGCTAGAATCTGCCATGGACTGACAGGTTTTGCGGCAATCAGATTCTGTAATTCACCGATTGTAAGTGTAATTCTGCCCTGAGAATAATCTTCCAGTTTTTGCAGAGCCTCGGCCTCCGGAATGTCTGTAAGAGTATGCAGAGTATCGCCGAATAAAATCATATTGGCGATTCTGTTGACGATAACAGTAGTTTTTCCGCTGCCTGCACCGGCGAGAACCAGAACAGGATTCTGTACGGTTGTGATTGCCTCGAACTGTTCCGGATTCATACCGGAAAAACATTGCTGCAAAGCAGCTTTTTTGAGTGATAAAAATGCCTGTGGATTCATAAAAAATAACCCCTTTCTCAAAATCAGTATCTTAATCATAACATATTTTCAGGGTTTTGTAAATAAAAAAATATTTTTTGTATAGTTGCTATAAAATATCTTGCATTTTCTTGAAAATTATGATATAATATAGAAAATACCAGGATTTTTCAGAAGGAGGCTTTTTTATGAAAATACAGTTTATCGGTGCGGCTCATGAAGTCACAGGCAGCTGTACCTATCTGGAGATTAACAATTTCCGGATTCTGGTAGATTTCGGCATGGAACAGGGACGGGATATGTATGAAAATGCACAGATTCCCTGTGCTCCGGGAAAAATTGATTATGTACTGCTGACACATGCTCATATTGACCATTCGGGATTATTGCCGCTGTTATATGCAGGGGGGTTTCACGGTGAAATTCATACTACAGATGCGACAGTCTCTCTGTGCAGTATTATGCTCCGTGACAGTGCTCATATTCAGGAGTTTGAGGCCTCCTGGAGAAACCGTAAGGCAGAACGAAAAGGAGAAGAACCCTATGTGCCTCTGTATACCATGGAAGATGCTGTCGGAGCAATTTCCCAGCTTCGTCCGCATAGATATGAAGAAAAATTCCGGCTCTGCGAGGGTGTCGAAGTCAGATTTATTGATGCCGGTCATCTGTTGGGTTCGGCCAGTATCGAAATCTGGGCAACAGAAGGCTCTGAAACCAGAAAACTGGTATTTTCAGGAGATATCGGAAATCTGAATCAGCCGCTGATCCGTGATCCGCAGTATATTGATGAAGCCGATTATGTGATTATGGAATCTACTTACGGAGACAGAAAACATGACCGTCCCAAAGATTATGTCACTGCTTTTGCACAGGTGATTCAGCAGACATTCGACAGAGGCGGAAGCGTGATCATTCCGTCATTCGCTGTCGGCCGAACACAGGAATTGCTGTATTTTTTAAGACAGATCAAAGAAAAGAAATTGATTAAAAATTATCCTGATTTTCCGGTATTCATGGACAGCCCTCTTGCAATCGAGGCAACCAGTATTTTTTTAAGAAATCAGAACAGCTGTTATGATGAAGAAGCTCTGAGCTATGTCAGACAGGGAATCAATCCGCTGACATTTCCTGATCTGATTCTGGCAACAACACCGGAAGAATCCAGAGCAATCAATTTTGATAAACGCCGGAAAATTATCATCTCTGCTTCCGGTATGTGCGAAGCCGGAAGAATCAAGCACCATCTGAAACATAATCTGTGGCAGCCGCAGAATACAATTTTATTTGTCGGCTATCAGGCATACGGAACGCTTGGGAGATCACTGATAGAGGGAGCGACTTCTGTCAAGCTTTTCGGTGAAACCGTACAGGTAGCCGCAGAAATCCGTCAGCTGGCCGGTATCAGCGGCCATGCGGATGTGGATGGCCTGACAACCTGGATTTCTCATATTCAGAATCCAAAAAGAGTCTTTGTCATTCACGGTGAAAATTCTGTCATGGAACACTTTGTAACCCATTTGCAGAATGATCTGAAACTGAAAGCCTATGCCCCTTACAGCGGAACAGAATTCGATCCGGTTTCTGATCAGATTCTGATCGAAGCCGTTCCCAGACCGGTGATGAAAAACAAGGCCGGCTCGAAAGCAAATACAGTTTATCACAGACTGCTTGCTGCTCTGGAACGTCTGACGGCATTGATCAGAAGAAGCGAAGGCAGAACCAATAAAGATCTGGCTCGTCTGACCGATCAGATCAATCAGATTTGCAGTAAATGGGAAAAATAAAATCCGGTCTGATCAGTCAGAATTTATTGATATAAACGGAGAAAAATATGAGTTTTGTTAATGAAGAATTAACCAAAGAAGAAAGAAATACTCTCATCAATCGTAAAATTTATTACGGTATGGGAAGAATTCTGAAATCTTCCTATCGAACAATTGACAGAGAAAGAAATTTACTTTTAATGAAATGTGGTGTTTATGGTTTTGATGTGCCGGAAGATATTGTTTTTTATTTTGAAATTAAAGAATCTGAATTCTTGATTAAAATTACAGAACACAGCGGAATGACTGACGAAAATAGTTTCGTTATCAGTTATAGTAATTTTGAAATAATTAAATCATTTGCTGATGATTATGATAGTATTATACTGAAACAATATTTGAAAGAAGCTTTGCAAGTGTTTGAATTAACAGGAGACCCTGCATTCAAGATAAATAAAATCGTAAAGTATATTTTTGATTTTTAAGAAAAATAATTATCTTCAGAAAAAATTCCCCTGTCTCTGCCAAAAACAGGGGAATTTTATATACTGCATGACTTTCCGGACTTTCCGAATGCTGCTATTCTGCTGTTGACAGAAACAGAGCTTTTGTGCTATAATAATATCATAAATCTGTTTTTGAGGGAAGGCGGAAAAATTTGAGAAAATTTTTCAGTAAAATCTATTTTCTGATCGTTTCTGTTCTGATTGCTTCAGGAATTTTGCTGTGCAGTTTGTATCTGTGCGGCATTCGGCCTTATGTAGTGCAGACGGGTTCTATGTCTCCAGCTATCCCTGTAGGAAGTATCTGCTTTGTCAATCAGAATGCCGATTACAATAAAATACAAATTGGTGATGTGATTGCATTCCGTCTTGGCGGAAAGGCTATGATAACCCATCGGGCAGTCAGAATAGAATCTTCCGGAATTGTTACCAAAGGCGATGCCAATCGTGTCGAAGATGCTGCTCTTGTGACACAGGAAAATTTTGTCGGAAAAACAATTCTCTGCATTCCGGAAGCAGGAAATTTTGTTCGCTATCTGCGGACAAAACATGGTATCATCTTCTTCCTCTCAGCAGCGGTTGTCCTGATCTTATGCGGTTTCCTGTTAGATAATCGTCAGGAAAAAAATACAGAGCCTCCGAAATAGTCAATCTTAAAATATAGCTAATTATTAATATAAAATCAGGAAAAAATAATGCAATCTATATGAAATTTAAAAAAACTATTGACATTATCTTAATTTTGTGATATACTATATAAGTACTCCGGTTAAGGAGTAAAAAATTATCGCGGGATGGAGCAGCTCGGTAGCTCGTCGGGCTCATAACCCGAAGGTCGTAGGTTCAAATCCTGCTCCCGCAACCACACCGAAAAGCACCATACCAAACATAATGAGTGGAGGAAAGAGGCTCACGTTGTTTGGTAGGTGCTTTTCTTTTTGCCTGCTTATAGCCAAAAATTGAAATAGCAGAAATGAAATAAGTATAAAGTAATATTTAAAAATATGATGATATAAATTGGATTTTGCTATAGAGATTTTTATCGTGCAACAGGTCATGTGACAAATTGCAGCAACCGTACATCAACCAGAAAATTTTTGTAGTTTTCATGTTTTGGTGATGCAGACATGATAGGGAAAAGGAAGACTCCGATTAGTATGTTGGTATCAGTGGAATATGCTTGTAGCCAACCGTGTGAATGGGAGTGTATACTTTGACCTGATAAGCACTATAAATCATCAGGAGAATTTCAGGTGTAACAAGTTGACGTGAACAGGAAGGCTGACATCGATTCTTATAAAGTGGCAGGCAGTCAAATTTAATTTTTTTACGAAAATGAATTGACGGATTGTAATATTGATGGTATAATAGAAGCAGGGCAGTTTATGAGCTGCCCTGCTTTGAGTTTTATTCTGCGGTTGTTTCTGAATTAGTGAGTGTACTGGGTTCTGCATTGCTTTCAGAGTTTCTTTTGACATTGTCTGCTTCAATTTCTTCTGCACTCTTGATTCTGAGATTGCTGAAACCGTTCACTCTGCCGTTGGGGGAATCCACCTTGCAGTATCTAATTTCCTTGTTGTAGTCCTTGACGTGCTTGTATAAGTGATTTCTGCCGATTGCAGGAATGTTATTGATATGACACCATTCCTCGTAGAGTTTGTTCAGTTCTGTAGATGGGACACTGCCGTGAATATCCAGTACAGCTCTTTCATCAAGGAAGTCTTCTACACTATGAAGGAGCATTCTGCGCTGACAGATATATTCTTTGGCTTCTTTTGACTCATGGAAGTCATAGTTGGACTCCACAAGCTCTTTCAGTGTGTCAATGATGATGGAGAAAATGATGTCTTTCTCTTTTTTGAGTTTTTCATCCAGATGAATGTCTCTGTCTTCCTCTTTGATTTCTTTATTGAAAGGAATGATAATCAGTCTGTCATAGACTGCATCGTCAGGATGAGCAAAGTTCAGTTCACAGTTGCTGGCGAAAATAAATTTGAGGAGCGGGAGGAAATATTTGATATTCTCATAAAGGTTGCGACCGCTGGTTTCTTCATTGGAAATCAAACTCTTGAAACTGTCTTCGTGTTTCATGGGGATATTGCTGTTTTCTCTGGAAATATTGATTCTCTTTCCGATATACTTGGCTTTGGAACGTTCACTTCCCATTGTATAGAACGGCTCATTAGAAACAAGGTCGGAGCTGATGACGGATTGGAGCAGATTCAGAATGGTAGACTTTCCTGTTTTTCCACGTCCTAAAAGGATGAATGCTTTTCTGCCTTTGGTCAGAGAAGACAGGCAGTAGGCGAGAGTAAATAACAAACATCTGCTGCTTTCTTCATCAAGACTGGTTTCGAGGAATTTCTTGAAGTGGGGAGCATCGTCAAGTTTGCAGTGGGGCTGATAATTGAAATTGAGGACATAATTAAATTTGTCTTCTTCTTTGTGTTCACAGAGCTGTTGTTTCATAATGTCATAGACACCGTTCTGAACATTCAGGAAGAACTGCTGATTCCAGAATTCTTCTGTCAGATTCCACTGCAATTCAGGCAGAAGTCTGAGACGTTTGGCACATTCCACAATACAGCTGCTGGGGATATTCGTTCTGATGGACGGGTCTAACAACAAAGGAATCAGGTAAATTGTATCCTCTTCCGAGATATACTGGTAGTGGGTGCTGGTATGGATATAGGTAACTCTGTCATCAAATCCGATAATGCCAGTCTTCATGATTTTATCCGCCATGAGAGCAGGTGCAATTTTGGAGAAGTCTTTCTGATTGGGGTCAACATAAATATTCGGCGAACCAATCTTATTTATAATTTTTGCCATTTCACTAATTTTCATAATAGTTTCCTTTCTGGGTTATTACCCTGTGTGATTGAGAATTTAATAAATTTTGAATGAAGCTTTGACAGTGGGTCATTGCCTGATAGCTGCCTTCCAGGTCAGTATGCACATAGACTCTTGCGGAGAAGTCTGTGCTGTAGTGACCAAGCAGGGAACTGATATTCTTGATGTCCATTCCGTTCTTTAAACAGTGTGAAGCGAAGGAATGGCGCAGCTTATGGGGAGTAACTTTCTTTTGAATATCGGTTCTTTTTATAATCTGGCTGAACCATTTTCTGAATGTGGAAGGGTCAACACATTCTCCGATTTCATTGCTGATAAGATAGGGATTCGTTTCATAAAGTCCGTAGCTTTGGTCAGCAGCGATTTTCTGTCTCGTGATGTGTGTCTGTAAGTGCTTGACAACTTCAGGCAGAATGGGGATTTTTCTTCTGGAGTTATCTGTTTTGGTGTCGGAACAGCGTAGAACAGTACTTTTTTCACCTTCTTTCGCATTGAAATTTTTGACTCTCTGCAAGGTCTGACGGATATTTAGATACCAGATGCCTTCTTCACAGCAGATACTGTCCTGACGAAGTGCTAACAGTTCTCCGATACGGATTCCAGTTGTCATCATCAGAATCAAGCCAGTCTGCCATGTTTCACCATCACTTGCTTCAAGTAATCGGTGCAGCTCCTCAGCAGACAGGAATTCAACCTCTTTTTGATGTACTTTCGGAAGCTCCACATAATCTGAGGGATTTGACCAGATAATCTGATTGCCGACTGCCTGTTTCAGAGCCTTATGAAGCATCTGAAACAAGTTGCGGATGGTCTTGGCACTCAGACCTCCAGAGTTATCTAATTTCCCATTATCTTGCAGAAAGAGAATAAAGTCCTGAAGGTCATCTGTGGTGAGCTTTGACAGGTGAATCTGACCGATTCTGTGTCTGCGGATATGAGTGAGATAAGTAGTATAATTCATTCTGGTGCTGTCTCTGATATTGATACAATACTTTCTGAACCACTCGTCAAGCCATTCTGTTAGTGAAATATCAGCAGCAGTTACAGGCTTGCCCATAGAGGCTTTATGCTGCATTTCTGTGAGCCAATCCGCACATTCCTTACGGGTATTGCCATAATGATAGATTCTCTTATGTTCGCCAGTAGGGAGCTGTGCTGAAAAAGCTGCCTGCCATCTTCCATCTTTGCGTTTGAGAATAGAACCTTCGCCGTTCCCACGCTTTTTAGCCATATAATCACTCCTTTCCAATTTTATGATTTTTTATAATTTGCTGATGAATCCAGTTTTCAAGCTCTTTGACAGGAATCAGGATTCTGTGTCCGATTCTGATATGAGGGATTTGGTTTTCTTTCAGCAGAGCATAGAATTTAGTGCGTCCGATGCCAATGAGTTTAGCCGCTTCGGTGGGACTGATGCATTTAGCTGTGGAAGTCATTTGGTTCACCCCTTTCAATTGATGTGATTGTATTATATCATGTTTTGCAGTATCCGTCAAAAACAATTATACACTTTAGTTTGGTGAAACTGTATAATTTTGATTTTATCCTATATTTCAATAATAAGGAGATGCTATATGAAAAAAACTATTGATTTGACTTATAAAGAAGTATCTGATAAGCAGGAAGGAAAAAGTCTGTTCGGAAAATCTACTCAGACAGTCAAAAAGACAATTGCTGCACTGGAAGAAAAATATTTTATAGGTCGAAATATTTTCAGAAATAATGATACAACCTCTGATTTTCTATTTCGGTATGAAATCAAAAATCTGCTGTTATTGCTGATTAAACTGGAAATGGATGATGTGTTTTCGGATGCCAAAGCAAAAGCAGATGGTGTAAGTACTAGAGGAATTAACAAAATTCTGGAATCTTATAAGCTGCTGAATGATGATGAACTGCTCAGAGATTATGAGTATCGTGTGCTGCTTCAATTAGTTAATGCTGATGAGAGTGTGCATTTTATAGAAACAATGGATGCATTTCAAACGGCATTGGCAACATTTCTGACCCTGACCGTAAAATACTATGATAAATTCTCAACAGATTTTTTTGAGGATATCATCTATAAGCTTAATGAATGGTCAAGAAACATTATCTATTGGACAGATGAAGTCAGTCAGCTTGAAAAAAGTCATAAGAAAATCATTGATTTTAATCCGTATCACTTAAAATTCCATGAAAGAACAGAATCACTGACTTTGAATCTGAAAACAGCAGTTGTGAAGACTATCAATATACTTGCGGATGAACTTTACCAATTTGATGAAAATGGTGTTTGCATCAGAAAAAATCTTGAACCTTTGGGAGAAGCAGAAATTGAGAATCCTTATACACAGATAGTAGAATATGAAGAAAAACTTGATGATGAAAAAGCAGATGAAATTCATGCTGGTATGGATAGAGTTATGAACAGCTATTGGAAAAAAGCTTTCCCGAATCAGATGCAGCAGTCACGTTTTCAGCACAATACCAGTCAGCAGATAGAAAATGAAATTGAGAATTTAAAGATAATTACAGGGAAGTATATTGACTTATATGTTAATGTCAGGGCAGCTTGTAGTGGAAGAATTCGGTTTGCACCAAATGGAAATGTTTTCAAAGAATATGATGAATTAAGACAAATATTAGAAGCAAGAATGCTTTCAGATTTACCATTTAAAGACTATCTGAGAGAGCTGGAAGAGGAAGGCTGGATGCTTTTTATATCAGGAAAACGAAATCCTTCAAAAGGAAAGAAACTTGTAAGCAAATATGTTGATAAGTTTAAAGAAGACAGCGATAAACTTCGTAAAGCAGCACGTTCGGAATTTGATAAGATACAGAATAAGAATTTCAAAGAAACGGAATTGGAAGGCACAGAAAGCAATATTACTGAACTTTATAAGCAGTGTGAGTCTCTTGCTGAAAATATGCTGGCAGTAATATTAAAAATTGAAGCTGATAAAGAGAAGAAAAAACAAGATAGTCCCGCTCCATAACAGAGCTGGGACTATCGGGGATTTTTTTAATTTTAACATTTCTGGATATAATCCTTCAAATCACCAGCCTTGATTTTGTATCTGTTTCTAATCATGACGGCAGGCAGCCGACCAGAATGTATCATTCTTAGAACCGTGCTGTAATTGACACATAGTAGTCTTGCTGTTTCTGATACAGTAAGGAATGCTTTCATCTCTTGATAGTTCATATACTCAAGCATAAATTTCACCTTCTTTCTGACTGGTTCATCCGATTGCTGATGTATTCATCTACGGATGAAGACGGTACTTTATATCGGTTGCCTTCTTTAAATGCTTTAAGTCTGCCTTCATGAACCAGCTTGTAAAATGTACTCTTGCCGATTTTTAGTACTTCCATGACTTCTTCACGGGTTAAAATAATTTCGTTCATGATATTACCTCCTGATATTATTTCTATTTGAATTATTTATTTTAATACTATGTTGTGTTAATTTCTGACTAATCTGATAAAATCCACATACCAACATGTGCCATAGCTATCCGCAGCTGATTCTAATATATTATTTAGCTATACTAAAATTAGAAAAAACTATATCTATGCTTAATTATTTTTATTGATAATAATACATATAAATTAAAATAGTGTTTTCTCAGCTGGCATGATACCTAAGCTGAGAAACTCTATTTTTGCTGTAATGCATTGATTTGGGTTATGGGTCAGATTGTACCTGCTGATTGCTTTGAAGTGATTTGCTGACATATTCTTCCACTGACTTCTTGGGTATCTTCCACACTTTGCCGATTTTAAAGGCATTCAGTTCACCGCTTTTCAAAAGTCCGTAAAGGGTGTTTTTACCAATATCGAGATACTGCATGACCTCTTCTAATTTCATAATATCATTATTTTCCATAATACTACCTCCTGAATTATAAATATTATTTTACTATTATGTTAGGTTATTTATCTGCGGAATTCAGCTTGTTCTACTGGAAATCCTGCGTAAACTGTTACGGTACAGTCATTTCTCAATAATCTTGCCCGTCCTACTGCCTGTTCCAGTTGAGATGACAGCATCCAGATTTGAACATCTTGTAAAGTCTTGTCCTTGAAGGTATTGAGCGAAAAGCTGTAGCCGTTCCATTCAATTCTCTGGTGATGCATATTCTGTGTTTGAGTTAATTCTAATCCTGCTCTCATACCATAAAGACAATAGACAAAATCTGGTTTGTTCGGTAAGCCAATCACAGACAAATTTTTACCGCTCAAAGAGTTCAAGCCTTCCACATTACCGAAATGATACTTTGTATTGAATTCCTGCTCAATATTCTTAAAGGTGATTATTTCGTCACATTTAGCTGAGCTGTAAAGGCTGCTGATACGGTCAGGATTCTTTTCAAGGACATATCCGCTGTAGCTGCAATCGGTGTGCTGAATGATTCTGCCTTTATACTGGGCTTTTTGACATTCATAGAAATCAATCCGTCTTTCAGAATAAAACTCTTGATATAACTTTGGACTTGCTGTAGCTGATAAAATAATCAGTTGGCTTTGCGGTAACGGATTATCTGTTAAGTAATGTATCATTTTAGACGTAATATAGACATATTCAGAATTCAGCAGGTCACAGATATTCGATTGCAAACCGCTGATTTTCTTCATAAGTTCGTCATCTTTTTCAAAATACAGCTTGTCTAATTTGTGGTAGCCTCTATTCATGCACAGATAATTCAGTCTGCTTTGTACAGCACCATTAAATATTCCCGAATTACGGACAATTTTCAGCTCTTCCATGTTAACAGAATTTGCGTTGATAGCCGTTCTCAAAATATCCTCATCAACGATAATTTCGTGAGTATCAAGGATTTCCTGTTTCATGTGCATCAATCGTGCATGAGTAGTGATAATATGACCTTTAGAGCGGTAAGCGGATTTTAAAGCATTCAAATAAGCCAATATATTGACATAATCAGAATCATCATGCTTTAACTTTTGGAGCTGACCTGTCAAGTATTTCAAAACATATTCACCTGCACCAACTGTATAAAGATTATCAATTTCACGCTTTAAATCATCAGATAATACATAATCCTCTAAGTCAGGTGTACAGCAAATATTCTGGATGCCCATATTTATTGCTTTTTGAAGTATCTCTTTCTTTAAGTCATGTGTAGGAACGGCAATTAACAGCGATTTATCAGCCTTTTTCATATAATTCAGATAAGTTTGTGTCTTGCCGATACCCGTTTGAGCTTTAATGATATAAATAGATTTATCATATGAATCAATTGTTTTTTGAAATGCCTGATTTAATTCTTTGGTGACTTCTTCGATAGATACATAACGTTCTTTTTGTGTTTGACGAATTTCGGTTCTCTGAGGTTTTGCAGTCAGAAGCATATTTTCAGAATGCTGGCAACAATCACAATATTCACATTCTTCACATGGAGCAAGAGGGATATTGCCTTTGATAATCGCTGTTAAAATCTCTTTCCAATGATAATAACCCTCTGCTTCTCTATCTTTAATAATGTCAAGAAAATGCTGTTTTCCTTTTTCAGCACCACAAAGATTTCTTGCAATCAAGAATATCTGTTCAGCATCATAGAATTCTTCGCCATCACAAAAAGAACGGTATAAATGACAGCTTTCATACAGATTATTCCAATTAAAATTACGATATACTGCCCTTTTATTCTTATCTCTATTGCCTGACTGCTGTTGTGTATTGCCTTTGAGCTTTTCTGGTGCAATTCGTTCTCTGGTGTCATAACCAACTTGGTAATACTCTGTTGGTGTAAGCATGAATTTACCATTTTTAAGCTGATGAATCACGGGCATACTGTCAATCGTTTCAATTTTTCTGCTGTCATGAAATCTCTTGATAGCTTCTTTGTAATGTCGGTCATTATAATTATTACGAACAGAATCGACAAAAGCAAGCAGTATCGTATAAATACTGACCTCATAGGCTGTAGAAGAAGTATAGAAATAATTCGACGGCTCAGTATTAAATATATAGCATAATAAATCTCTGAAATAATTAACGGTTCGGGTATCTTCCAGTTCTTCTTTTATTGAAAACAGCATGACATTACCATTTTCTTCTTCTATCTGTGCATATTGAATACCGTACTTGATAGAAAGACTAAACATAATGTCGTTATATCCATCCATATGATGATTCAGAGCAATTATCCGTTTCATAGTCATCCTCCCTTTTGAATTGTTTTTTACCATAATAGTTTAAAATTTCATTGGTGAATTTGGAGAGGACGATGTTTTCTCCGTGAGAGGCTTGGCTTCGCTGCGCTTCGCCTCTCACAGAGTAAAATCCAAAAAGTGGGGGAAAATGTACATTTACATTATATATATAATGAGTTGTACAAAATCCCCCATTTTTCTTATTTTTTTAGATGCTGTGGGTGGGGAGTGCCTGTGGCACGACACCACACCCACGGCAGATTTATCGTCCGTTCCAGATTTTCAAGAGGAGATGAATGATAATATTCTTCAAATCAAAATAAATTTATCTAACATATCTATAAAATTAGCAAATCAAATTGCATTATTCTAATCTATACTATCTATACTTTTTGTCGGTTTTAGAGGAAAATCGACCGCTATCCAAAAAATGACATTAAGATAAGACGTTCAAATAGTGACATAATCTAATTCTAATATTTATAACAGACACAAACTGGATTTATGGAAGAGAATGTTAATCGGGCAATAAATCCAGGAGAACCATAAGGCACTGTTTTCCCGTATGGTTCTATTTATTTGTGTCAGCCCTTAATCTCTTCTAAGACACCATACAGGCAGTGCTGTATGAAAATTCGTCCACAATGCATTATATCTTGCTTTGTGGACGAATACACCCAGAATCAATTTTAATTCATTATCTCAAAATTAAACAGCTCAGGATAATGTTATCATGTACGTTCAGAAATATAATTTTATTTCAAGGCAGTAATGAACCTGTATTATAGAAGAATGATATAAAAGTCTTATGAAAAAAACTGGACAAATCGGATAATTGGACAGCTACTTTCTCCATCATCAACGAAAGAATAAAGCATTGACTTTGAGCATAGAAAAAGTCTTATGAAAAAAACTGGACAAATCGGACAATTGGACAGCAGCTTTCTCCGCCATCAACGGAAGGATAAAGTATTGACTTTGAGCATAGAAAAAAGTCTTTTGAAAAAAACTGGACAAATCGGACAATTGGACAGCAGTTTCGCTAGAAATTTTGATAAGTGTTCCTATTGTGTCAAACTGAGATAAAAACTGAAACCAAGCAATCGGAACATTTGTTCTTTTTCAATAAAATAAAGCATAACACGTCACCTATTTTAAAAAAGATATAAAATATACATCAAAAAATCGATTTTCAGAAATTATAAAATTGTGTTTTTTAATTTAGGTGACGTGATATATTATATTTAACGAAAACACAACCATATTTTGGTATAACTTTTTCTGAATATTTGGGGCAGCGCACTACCACTTGCATCGGCGTATGTGCAGTGTAAGTGTAGATTAAATTATGGCACAATTGGAGGTTAATCTGTTGCTCTGAATGAAAGCGTGATATTTTGAATTTTTCTGACAACTTGTCCAATTGTCCAGTTTTTCTGATTTTTTTCAGAAAAGTTTTATTTGGGAACAGACTATGCTTTAATCAGAAAACATCCAGCTTCCAGTTTGCCTTCTGGATTTTCAAAATCTCCGCAGACGACAGCTTCTCCGATGTCCAGCAGGGTGAGTTTATTTTTTATCTCTGCTCTTCTTTCAGGAGGTATGGAATCCGTAAAATATTTGACATGGTCTTTGCTGCATCTGAATGATACTTTCAAAGATGCCTGTCTTGCCATACGTCTGAATTTTTGTGAACCCTTCCCGATGAACATTTGCAGAATCGTGATGACACTCAGTTTCAGTTTGCTGCCCTGATTATAGATTCTTTTGACTTCTGCGGTATCGTACAGATTACCATCACCAGCTTCTTCAAAGACAACAAACAATGGGTGTGTCTGTTCCAAAGTTGCATTGAAACTTTCCTGCTGATATTTGAATATCAAATCACACAGTTTCTGTTTTTCACTGTCGGAAACCAGATTGCTGACAATGTACACCCGATTTTTATGCGTTTCAAATTCTCTTATGATTTCAGAGGCTGTTTCTGCTTTTCCATAATAAAAATTCATAGCAATAAATTTATCATCGAAATGACATTTTTTCAGCTCATGTTCGCTGTAACTTGGAGCTGCACTTTCAAACACAATGATATTACATCCAGCCTGATGCAGCCCCATAATCAGCCGAGTCGTTGTGAAGTAAGTCTTTCCCATTCTGGTATTGCCCTGAATCAGAACCGACCTGTTTTCCTGCTTTAAAGACCAGTAAAGCGGATTCCCATGTTCATCATCGCCGAGCAGAATACGTTTCGTACCGTCATTCAAATTCGGTGTAAATATGGGATGAAGCTGGGGAAGTTCAGCAATGAATTCTTTTTTCAGGCAGCTTATTTTTACAGCAGCGTATAATTTTCGTTCATCAATCGGCATTCTGAAACAGCTTTTCTCTGAATAATTGATTGTCATACAATGATGGCTGCTCAGAATTTCACGCAGAGTTTTCATATCAACCGCAGGAGAAGAAAACTGCTTTTCAAAATCGTTGTTTGAGAATAACAATAGCTCCTCGCTTTCATGCTCATAAAGAAACGCTTGTGTGATGCTTGAATATTGAGAATTTGCATTGAATACCATCAGTGATTTATCATATGCCTTTACTGCAATCTGCTTTTTCTTCATAAGCGAATTGAGGTTATCAACAAACTGACTGACAATTCTATTTTCATCAAGAAGCTGACCATTTGAAATTAAAGCATTCAATTCTTTGATTTCGCTTCTTTTGTTTCTATGCCAAATGATGTCTTCTTCTTTCTCAGATGTATCAATTCCGTAAATTGAGAATATGCTTTTAACTATGAATTGATAAATATTATAAATATCAATAATACTCTGTTCTGTATTTCCAATATCAGGATAATCATGCAGTACATTTTTTATTTGTCTTGCATCGTCTTTCAAAAAGTGTCTCATATTACGATACAGCAGACTTAAAAAATTTGTTACAAGACCGCAAATTTTTTCAGTATTATAGCCGTTTATATTTGCTTTTCCAGCATCCAGAAAGATACAGTCATCAGCAAATTCCTTGAATTCTGACAGCTTTCTTTTCGTAAAGATGACTGCTGTGCAAGGAACAGGGTACATCTCCTGACTTGTAATTCCGCTGCTGACATATTCTGTAATACGCTGGATTTTTCCGATATTCTGCTTTGCTGAATAATTGCTGGTTTGGTAATCATCTTCAAAAAACAGTACCTGGTACTGCTTTTCAAAAAAGATATTTTTCAGTTCATCCTTTTTCGATGTGACTCTGATTTCTGACAGTTTCTTTATTTGGTTATCATCATACAGCACTGAGGCAAGAGAGGCGGTATATCTTTGTTTTTCAGCATTTTGACATCCATAGACGATGATTGCTTTTGTTATGTGTGGTGTACCAGAAACAATATCCAGTTCTTCCAGCTTATCAATACAGACAGCTCCGAACCCAGCTGATAAAAGCAGTTTCGTTTCAACAGAAGCATTATGATAAACTGCGTCATAGAAATCTTTTGTCAGATATTTTTTGTCTGTGTCGTCTAATTCACTGATATCTTCTGTAATCGGTCGCTTGAACACTTCTTTTTTGTCTGGATTCTGCTGATATTTCTGAATGATATAATCAGAAAGGTAGTCACTGCAATTTTTATCCAGTTTCGATACAAACGGGATATGCTCATCTCCGAATTCATCTCTGAATAAACGAATCAGTTCATTAGTGTGCAATATTTCTTTAGGAACGGAAACAGTTATACTCTGTTCTTTCCCTTCTTTATGGCTGAAATACTTGCAGGTCACCTGATAGTTTACAGCATCTTTTCCGAGATTCTTAGTTGTTACTTTCTGAACACTGCTGATAAGAAAACAGGCAATACAGATTTCTATATTTTTTGTCTTGTTATCTATTTCAATAAAACGATACGGCTTTTTCCTTCCTTTTACAGATTTTCCATTCACTACTGCATAAGTTCTGTAAGTGTATATGTTTTCCAGAAAATTAACTTCATCCTGTGCTTGCTGTTCTTCTTCTGATGCAAATACTACAGGCGGATTCATAAAAGGCTGTTGTTGGGCAGGAATGGTTTGATTATTTGCAGACGGATACATATTTTGAGGTACATCCTGCTGAGGGTAAGATGGTATTGCAGAAGGTGGCTGCTGAAATGGGAAAGGTTCTGCCTGATTATATGTAGGTAAATTCACATTTTGAGACATTACTTCTGACTGAGGGTAAGAGGGTGGCATTACAGAGGATGGCTGCTGAAATGGGAAAGGTTCTGCCTGATTATATGTAGGTAAATTCACATTTTGAGGCATTACTTCTGACTGAGGATAAGAGGGTGGCATTACAGAGGATGGCTGCTGAAATGGGGAAGGTTCTGTTTGATTATATGCAGGTAAATTCACATTTTGAGGCACTTCTTCTGACTGAGAGTAAGAGAAGGGCATTTTATCTAAAGCTTCGGGATTTTGAAACGTACTAGTATCATCTGAGATAGGTGAATTTGAAGATATTCCTAGTTTTTCTTTTATCTTATCATCGGGATTAAATGCAAATAATTCATCCATAAGATTTTTATTGTTTTCCAATATACTTCACCGCCAAAAAAGATTACAGATATTCCAATCAAAAATAACTGCTGTTATGTTTATTATACCATAGCTTTTTGCCTTTTGCAAGTGAAATCAAAAATTTAGCGAAGTATCCCTTTTTAATTGCGGCTACAGTAAAAATAGATTTAGTAAATCTAAAATTTTCCGTGGGAGTTCCCGTAATTTGCCTTATATGTACTATGAACAGATTGGCAAGGAAATTCGGGATATATCGGACGAAATTCCTTTTGAGATTCCTGAGGGGTGGGAGTGGTGCAGGTGGGGAGAATTATCGCAGTCTATTCAATATGGATATAATGCACCCGCAAAGCAAGCAGGACGAATAAAAATGGTGCGAATAAGCGATATTCAAGATAATAAAGTGTTGTGGGACAGCGTACCATATTGCGATATTGAAGAAAGTAATATTGACACCTATTTGTTACAAGCAAATGATATATTATTTGCAAGGACAGGCGGTACTGTTGGAAAGTCTTATCTTGTTAAAATAGTACCAGAAGAAGCAATTTATGCTGGATACCTAATCAGAACAAGGTATAGTAAATTTCTTTGCCCTGAATATCTTAAATTTTTTATGGAGAGTGAATTATATTGGACACAATTGCGGAACGGAACAATAGCAACGGCACAACCTAATTGTAATGGTAAGACTCTTTCAAATATGATTGTACCTGTTCCTCCAATTGAAGAACAATACCGCATTGTTTCCAAAACAGAAGAACTTCTCCCATATATCGAACAGTAC
>JAFUWN010000021.1 GCA_017483465.1 Oscillospiraceae bacterium
CAACAGCATCAAAAATCTGATAATGATTTAAATTCCTGATGATAGCTTTGATATAATCTTCGGCCGCAGATTTCTGATAAGCAACAGAATAAAAATCGCAGTACGGACATTTCCGGGCACAGAACGGAATATGAAAATAGATTCCGGTCATTGCATTCTCCGGATTGGCTCGACTAATTTTCCAAAGAACATCCGGAATAAGAAACTTAATACAAAGCTGACAGCGATAATAATCACAATCAGGATACTGCTCTGCGTTTTCTGAGAGGCATCGAACTGAAAATAGATAATCATAATTAAAACAAATGCGATCACAGAAACAATGCTGTCAAAATAGATAGAAGCCATCCCGTTGCAGCATCTTTTCCCGCAGTTCGGACAGGGTTTCCCCATGCTTCTGTAAGAACCTGCTAAGGCTTTCTGTAAGGGTGAGAAAGCTTTTTCTCCGCAGTGCGGACAGATATATTTCATACAGCTTTCCCCCTTACTCGTCAAGTTTCAGGACACTCATAAAGGCTTCCTGCGGAACTTCGACCGTACCTAACTGACGCATACGCTTTTTACCCTCTTTTTGTTTTTCGAGGAGCTTTTTCTTTCTGGTGATGTCACCGCCGTAGCATTTTGCCAGCACGTCCTTACGCATAGCCTTGACAGTTTCACGGGCGATAATTTTTCCGCCGACAGCTGCCTGAATCGGCACTTCAAATAATTGCCTCGGAATATTTTCTTTTAATTTTTCAGCGATTTTTCTGGCTCTTGCATAGGCTTTATCTGCATGGACGATAAAGCTCAGAGCATCGACAATTTCGCCGTTCAGCAGAATATCCAGCTTGACTAATTTAGACGGAGCATAGCCCATTAATTCATAATCAAAAGAAGCATAGCCTCTGGTTCTGGATTTGAGGGCATCAAAGAAATCATAAACAATTTCATTCAAGGGCAGTTCATATTTCAGTGTGACTCTGGTATCATCAAGATACTGCATATCTTTGAAAGTTCCTCGTCTGTCCTGACATAAATCCATGACATTGCCGACGAATTCAGAAGGCACTAAAATATCAGCCTTGACCATAGGCTCTTCTGCGGAAGCCAGGACAGAGGGGTCAGGATAATTTGTCGGATTATCAATATATTGTACTGTTCCGTCCGTGAGTGTGACTTTATAGATTACAGACGGAGCAGTCGTGATTAAATCAAGATTATATTCACGCTCCAGTCTTTCCTGAATAATTTCCATATGCAGAAGCCCTAAGAATCCGCACCGGAAGCCGAAACCCAATGCAACAGAAGTTTCCGGCTCGAACGACAGAGCCGCATCATTGAGCTGAAGCTTTTCGAGAGCATCTCTCAGATCGCCGTATTTCGCTCCGTCAGCCGGATAGATACCGGAAAAGACCATCGGATTGACTTTTCTGTAACCGGGCAGAGCCTCGGCACAGGGATTGTCAGCAAGTGTAACGGTATCACCAACCTGTGTATCACCGATACTCTTGATTGATGCATCGATATAGCCGACTTCCCCGGCTTCGAGTGTTCCGGTATTGACAAGCTGATCTGTTGTCATATAGCCGGTTTCTGTGACAGTAAATTCCGAACCGGTCGCCATTAATCTGATCGTATCCCCGACTTTTACAGCTCCGTCCTTGACTCTGACATAAATAATAACGCCTTTATAAGAATCATAATAGCTGTCAAAGATCAGAGCTTTCAGCGGAGCGGAAACATCTCCTTTCGGAGCAGGAATATCCGTAACAATCCGTTCGAGGACTTCTTCAATATTGGTTCCTAATTTGGCGGAGATTCTGGGGGCATCCATAGCCGGAATACCGATAATGTCTTCGACTTCCTGACAAACTTTTTCCGGCTGTGCCGAGGGCAGGTCGATTTTATTCACAACCGGAACGACTTCGAGATCATGTTCGATCGCAAGATAAGTATTTGCTAACGTCTGAGCCTCGATGCCCTGAGAGGCATCCACGATCAGAATTGCTCCCTCACAGGCAGCAAGAGAACGGGAGACTTCATAATTAAAATCGACATGACCGGGTGTATCAATCAGATTAAAAATATAGGTCTGTCCGTCATCAGCCTGATAATTGAGCCGGACGGCTCTGGCCTTGATGGTAATGCCTCTTTCTCTTTCCAAATCCATGTTATCCAGAATCTGCTGTTCCATGTCACGCTGGGCAACGGTTTTGGTTTTTTCCAAAATTCTGTCAGCGAGGGTAGATTTTCCGTGATCTATATGAGCAATAATAGAAAAATTCCTGATAGTTTCAGCTTTCAAATAGATTCCTCCTTGATAAGATACTAAGATATATTTTATTATAGCACAGATTTCCGGAAAAGTAAAGCATTTTTTCAGAAACATCCGGAAACGGCTTGCAATATTCTGAAAAATCTGGTATAATAAGACCAGGTGTGAAAAAAATTTGTCTGAATCATATTTAAAAATTTTATAATCAAAGGAGAATATATTATGAATATTGCCATTGCACAATCCGGAGGCCCTACCTGTGCGATTAATTCCAGCCTGGTCGGTGTATTTAAGCAAGGTCTGCTGACAGAGGAAATTGATGCGATTTTCGGCTCGATCAACGGAATCGAGGGGATTATCAATGACGAATTACTGAACTTGAAAAGCATCATCAAAACCAATGAAGATATGGAACTGCTCCGGCAGACTCCTTCGACAATGCTCGGTTCCTGCCGGTATAAACTGCCGGAATATGAGAGTGATCCGGCTGTCTATGAAAAAATCATGCATACGCTGACGGTTCACAGAATTGAAATTTTTGTCTATATCGGCGGAAATGACTCGATGGATACGGTTGTCAAATTATCTGCTTATCTGAAAAGCGTAAATTCTGATATTAAAGTCATTGGTGTTCCGAAAACAATTGATAACGATCTGCCTGTGACAGACCATACACCAGGTTTCGGCTCGGCAGCGAAGTATGTAGCCGCAACCGTGCAGGAAATCATCCGTGACAGCAGCGTATACAGCATTCCGTCCGTGACGGTTATTGAAATCATGGGGAGACATGCCGGATGGCTGACAGCTTCTACCTGTGTACTCAGAGCCAACGGTGAAGAAGCTCCGCATTTGATTTATCTGCCGGAATCGGATTTTTCTTCCGAACAGTTTATTGAAGATGTCCGGAAAGAAATGGCTAAGCATAAGGCTGTTGTCATTGCCGTATCAGAAGGCATTTCGCTTTCTGAGGAAAATTCTGCGGAATTTCAGTCGGGAGCAGTAGATAATTTCGGACATAAATATTTATCCGGTGTCGGAAAATATCTGGAGAGATTAGTTGCCGACAGAATCGGCTGCAAAGTCAGATCTATTGAATTAAACGTCATGCAGAGATGTTCTTCACATATCTGTTCCAAAACAGATATTGATGAAGCCGAACGCATCGGCCGTCATGCCCTGAGTGCGGCTCTGGACGGCAATACCGGACAGATGATGTATTTCAGACGAATCAGCGAAATGCCCTATGCTGTTACGATTGAGATGACAGATGCTTCTAATGCGGCAAATCTTGAAAAAATGTTCCCTCGTGAGTGGATTTCTCCGGAACAGAATCAGGTGACCGATGCAGCTGTTTCCTATTTTCTGCCGCTGATTCAGGGCGAAGTCAATATTATGATGAAAAACGGCCTGCCTGTTCATTTCCAGAGGCCTTTGCAGATGAGGTAATTTCCTGATGAAAAAAATTTCTATTCCCATGCCGAAAAAACTCCGGGAGCAGATTGATAATTATACCAATTATCAGCTCACACCGGATGGCTTCAAGTATCTGGTTGAAAATAACGAAATCTATATCAAAGGCTTCAAGAAAGGCTCTCCGGCGGAAATTCCTGCTTATATCGACAATATGCCTGTTGTATATCTCGCCGGGCTGCATGGTCTTCCTTTGTCCGGGACGGTCAGAATTCCTGATACGGTCAGAGAGCTGGAATGGGCAGTTTTCAACGTCCAGGAACTGGCCGAAGAATTTCTGCTTCCGGAAAGTCTTGTCAGAATTGATGAACATGCCTTTGCCTGGTGCAAATCTCTGAAAAAAATATCTTTTCCGGATTCTGTTTCCGAGCTTGGTCTTGGTACAGTCATGAGCTGTAAAAAATTAGAATCCCTCCAGCTTCCGGCAGATCTGGAAGAAATTCCGGAATGCTTTGCAAGCGGCTGTTCGTCTCTGGAAAAAATTTCGATTCCGGATTCTGTAAAAATTATTAAATTCATGGCATTCAACGACTGCGGAAACCTGACAGAAATCAAATTTTCTTCTCAGCTTGAACGCATTGAAAAATATGCTTTCTGTGACTGTACCAGTCTGAAAAAAATCACTCTGCCTGACTCTGTCAGATATATCGGAAAATTTGCCTTTGCCGGCTGTTCTCAGCTCGAAAGACCGGAACTGCCTGAAAATTGCGAAGTGCATCCGAAAGCTTTTCGACCTTAGAGAGAAAATACAAAAAATATGATATTTTTATTTTAAAATTTGTAAATTTATACAAAAATTTAAAAATTTTTAAAAATTATCCAATATTTTTCTCTCTCCGCTGTTATAGTAACAGAAACCTACTTGCAAGGAGGAAAAAATGGAGCATGGATTGGAAAGCTATCTCCGTTTTCTCGAAGGTGAACAATCGGCACTGAAAACCGTTGTACAGTTATATTGGGACAGTATGCTGCTGTTTACAAACAGCTATGTGCATAATCTGTCCGATGCGGAGGACATCGCACAGGAAGCCCTGATTAAACTTTCAATCAAACGGCCGCATCTGGTACATGAAAATCAGCTGAAAGCATATCTGTTCAAAATCTGCCGTAATCTGGCGATTAATCATATGAAAAAACAGAAACGGCATGTCGAAATGTCTCAGGAGATAACGGAAACTATCGAAGACGAAATGCAGGAAATCGAAACCCGTATGGATCTGAAAGATTCTGCACAGATTCTGCATCATGCCATGCAGAAATTAAAGCTGGAATACCGTGAAATTCTCTATCTCCGGTATTTTGAACAGCTGACCATTCCGGAATGTGCCAAAATTATGAAATGCACCGAACGTCAGGCGACTGCTGTCGGCTATCAGGCTCGGC
>JAFUWN010000095.1 GCA_017483465.1 Oscillospiraceae bacterium
TTATAAGGAGGTTTTCACTATGAAAACAAGAAAGAATGTCAAGGGCTTTACACTGGTAGAACTGATCGTAGTTATCGCAATCATCGGTGTACTTGCTGCAATCCTCGTACCGTCCATGCTGGGTTATGTAAAGAAGTCTAAAGTATCTTCTGCTAACTCCAACGCTAAGTCCCTCTTCGATGCTGTTTCTACTTCTATCGTAGAACTCGATTCCGAAGGCTATCACTTCGACAAAGGCGACCAGGATGCTATCTTTGCGAAAGCTTACAACGACGGCAAGGACAATCCTACTGCTGCAACCGCACCTACAGATAAGACAGCAGCTTTAGAGGCTGATGATGATTATCTCCAGTGGAAAGTATACAACTACTTCAACGGCGTATTAAAGCTGAACGGCGGTTATGCTTGGAGAATCACTGACATGGCTCTGGTTGCTGCTGTAGTAAACGACGGCACATACACAGGTGCTTATCCGAACGGCACAACTACTGACAATGCTTCCACTACTGCTACATCCCAGATCAAGCCTGATGCTACTGGTCTGACATATGCTAAGACTGGTTCTGAATCCTAATTGAGTGATAGAATCTGATTTCTAAAACAACAGCTTGTTCCGCCCCCACGGAAAACCGTGGGGGCGGTTTTATTTTTATGGTATATGTGAATCAAAAAAAAGAACAGTATCTTAAAACATGGATTTTAAGATACTGTTTTATAATTAAGTATTAATATTCGATGCCTGCACGGGCAGAGATGCCCTTTTCATACGGATGCTTGACGGCCTTGATTTCGCTGACATAATCGGCAAGGTCAAGGAACTGCTGTTCCGGGTCACGGCCTGTGAGAATCAGCTCTGTCTTGTCATGAAGTCCGAACACCAGCCGGCTGGCAAGCTCTTTATCGAAAAGATTGCACTGATAGGCCGCAAAGAATTCATCCAGCACGAGCATATCGGTTTTATGCTGGTACACTCTGTCCATTGCTTCGGAAAGCATCTGATTATGCCGCTGTGTGATTTTGATTTTATCTTCATCATTCATCCGGAATGTGAAGCCATAATCCTTATCGCACCGGAGCACGGTAATTTCGGGAATCCGTTTCAGAATTTCCAGTTCGGAAGTCGGTGAGCCTTTCAGGAACTGTACAAAATGCACCTGCATTCCGTTTCCGGCGGCACGGATGGCCTGTCCGAGAGCGGCGGTAGTTTTGCCTTTTCCGTCGCCGCAGTAGATCTGAAGCATAGAAACTTCTCCTTTCTTGATTTGATTTTAAAAAAATATATTACTCTACAGTATGATCTTTCTGATTATGTGTCAGAAGCAGACCGATTGTCAGCATAACAGAGCCTGCACCGATAGCGGCACTTGTTCCAACGATATTCCAGAACCGGCGGCGGCGGAGTTTTTCGGAAAGGCTGGTATACAGTCTTTTTTCGGTCTCATAGATTTCGTCTTCCGGCAGGAGTTTTAATACGGGTTTGCTGTGCTGTTTCCGGATTGCCTGATACTGGCGGTAATACTCCCGGCAGTTCCGGCAGCCTCTCAGATGACTCCGGATTGCTTTTTTCGTCTCCGGACTCAAAGAATTATCATAATACAGTTCTGCAATATCTGTCACCATTTTACAGTTCATGTTCATCTTGAATCGCCTCCGTCATCATTTTCTTGGCACGGTAATAGATTACTCTGGCAGAATTTTCGCTGATATGCAGAGCATCCCCGATCTGTGCGTAGCTCATATCCGCATAGACTCTCAGGATTGTCACATCCTGATATTTTTTCGGCAGAGCGAGCAGGGCTTTTTTGGCGGCTTCAATCTGAAACTGCCGCTCGACCGTATCTTCAAGATGTTCTGTGGTTTCATTGGCATAATATTCCATCAGGGTTTCGGCACTGATACTCTCCAGATGATGTTTATTTTTCCGGAGATAGCGATAATATGTATGTTTGGCAATAGAAGCCAGCCAGGTAAAGACATCGCTGTCGCCCCGGAACCGGTAAAAAGAAACAAATGCCTGATAAAACGTTTCCTGTGTCAGTTCTTCAGCAAGATCACGGTTTTCTGTCAGTTTATAGAGAAACGCATAAATGCGGGGGAAATAATCTTTATATAAAATTTCAAATTCGTGTTTCATAGCGGAAACACCTCAGCTTTCTATTAGAGTTAGTGCCGCAGAGGGCAAAAATATTACAGAATTCTGCAAAATTTTTATTAGTTATTTTTGACAAAAATAAAGATTAAATTTTTATATTTTTTTACATATTTTTTTGTAACAAAATGCCTTGTAAACATCACTAAAATAGTAAAAGCGTTTGCTTAGATCGGCTTAGATCGAATGTATGATTCAGGAGGCATAAAATTATCATGAGTTTTCGTATTATCGGCACCGGAATGCATGTGCCGTCAAAAGTAGTGACAAATGATGATCTGGCACAGATTGTCGATACCAATGACGAATGGATTTCCAAGCGTGTAGGCGTAAAGGAACGCCGTTTTTCAGAAGATGAATTTGCATCGGAACTGGGTCTGAAAGCCGCACAGAATGCACTGGACAATGCCGGCATCAAGGCAGAAGAACTGGATGCGATTTTTGCGGCCACAGTCAGCGGTGAAACTTCTTCCCCGTCGATGGCCTGCATGATTCAGCATGGTCTGGGAGTCTCCTGCCTGGCAATGGATGTCAGTGCGGCATGTTCGGCATTTTTATTCCTGCTGGAAACAGCTGCTGCGTTTTTTGCCCTTCACAAAGAATACAAGAAAATTCTGGTAGTCGGCACAGAACGCATGAGCGGCATTCTGGATTTCAATGACAGAAGCACTTGTATCATCTTTGGTGACGGTGCGGGTGCGGCTGTTCTGGAACGGGGTGAAAATTATCTGGATTCCGTCATCACTGTCAAGGGCGGCGACGATGTGATCAAGATTGCACATTATAACGGCACTTCACCGTATTTCAAGAAAGACCAGGTTTCGCCGTATATTCACATGCAGGGTCAGGAGACATTCAAATATGCCGTCACTTCCATTTCTCAGGATGTGACCGATCTGCTCGAACGCAATCACCTGACAATAGATGATATTGCCTGGATTGTGCCGCATCAGGCAAACAAGAGAATTATCGACTTTGCGGCAAAGCGGCTGGGTGTGCCGAATGAGAAATTTTTCTGCAATATCGAAAAATACGGCAACACCTCCAGTGCCTCCGTGCCGATCGCTCTGCACGAACTGGCAGAAAGCGGCAATTTAAAGCGTGGAGATAAAATTATTCTCTGTGCATTCGGCGGCGGCTTATCCAATGCGGCCTGCCTGATTGAATGGTGATTCCCGGAATGTTTCAAATCCGGTTCACATATATTTTTTATAATCTTATTATATCACAAAAAGGAGAAATTTACAATGGAAGTACAGGAAAAAATTATTGAACTGCTCGCAGAAGCTACAGACACAGATGCTGCTGAAATCACAGCAGATACTGCATTCGCTGATCTGGGTATTGATTCTCTCGATCTGACAGAAATGGCAATGCAGCTGGAAGAAGAATTCGGCATCGAGCTTGAAATGAAGCCAGAAATCAACACAGTCGGCAAGCTGACAGAAGTTGTGGAATCCCTCAGAGGTTAATCACGATGATGCAGTCTCCGCTTTGTGAACTGCTCGGCATTGCATACCCTGTCTTTCAGGGCGGTATGGCATGGATTGCGGACGGCAGACTCGCCGCCGCAGTCTCCAACGCCGGAGGACTGGGCATTATTTCGGCTATGAATGCCAATGCCGAGTATGTAAGAGAACAGATTCAGCTTGCAAAAAGCCTGACAGACAAGCCGTTCGGTGTGAATATCATGCTGATGAGTCCGTTTGCTGACGAATGTGCTCAGGTCTGTGTGGAAGAAAAGCCCGCTGTTGTAACAACAGGTGCAGGCAATGCAGGCAAATATATCCCCATGTGGAAAGAAGCAGGTATTAAAGTCATTCCTGTGATCGCTTCGGTTACGATGGCAAAGCAGGCTGAAAAAGCCGGTGCAGATGCCGTTGTCGCAGAAGGTCAGGAATCCGGCGGCCATATCGGTGAACTGACAACAATGGCACTTGTACCGCAGGTTGTTGATGCTGTCAGCATTCCGGTGCTTGCCGCAGGCGGTATCGGTGACGGCCGGGGCATTGCCGCTGCTTTCATGCTGGGTGCAGCCGGTGTCCAGATGGGTACCAGATTTTTAGTCGCCAAAGAATGCGGTGTACATCAGAATTATAAAGACATGATTCTGAATGCAAAAGATATTTCTACACAGGTCACAGGCCGCAGATTCGGCGGAAATACCTGTCGTGGCATTAAGAACAGTTTCACAAGAAATTTTGTCAAGCTGGAATTTGCTCCGGAAGCAACACAGGAAAGTGTTGCCGATTTAGGGGCAGGCTCTCTCCGGAAAGCCGCTGTTGACGGCGATGTCAAGAACGGAAGCGTTCTCGCCGGACAGATTTCCGGTCTTGTCAATAAAGAACAGACTTGTGAAGAAATCATTCAGGAAATCATGCAGCAGGCAGAAGCCTGCCTGAAAGGAGCAGCAGCATGGGTAAAATAGCATTTGTATTTTCCGGACAGGGTGCCCAGTATGTCGGCATGGGAAAAGCATTTTATGATACAGTCGATTCTGTAAAAAATTTATATCATGCCTGTGAAGCTCTCCGGCCGGGTACGCTTGAACAGAGTTTCACCGGAGATCCTGAAAATCTCAAACAGACAGAAAATACACAGCCCTGCTTATATCTGGCCGATCTTGCCGCTGCACTGGCTCTGAAAGAAAACGGCATAACTCCTGACGGACTGGCCGGCTTTTCGTTAGGTGAAATTCCGGCACTGGCACTCGGCGGAGCGTATTCGCTCGAAGACGGCTTTAAAATTGCTTCTCTCAGAGGCAAGGCAATGGCCAAAGCTTCCGAAGGTGTCAACGCTTCTATGATGGCAGTGGTCAAGATTCCGTCCGAACAGGCTGAAGAACTGGCAAAGCCTTATGATAAAATTTTCCCGGTGAATTATAATTCTCCGATGCAGCTGGTATTTTCCGGCGATAAAGAACAGCTCGAAGCTTTCGGTGCAGATGTCAAAGCCGCTAAGGGCAGAGGCCTCATGCTGAAAGTCAGCGGTGCTTTTCATTCTCCGTATATGACCCCTGCGGTAGAGCCGTTCGGAAAAGAACTCGAAAATTTTGAAATCAAACTGCCGGAAATTCCTGTGTATGCGAATTTCACAGCCGCTCCCTATGAAGGCGACCCCAAAGCTCTCATGCTGGAGCAGATCAATCATCCCGTACAGTGGACAAAATTAATCCGCCGTATGGCAGAAGACGGTTTTGATACGTTTATTGAAACCGGTGTCGGTACGACTTTACAGAAATTAATCACACAAATTCTGCCTGAAGCAAAAGTTTATCAGGTTGATTCCGAAGAATCTTTGCAGAAAACACTTGAAGCATTAAAATCTTAATCATTACGAAAGGACGAAATCCCCATGCTGAAAAATAAGATTGCCGTTGTGACAGGCGGTTCACAGGGCATCGGATTGGAAATATGTAAAAAATTTGCCCAGAACGGTGCGAATGTCGCCGTTGTGGATATTAACCCGCCGGAAAAACTGGAAGCCGCCGCTCAGGAAATTGCTCAGGCCGGCGTACAGGTAAGAACCTATCAGTGCAATGTTGCCGACAGCACCCAGGTTGCTGAAGTCTGCAAGCAGATTCTCGCTGATTTCGGTACTGTGGATATTCTGGTCAATAATGCCGGCATCACAAAGGACAATCTCATTCTCCGCATGAGCGAGGCCGATTTCGATGCCGTGATTGATGTCAATCTCAAAGGTGCGTTCTATATGACAAAGAATTTCTATCGCCCGATGATGAAGAAAAAATCCGGCAAGATTATTAATATCAGTTCTGTGTCCGGTCTGTTCGGCAATATCGGTCAGGCAAACTATGCGGCATCCAAAGCCGGCATTATCGGCCTGACAAAGTCTACTGCAAAAGAACTTGCAGCAAAGGGAATCTGCTGCAATGCGATTGCACCGGGATTCATCATGACGAGCATGACCGCCAATTTTCAGGATAATGAAGAATTGAAAAAATCCATTCCTGTCGGACATTTCGGCAAACCGGAAGATATTGCGGCTCTGGCTCTGTTTTTAGCTTCGTCACAGTCGGATTTCATCACCGGTGAAGTCATCCGTGTTGACGGCGGTATGGCAATGTAAGGAATGTTAAGGGAGGAAATAATTTAATTATGAGAAGAATTGTTATTACAGGCATGGGAGCTGTGACTCCGATCGGAAATTCCGTCGAAGAATTTCAGAAAGCCCTGTTTGCCGGAGAAAACGGCATCGGCCTGATTACCAAATTTGATATTTCAGAATCCAAATACAAAGTAGCCGGCGAAATCAAAAATCTGGACAAAGCCGCTGTTTTAGGCAAGCCGTTTGTTCGTAAAACCGATTCGTTCACACAGTTTGCAATCATTGCCGCAAATGAAGCTATGGCACAGAGCGGCCTGAATGCAAATCCGGAAAAAGGCGAAATCAATATTGATTCCGACAGAATGGGTGTATGCTTCGGTTCCGGTATCGGCGGTGTGGAGACACTTTGTACAGATCATCAGAATCTGCTGGAAAAAGGTTCCAGAAAAGTTTCTCCGTATTTTGTACCGAAAATGATTTATAATATTGCAGCCGGAAATATTGCTATTGAATTCAAAGCAAACGGCCCCTGCACAGCCGTTTCGACCGCATGTGCCACCGGTGCGACAGCTGTCGGCGAAGGCTACAGAAATATTCTGCACGGCTATGCAGATGTCATGATCTGCGGCGGTTCGGAAGCCGGCATTACGCCCCTGACAGTCGCAGGATTCGGCAATTGCCAGGCTCTGACGGATAATCCCGATCCGGAAACCGCCTGCCGTCCGTTTGACAAGAACAGAAACGGCTTTGTCATGGCCGAAGGTGCCGGTGTCATGGTTCTGGAAGAATATGAACATGCCAAGCAGAGAGGTGCCAATATTATCGCTGAAGTCTGCGGTTACGGCTCTACCTGTGATGCTCATCATGTGACTGCTCCCGATCCGGAAGCCACTTATGTTGCAAAAGCATTTTTACAGGCCGTTCCGGAAGAAATGAAAGCAAATTTAGACTGCTCTAAAATCTATGTCAATGCTCACGGTACAAGCACACCTCTGAATGACAAGACAGAAACAACAGCTCTGAAAAAAGCTTTCGGAGAAGATGCCAAGAAACTGCATATCAGCTCCAGCAAGTCCATGACCGGACATATGCTCGGTGCAACCGGTACAGTAGAAGCAATCGCCGCTGTATTGGCTCTGGTCAATGACACTGTTCCGCCGACGATTCATTATACAGAACCCGATCCGGAATGCGATCTGGATTATACACCGAATCAGGCTGTGAAAACACAGATTGATCTTGCATTGTCTTCCAATTTAGGCTTCGGCGGTCATAACGCTGTACTGGCTTTCCGGAAAATCTGAGGTGAATCGCATGACAAAAGAAGAAATTATGAAAATTATTCCGCATCGTGATGATATGCTCCTGATCGATGAAGCCTATGTCGAAGACGGCAAGGCACACGGAAAGCATTATGTCACCGGAAAGGAATTTTTCCTGAACGGCCATTTTCCGGGAAATCCGGTAGTTCCGGGTGTGATTCAGTGCGAGATTCTCGCACAGTCCGCCTGTGTGCTGCTTGCAGGACAGTCCGAGGGAAAAACTCCGTATTTTACCGGTCTGAATAACGTCAAGTTCAAGACACCTGTCAGGCCAGGAGATGTTTTCGAGACAGAATGCGAGATTATTAAAACGAAAGGTGCATTTTATTTCTGCAAAGGAAAAGGCACAGTCAACGGCAAATTATGCGTTTCTGCCGAATTTTCCTTTGCACTTGTGGAGGCCTGAGAATTATGAGCTTTATCGATAATATTATGCAGAAAGTCAACGGCTCGGCAAAAATTGTCTGCAAAAAATGCAATCATGAAGATACGATCGGCAATCTCGAACAGCATGATTATATCTGTCCGGAATGCGGAAATTATTTTCGACTCGATGCCAGAGCCAGAATTAAATATATTACTGACAGAAACAGTTTCAAAGAACTGGATAAAGGCCTTGTCAGCAAGGATTTTCTGGAATTCCCGAATTATCAGGATAAACTGGAAAAAGCCCGCAAAGATACCGGCGAAGATGATGCCGTTGTCTGCGGCACGGCTTTTATTGCCGATAATGAATGTGCCGTTTTTGTGATGAATTCTAAATTTATCATGGCAAGTATGGGCAGCGTTGTCGGTGAGAAAATTACAAGATTATTTGAATATGCAACAGAACATCAGCTTCCCGTGGTAGGCTTCACAGCCTCCGGCGGTGCCAGAATGCAGGAAGGTGTTATCTCCCTCATGCAGATGGCTAAAGTCAGCGGTGCTGTCAAGAATCACAGCAATGCAGGGCTGTTGTATATTACTGTTCTGACTGACCCCACAACAGGCGGTGTGACGGCAAGTTTTGCCATGCAGGGCGATATTATTCTTGCCGAGCCGAAAGCTCTTGTCGGCTTCGCTGGCCGTCGTGTCGTAGAGCAGACAACGAAAAGCAAACTGCCGGATAACTTCCAGAAAGCAGAATTTCTGCTCGAACACGGCTTTGTAGATGCAATTATTCCCCGTCCGGAACTGCGGGATACGCTTGCCGAACTGCTTGCGATGCATAAAAGGAGTGTGTGATTCATGAACTCTTATGTAAAACTCAAAACTGCCAGAAAAAACGGCCGTCCGACAGGCGGTGCCTATGTGGAAAATATTTTTGAATATCCGATCGAACTGCACGGTGACAGAAGATTCGGCGATGATCTTGCAATTATGGGCGGTGTCGGCTTCTTAGAAGGCCGGCCGGTAACGTTCTTAGCCATGGAAAAGGGCACGGATTTAGAAAGCCGTCTTGCCAGAAATTTCGGCTGTCCGAAGCCGGAGGGCTATCGCAAGGCTCTCAGACTGATGAAACAGGCTGAAAAATTCCATCGTCCTGTGATCTGCTTTGTCGATACGCTCGGAGCCTATCCGGGTGCGGATGCCGAAGAACGTGGTCAGGGTCAGGCAATTGCAGAAAGCATTATGGAAATGATGGGTCTGAAAACACCTGTGATTTCTGTCGTCATCGGAGAAGGCGGCAGCGGCGGTGCTCTTGCTCTTGCCAGTGCCAATAAAGTTATGATTCTGGAAAATGCAGTTTATTCTGTCATTTCTCCGGAAGGCTGTGCAAGCATTCTCTGGAAGGAATCCAGTCAGGAAAATGTTGCAAAAGCCGCTGAATGCCTGCATATTACTGCACAGGATATGAAAGAATTCGGCGTTGCCGAGGAAATTATTCCGGAAGATTTTGATAATTTTTCTCAGATGTGCAGCAGTATGAAAGAAACTCTGATCGCCGCAGTAGACGAATTATCTGCACTTTCAGAAGAAGAAATTCTGAACCAGCGTTATCAGAGATTCCGCAAATTCGGCATTTTTGAAGAAAAGAAAAACGGAATTTTCAAGAAAAAATAATAAATAGAATTACAATAAACAGATTCCCCCTTTTCACAGAGGGGGGTATCTGCTATCTTATCACATGTATTTTTATATGTGATATATATTTTTTGTATCTTATTTGACTGCTGTCGATTATTTTGAAGGAGGATTTGTATGGAAGCATTATATAAAAAATTCAGTCATGCAGAATTTGATCATGCAGGACATTTTATCGGTTTTTCCCTGCATTATGACGAAAATTTCAATTTTGCATATGATGTGGCAGATGAAATTGCAAGACAGGAACCTGATAAAACAGCTGTTGTCTGGTGCGATGAACATGGTCATGAAAAAATACTCACATTCCGGGAAATCAGTGAATTATCCTCCAAAGCCGCCAATTATTTTTTAAGCCAGGGCATTCGCAAAGGGGACAGAGTTATGCTGATGCTCAAACGGCATTATGAATATTGGTATCTGCATATGGCATTACATAAAATCGGAGCATTGTCCATTCCGGCAACTCACATGCTTCAGCCGCATGACATTGCCTATCGGATTGAAGCAGCCGGCATCAAAGCTCTGATCTGTGCCGAAGATGAAGATTTATGCAGCCGCATCCGGAAAGCCGCTGCCGGAAAATCGCTGCTGCTTTATACTGTCAGAGCCGAACGGGAAGGCTTCTGCTGTCTGGATGCACCTGTTGCACAGGCCTCTGCCGAACTGGAACGCATTTCTACTAAAGTAACAGATCCTATGATTATGTATTTCACATCCGGAACAACGGGAAATCCGAAAATGGCTGTGCATAATTATACTTATTCGCTGGCACATATCGTCACGGCAAAATACTGGCAGTGTGTAAAAGAAAACGGTCTGCATCTGAGTGTTGCCGATACCGGCTGGGCAAAGGCCTCCTGGGGAAAGCTCTACGGTCAGTGGCTCTGCGGAAGTGCCGTTATGGTATATGAATTTGAAAGATTCAACAGTGAAAAAATGATGCAGATACTTGAAAAATATCAGGTTACCAGTTTCTGTGCTCCGCCGACACTCTTCCGGCTGATGGCCAAAAACGGCATCCGGAAAGAGGCTTTTGCCAGTGTGGAACATGCCTCAACTGCCGGCGAAGCTCTGCAGGAAGAAATTATCAGATTATTCTATGAAAAAACCGGACTGGAGATTATGGAAGGCTTCGGCCAAAGTGAAACGGTTCTGATTATCGGCAATTTCAAAGGCTCTCATCCTCGCCGTGGTTCTATGGGCAAGCCGAATCCCCTGTATCATGTCATGCTCGTGGATAAAGACCAGAACCCCGTCAGTGTCGGTGAACAGGGCGAAATTGTGATTGATACCAGAAAACATATGCCGGAGGGCCTCTGTCAGGGTTATGAACGCAATGCTGATGCCAATGCCCGCTACTGGAAAAACGGAATTTTCCATACAGGCGATACGGCATATTATGACAAAGACGGTTATTATTATTATATCGGCCGTCTGGATGATGTCATCAAATCCAGCGGCTACCGGATAGGGCCTTTTGAAGTCGAAAGTATTCTGATTCAGCATGAAGCCGTTCTGGAATGTGCTGTCACTGGCATTCCGGATGCCGAACGGGGTCAGCTCGTCAAAGCGACGATTGTACTCCGGAAAGGCTATCAGCCGACTGAAGAACTCAAAGAAGAAATCAAGAAATTTGCAAAAGCCCGTCTTGCCGGATATAAAGCCCCCAGAGTCATTGCTTTCACAGATTCGCTTCCTAAAACAACAAGCGGAAAAATCTGCTATAATCAGATTCGTGAGCAGGATCGGAGAAAATAACTCAAATACAGATCACAGGGATTTCGATAATTAAGAAAGGGAAAGAAATTATGAAAAAACTGATCTTCACACTTACTGCTTTTATATTAACTGCAAATCTGCTCTGCACCGGACTTCCGGCAGAGGCCGCCGCTCAGGGAATTAACGTTCCTGTGCCCTCGCAGGAGGAAATTAAAGCCTATACACAGGCCCATCCGTTTGATATTTATGAAGATACTGTCTATGATACTGCACCTTCTCAGTCAGAACCGGGCGTGTTAAGCGAATCTTCCAAAACCAGAGCCTTGAATACGATCAATGTCATGCGATATATCTCCGGTCTGGATGAAGTAGTCATTGATGAGGCGTATCAGAAACAAGATGAAGCCGCTGTATGGCTTTTTGACTTGAATCACGGCATGGCACATTCTCCGCAGAAGCCTGACGGTGTTTCTGATGAATTATATCAGACAGCACAGAACGGTGCAAACGGTTCCGACATCGGCTTCGGATATGATTCTCTTCCGGATGCGGTACTGACCGGCTGGATGTGGGACGGCGGTGTTTCGACTCTCGGCCATAGAAGATGGTGTCAGAACCCCGGTTTCACCCGTACCGGATTCGGCTATCAGAACGGCTATGCGGCGATGTATGTCACCGGACAGGGAGCTTATAACAGCAAAGGCATTACAGGTATCAGCTGGCCTGCTCAGAATATGCCTGTAGAATATTTCAGTGCCGGTGTGGACTGGAGCATTATTATGGATACCCCTCTGAACAGCAGTGATATTACAGTAAAATTAGAAAGAACTACAGACGGCCGTATCTGGAATTTCAGTGAAACTGCTTCTGACGGTATTTTTATAGTAGATAATACGGATTATCTGGGTGAAGGCTGTATCATCTTCAATCCGGATGACATCACAGACTATGCTGACGGAGACAACTATACAGTCACAATTACAGGATTATCGGAACCGGTTTCCTATACAGTGGATTTCTTTTCCCTGGACAGCGTTCAGGAAACCGAAACGGAAACTTCTGATGTCATTGTCTATATGCCGGGAGATGTCACACAGGATAATGAAATCAGTGTTGCAGATGTGATCTTATTGCAGAAATATCTGCTCGGCACAGAGAGTCTGAATTATGAGCAGTATCTTGCGGCGGATATGACTGATGATGATCTTGTCAATATCTATGATCTGATTGCTCTGAAAAAATATCTGCTTGATTAAAATAACAGCGACAGTATGTTGAAAAACTACTGCCGCTGTTTTTATGAATCAGAAGATTAGCTTACTTGTTTTTTCTGCGTGTGAAAATTCCTGCTGTCAAAGCTGCAAGAGCCGCAAGACCTGCTGCAGCCGGAAACTGATCAGAAGTAGCTGGAGAGGCTGTTGCAGAAGTGCTTCCCGAAGAAGTACTGTTTGAAGAGGAGGAAGATGTGCTGCTCTTTGAGGAAGAAGAACCGGAACTGTTACCGGAAGAGCCATTGCCGGAAGAATTATTATTATTATTGCTGTTAGAATTCTCCTGAGCAGGTGTTTCTTCTTGTGTTGAGGTTTCTGTTTCTTCTGTAGTTTCCTGCTGTGCATCGGGATCAGGAACGACTTCAAATCCAGTCATTTCAGGATTGATATTTTTCAGTTCACTAGCCGTATAGACTTTTGAAGCATTTACATAATCGCCCTCCAAGTCAAAATACAGACGTACAATACAGCCGTTATTCTTAAATTCATACCCCATTTCGCCTGCATCACCGGATGTCCAGACCTGAGTCATTTTGCAGTCAAAATCTCCGAGGACTTCGGCACATTGATTATAGTCAAAAGAAGAGTTGATTTTATCTGTAATTGCAAAATTCTGTGGCTTATTGTTCCAGATAGAACGTACACACTGAAAATCGCAGGTATCATTTTTGATCATAGTTTTTGCATTTTCCGTATCATATTCATAATCATCCGAAGTAGAGATACCAAAAATTACATTAGGGAAAATATCATTATTATAGAAATATCTGACACCATCAAACGGCATATTTTCTATTGCATATGTATTTCCCATAATTTCAGCGATCTCACTGGTCTGAGCTTTTGCAAGACGCACAGCAGAAGAACTTGCAGATAAAGCAGAATTTTCTGTTTCCGGTTCTGTTACAAGTTCTGTTGTTGTTTCAGTTACAGTTTCTGTTGATTCCACATCAAGAGGAGATAAATCCGTTACAGAATAATCCTGTCCGATAACAGTATATCCATTTTCTGAAAGAGAAGAAAAATTATATTTACTCAAAATATTGTCATACTCTTCTTTCGAGATTATTGAATTGACATCTTCCATTGCCTCTGTTTGAAGTACATTATAATAAATATAACCGCCGTCCGTGCGTTCACAGGAAACCATATCTTTTACAGTAACATTTCTGCCATTAATTTCAAGGAATGCAAGCTCTGTAAATATACCACTGCTAGCTCCTGCATATTCAACTAAAATATGATTAGAAGGATTAAAAGATAATGTCTTAGCTTCCAGAAAACCTATAGTATCAGAAAACGTAACAGCTTCTCCGTTCTCGTAAGTATAAATACCATATTCCCCTTCAGAAGATCCGAAACCGAAACAAAGAACTAATTCCAGAACTCCATCTTCATCTAAATCATACAAAGTGTACGTACCAGAAGCATTTTCCTGAGCTGTTTTATTAATGATATTTTTATATGCTTCTGCCATTCCTTGATCTATACCAGCATTTGCCGGAACAGATACAGCACAGACAGAAGCACTCAGTACCAGTGCAGACAATCCTGCAAGCATTTTTTTCATTTTCATGATCATATTCTCCTTTGATACAAGTTTCAACAGTTTCAACAGCAGGAAGAATTTTCCACGTTGAAATGTTTAATTCTATTATACACAAAAAAAAAAAATGCAAGTGATTCCGGAAAATTAAAAAATATTTCTATTATATGCACAAAAAGATACTGATTTTTTCTACAGAAATGATAAAACTGCATCTGAATAAAGATGCAGTTTTTAATAGATTTATTATTTGTTTTTATTTGAGGATTTCTGAATGACTGGAAACAGAATCAGGAAAATTATTCCTGTAATGCCTGTGATCATAAAAGCAATGCTGATTCGATTTGTGATATAATTCAGATAGCCCGTCACAGCCGCATAAATCTGAATATCTTTGACTACAAATGCCGAAAAATAATTGCTTTTCAGAAGATACAGACAAGGAACGGAAATTAACAAACCGGAAATCAGTTCGCTCAGGCCGAGCCAGTAGAGCAGTTCTGAAAAATTCCCTTTACAGCAGAGAATCAATAAAATCAGAATCACCGCTGTACAGATACAAAGCACTGTCATGACAGTTCTGAAAATATCCAGAAATTTCCGGATGGTATCGAACCAGCCGTGTTCATAGATTGTCTGAAATTTAAACGTATCTGCTGTATAAAGAATTTTCGTTTCGGCTTCCTGAATATTGGCCTGTACTTTCTGATTGAAAACTTCATCTTTTTCATAGCCGTTCTGATCGGCATACTGATTGAAAAATTCTGTGACGGATTTTTCAAGTTCTGTGAAATCCATAGAAATCACAAATCCATCACCGATATGAGAATGCATATGCTCCACAGCTTCCGAAACACTGGAAAGAATCGCCTGTTTCATGTCTTCCTGTGTAACGGCATTCAGATAGACATCTGCCGGAATACCGGTGCTGTTGGCTCTGGAGTTGAAATAAGTTTCCAGAGCAGAATAGGATTTTTCGTCAAGAGCCTGCTGACTGACAATAGTTTCAAATGTCTGGTAAGTCAGGGCTTTATGCTGAATCAGAATCGAGAGTTCTGTGCCGATCAGTAAAAAAATCAGCAGGAATGTCAGAATAATTTTCGGAAAATAGAGTCTGATTTTCGTCATGATTCTGCTTCCCCCTCTGCCGGATTGTAGAATTTTCTGCTGATCAGATTGCAGGTCACGCCTGTCCGGTTATCCGAAGTACCGAGCACCTGTGCTTCACAGGTATAAAGTGTCAGTCTGTCATCTTCTGTCGGCAGAACGTATTTTTTATCTGTATTCAGAAACTGAATTTTTTCAGACACCTGATATTCAAAAATTCCGTAGCTTGTATAAAGCGTAATGCTATCGCCGGTTTCGAGCTTGTTAAGATCTGCAAAGAACGTATTGACATTAGCATCAATGACAGAATTGCCTTTTTCTCCGATCACAACGGAACTGCTTGCCTGACATGCCCCCCGTTCGAGAAGTTCGGCACTCGAACCCCAGTAAACCGGAACAGAAAGCGAAATTGCCTCACACTGCAGCACGGCATACTGTTCGCCAAAGGACGGACGGATGATTTCACCGGTATCATAGAATTTCTGTTCTTCCTCCGGAATCTCAGAAACCGGAGTCGTTTCGATCTGATTTTCTTTGATAACCAGACCTTCCAGACCGGAAGACGGTGCAATTTTCATATTCTGATCCATAAAGACAATATTCAGATAGGTCTGTGCTTTTTCATAAGGTCTGATCAGTAAGGCGATACTGACAGCAACGCACAGAATCAGAAGAAATACACCGGTCAGAATCTAGATCGGCAATGCAGATTTCTTTTTTTTCTCTGCCAATAAAATTCTCCTTTCCGGAATGTTCAGGAATCCTGTTCGGTATGTTTAATATACCAGTATAACCAGCCGAATCCGGCAGCAGAAACCAGCAGACCGGTTCCGGCAGCGACTAACGGTTTTGTATGGGAGATTCCTGTTTCATCAATGACAACACCGACTTCAGCCTTATCAATCACAATGCCGTCATTATTGCGGACAGTGACAGAAATATCTTTTTCTGTGATGGAATCCACAGTGACATTCATGCCCATTGTACTGGCAGTATCAATATATTTCTGCATGATAGCGGCTTTTTCTTCTGTCGGGAGCTGTTTGATAATGCTGTTTTTTGCCTCCTGGCTGAGTGTCGAAATAAATTCTGTTTTTTCATCTGCCGGAAGCGAGCTGACATATTCCTGTTTCTGTTCCATTGACATGTTGATAAATTCGCTGTCTGAAATATATTTATCAGCTTTGGTTTCAGGCTGGGTTTCTGCATTTGCTGCTGTATCCGCAGAAGCAGGCTGGGTTTCTGTCTGGGGTTCTGTTTCGGATTCGGCATTTTTCTTTGCTTCATTTTCAGCGACTTGCTGTCTTGCTTCATCGGGGTCAATACCGAAAGAATTATAAATAAATTCTTCTGTCTGTTCGTTATATTCCGAAACGCTGTTATAGGCATCATCCAGCTGTGCCTGTGTATACTCACCGGAAGCCCATTGATTATAGCCTGTCTGAATCAGTGTTTCCGGCCAGCCGGCAGCTCTTGCCTTAGCAGCAACATCATCCGCAGTATATGCCGAAGCAGTCAGATTCATACCGCCCAGACAAGCCGTCAGCACGCTGGCACAGAATGCATAAAATTTTTGTTTCATAAAAGCACCTTCCTTTCTGACATTATTATAACAGATTTGCAGGACAAATGCAAGTGCAAATTTCTGCCTTTTCAGTCTTCTGCATGATCGGCCAGATAATTGACAATATCTCCGATCGTTCGGATAGAATCGACAACTTCATCGGGAATTTTAATATCTGTTGCACTTTCGATGGACATGATCAGCTCTACTGCATCCATGGAAGATGCGTTCAGATCTTCCAGAATATCGGTATGTTCGCTCAGTTCCTCTGCATCCATGTCGAATTGTTCCGCAACAATGGCGGCAATTGTTTTAAAATCCATTTGATAAATCCTCCTTCATGAGTCAAGACTCTGCTGATTTTTAGTATAATAAAAAACAGGCTTTCCGTCAATATTCTGGATGACAATTTTTCGGAAAGTTTTTTTATTTTATTTGTGCACAATGCCGTTTTGTTATACTTATAGTTAATTTATGGTATAAAAATACAGATTACATATCCGGAGTTTTTAAAAATTCCAGATTATGGAATTTCTGTTTTAAATAAAAACCGGAGAATTTTTAAAAAAGTACTCTGATTTTGATAAAACTATATGAGAAACAGCTTTTTCCTGGCTTCTTTTTTGTGCATATGACAGAAAAAAGTAAAAAATTCTTGTTTTGTACTGCATTTTATGCTATAATAAAGCTGATTCTGAAAAGCAGATATTCATTATATTATATCACATATCAAGGAGGATTTTTTATGAAATTCAAAAAACTGACGGCAGCCCTGACCGCACTGGCAGCATGTGCTTCTCTGTGCGTTCCGGCTATGGCATTCGCAGAAGAAGCTGACACAGCATCTTCCGATCTGACTGCTTATCTGTCCTTCATGGACGGCGGCTGGTGGGCTAACTACAGATACAATGATGGTTCCAATCTGGACGGTACAGAAGCCACCATCACCGGCGACGGCTCTTACACAGTATCTGTTTCCAAATCCGAAGCTGTTGGCGAAACTGTACTGAAAGGCACAGGCTTTATGGCTATCCTGATTCCGGATGCAAAAGAAAGCTATCCTGACATGGTCATCACTATTGACAGCATTAAGACAGATGATACAGAAATTCCTATGACTGCAAAGAACTATACATCCAGTGATGATACAGAAATCCGTACCAATATCTATAACAGCTGGGTAAAGAATTCTAAAGATCCTGAAAATCCGGATGTTTTAATCTATACATTCCCCGATGATGCCCGCTCTGAAGAAGGCAGCCTTGCCGGCGGTACTTCTGCTACAACGGATTATAGTCCTGTTATCATTAATCCGGATGATCTTTCCGACTGGTCTACTCTCACAGTAGAGTTCACTATCACCGGCATGAACAGCGAAGAAGAACCCGACACAGAAACGGAATCCGAAACAGAATCCGAAAGCGAAACAGAATCTGTTTCTGAATCCGAAACCGAAACGGTTTCTGAAACAGAAGCAGAATCCGAAACCGAAGCCGTTACAGAAAAACAGGAAAAGACTGTTGTCGGCAGTGCTTACCTGAACTTCGTTGACGGCGGCTGGTGGCCGAAATATCAGGGCGGCGATGATGATACTTTCGCTCAGACTCCTGTAGAAGTAACCGGCAACGGTACTTATACTGTATCTGTTACTGCTGCTGATCTTGATGAAAATGCAATCAAAGAAGGCATCAGCGGTGTAGAATTCATGGCTGTTATTATTCCGGATGCTTATGAAAAATATTCCAACATGGTCATCACAGTTGACAGCATTACAGCAGACAGCACAGAAATTCCGCTGACTGCCAAGAACTATACTTCCAGTGATGATGAAAAGGAAGTTCGTGCTAATATCTACAATCCGTGGGTAAGCAAGATTCCGACCGATGCACATTCTACAGAAGGTTTGCTCTCTGATCTGGCAGATACCAGTGCTTACAGCTATAAGATCATCAATCCGGAAGATTTTGCAGGCTGGAAGACCCTGAGCGTTAATTTCACAGTTTCCGGACTGGATTTTGACAAATATGTAGAAGAAACTCCTGCTGATAACGGAAATTCCGATAACGGCAACAATAATAATAACAATAATAACAATACCAATTCCACTTCCACTACGAAGTCTACTACTGCCTCCAAGAGTACAACTACATCTGCTACTGCCGGCTCTACCGGTGCAGAATCTCCGAAGACAGCCGATGCCGCTGCTCCGTTTGCAGCCGCTGCTGCCGCTGCCGCTGCTGCCGGTGCATTGTTCATCACCAGAAAGAAGAATGACTGATTTCTGAACAGGATTTCATAAATTAAATTTCATAAAAATAAAAAGCTGTGCCGTTTGCTTTTGAACGGCACAGCTTATTTTATGGGCTTTTCCCTGCATATTTTCTCGGCAAGATGATTCGCCCAGCGTTCTGTATAAAATTGATAATAAGAATATTTTTTCTGTTTCCGGAATTTCTTCAGAGCCGGAACAGAAAACCAGATCACGGAGGGCAGAAAAATCACAGGCAGATACAGCCATCCTAAAATTGATGACTGTATTGTATGCCCGTATTCATGAATCAGCAGCGGCCTGTAATTCCGGAAAGATGCTTCATCCATAAAGATAAAACAGCCGATCGAAGTACAGCAGTCCCGTTTCCAGCTCGTGACGACAGACCCACGGAAAAATTTATGTTCTCTGTGATAAAACAGAAGAAATATCATCAGTCCGGCAAGATTCTGCGGCAGACACCAGATTATCTGAAAGAAAATATAAATAATTTTATAAATTTTTTTCATGTTATTTTCTTCTGTTTGGTTTGTTTTTCTTTTCTTCGTACATGAGAACATCTGCTTTCTCGAACATTGTCTCAAGAGTTTCGCCGTGCGAGGTATAGACCCCTACACTAGCCGAAACCTGATAGGGCTTTCCGGAATGCTGATTATATTCATGCAGATAATTCTGAATTTCGCTTTTGATCTGTGCGGCATCGCATTCCATAGTCAGAATACCGATCAGCTCATCACCGCCGTACCGGCAGCACATGCCATTGGTACAGGCTTTTTTCAGAGCCTGGGCAGAAACGGCAATGGCATTGTCACCCTCGGTATGACTGAACGTATCGTTGATATATTTCAGACCATCCAGATCACATAAAACCATTGTCATGGCATCGAATTTCTGTGCTTCGAGCATATGCTGAAACCGGAGATAAAATGCTTTCCGGCTGTAGAGGCCTGTGAGGGCATCGAACTGATATAATTCTTCGAGTCTGGTCTGCAAATGCTTCTGATAACGGGAGTTCCGGAAGCCGCTCAGAGCAGAATTGAGCATCATAGCCGTCTGATTGATTTTCATATAATTCTGTTTATCGAAATTCATAAAATGAAAGCACAGATAGCCCATAGGAATTTCTACACTGTGCAGAGCAGTGAATAATAACGGAATGCCTGTTTTTAATAATTCTTTCATGCGGGGGATAATTTCTCCGGATGAAATCACCGGCTGTTCCGGCGGCCAGGGGACATCCGTATCTGACAGGATATAAAGCGAATCTCCGAACGGTGTTTCTGTATGAATTTTCATGGGATCCAGAGAATCGTCAATGCATTCTGTTTTGAGCATACAGGTCATATTATAGAATAATCTGTTATCTGTCAGCTGAACGGCGACTTCTTCGATTGTCTGACTGCTCTGGATTTTTGCCGAAATCTCGCTGAGGTCTTCGCCCTCACGCTGAAATCTTGTCAGGCTGTCATTGAGATTATTAATAAAATCAACAGTATCATTCATCTGGATGGGCTTACAGCCGCAGGATTCCAATAAAACGGGCTTCGGAATCAGGGTAACCTGTTCAGGCAGAGTCTCTCCCCTGTCATGATTCAGAATCAGATCAGCAGTTTTCCGGCCGAGTTCGGCATAATCGCATTTACAGGAAGTAATTTTCGGCAGAGAATAATAAATCGAATCGATGCCGTCAAAACCTGTGACAATGACTTCATGCGGCACATGAATATTATGCTGAGCAAGAGTGGTGCAGACAGAAATTGCCATTGTGTCATTGGCACAGACAATCGCTTCCGGGAGGCGGTTTTCTGCAATCAGGCGTTCAGCGGCTTCTTTGGCAGGAACTGCCCAGAAATCGCCGTAGCTGATCTGATTCTCTTCTAATTTCAAATCATAATCCGCAAGGGTATTTTTCATTACAGCAATTCTCTCATCAGAAAAGACATTATCCTTGATACCGGCGATCATATGAAATCTTGTAATTTTATGACAAGTTACCAGATGTCTGACGACTTCGGCAAAGCCCTGAGAAAAATCAAAATTGATATTACAAGCATGTTCCCGTCTGCCGTTGATAACAATTGCAGGAATCTCATGCTTCTGTGCAAAATTGCACAGAGACTGCATACAGGCATCATTTTTGATCGTATCTTCAAGCACGATCAGCATATCTGTAATTTCCTGATTGATTAAATGAAATACAAATTTTTCGCCAATATCAGATTTGGTATTCCAGAACAGATCAGAACCGGGGGTATAGAGAAATACCCGCCATTGATACGGACGAAGCTTTTCCGTCAGGGATTGCAGAAATTCACGCAGTACATCTTCATATGGTTTTGCAATACATACAGCGGCGATTTTATAACCGTACAGCATGGAAGAATCTCCTTTCTGTGGTGACTTGTGATCTTTTTATTTATTATAACATATTTTATAAAAAATTGCAATATGATTTCAGGACAGATTGACGAAAAGAAAAATAAAATTTTCTCTTGACTTTTTTCGGGAAATATGCTATACTGAGTAAGACATGAAAAATGTCAAGTAATTCTGCTTTACATGCTGATGAAAAGCTAAGAGGTAATATCATGGCAAAAAATTTGAATTTCGTACTTCTGCTGGACTGCTACGGCGAACTGCTTACACAGCGGCAGAGAGAAATTGCAGAATTATATTATAACGAAGATTTCTCCCTGACAGAGATTGCACAGATTCAGCAAATCAGCCGTCAGGCCGTCAGTGACAGCCTCCGGCATTCTGAACAGATTCTCCAGCAGACAGAAACCAAACTCGGCATGGCCGAACGAATCGGAAATCTCAGAAACTGTCTGGAACAGATTCTTGTTTCCTGTCAGACGCAAAATATTTCTGAAATCACAGAACTTGCAGCAAACGGTCTGCAATTGTTATAAAAAAGGAGCTGACTTGTCACAATGGCTTTTGAAGGACTCTCTGAAAAATTAAGCAATATATTCAAAAAACTGAAATCTCACGGCAGACTCACGGAAAATGATGTCAAAGAAGCTATGAGAGAGGTCAGGCTCGCTCTGCTCGAAGCAGATGTCAGCTATAAAGTTGTAAAAGATTTTGTTGCAAAAGTTTCGGAAAAAGCAGTCGGTGAAGATGTGCTTTCCAGTCTGACTCCGGCCCAGCAGGTTGTGAAAATCGTCAATGACGAATTAATTGAACTGATGGGCAATAATAACGAGAGAATCAATATTTCTTCCAAACCGCCGACAATTATCATGATGTGCGGTTTACAGGGTTCCGGTAAGACCACGCATTCTGCAAAGCTTGCCAAATATCTCAAAGAAGAAGGCCACAGGCCTATGCTTGCTGCCTGCGACGTCTACAGACCGGCGGCTATCCAGCAGTTACAGGTTGTCGGTGAGAAAGCCGGTGTGAAAGTCTTCGAGATGGGGCAGATCGACCCGGTGATTATCGCAAAGCAGGCTGTCCGCTATGCCAAGGATTATGGTCATGATATTGTCATTCTTGATACGGCCGGCCGTCTGCATATTGATACAGAGCTGATGGAAGAACTCCAGAATATTAAAGCGAATACAGAACCTGACGAAATTATGCTTGTCGTGGATGCCATGACCGGTCAGGATGCTGTCAACGTAGCAAAAGCCTTTGACGATGCCTTAGGCATCAACAGCGTTCTGATGTCGAAGCTCGATTCCGATACCAGAGGCGGTGCGGCTCTGTCCGTCTTGGCTGTAACCGGCAAGCCCATCAAATTTATCGGTATGGGCGAAAAGCTTGATGATTTCGAGAGATTCCATCCGAAGCGAATGGCCTCCCGTATTCTCGGCATGGGTGACGTTCTGACACTGATCGAACGTGCCGAAAGTGTCATTGATCACGGCAGTGCCGAAAAAATGACCAAGAAATTACAGGATCAGAGCTTTGATATGTCCGATCTTCTCGAACAGCTCAAACAAATCCGGAAAATGGGTTCGCTCAAAAGCATTGTTTCAATGCTGCCCGGCGGTGATAAAGTCGATGAATCTGCTCTCGACGACAGACAGTTTGACAGGCTCGAAGCAATTATCCTGTCTATGACTCCGGCAGAACGTGCCAAGCCTGCAATTATCAATCCGTCCAGAAAAAGACGTATTGCCGCAGGTTCCGGCATGAAAGTCGAGGATGTCAACAGACTGCTCAAACAGTTCGAGCAGATGCAGAAGATGATGAAGCAGTTCACAACCAGAGGCAAAAAACAGAAAGCCATGTTCCGGCAGATGAAACACCGTGTCGCAGGTATGAATTTCGATGCCGCTCCCGGTGTGAAAAAGCCTAAAAAATAAGCTTTCAACGCAGAGTTTCTCTGCTTGAATATAGATTATATTATTAAATGCGAGGTGAAAAAAATGGCAGTAAAAATCAGACTGAGAAGAATGGGTGCTAAGAAAGCTCCGTTCTATCGTGTTGTTGTTGCAGATTCCCGTTTCCCCAGAGACGGCAGATGTATCGACGAAATCGGTTATTATGACCCGACAAAGGAACCCTCTGTTGTCAATATCAATGCTGACAAGGCAAAAGATTGGATCAAGAAGGGTGCACAGCCGACAGATATTGTAAAGAATATCATGAAAAAAGAAGGTATTCTTTAAGTTTTGAACTGCCTGTATATCCCCGTTTGCCATGCAGACGGGGAGTCAATGGCATTCAGAAAGGATTTATCTCATGAAAGAATTGTTATATGCTATTGTCTCCGGTCTGGTGGAAAATCCGGATGCGATCGAAATTACACAGGATGAGCCGAATGAAGAGGGCATTGTTGTCTTTCATCTGCATGTGGCAGAAGACGATATGGGCAGAGTCATCGGCAAGCAGGGCAGAATTGCCAAGGCAATCCGTGTGATCATGCGGTCAGGTGCGGCCAAAAAAGGCATGGATTCCATCGCTGTGGAAATCGGCTGAACGGAGCGGCTAATTTTATGAAACAGAAACGTTTTTTAGAAATCGGTAAAATCACAAACGTCCATGGTCTGCACGGAGAAGTCAAAGTTTATCCCTGGTGCGACGATGCGGCGTTTTTGTGTTCTTTTGAGGAATTGTATCTGAACAAGACAGGTTCGGAATCTGTCAGAATTGAAAATGCCAGAATCCAGCAGAATCTTGTGATTATGAAATTACAGGGCTGTGATACCCGTGAACAGGCCGAAATGATGAAAAATAAAATTCTCTATATGGACAGAGAAGATGTCGAGCTTGAGGAGGGCTGTTATTTTATTCAGGATTTAATCGGCCTGAAAGTAATCGATGTGGATACCGGCCGTGTCTGGGGTGTGATCAGAGATGTCATGCAGACCGGTGCCAATGATGTGTATCAGATCTGGAGTGAAGAGGATAAAAAAGAATATCTCGCTCCGGCAATTCCGGATGTGGTGATAGAAACCAGTCTGGAACAAGGCATTATGAAAATCAGACCCCTGAAAGGACTGTTTGAAGATGCGGATTGATATTGCAACGCTCTTTCCGGAAATGTGCGAAGCTGTGCTTTCAGAAAGCATTATCGGCCGTGCAAGGAAATCCGGTGCGATTGAGATTCATTGTCATAATATCAGAGATTATACACTTGATAAGCACAGGAGAGTTGATGACACTCCCTACGGCGGCGGCATGGGAATGCTCATGCAGGCCGAACCTGTCTGGCGGTGCTGGCTTGCTGTCTGTGAAATGCTCGGCAAGCCGCCGCACAGCATTTACTTATCGCCCAAAGGCTCGGTGCTGACACAGGAAAAGACTGTGAAGTTATCTCATGAAGAAAATTTGTTTCTCCTGTGCGGTCACTATGAAGGCATTGACCAGCGTGTTCTGGATGAAATCATAGACGAAGAAATTTCTATCGGTGATTATGTCCTGACAGGCGGTGAACTTCCGGCTCTTGTCCTGACGGATGCCGTCGCCCGCATGTGCAGCGGTGTTCTTCCGGCGGCGGTCTGCTTTGAGGACGAAAGCCATTTTCACGGCCTTCTGGAATATCCTCAGTATACCCGTCCCGAGTTCTGGCACGGCGAATCTGTACCGGATGTATTACTCTCCGGCCATCACCTGAAAATTACCAACTGGCGGAATCAGAAAAGCTTAGAGATTACCAAACAGAAGCGTCCCGATTTATATGCCGCTTTTCTCGAAAAGCAGAACTTTCAGAAGGAGTAGTGTTATTTATGATTACAAAAGAAATTTTTATCCGCAAAGCCTCTGTCGGCCTGATGCCCCGTCCGCTTGTTACTGCATTTGTACAGAAAGCCTATGAATTCAAGTCACATATCTGGATTGAAAAAGAAGATAACCGTGCCGAAGCCCGGAGTCTGCTGGATATGCTTTCACTCGGCATTCATGACGGCGATCAGATTCTGCTCATTGCTGACGGTGCAGACGAACAGCAGGCCGCCGATGCCTTTTCTGCCCTTGCCGAAAGTTGCAATACAGAACTTTGTCTTTCCTGATCACTGTACATTCAGTATTATTATTCCATGCTCTGTCAGAAAAAATAAAACTATGCAATCCGCAGTTTATAAAAAAGCTGTAAAAAAATCATACCTGTTCTGTCTGACAGTCTCCGACAGGATTCCGGATTTTTTATTGCACTCTGCACAGAATTTTATGTTGAATTTTGTTCGATACAGACAGTATATTTCACAGTCTTCTTTATAAAATCTATTTGTGATTATATACAAAGACTAAGGCTTTATTCCGGCTTTGATTTTAACAATGCGTAGAATTTTTCCGATTTTTGTCTTGATATTTGAAAAAACAGTTGACGAAATCTGTTTTTGCATGTATAATAACAGTATGCAGAGATAAATCTAAACACTGTAATAATATGCAAAGATGGGAGAGTTTGATATGTTTGTAAAAGATGTCACAGTTCAGAATCAGGTAGGTCTGCACGCAAGACCGGCTACGTTCTTCATCCAGAAGGCGAATGAATTCAAGTCCTCTATCTGGATTGAAAAGAAAGAACGCCGTGTGAATGCCAAGAGCCTGCTCGGTATTCTGTCACTGGGTATTGTCGGCGGTACACAGATTCGTATTATTGCTGACGGTGCTGATGAACAGGCAGCTGTTGAAGCTCTGGTAGAACTCGTAGAGAGCGGTTTCAGCGACGATAACAGATAAAAATCAAGCAACATATCCAATCGGGCTGCCGTCTGGCAGCCCTTTTTTTAATCCTGATGATGATACATGCTCTCTGCAAAAACAGCATAGCCTGTGGAAGGGTCATTGACAAATACATGTGTGACGGCTCCGATCAGTCTACCGTTCTGGAGAATCGGACTGCCGCTCATCCCCTGCACAATACCGCCGGTACAAGCAAGCAGTTCTTCATCTGTGACTTTAATAATCATATTCTGGGTTTCGTCAGTATAATCCAGAGCCGTGATCTGAACGGTATAGGGTTTCGGCTCACAGCCCTGTACTGTGGTAAGAATGACGGCTTCACCGAGTGTGATTTCCTGTTTCAGCCCCATCGGAACAGCCGGAAAATCTGTCATCGGTTCGCTCAGACGGCCGAAAATGCCTGTTTCCTGATTGCTTTGCAGAATCCCGATAGGATTTTCCGAAGCAAAATAGCCCTGTAACTGTCCGGGAGCTCCGGCCTGTCCCCGGATGGCTCCGCTGATGGTGACTTTATCTGCCGTTCCGCTTCCGAGCGGGATGACTTCACCTGTATCCGGGTCACAGATCGGATGGCCTAAACCGCCGAAATCTCCGGTTGCAGGATTATAATACGTCATTGTGCCGATTCCGGCAGTACTGTCACGCACCCACAAGCCTGTCTGCCAGCACTGTGCTTCAAGAGAATATTCCGGCTGCAATGTGAGCGTCAGAGAATCGTCATTGCGTTTGATTGTCAAATGCAGAACTTCACCGCCGGAATCTTCTACAAGAGTCCGGAAATCCTGCGAGGAAGTCAGCAGAGTTTCATTGACGGCTGTAATCATATCGCCCTCATGAATTCCGGCCGATACTGCCGGACAGCATTCGCCGGAAGCAGCGGCCACTTCTCCGAAGCCGATGACCATAATGCCGTCCATCAGCATTCTGATGCCGAACGGCTGGCCGCACGGTACGAGCATCACTTCTTCCGAGGGCTGTACCGCTACTTCTTTGACCGGAAAAATGCCGAATAATTTCAGCTGTGCCGGAGAGACTGCAATATCTGATTCCGGTATTTCGGCCACACAATGAGAGACTTCCAGTGTTTCTCCGTGCCGTACATAATAAAAATCTGCCAGATGTCCGGCATGATAAAAGGCACTGTATACCGGGCAGATACAGAACATTGCTGTCAGCGAGAGCATTCCGGATCTGATGATTCTGTGAATTTTCATGATTCACCTGCTTTCTGTGCATGATGCTGCACAGAATTAGTATCGCCGGATTTCTCCTGATTTATCAGAGAAAATAAAATACAGAAGGGGAAATTTATGAAAAAATTCATTGAACGGGACTGTAAAATTTTACTGGAAATTATCATGCTGTGTCTGGGTATCAAATCCGAATGTATGGCAATACTGTCGGCAGCCGGGTGGCGTTACAATGTCCGGCAGGGAAATTATCCGGAACTTTTAGGAGTTTACAGTTTCTGGATGTTTCTGGGAGCAGGACTGATTTTACTCAGTATGATTCTGTGTATGCTGGGAAAAAAAGCCAGATTTTATAAATTGAATTTTATTTCTGCGGTTTTCAGTATCTCCGGTTTGATCTCCTGTATGACGGTCTTATCAAAATTCTGTGTTTATGCCGATCAGAATTTCTCCGGTATTGGAGATTCTATGAAGCCTGTCAGCGAACTGTACCGTGACAGAATCTCTCCGGTTATTGTACCCGTAATTTTAATCCTGATTCTTTCTATATGGAATTTTATAAACAGCCGTGAATACCGGATTGAGCTGAAACAGAAAAGACTTGCCGAACTCAATGCTGAAGCTCCGAAAATTATTTCCGAAGATGATTAGTTTTTTTTACCGAAATGCTTGACAAATGTGTATTCGATACTGTATAATAATATTATAATTTATAAATTCCGCAGAGGGGCAGAATTTATAAAAAATTAAAAAAATACTATTTTTTAGAGAGGCAGGTTTTTTACTATGAAGCTCAACAGAATCTCCGCCGGTGTACTTGCGTTTGCACTGGTACTCGCCGGAAACGCTCCGGCCGTAGCTCAGTCCGGTATTATCGAACCGCTGACCGCTCAGGCTATGGCAGCCGCTGTGGAATCCAACTGGGATATTAAAAAATATTACGAAGTCGGTGATTTCACAATCCAGTATGTACAGTCCGGTTATGTCCAGATCATCAAATGCAATAACACTACGGCTGAAGAAATCGTCATTCCGGAAACGATGAATGACGGCAATACTGATTTTCCTGTAAAAGTGCTCTATGCACAGTCTTTTCAGGAATGCCAGCTCAAAAAAGTAACAATTCCGGACAGTGTGATCAAGATCGGCTCTTATGCATTCTGCAACTGCACTAACTTAGAAGAAATTGTCGGCATGAACGGTGTGGAAAATATTTCCGAAGCCGCTTTTGAAAGCTGTACATCCCTGAAAGAAATCCATCTTCCCGACACTCTGACAACCATCGGCACAGAGGCCTTTGCATTCTGTACTTCCCTGACAGAAGCTACCATTCCGGCCAGTGTCACAACTATGAGTACTTATCTGTTTACGACCTGTACAAATCTGAAAACTCTGACATTCAGCGAGGGGATTACTTTTATTCCGGATAAAGTGGCTTATCAGTGCAGTGCTCTGAAAACAGTGAATATTCCGTCTACTGTGACGAAAATCCGTGACCATGCCTTTGAACTCTCTGCAATTGAAGAAATCACCATTCCGGATACTGTCAAGGCCATCGGTGAGGGTGCATTCAATAACTGCTTATATCTCAAGACTGCTGTCTTATCTTCCGGCATGGAAAATGTAGAAGTCGAATTGTTCAAAGACTGTCATTCTCTTGAAAACGTGACAATTCCGGACAGTATCACCAGAATCAGAAGAAATGCTTTCAACGGCTGTGATTCTCTCAAGACTCTCACAATTCCGGAATCTGTCACCAGAATCGAAAGCTATGCTTTCTATGGCTGTGAATCGCTCGAAACGGTGAATATTCCGGCTGCGATTACTTCTATTGATGAATATACATTCTGCAAGTGCAGAAAGCTGAATCCGGTTACTCTGCCGGCAAATCTTGAAAAGATCGGTGTCTATGCGTTCTATGACTGCGAATCTCTTGAAAGCATTACAATTCCGGCAAGTGTGGAATCCATCGGAAGCTATGCATTCTATGACTGCACAGCTCTGAAAACCGCTCTCTTTGAAGGCTCTATGAGTGAATTAGGAATCTGGAGTTTCGCCGGCTGTACGGCTCTGACAGAAATTCAGCTTCCTGAAGGTCTGGAAAAACTCAGCAATCATATTTTATACAGATGTGAAGCTCTTGAAACTCTTGATATTCCGGAAACTGTCACAGCAATTGATGGCTATGCCTTAGCAGGCTGTTCTTCTCTGACAGAAGTGGATATTCCGGCAAGTGTTGAAAAAGTCGGTGAATATGCAATCGGCTACGGCGAAGGCGTTCTGCCGGTTGTTGATGAAAATATCAGTATCGTCAGCGAATCCCCTGCTGTACAGGAATTCTGCAAGGACAATGAAGTTGTCATCAACGGCAGCGGCCCTGTTAAGCCGGAAACAGTGGATGCCGATACCCTTCATGATTATCTGCACGGCAAAAAGCCGATTACAGAAGCTCAGTTCAAGGGTGCGGATGTCAACGGCGACGGCATTGTAAATATCTATGACTTGTTAGCTATGAAATGGGCTGCTCCTGCTGTTCCGGAAGAAGAGACGACAGAAGAAACCGCTCCTCCGGAAGAATTTGAAACAGAAGCAGATTCTATCGCTCCGGAAACCATGCCTGATGCTGAAATTACTGATCCTACTGCCCCTGCAGAAGAATCTTAATGAAATTGATTATTGAAAAAGAAGCTGCCCTCTGCGGCGGCTTCTTTTTGTGCGGAGGTGATTCCATGAATTTTAAACAAGAACCGATCGGAGAAACTATTTTTGTCTGTACCTCTCAGGAACACAGATTCGGCACGGATGCCTTTTTATTAACCTATTTTTCAAAATATAAGCAGAAAGATACCGTCTGCGAATTCGGAACGGGCTGCGGGATTATTCCCCTGCTGATGCAGAAATCCCGTCCGCCGAAGCTGATCTATGCGATTGATATTCAGGAACAGGCGATTGCACAGCTCAGAGCCGGAATCGAATTAAGTCATGCTGAACATATTATTCCGGTCTGCTGTGATCTGAAAGAATTCCGTCCGGACAGAAATGATTTTGATTTAGTGATCTGTAATCCGCCGTATCAGCCCTGCGGTTCCGGCTTCGAGGCCGGTCTCGAAGCCCAGAGAATCGCTCGTCATGGCGTGTTCTGTACGCCGGAGGATATTTGTCAGAAAGCATCGGAATTATTAAAATCCGGAGGCAGACTCTGTATCTGCGGCCGTCCGGAACGGCTTCCGGATTATATCTGTGCTATGCGTGAGGCTCGCACAGAACCGAAACGCCTGCAATTCGTCTCACGAACCGCTCAGGATATGCCTTGGCTGTTCCTGCTCGAAGGCAGAAAAGACGGAAAAAGATTTCTCCAGATGGAAAAGCCTTTTATCATGTATGAAAACGGAATCCTGACCGAACAGGCTCAGGCATTATATCAGAATCAGAAAGGAGCATCCGCATGAGCGGTATTTTATATGTCACAGGCACTCCCATCGGAAATTTAGAAGATATAACTCTCAGACAACTCAGGATTCTACAGGAAGTCGATTTTATCGCTGCTGAAGATACTCGTGTCACCAGAAAATTATTAACACATTTCGAGATAAAAACAGAATTAGTCAGCTGTCATGAGCACAGTTCTGATTCTGTCATAAATCATATTGCCGATCGCATTCAGGCCGGCGAGAACTGTGCAGTTGTAACCGATGCCGGAATGCCCTGTATCTCCGACCCCGGAGAAGAATTAGTCAGAATCTGCCGTGAAAGAAATATTTCTGTACAGGCCGTTCCGGGGCCTAGTGCCGTGATTACGGCTCTGGCAGTCAGCGGAGCCGAAGTAAAACAATTTGTATTCTATGGTTTTCTGCCTGTCGAGAAGAAAGCCCGTGCCGGAATGCTCGAAAATCTGAAATCCGAATCCAGAACCGCTGTTCTTTATGAAGCACCTCATAAGCTCTGTAAAACGCTTGCTGATCTGGCTGAAATCTCTGAAACTTCCAGAATGATTTCTCTCTGCCGGGAGCTGACAAAAATTCATGAAGAAGTTCTCCGGATGACGATTTCCGAAGCGGTTCAGTATTATTCAGAAAAAGAACCTAAAGGCGAATTTGTTCTTGTTCTGGACGGCATTCCGGAACAGGAAGAAGCTTTCACGCTCGAAGATGCCGTTATTCTTGCCGAACGGTATCTTTCTCAGAATATGAGCAGTTCTGCGGCGGCGAAACTTGCTGCCAAAGAAACAGGGATTCCGAAAAATCAGATCTATCAGGCAATGCATACAGGAAATAGCTGACATTCCCCAAAACAGAGTTGACAAACCGGAAATTCTATTGTATAATAAATCTATATGCTTTTGATCATGCAGTTTAACTGACTCTAAATTCAAAAGAGGTGGAATATGCAGAAAAAAGAAACCTGGAGAGACCTTCGCAGACGTGCCAGATGGGACAGATTAATCGGTGCCGGTGCGGTTCTGTTCCTGCTGATCATTCTGATCATCAGCAGTATCAGTTCCTGTGCGAAAAAAAATAAAACTCCGGCCGAACCTGTTGTATTGGAAACCGATCTGCCTGAAACTCAGCCCACTACAGAAGAAATAATTGATAATTCCAAAGCCGTTTTTCTCAGCCCGTCCACGCAGGAGGATAACCGCTATGCCTGTGACAGTACTGTCAGTGAAGAAGATGCCATGTGGATTGTTGCCAGAAAAGTCAAGCAAATGCTCGAAAATGACGGTATCACTGTCTACATATGCGGTGAAGATGACAGCGTTCCGGCCAAAGTAAAACAGGGCAATCATCTCAAATGCGGTGCTTATGTCGCAATTCACAGCAATTCCAGCGGTGAATCCGGCACCGGTCAGGGAACGGAATGTTTCTATAATACAGAAATTTCCGGCAGTCTGGCTCTGGCAGAAAGTGTCTATAACCGTGTTGCGGAAGTAACTCCGACTGATGACAGAGGTCTGAAAGATCAGTATCAGCGTGATTTATATGAAATTTTCAATAATATCAGTCCGTGCTGTCTGGTAGAAGTCGAATTTCATGATAATCTTACTACTTCACGCTGGATTCTGAATCATACGGATGATCTGGCTCAGGCAATCGCTGACGGAATTGAAGCTTATCTGGAAAATGCTCAGTATAGTTCCAGTAACCTGACTGATGTCACAGAACCCAGTATTGATGAAAATTATGCAGGAGATCACTGATCATGCAGAAACGAAATTATGAAACCGAAATGCAGGAGATTCTGAATCAGCAGAAACCCTCACTGTTATTACATGCCTGCTGTGCACCGTGTTCGAGTGCGTGTCTGGAGAAAATCGCTCAGAAAGCAGAGATCAAGATTTATTTTTATAATCCGAATATTATTCCGGAGCAGGAATATCAATACAGATTATCAGAATTAAAAAGATTTGTACAGGAATTTCCTCCGGCCTGCGGAATCGAAATCATAGAAGGCGATTATGAACCGGAGAAATTTCTTGCTTTTGCACAGGAATTCCCTGACGAACCGGAAAGAGGAATCCGCTGTCAGAAATGTATTGCAATGCGATTAGAAAAAACAGCTCAGAAAGCTCTTGCAATACAGGCCGATTATTTCGCTACGACTCTGACGCTCAGTCCGCATAAAGATGCGGAATTTATCAATACTGCAGGGTTTCAGATTGCAGAGCAGACCGGAATTGCCTGGCTTCCGAGCGATTTCAAGAAAAAAGAGGGCTATAAGCGATCTATTGAATTATCCCGTGAGTATTGCTTATATCGGCAGGATTTCTGCGGATGTCCATTTTCTAAGAAAAACAGAGAACTCGAAAAATTACAGGAAGGAACTCCCTGATTTTTATCAGGGAGTTTTGCCTTCTTCTTCATACCAATAAGCTGTGCCGGGAATTTCACATTTTCGGATGATAACTTCTTCCGGCTGACCTTCGTCCAGATTAGTAATAATTCCTGTTTCCTTATCAATTGAGATTATTCTTTTTTTCAGAGTTCCGCTGCTGTTCAGACCGTAATCACCGCCAACCATATGATAATAATAACACAGATAATCGAAACTGTATTCGGTTTCCGTCACCGTCCGGAATAAGTTCATATGCTGATTTGCGAGGTCAATTGCCGACTGCACTGCTTCCGCAGACATCTCTCCGGTATAGTGATACTGATTGTTTTCCTCATCATACAGCACATTTTTCAGATATACATATCTTGTTGCACGGGGAAATTCTTCTGTGATCAGTTCGCTGTGATGATAACGCTGCCGGACATCGGTATAACAGAGACTGTATTCAATATAATCATCATTTTCGCCGCATAATATCAGGTTCACATCACGGGCTTCATAGACAGTATCCCCATTATCGAGCTTTTTGCCTTTGTTGATTTCATCTGTATCGGTAATTCTGTGAACTTCTTTCTGAATCAGTTCCGGAATATGGTCTTTCTCCCGATAATCCGGTGTGATGATTCTGATTGCTTCCGTCAGTTCTCTGCCGAAGAAATCAATTGTTGTATAATCCGGAATGAATGCCGAAGAATCCGTATGATGATTCCAGTAATCATAAAGTGTAATCAGATCTTCATCAGAGATTGCTTCAATTTTCTCTGCTGAAGAGAAATCCGGCTTTGAAACTGGTTTTGTTTCTTCCGGAACGGTTTCTGAAACGGATTCAGTAATTTGTATCGGCTCTGAAACTTCCTCCTGACTGACGGCACAGGCAGTCAGAAACAGAGCTGACAGAATCATGATAAATAACAATTTCCGCATAGCGATTCCCCTTTCAGGTGTAGTTATCTTTTATACGTCTGAGAGCCGTCAGATTTATGGCAGCAGAATGCACAAATATCAGAGCATATTTTTATAAAAAAATCCCTCTGCCGGAGCAGAGGGATTTCTTCAGGAGGATTGATAAAATTTATTGACAGAAATTCTTCAATACAGACTGTATTGTATTGCAGTTTCCGTTCTGACAATTCTGATTCAGAGCCGATAAGATATTCTGTGTATTGCAGTTACCGCCGGAGCAGTCCCCTGTCAGACAGGACAGAACATTCTGTGTATTGCAGTTACCTGTCAGACAAGATAACATATTCTGCGGAATTGTGCATTCTGTTCCGGAACAGGTAAAGCAGGAATCTCCGATGCAAATATCATCCGGATTCAGATTCACTTTTTCAGAATCTGTATTTTTATCCGGAATTGTCACGGGTGTCAGTTTCGGCTGATATTCACCGTCATAATCTGTTCCGCCCGTGAAAATCTGTGTCCAGTACAGAACGCCGTTCTGAGATACCACACCGATTCCGATGGAATCAAAATTTGCATTCAGGATATTTGCTCTGTGTCCGGAAGAATTCATCCAGCCGTTCATGACGGATTCGGGTGAATCATAGCCATAGGCGATATTTTCTCCTGTAGCAGTCCAGGCAACTCCGGTATCATCTAAGACAGTAGCACAGCTTCTGCCGTCGGGGCGGGTATGTGAGAACTGGGAAATGATCTCCTGTGAACGGATTTCAGCGGCCTGATTCAATACAGGATTTGTCCTGAGAGCATTCAGACCTTGTTTTGCACGTTCCTGATTGACCAGATCAGCGACCTGATCAATATAATTCTGCATGGAACTGCTGACGGAATTTTCAGCCGCTGCGGCCTGTACAGGGATAGTAACAGCTCCGGCGGAACATGCCATAAGCAGAGCACACAGGCCTGCGGTCAGATTTCTTTTCTGCATGAGTGAAAAACTCCTTTCCGAGTAATTTGATAGATTTTAAAACTGCATCACGTGATTACATATTTATGATAACATATTTTGTAGGAAATGTCAACGAACAATATTTTCCAGATGTGTTTTATGGTAAATATAAACAAAAGCACTCTGTAAAAAATCAGAGTGCTTTTGATTTTTATTTCTTGATTTTCTCAGGATTCCGACAAACAATGACAGCATATTCAAACGGCGGAAGTTTGATGATATTTTCTTCCAGAGTACCACGTTCGATTTTATCCAGAACATAATTTTCAGCATAAGGCTGAAATTCGACATGATGTTCATGCTGTGAGCGGTTGACATAGATCTGCACAGCGATTCCCGCACTTTCCTGATGTCTTGCAAAGGCCATGACATCATCCTGAGCAGGCAGAAATTTTAATCTTCCGTTTTTGAATACTTTATAGGCCTTGCGGATTCTGCCGAGTTCTTTGGTATAAGCGATCAGATCGGTATCTTCATGCCCCCATGGATAACATCTTCTGTTAAAGGGATCTTTATAGCCTTGTAATCCGGCTTCATCGCCATAGTAGATACTGGGCACACCCGGCAGGAAGAACATCAGAGCCATAGCAGCTTCGAGCATGGCTTTGCCACGGCGGTATTCCCATTCGTTAAGATAGCGTTCTGCCATCCAGTCTTTGGATTTGTCATCGCAGTTCTCACCGCCGAAGCGATTGATTGCCCGTTCAATATCATGGGTAGAAACGAAATTCATGAGTACATCGACAGTCGCTTTCGGATAATTTTCCAGAATAGTCATAATACCGGTCTGGAAGTCACGGCTGCTCATGCCTTTGATATAATTGATAATCGCCTCACGGAACGGATAATTCATAACAGAATCAAGCTGACGGCCTAAGAGATAGCTTCTCTTGATGCCGTAGGCTTCTTTGTTGGAGGCATCTTCCCAGACTTCACCGATGATGATTTTATCTGGATCATATTTCTTGACACATGCATTTAAATTATACAAAAATTCGTCAGGGAGTTCGTCAGCGACATCAAGGCGGAATCCGGCTGCACCCATGGAGAGCCAGTATTCAAGAACCCCCTCTGCACCGCAGATATATTTTGTATAATCCGGATTGTTTTCCTGAACGTTCGGGAGGGTATCAATGCCCCACCAGGCTTCATATTCGTTCGGATAGTTCCAGAACGTATACCAGTTGAAATAGGGGCTGTCCTGAGACTGATACGCACCGACTGTATCATAGCGGCCGTATTTATTGAAATAAATGCTGTCCGCACCGGTATGCGAGAACACACCGTCCAGAATGACACTCATGCCATATTTTCTGGCTTCTTCGCAGAGAGTTTTAAAATCCTCGTTTGTACCGAGCAGAGGATCAATTTTCATATAATTCGCTGTATTGTATCTGTGATTCTCATGGGATTCAAATACCGGATTCAGATAAATGCAAGTCACACCCAGACCGGCCAGATACGGCAGTTTTTCCTGAATGCCTGCCAGGTCTCCGCCGAAATAGTCATTATTCCAGACATGTCCGTTCTGATCAGGTTTATAATACGGTGTACCGCCCCAGTCATCACGGAGCACACGGCCTTCGGGAATATTTTCGTGTACCTTTCCGCTCCGGCAGAATCTGTCCGGGAAAATCTGATACATGATACCGCCTTTGAGAAATTCCGGTGTTTTATAATCTTCGGCATAGACAGTCAGCTGAAAAAGATCACCGTCATTCAGATTGCCGATATGTCCGGCAACTTTCTTGATATAGAATTTCTGACCGCATACGGTATATGCAAAATAATAATAATGCACACCGGTATATTTCGGAATATAGCCTGTTCCCCAGACAAAACAGTCATCTTCTTCGTCAATGATATGCAGATGCATAAAGCGTTCCTTGAACCCCGGCCGATAGATCACGACACACGGAGAAAAATCCGGCCTGACTTCCTTTGGCAGTCGGATTGAAAAGAAACAGATTTTGCCTTTTTTGACTGCTCCGAACGGTGTTTTATAATTCAAATCCCAGCTGTCATACAAATGACTCATAAAAAAATCAGCTCCTTATCTTTTATCAATATTTCATACTATCTTTCCTATTTGTTTTAATTATCAAATTTTGGAATCGCCGCAAGTGAACAAAAGCATGTCTGGCTGCAAGAAGTCAGACACGCTTTTGTGAGTTATTCCAATAACAGATATTACAGCCCCCAGATGTCACGAGCGTAGTCAGAAACGCTTCTGTCTGCGGAGAAAATACCTGCACCGGCAGTATTCATCAGGGACATCTTAGCCCAACGCTTCGTATCGTTATAGCATTCTGTGCTGTAGTTCTGAGCCTGTCTGTAAGAATCGAAATCAGCAAGAACCATATAAGGATCTTTCTGCTTGAGGGAATCGGCTACTTCATTGAAAGTACAGCCATTGATACCGTGGTACATTCTGTTCACACAGTCACGGATTGCATAGTTATCGTTATAGAGCTTTTCAGGATTATAATTATATTTTGCAACATTGACTTCTTCTGTCTTCATACCGAAGATGATGATATTCTCCTCACCGACAGCATCTTTGATTTCTACATTTGCACCGTCAAGAGTACCCAGAGTTACGGCACCGTTGAGCATCAGCTTCATATTGCCTGTACCGGAAGCTTCTGTGCCGGCAAGGGAGATCTGTTCAGAAATATCAGCCGCAGGCATGAGAAGTTCGGAGAGGGTAACGCTGTAGTTTTCGATGAAGTGTACAGCGAGCTTTTCGGAGATTCTCGGATTCTTGCGGATTTCTTCGGAGATTGCCCAGATCATCTTGATAATCTGCTTTGCCAGATAGTAACCCGGAGCGGCTTTTGCTGCGAAGATATAGGTCTTGGGAGTGAAATCGGCATTCGGATTCTCCAGCAGATAGTTATACTGAGCCAGAATATTCATGACATTCAGGTGCTGACGCTTGTATTCATGCAGACGCTTTACCTGTACGTCGAAAATGCTTTCTGTATTTAAAATCACTTTGGAAGAATGCTTTACATACTTGGCAAAACGCTCTTTATTTTCTTTTTTGACCTGCATGATGCGTTCGAGAACTTTTTCATCATCGGCAAATACAGCCAGCTTGGAAAGCTGAGAAGCATCTTTCAGGAAACCGTTTCCGATCGTATCACGCAGAAGATTGGTCAGACCAGGATTGGACTGATACAGCCAGCGGCGGTATGCGATACCGTTGGTTACGTTCTTGAACTTGTGCGGTGTATCGGCGGCTTCGTCCTTGAAGACATCTGTCTTGATGATGTCAGAATGCAGTTTGGAAACGCCGTTGACACTGTGAGAAGCCACTACACACAGAGTAGCCATATGAATCGTATTGTCTTTGATAATAGACATTCTGGTTGTCTTGGCACTGTCATAGCCGTTGCGTTCCATGAGGGACTGACAGTATCTGTTGTTGATTTCTACGATAATATTGAAAATTCTCGGGATGATGTGCTTCATCATGTTGACATCCCATTTTTCAAGAGCTTCTGCCATAACGGTATGATTGGTATAAGCAAACGTATTTGTTACGATATGCCATGCCTGTTCCCAGCCATAACCGCAGTCATCCAGCAGAATACGCATCAGTTCCGGAATTGCCAGAGTCGGATGAGTATCATTGATGTGAATTGCTACTTTTTCATGCAGATTATCCAGAGTACCATAGACATTCATGTGCGTATTGACAATATCACCGACAGCAGCTGCACACAGGAAATACTGCTGACGCAGTCTCAGAGATTTGCCCTCTAAGTGATTGTCATTCGGATAGAGAATCTTAGAAATAGAATTTGCCATAGAGTTCTGACCGAGAGCCTTTGCATAATCGCCCTGATTGAACAGTTCCATATTGAAGCTCGGAGCCTTTGCACTCCAGAGTCTCAGAACAGAAACGCCGGGGCTGTCATAGCCGGACACATACATGTCATACGGTGTTGCAATCACAGTATTATAATTCACATGAGAAATATGATGATACTGATTATCCCAGTATTCATTGAGTTCGCCTTCAAAGTGTACTTCGATCGCCTTTTCGGGCTTGGGGTCGAGCCATACGCTTCCGCCGGGGAGCCAGTTATCCGGAAGTTCTGTCTGCCAGCCGTCTTCCAGTTTCTGCTTGAAGATACCGTATTCATAGCAGATGGAATGCCCCATAGCAGGCATTGCCATTGTAGCCATACCATCGAGATAGCAGGCTGCCAGACGGCCGAGACCGCCGTTTCCGAGGCCGGCATCGGGTTCGCATTCATAGATTTTATCCAGATTAATATGAAATTCAGAAAGCATTTCTTTCACGGCATCTGCCAGTTCCAGATTATACAGACTGGTTTTGAGGGAACGTCCCATCAGAAATTCCATAGAAAGATAATATACCTGTTTCTTTCCTGCGGAGTGTACCTGATTGATGAACTTGCGGCGTTTTGCCTTGAGCTGTTCCACCACCAGTGCGGAAAGAATTTCATATACCTGCTGGTCGGAAGCTTCTTCGGGAGAGATATTGAATTTTGCCATTAATCTCTCACTGAACATTTTTCTGAAATTTTTGATTTCAGGGGTATCGTTTACTGCCATAATCTTGTTTTGCCCTGTGTTTTGAAAATACAGAGCGTCTCCTTTCACAATATTTTTAGGAAAAATAAGACTGCATTATCTCAGCAATCAAATCTCTTAATACTAGTATACATGATTTTTTCATTTGTTGCAATTGACGTTTTCGACAAATATTATGTGCGTAAACGTTACACTTTGTACAGGCAGGAGAATTTTTTATCTATAAAAAGTGATTTTTGCACATAGTTATACTTAAAGTTATTAAAAAACTGTGAATTTTTATGAAAATTCTTCTGTTTCGGCATCATCTTCAAGATGTTCTCTCATGAGATTATGAAAATGCGGAAATTCCCGTTTCATCCGCACAGGTTTTCCGTCCTGATCCAGAAAACAGTGCATAGTAGTCCCCCGGCAGGCAAGCTCATTGGTTTTCAGATTATAAATTTCATAACTGAATGTATAGCGAAAGCCGTTATACTGCACCAGCCGGGCAAAAATTTTCACTTTATCATGCAGACGAATCATTTTCAGATACTCTGCCTTGACAGTCAGTACCGGAGAAATCAGAGGAGAATCCACTTCTTTCATAATCCGGAAGCCCATTTCTTCAAGATAAGCAACACGGGCTTCTTCAAACCAGCGGATATAATTGGCATGATGAATAATCCCCATCTGATCGGTTTCGTAATACTGAGGTATTTTCTGATAGATATACATAATGTCAGTTCTCGCTTTCTTCCGGAGCTTTTTTCTTTTTGAAAATAATAAATTTACTGAGGAAGTAATTGGCCAGTGTCACAACTACCTGCTGAATAAAGAAGAAGATAAAATAAATCCAGAAAATTTTCTGATTGTCTTTCATATACAGAGGTACACCGAGCTGCATAATGCCGACCTGCATCACACCGGATAACAGTCTTGCAGATACGAATGTCCATAATTCCCACATGAGCTGTTTAGTAGATTCTGTCTTGCTTTTAAAGACATATTTTTTATTGACATAGAATGCAAATGTAACAGCCGCTACCCATGCAATGCTGGTTGAGAGAAAATTTTCGATACGTTCCGACCACTCGACATTGGCCAGCAGACCGAATTCGACTCCGAACTGTACAATGGCATTGACAATCGTTGTCAGAACGCCGTAATAAATATAAATTACCAGTTCTTCAAATTTATCATAAAGTTTTTTAAGAGGTTCCGGAAGAAGGTTCACAAAAAACTGGAGAATCTTTTCAAACATAAATCATAAAATCCTTTCACAGACAGAGCGATAAGCCTGTCAGATCTGAGTCCGGCAGGCTTATGCAGTTATGTGTTTACATCAGTTCGCAGATCAGGGAGGAGAATTCTGCCGGATTTTCGATCGGCATATTTTCCATCAGCAAGGCCTGATTATATAACAGCTTTGCATATTTTTCGATGGTCTCGCTGTTATCCAGAGCCGTCAGTTTTGCAAAAACAGGGTGTTCCGGATTGAGTTCCAGAACCAGTTTTGCCTGTACCTTGCTGTCAGTGGGCATTGCATTGAGAGTTTTTTCCATTTCAAGCGTCAGATCACCCTCACTGGCAAGGCATACCGGATAGGATTTCAGACGGCTGGAAAGGGCTACTTTCTGGACTTTACCGTCAAGGGCTTTCTGCATGGTCTCGAATAAATTTTTATTTTCCTGATTTTTTTCTTCGAGAGCTTTCTTTTCTTCTTCGGTATTTAAATCCAGATCAGCCGCTGTCACGGACTTGAAATTCTTGTCCTTGAATGTCATCATATTCTTGACAGCGAATTCATCAACCGGAATTGTGAAATACAGGATTTCATAGCCTTTTGCGAGCACAGCTTCTGTCTGCGGCAGAGCCTTGATCTGTGCAATGGAACTGCCGGCAGCATAATAAATATCTTTCTGTTCTTCGGGCATTCTCTCGACGTATTCAGCGAGTGTGACGAGCTTGTCTTCATGAGAAGAATAGAAAATCAACAGATCGCTCAGCTCATCTTTATGCATTCCATAGTCGCTGCAGACACCGTACTTGATCTGTGTGCCGAATGCTTCAAAGAATTTTTCATAATTTTCTCTGTCATTCTTGAGCATTCTGCTCAGTTCGTTATGAATGGTCTTTTCAATGCTCTTTGCAATTAATTTCAATTGTCTGTCATGCTGGAGCATTTCACGGGAGATATTCAGAGACAGATCTTCGGAATCCACAAGGCCTTTCACAAAGCTGTAGTAATCCGGCAGAAGATCGGCACATTTCTCCATGATTAATACGCCGTTGGTATATAACTGCAAGCCCTTCTCATATTCTCTGGTATAATAATTAAACGGAGCTTTCGAGGGGATATATAATAACGCATCATAGCTGACAGTACCTTCGTTGTGTACATGCTTATGCGACATCGGAGGCATATAGTCATTGAATTTCTCCTGATAGAAATTATTATAATCATCATCTGTCAGTTCGTTCCGGTTCTTTCTCCATAACGGCACCTGACTGTTGAGGGTTTCAAGTGTGACTTCCAGATCATATTCATCTGTAGAGCCTTCTTTGAGTTTTCTGTGAGAAACTTCCATCTGAATGGGGAATCTGACATAATCCGAATATTTCTTGACAAGATACTGAATTCTGTAATCTTCCAGGAATTCAGAATAATTTTCTTCGTCGGCATCGTCCATGAGTTCGAGAACGATTTTAGTGCCGTATTTTGTCAGATCGCTGAAATCGCCGGTTTCCTGGACAGTATAGCCATCCACGCCCTCAGACTGCCATACATGAGCCTGTTCCGTGCCGAAAGCTCTGGAAAATACAGAAACTCTCTTTGCAACCATAAAAGCAGAATAGAAGCCGACACCGAACTGACCGATAATCTGCTGATCATCGCCGAGCTTGTTATCTGTCTTGAACTGGAGCGAACCGCTGTTTGCAATAGTACCAAGATTTTTTTCGAGTTCTTCTTCGGTCATGCCGATACCGTTATCAGTAATAGTAATAGTTCTCTGTGTCTTATTCAGGTCTAACCTGATAAAGAAATCATCTTTATTCAGGCCAACAGAATCGTCTGTCAGTGAGCGGAAATAGAGTTTATCAATCGCATCACTGGCATTGGAGATCAGTTCCCGAAGAAAAATCTCCTTATGTGTATAAATAGAATGAATCATCATATCAAGCAGTTTTTTAGATTCTGCCTGAAAAGCCTTTGTTTCCATATGCAGCACATCTTCTTTCTTTAGTTTTAAAAATGAAAATTAGCACTCTCTTTCTTTGAGTGCTAATTCTAGTATAGCATATTTTACGCAAAATGTCAATAGTGTTTTCCGAAAATTTTCTGACTAAGGCATTTTTGAATCATATTCTTAATTTATTCATAATATTTGTGCACTATGCTGTAAAAATATTTAAAATTTTCTACCAAAAAAAGATGGATTTTTTTTGTAAGATATGGTATAATAAAACTATCACCTTGCGGAGCTTCTCCTCCGTGGGGCAAAATCTAAATCTTGGAGGTACAAACCAATGAGCAAGAAATATGTTTATCAGTTTACCGAAGGAAACGCTAACATGCGTGAACTCCTTGGCGGTAAGGGTGCAAACCTCGCTGAAATGACATCCATTTTCGGCAAGGACAGAGTGCCGCAGGGCTTCACTATCACAACAGAAGCTTGTACACAGTATTATGAAGACGGCGGTATCAGCGATGAAATCATGGCTGAAATCGAAGCTAACATCACTAAGATGGAAGAAGTGACCGGTAAAAAATTCGGCGATGTAGAGAATCCTCTGCTCGTTTCCGTTCGTTCCGGTGCAAGAGCTTCCATGCCTGGTATGATGGATACAATCCTGAATCTGGGTCTGAACGAAGAAGTTGTTGATTCTATTGCCAAGAAGTCCGGCAATGAAAGATGGGCCTGGGACTGCTACAGAAGATTCATCCAGATGTATTCTGACGTAGTTATGGAAGTCGGCAAAAAGTATTTTGAACAGCTGATCGACCAGATGAAAGAAAAGAGAGGCGTTACTCAGGACGTTGAGCTGAATGCTGATGACCTGAAAGAACTGGCTTCTCAGTTCAAGGCTGAATATAAAGCTAAGATCGGTACAGATTTCCCGACAGATCCGAAAGAACAGCTGATGGGTGCAATCAAGGCCGTATTCAGAAGCTGGGACAACCCCAGAGCTAACGTTTACAGACGTGACAACGACATCCCGTTCAGCTGGGGTACTGCTGTAAACGTACAGTCCATGGCATTTGGTAACATGGGTGATGACTGCGGTACAGGTGTAGCCTTCACACGTGACCCTGCAACAGGCGAAAAGAAGCTCATGGGCGAATTCCTGACCAATGCACAGGGCGAAGACGTAGTAGCCGGTGTTCGTACACCTATGCCGATTGCTGAAATGGCTGAAAAATTCCCGGAAGCTTTTGAAGCATTCAAGGAAGTATGTGCAACTCTCGAAAATCACTACAGAGACATGCAGGACATGGAATTCACTGTAGAACATGGTCATCTGTATATGCTCCAGACCAGAAACGGCAAGAGAACTGCTCAGGCTGCTCTCCAGATCGCTTGTGACCTCGTTGATGAAGGCATGAGAACTCCGGAAGAAGCTGTTGCAATGATCGACCCCAGAAACCTGGATACTCTGCTGCATCCGCAGTTCGATGCTGCTGCTCTGAAGGCTGCTGCACCGATCGGCAAGGGCTTAGGTGCTTCTCCCGGTGCTGCCTGCGGCAAGATCGTATTTACTGCTGATGATGCTGTAGCATGGGCAGAAAAAGGCGAAAAAGTCGTTCTGGTTCGTCTGGAAACCTCTCCTGAAGATATCACAGGTATGAAGTCCGCACAGGGCATTCTGACTGTTCGCGGCGGTATGACATCTCATGCTGCTGTAGTAGCACGTGGTATGGGTACTTGCTGTGTATCCGGCTGCGGCGACATCAAGATGGACGAAGAAAACAAGAAGTTTGAACTCGCCGGCAAGACCTTTACAGAAGGCGATGCTATTTCCATCGACGGTACAACCGGTAACATCTATGACGGCATTATCCCGACAGTAGATGCACAGATTGCCGGCACATTCGGCCGTATCATGGCATGGGCTGACCAGTTCAGAACTCTGAAAGTAAGAACCAATGCTGATACACCTGCCGATGCTAAGAAGGCTCGTGAACTCGGTGCAGAAGGTATCGGCCTCTGCCGTACAGAGCACATGTTCTTTGAAGAATCCAGAATTGCAGCATTCCGTGAAATGATCTGCTCCGATACTGTAGAAGAACGTGAAGCTGCTCTCGAAAAGATTCTTCCTATGCAGCAGGCTGACTTTGAAGCTCTCTATGAAGCTCTGGAAGGCAACCCTGTAACCATCAGATTCCTGGATCCGCCTCTGCACGAATTTGTTCCGACAGAAGAAGACGATATCAAGAAACTGGCTGATGCTCAGGGCAAGTCTGTAGAAGACATCAAGAATATCATTGCTTCCCTGCATGAATTCAACCCGATGATGGGTCACAGAGGCTGCCGTCTGGCTGTCACATACCCTGAAATCGCTAAAATGCAGACAAGAGCTGTCATCCGTGCTGCGATCAACGTACAGAAGAAACATGCTGACTGGAAAGTTGTTCCGGAAATCATGATTCCGCTCGTTGGCGAAGTAAAGGAACTCAAGTATGTCAAGGATTTCGTAGTTGCAACAGCTGACGAAGAAATCAAGAATGCCGGTGTAGAACTCAAGTACGAAGTTGGTACTATGATCGAAATTCCGAGAGCTGCCCTGACTGCTGATGAAATCGCTAAGGAAGCTGAATTCTTCTGCTTCGGTACAAACGACCTGACTCAGATGACTTATGGCTTCTCCCGTGACGATGCCGGCAAGTTCCTGGGTGCATACTACGACAAGAAGATCTTCGAGAACGATCCGTTTGCAAAACTCGATCAGATCGGTGTCGGCAAGCTCATGGAAATGGCTGTCAAGATGGGTAAGGAAGTACGTCCTGACATGCATCTGGGTATCTGCGGCGAACACGGCGGCGACCCGACATCTGTGGAATTCTGCCACAAGATTGGTCTGAGCTATGTATCCTGCTCGCCGTTCCGTGTACCGATTGCAAGACTGGCTGCTGCACAGGCTGCAATCAATGACAAGAAATAATTTCTGATTCGTGATATTGTGATTTTTTACAGTCTGAACTGTATTGCAGCAAGTCAGGAATCGGAATGAGCCGTGTATCACAAGCCGGATAGGAAACCTGAAAACTGTAACACAGAAAAAACTGTGTGATTGATTATCGCTGAATAAAATTTTCCCCTCGTGCCGCAACACGAGGGGATTTTTTAGGAAATTTTGCACTGAAATGCCTTTGCATTTGTATCTGATCAATGAGATAAATCAGAATTTCATGTAAAAATTAATCAGAAAACAGATTGACTTCTCCGTATAATTCATCAAAATATGGAGTCACATCATAGCCTTTTTCTTTTGCCTGATAATAGGTATGAAGTGCTAATTCCAATAATCGTCCTGTATAACCGTTATCAGATAATTTTTGTTTAAATTCTGTTTCAGTCATAAACGGTATGTCGGAGTATCTGTTTTCTTCTAATTTCTTTTTAATTTCGCCTGCGGTCATTTGATTTTTTCCTTTAAATTAAGTATTTTTCATTTCACCGATTGCCGTACCGGAAGCATAAGCATTCAGAGATTCATCAGCCGTGATACCGGCCAGGAAATTATATGACCCCTGACAGGCGATCATAGCGGCATTATCACCGCAGAGCGATAATGGAGGCATATAGAGCCGATAACCATGTTTATCACACATTTTCTGCATTGCCGACCGGAGTCCGGAATTAGCTGATACACCTCCGGCCATTGCAATAGTAGTATAACCTGTTTTCTGAGCGGCGAGTTCAGTTTTTTCTGTCAGAATATCAGAAACTGTTTTTTGTAAGCTTGCGGCCATAGAAGGAGCATCTATGATTTCGCCTGTCTGATCGGCATGATGTACGGTATTGATCACAGCGGTTTTGAGTCCGGAGAAACTGCAATCCAGCTCACTTCCGGCGACTCTCGGCCGGGGAAGCTTATATTTTTTGGCATCACCGATCTGAGCGGCTTTATCAATCTGTACGCCTCCGGGGTAAGGATAGCCCAATACACGGGCACATTTATCGAAGCATTCTCCGGCGGCATCGTCTCTGGTCGTGCCGAGGATTTTAAATTCTGTATACTGCATGACTTCGACAAGCATTGTATGACCGCCGCTGACGACAAGACATAAATAAGGCGGTTTCAGTTCCGGATGTACTAAATAATTTGCTGCAATATGTCCTGTAATATGATGTACAGGAATCAGAGGCTTATCAGCGGCGAATGCCAGACCTTTGGCAAAATTCACGCCGACCAGCAAAGCCCCGATCAGACCGGGAGTATAAGTCACAGCGATACCGTCAAGCTGATCGACCGTAATTTCAGCCTGATCAAGAGCCTGCTGAACGGTAGATAAAATATTTTCACAATGTCGTCTGGAAGCGAGTTCCGGCACGACACCGCCATATTTCTGATGTTCCAGAGCCTGAGAAGCGATTACAGAAGATTTTAATTCTGTACAATCTTTGACGACACTTGCGGCAGTTTCATCACAGGAGCTTTCAATACCTAAAATTAACATAAATTAATTTCCTCCATACTGCATTAAGATAGCATTTTCTATTGGATTCTGATAAAAATTTTTCCTGACTCCGACCGGACGGAATTGATATTTCTGATATAAAGCAATTGCATTCTGATTGGATTCACGGACTTCAAGAAAAATACAGGCTTCTCCGGTGAGGGAGAAAAGCGTTTCCAGAAGCATTCCGGCGATACCGTTCCGGCGGTATGCCGGAGATACGGCGATATTTGTCAGATCGGCAGTATCCAGAATACAGGAAGCCGTCAGGAAGCCGAGTAATTCTGCTTCCGGGCTGACTGCCGCCAGTACGATACCGGAATTTTTTTCGGCTTCGGAACGGAAACTTTCAAAGCTCCATGCTTCAGAGGCGAGACAAATTTTATCCAGCTCTGCACAGGCCTGCAATAATTCTGTATTTTCAGGGGATAATTTCAGAATTTTAATCTTTTGCATCATACCAGGTTTCCCCTCTGTTGACATCGGCAGTCAGCGGAACGGCAAGTTCAGCGACATGAATCATTTCTTCATGAAGAATCTGAGCGGCCTGATCGGCATCTGCAACAGGAACTTCAACGATCAGTTCGTCATGCACCTGTAATAATAATTTGGCAGAAGGCACTTCTTTTTCGAGCCGATCATGTACACGGATCATAGCAAGTTTGATTATATCGGCAGCTGTTCCCTGCACGGGCGTATTCATAGCGATTCTCTTGCCGGCGGCCTGCATCTGTTTATTTTTGGACTGTAATTCCGGAACATATCTTCTCCGGTGATACATTGTGCAGACATAGCCGGATTTTTTCGCATCTTCTGTGATTTTATCCAGAAATCCGGAAACATTCGGGAACGAGCCGAGATATTCATCAATATAGTTCTGAGCTTCCTGTTTTGATACATGAATATCTTTTGAGAGCGAAAATGCACCCATACCGTACAGAATGCCGAAATTGATTGCTTTTGCGGCACTCCGCATCTGAGAAGTGACTTCTGATTCCGAAATTTTCATGATTTTAGCGGCTGTTGCAGTATGAATATCCGCACCGGACAGGAAGGCTTCCTGCATAGCCTTGTCCTGACTCAGATGAGCCATGAGTCTTAATTCGATCTGACTGTAATCGGCATCGAGGAGGATATTTCCGGTTCCGGCTTTGAAGAATTTCCGCATCTGCCGGCCGAGTTCTGTCCGAACGGGAATATTCTGGAGATTGGGTTCAGTAGAAGAAATTCTTCCGGTACGGGTTTCAGTCTGTTTATAATTAGTATGGATTCTGCCGTCATCAGCGACAGTTTTCAGCAGGCCGTCTACATAAGTAGACTGTAGTTTTGTATACTGACGATATTTCAGAATCAGGTCAATAATTTCATGCTGATTTCTTAATTCTTCCAGTACTTCGGCATTGGTGGAATAGCCTGTTTTCGTTTTTTTCTTCACAGGGAGCTGTAATTTCTCGAACAGAATCACACCCAGCTGTTTAGGTGAGGCAATATTGAATGTTTCTCCGGCGAGTTCATAGATTTGTTTCTGCATTTCGCTGATTCGCTTTGTCAGATTACGTCCGAACTCCTGAATGCCCTGAATATCGACCAGAACTCCGGCATACTCCATAGAAGCGAGCACACGGGTCAGAGGCAGTTCTATTTGCTGAACCAGCTCCAGCATAGAATCTTTTTCGAGCTGCTGCAATGCTTTTTCGGAAAGTTTCTGCAAAGCATACAGATTGGCATTCTGCTGAAGTTCTTCTGAAAAACAGGACACATGAAGCTGAGCACAGAGAGCAGAAACGCTGTAATCTGAAGCGGAGGGATTCAGCAGATAACCGGCAACAGCCGCATCAAAGATCAGATGATTTAATTTTCTGCCGTGAGCAAATGCATAATGATAATGCATTTTTGCATCGTCTGTAAGTTTTGCGAGATCAGATTCCAGAAAATCGAGAATTACAGTTTCATCTTCTGTGATAAAAATCTGATTCTGCACACAGACGGAAAGTTTTTTCTCACTGCCGAACGATTCGCCGTCAGAGAGCTGATAAGCAACAGGCTGACTGGCTTTCTGAATTACCTGATAATCAACGAACTGCAATTCCGGAGCAGAATCAGAAGATTCTGTTTCAGAATCCGTATCAATTCCGGCCAGCGGTTCCAGGTGCAGACGTTCTAAGAGTTTATACATCTCGAGTTCTGTGAGGAGTCTGCGAAGATTTTCAGAATCCTGCTGTTCAGGGATGTAATCAGAAAGATTCAGCGAAACAGGGGCATTTTTCACGATTGTAGCGAGGAACTTGCTGTTTTCGGCATCGGCTTTGCCTTCAAGAAGCAGATTTTTCACTCTGGGAGTCGCCTGAATATTTTCTATATTCTGATAAAGATTTTCTATCGAACTCCAGTTCTGAATCAGAGTTTTGGCAGTTTTCTCACCAATCCCCTTGACACCGGAGATATGATCGGAAGTATCTCCCATCAGAGCTTTCAGATCAATCAGAGAAATCGGCTCGAAGCCGTATTCAGAGCGGAAAATTTCCGGTGTATATGCAATTGTTTCACGGTTTGTCACAAGATGTACTGTAACATGCTCTGTAATCAGCTGGAGGCTGTCCCGATCGCCTGTCAGAATCACGCATTTCTGACCGGAGGTATCGCAGATTTCTGCAAGTGTGCCGAGAATATCATCTGCTTCAAAGCCTTCCGCACTCAGGCAGGAAATGCCCATATATTGCAGAATTTTTTTCAGATAAGGCATTTGCATGGCCAGTTCGTCAGGCATTCCCTTTCGGTTGGATTTATATTCTGCATCGGCTTTATGCCGGAAAGTCGGAGCTTTCAGATCGAATGCAACTGCGACCGCATCCGGCCTGATGTCTCCGATGACTTTCAGATAGATATTCATAAATCCGAACAGAGCGTTGGTAAATACGCCCTTATGATTGGACAGCGGCCGGATTCCGTAATATGCCCTGTTAATGATACTGTTGCCGTCAATCACCAATAATTTCATAAAAAATCCTCCCTATATAATGATAAAAATAAGAGATACGAAACAAAGTCCTCCCCACTGGGAGGACTTTGCAAGAAACGTCTGAAAAAGACTTACTGTGTGCCGTTCAGGAATCTGTAGAATTCCGCCTTGCTCTGGCACTTTTCGAGAGCCGCACTTTCAGCGACAATGCCTCTCTTTACAAAACGGGCTAATTCCTGGTCAAGACACATCATACCATGCTGTTTACCGGACTGGATTGCCGACAGCAGCAGATGTACTTTATCATCACGGATCATAGCAGCACAGGCATCTGTTACATTCAGAATTTCCATGCAGGCAACACGGCCTTTTCCGTCGAGTGTCGGCAGAAGCGTCTGCGAAATAACGCCGACCGTATTTCCGGCAAGCTGGGTACGGATCTGATTCTGCTGATGAGCCGGATAGGTATCAATAATACGGTTGATCGTATCGGCAGCAGATGTCGTATGCAGAGTAGAAAGCACAAGATGTCCGGTTTCAGCGGCAGTAATCGCAGCACTGATCGTCTCAAAGTCACGCATTTCTCCGACGAGGATAACGTCCGGGTCTTCACGGAGGGCAGCACGGAGAGCCATCGCAAAGTCGGGTACATCGTCGCCGACTTCTCTCTGGTTGATCATGCAGAGCTTGTTTGAGTGAACATATTCGATCGGGTCTTCTACTGTGATAACATGAGCACTTCTGTGCACGTTGATATAGTCAATCATACCGGCAAGCGTAGTGGATTTACCGGAACCGGTAGGGCCGGTAACCAGTATCAGGCCACGGGGACGCATTGCAAAATCGGCCAGAACAGGCGGCAGATCAAGATCATCCAGAGTCGGGATGTCATTTCTCAGAAGTCGGATTGCGATTGCGGCATGACCTCTCTGGAAATATACATTGACACGGTGACGGTAGCCGGCTGTTGTCTGGAAAGAAAAGTCAGTATCTTCGTGTCTGCGGACTTTTGCCATCTGTGCATCGTTGGTCATCTGGTTGACAATGGACATGGTTTCTTCGTCGTCGAGTTCCGGATATTTTGAGATTCTCCTGAGGGCACCATGCAGACGGACAACCGGCGGCATTCCGTAAGTGAAATGCAGGTCAGAACAGCCGATCGCACGAACTTCGTTCAGAATTCTGTTGATTTCGATTGACATGCTTCAAATTCCTCCAAACTAAAATAATTTATGATAATATAAATATTATTATACAGCGTAAGTAACACGAACCAGCTCATCAATAGAAGTAACGCCTTTCTGTACCAGTTCGGAAACGTTGTCACGAAGCAGTTTTGTACCGTTTTCTTTTGCTTTGTCTTCGATTTCTTCCTTGCTGCCGTTTCTTGCAATGATGGTAGAAATACCGGCAGTGCAGTGAATGATTTCATGAATTGCGGTACGGCCTCTGTAGCCTGTGTTATTGCATTCCGGGCAGCCCTGTGCTTCAAATACCGGAATCGGGGTGTAGATATCATCCAGCTTCATGAGCTTGTTTTCATCCTCGTCAGAGAAACGCTGTGTCTTGCACTTCGGGCAGAGAACTTTAACAAGTCGCTGAGCAATAACGCCGATCAGAGAAGTTGCAACCATGTAGGAAGCAACGCCCATATCAATCAGACGGACGATTGTGGAAGCCGCATCGTTGGTATGCAGAGTAGAAAGCACCAAGTGTCCTGTGATAGCGGCACGGATACCGATATCGGCAGTTTCCGAGTCACGCATCTCACCGATCATAACAATATCAGGGTCCTGACGAAGGATAGAACGCAGAGCAGCGGCGAATGTCATACCGGTCTTTGCATTTACCTGTACCTGATTGATACCGTCAATGGCTTTTTCAACCGGGTCTTCTACAGTGATTACGTTTACATTCGGCTTAGCAAGTTCACCAAGTGCGGCATACAGAGTGGTAGTTTTACCGGAACCGGTAGGCCCTGTTACCAGAATAACGCCGTGCGGGCACTTGATCATGGATTCAAACAGCTGATAGTTATAATCAGACATACCCAGGTCAGTGATCTTTCTCAGGGCGATATTACCGGTAGAAAGAATACGGATAACGATCTTTTCGCCGTGAACCATCGGAAGCGAAGATACACGCACGTCAAGGGTAGTGCCGTCAACGACCTGTGTGAAACGGCCGTCCTGCGGAACACGCTTTTCAGCAATGTTCATGCCGGAGATCAGCTTCAGACGGGTAGTCAGAGCATTATGCACAACATTGGAAACGTTCATCAGTTCTACCAGGTCGCCGTTAACACGGATTCTGATTCTGGTATAAGTCTTGAACGGCTCGATATGAATATCGGTTGCATCGGCACGGAACGAGTTTTCTACAATCGTAGTAGCCAGCTTTACAATAGGAGCACTTTCAATTCTGTCCTTGGAATCGTCTTCTTCATCCTCATCACGGAACTGGTTCACGCTTGCGAGAACGTCATCGACATTTTCCATGGAGTACATGTTACCGATTGCCTTGTTGATTGCAGATTTGGTAGCGAGTACCGGAATGGTATCCATACCGGTCTGCATTTTGATATCTTCCAGAATATTGAAGTTGATCGGGTCATCTGTAGCGACTGTGAGTCGTCTGCCCTGAATGCTGATGGCAATAACTGTATATTTTCTTGCCAGGGATTCCGGAATACGGCGGACAGCATCTTCATCAATGTCGATATTGCCCAGATCTACATAGGGAACACGAAGTTTTGCGGCGAGTGCCTTGGAAAGGCTGATTTCAGAAATAAAGCCCAGTTCGACAACCATTTCACCGAAACGCTTGCCGGTATTGTCGGGTTCTTTCTGCTTGGAAAGGACTTCCATCAGCTGTTCCTGCGTGATGAGTTTCTGTTCTACAAGATAATCACCGATACGAATGTTTCTCATGAAAAATTACCTCCATCAATTTGATTTCATGCTTTTATGCTTATATTTTTTTATACGGATTTCATTAATGCAGAAATAAAAAATATTTAAAATCTGCAAATTCTGCTTGTAAAAGCTGTCGGTTTATGCTATAATATATATATTATCGATTTTTCTAAGGAGGACATACACAATGCTTCATAATGAATTTATGGAACTTCCGTTCTACATCATGTTTTACCTCATCGTTTCTTTCTATGGGTTATGCATCGGCAGTTTTCTGAATGTCGTGATTTTTCGTCTGCCGAAAGACGAATCGCTTGTCAAGCGTGCCTCGCACTGTATGACCTGCGGAACGCCGATTCTCTGGCGGGATAATATTCCGGTGCTGGGCTGGCTGATGCTGAAAGGCAAATGCCGGAGCTGCGGCGAGCCGATCTCGAAACGCTATCCGATTGTAGAAGCCTTGAATTGTATTATTTATCTGATCGCCTTTACTGTTCTGGATTTCAGTTTGCAGACGATTTTATATTGCTTTTTCTTTTCTGCACTGATCTGCATTGCTTTTATTGACTGGGACACGCAGGAAATGGATCTGAGAATCCTGCTTTTTATTGCCGTGCTTGCCATACCTGAGCTTGTGCTTTCTGTCATTGCACTTTGTTCGGGAGAAACATTCCGGAACCTGCCGGAATTTGTCACAGCCGGAAATCTCTCACTTGCCTCGCATCTGATCGGACTGGTCTGTATCGGACTGCCGTTTTTCCTGATCGGTGAGATCAGCAAGCCGATTATTAAAAAGAAATTCGGAGAAAGTTTCCGTGCAATTGAACTCGGAGATACGATCTTAATGGCAGCCGGCGGGCTGCTGATTGGCTGGAAAGCCACTGTAATTTCTGCCTTTTTCGGCATTTGTCTTGCTGCTGTCTGCGGTCTGATTCTGAAGAGAATCAACGGCGAATCCAAATTCGCATTTGGCCCGTATCTGGCAGTTGGCCTGTTTTTGGGAACCCTGTTCGGAGAACAGCTTCTTGACTGGTATATCGCATGGGTTACATACGATCCGACACAGGCACTTGCCTGAATGAGAATAAAAATTAATTCAAAAAACCGGCAGCCGGATTGCAATCTTCCGACTGCCGTTTTTTGTGAGAAAAACTTAATTGTTGATTTCCGAAGTATAACTATAGATAATGCAGTAACCGTTATGACCGCCGGAATAATAATCTGCATCTCCGGAGGTTGCAGCCGGGAAAAGCTGCACAGCTTCTTTATACTTGCCGTCTACTCCTGCCAGAGTGTTGACATCTACAAAAGAGCTGGTATTCGGTGTCACAGAAGTATCTGTAACTACAGTATAGTAAGTATCTTTCGGAATGCTGCTTAAATACAGTGTATTTCTGTTTTCAATATTCACCAAAGACAGACCGCATTGTGTCAGAAACGAATAGTCTGTATCTTTTCTGCTGACTTTTGTCAGAATAGAAAATACAGTGTTCCTATTATTGACAGCTGCTGCAAGCTTGTCATAATTTTCGGCACCTGCACTTGTAAAAGCACTGACATCTGCAAATTCTCCAAGCTTGATTTCCATCGGATAAGAGTCATAATATGCTCTGTTTACAGCAACAGTAAACGGTGTCGTGTTTGTTGCTGAAGGAGTCTGTTCAAAATCATAAGTATACGTAGCACTGCGAATCATGCCGTATTCCAGCACGTTACCGCCGGCATCCTTATATTCTGCATTGTCAATCAGCATAACATGAATGGGGTTGCCTTTTGCCCATTGGAATGAAGTCGGGGTTGCAGAAGTATCGTTCTTGATGATAGCCGAATAATGTTCGTTTACAAATCTGTTTACCCAGTTTTGCAATGTTGTGGTATCTACATTATAAGTTACGCTTCCTCCACTCACAGAAAACTCTGCCGGAACTTTATTGTAAACCGAAATATACTCCACGCCCTGAAGCTCACCTTTGATGTAGTTGGAAATGCCGGTAGCAGCGGCGTTTCCTCCTTCATGCACATCTGCCTGCACCATCATTTTGGTCACAAGCGGCAGAATCTGCATAGCAGCAGCCATGATAATTCCGAATATTGCCATTACTACGATTAATTCAATCAAAGTAAAGCCCTTTACTTTCTTCTTCATGTCTGCCCTCCTCATTTTCTTTCACCGACCTGATAGAATTCCAGATCTCCCTGAAGATTGGTATTAGTCCGGGTGTCTGCATTATTGGCAAGGCCGGCAGTCGAATATCTCTTAGTAGCATATGTTCCATAAGCACCGGAAGTTCCGACTGAAATGTCCATATCAAATTCCGTGTCTTCCCCGTTCAGGTCTTTTTCGGCAATATAATTGCCGGAACCGTCTTTGAGTGCACCGTCATCTTTGGTATTTACCACAGGAGCTTCTACATTAATTTTATTATTTACATGGTTGGTGTTCAGCATAGTTGCAGAAATCACTGATCCCATTCTGGCCATCACCAGCCCGGCGATACCGAGCACAGCAATTGCAACAATCACTTCAATCAAGGTCATGCCTTTGAATTTTTTTGTTTTCATGATACAAGCACCTCCTGATTAATAATTATTGTAATACAGAATCTTAGAGTTATTCACTGTAACTGTGCTTTCGGGGTCGGGTACTTTTTTCATTTTACCGGAACCGGAGCCGGAACCGCCGCCGGAGCCGTCTGTACCGTCATCAATGGAAGTATAGATCAGAGTCCAGCCGCCGTTGTTCGGAATATTGATATCGTGAGCAATCAGCTGACCGATAACACCGACATATTCTTCTTTTGCGTTATAGCCGTCAGTACCTGCACCTTTACCGAGGCGTTCTTCCACACCCTTTATATTGGTATAAGTGATTTTATTGGAAACCTGTACACCGATTGTCTGTGTGAAATCCATTTCCGGAGCCTGAATCAAAGCAGTTACCATAGCATTATTCTTGCTCAGGCTTAAAGAAGCACCTGTGCCGACAGAATGGATAATCAAGTTCGGGCACTTGTATTTCTCAGGATCGGAATACGTAGAAGTATCCAGATAAGAAGCCTTGATTGCCAGATCATCAGAACCGCCGGTATAAGTGCCGGTTGCTGTGCCATAGCTTGCACCGCCTGTGAACAGATCCCAGTAATACTTTGTCAGGATACTGCTCTTGTCAGTCATATCCAGTTTACCCTTGACATACAGCTTTACAGCCTTGCTGCTTTCATCAGCAATGAGAGAGCAGCCCTGATTGAATGAACAATTGTTCATTACAATGCTTGTATCAGCTGAGGGGTCAACATAGACATTCTTGTCAAATGTAATATTGTTCAGAATGCAGTTTGCTTTAATCACATAGCAGCCTTTTGTAGCACTGCTGTCTGTTTCGTCCAGATAGTAGTTTGCAGATTTAGGATCAGACGTAAAATAATCAATATCATTAATTACCTGCCAGGAACCAATATCAGATTCTGATTTGTAATAATCTGAATAGTCGTCTTTGGTAGGAATTTCCAGACCGATAGTTTTGGTAATACCGCTTGTTACTGTACCGCTTTCATCTTTCACATCCGGATTATAGTCAGAAGGATAAATGTCCTTTGTATAATCTGTAATATTTTTTTGTGCAACTGTGCCGATAGAGCCAACTTTTTTGTCAGTCTGATGCGTCTTGCCATCATTTGCAATATTATAATCGTTATGATTGATAAAATCGTTGTCTTTCTGTGCATCTGCCGGAAGTTTAGAATTAAGTGTATTAATCCATCCGTTATCATGCCAGCCGTTATTTACGCTTGCTGTAAATTTATCATCATATATGAGTGTTTCTGTTCTGCTTACTTCATTATCAGAATCGTCATAAAGAATAATAACTTTGCTTACTTTTACAGGGAGTTCATAATTCCCGTTACCTTTCCATTCCGGAAAATTGGATTCATCCACATGATAATAATAGGACATCATGCCTTCTGCACCTGATGCAATACTGCCGCTGTTGCTGATATTCTTTGCATAAACATTGCCTGTAACCTTTACAGTAACGCCGCTCGGAATTGTCAGTGTCTCCCCGGCTACCAGGTCACCATTGATCGTAACAGTACCGCCGCCGGTAAAAGTGATGTTCTTTTCAGAACGAAGATCGCCCTGAATCTGGTTGTTTTTGCCATATACTGCACCAACATAGAATTCTACATCACCTTTGGAGAACCAGTTACCGTAAACAGAAGCAACACTTGCAGGCTTGTCGGTAATTGTAATATTATCGTCTACCCACTTGTAAAGATTCGGGATATAACCGGAAGCCCCTAAAGAACTCTTGCCCGTGCCGAATGTGTACAGATCGCCGTAAATCGTTACGCCGGAACTGCCCTGGAATGTACCGCAGTATACATTGGTAGGAATTTCAGGTGTCTCGCCGTCTGCAGCGACTTTACCGATCACTGTGTGAGAATTGCTGTGCAGTTTTAAGTCACCGCCTACATAAATATAGGGGGTCTGCTTATAGCTCATGCTTTTCTGCGGAGTAGTGCCGTCAGACTGATACTGAATATTGCCTTCAGAATCTCTTACAATAATATCCTCCCATGAGAATCCGGTATAATCCGGTGTCAGCTGATTGGCCTGACTTTCTGTAAAATTGCCGCTCATAGCAAAGAAATCACCAGGAGCCGAGAAATGGAATGTCAGATAGTGACCATTGCCGGTCTTGACATCTCTGTTTGCATAAAACGGAGCTTCGACTCTTACATCATTGTCGCAGATGGTATATTCTTCAGGATCAGCCGCATCAATACCAACATAAGTACCACCGGTAATCAGACCGCCAGTACCGATCTTGGAAGAGCCGCCCATTGCGACGAACGCACCGCCGGAACTTTTCTTAGTATCTCCGTCTTTCACCCATTTCCAGCCAACCTGTGTATCCAGGGCAAGTGCAGTATAAGCTGTATAAGTCGTATCTGCAAGTGTCTTGTCAACAGTAACTGACAGAGCATAGATTTCATATTCTTTCCATTCATCACCGTCACGGAATGTCTGTTTTGCCCCTGTTTTGGTCGGCTGCACCTCATAAGTGACACCGCTGTCGCCCATTGTAACAGGAATGATTCTTTGTCCTTCAATATCCTTGCAGATTCCCGAAGCATCTGTATCTTCGGCAATTGCATTGCCTACAGCATCCAGAACGGCTCTGGCAATAGATTCCGTCTGCACTTTCTGATATTTGCTGTATGCCCGGTTGCTTGCAGTTGTTGCAAGTGCGAGCGTACCAGCAAGGAATACAATCATTACCATCATGACAGCCACGACAGTAAAGAGGACTGTACCCTTGACACGTTTCGGAATTGTTGTTTGCTCCTTCATCATTCTAACCACCTTTCACGATGAAGATGTCGTTTCTGTGGATATTTTTTCTTATGCACCAAGATCAGGCTGATCAATCGGCTTAGCATTATAGAAAGTCAGCTCAATCGTCATATCAGATTCGCCGTTTCCGTCTGCTGCCGCCGGAACTTCTCTTGTTACAGTAGTAACATTGCCTTCCGCATCGGTCTGTTCTTCTGTGATTGTCTGTGTCTGACCTTCGCCGAATGTATAATCGTTAATATCGATACTTGTAACACGGACAGCATTTTCAGCAATATCTTTGCCCAGGCCGTCTTCGCCGCCTTCTACCTCAGCACCTTCTTCGCCGTTGAGCTTTGCAAGGAAAGTCATCAGATTTTCTTTTTTTCCTCTTACTTCCAGAGAAATCTGGTTAGTCATTACTTCTGCGGTTTCTCTTTCAGAAAGTGTACTGCTCTGCTTCAGCAGGTCAGTTACTTCCTCTGCATAATTACCGTTGACATCGGCACTTTCCAGCAGAGAATATGTCAGTACATCGGGAGTATAATAGTAATACTCAATTGTTTCCGAACTGATGCCGCCAAGGTTAAAACCAGAAACTTTCAGTTCGCTTTCATCAATAACAGGCTGTACATACTGATCCATAATCACATTCGCCTTAAGATTATCAAATGTACCATTGACAGAATCAAAAGCTTCGTTAACGAACATCTCAGCAATTGCCTTGGATTTTTCATAATCTTCGGTAATACCTTTTTTCAGGGGTTCAATCTGTGCAATTTTTTCCTGTACACCGTCATATTCTTCCTGTGTTGTCTGACGAACTGCTCTGTCAGCGACCAAATCATTATATTTCGGACGAATCAGGGCAAAGAATCCAACAGCTAAAATAATAATTACGCTGATAATCAGAAGAATCATCTTGTCTCTGTAGCTCATTTCACGCATCATTTTGCATCACACTCCTTTTCTTGCTTATTCTTCAGCAGCTGTATCTTCAGCAACAGTTTCTTCTTCCATTTCAGGCAGTTCATTCGGGAGCATCTGAATTGTCAGATCGAATGTAACTGTGCTTGCATTGTTCTGTGCAGCATTTTCTCCGGAAGCCTTAGAGACAGCATAACCGGAATATGTTACGGAAGAGAAGAAACGGTTTTCAGCTTCCTGTGCTTCTTCGCCGTATGTGTCATAAAGATACTGTACCAGTGCAGAAGGATATTTCTGTGTAAATTCTTCTGTAGAAGTAATTGTAACCGGAACAGTCAGCACGCCTTCTGCATAAGCAATGGAGAAACTGGGGTCTTCTTCTACACCATCCACTTCGCTGACCACTTCAGCAATAGAATCTTCAATTGCAGTATACACTGCTTCTTTGATAATCGGCTGTGTATTGTAAGCATCTCTTGCAGTGGTGATATTGTCTACATAAGCCTTGACAGTATCTTTCATCACAAGCAGATCATCATACTGCTGAAGTTTTGCAGCCGTTTCAGGAGAATCCAGCTCTGCACGCATTCTTTTGGTATCACTCTTGACTTTGGTATCCATACCGGCAAGTACACCAAATGATACACCGACAACTGCGGCAGCAAGTACTACACCAACAACTGCAATGATATTGAACGAATGATCATCCTGTGGTACTTTTCCGGCAATACCGGCATTGGCCGCATCGGTTTCCAGAAGATTGATATGTTCCGTCAGCTTGTCACGCTTGAACATGCCGCCGATGGCATTGGCATACAGCGAGAAGTTCAGATTCTGATAACCGTGAATCTGCGGCGGAACATTCAGACGGCTGATTTCAATATCATTTGCCTTCTGTTCGTTCTGGATACGGTCATATAAATCAGGCTGTGCATCAATATCGCCGTAGAATACGACATTTCTGATTTCTTCCGAGCCTCTGATTCTTGCGAACTGAAGCATACGGTAGATATTCTCATTGATCGCCTCGAAAATATAATCATTCGGATGATCATAGTCTTCCGGATCGATAGAAGCAAAACGTGAGAACGAAAGCGTGTTGTTTTCATACAGGTTCAAGCTGATGAAGTTAGCATCGATCTGTACAGCCAGCAGCGGCATTTTTGCCTTGCTCTTGGCATCTGCAAGCAGTACTTTTGTGATGGCGTTACAGCCGATCATGACGGATTTGAGCTGAATATTGAGCATGTTGAAGATTCTTCTGTAGCTGTCTACAACATCCTGCGGGCAGGCAGTTGCAAGAATTTTCTGTACCTTGCCGCCCTGTTCGTCATCTTCCGGCTCACCTACAATAACATAGGCTACGGAATAGGAATCGTCAATATTGATCTGATTCTTGAGTTCAATGCGGACATTCTTCATGAATTCCGATTCCTTCGGATTCGGAGGAATCATGAGTTCTTTGAAGACTGTCTGGTTGGAAGAAATCGAGATCACAGCTTCTTTGTCTGCAATATTGGCATTTTTGAGTGCTTGGTTGATTTTACCAGCCACACGGTTCGGGTCATTGACATGGCCGTTGACAATAACAGCTTCGTCCAGTTCCAGTTCGGCAGCGGCACTGATTTTGATCTTGCCGCCGCTTTCTGTACCCTTGATAATTCGGATATTTCTGTCAGTAATATCAAATGAAAGCATTTACTTTTCCACCTCTCTGTTTCTTGTGTTTCTTATGCTGCAATGGCATCGAAAGAGCCGTACAGTGCCGGGAAGATCGCAGCGAGCAGCAAACCTACTGCAACACCCATGACGATGATCATCAGCGGTTCCAGCATACCAACCAGACGGCCGACAGCCGAGTCTGCTTCTTCGTCATAATATTCACCTGTTTTTGCCAGAATGCTGTCCAGTGCACCGGCCTCTTCACCAACGAAGATAATCGAGCAGAACATAGAGTCAAAAATTTCTGTTCTCTGAATAGAAGAAGACAGCGTTTCACCCTGTTTTACTTCGTCAATGACCTGAGCGAAGCACTCTGTAATATAGCTGTTGCCAAGGATGGCAGAAGAACGCTTCAGGCAGTCTACCATAGAGATACCGGAAGAATACAGAGAAGCCATTGTGTTTGCAAAACGTGCGGTATAGATTTTTACAACCAGAGGTCCGAAGCCTGGCCCCTTGATGATGAATTTGTCCCATTTCAGACGGGTAGACGGGATTTTCATCATGTAAGTCACAGCAAATACAATGCCGACAATTACGGCAACATAGATATACCAGAAATGTACCAGCGAGTCACTGAAGCCCATCATAACTTTTGTCAGAGCCGGCATGTCATCCGGGTTTTCATACATGCCTGCGAAGGTCGGCATGATGAACACGAACATGAAGATGATGATAACCAGCATCAGCACACCGAGTACCAGCGGGTAAGTCATGGCACCTTTGATGGTATTGTTCATCTTGTTCTGTTTCTGATAATAGTCGGACAAGTCCTGCATGATGGTATCCAGAGAACCGGAAGATTCACCGGCAGAAACCATGGCTACCATGAAGTCGGGGAAAATACCTCTGTACTGGAGCAGAGCATCAGAGAAAGATTCACCTTTCTGTACGCTTTCATACACGCTCTGCCAGACTTCCTTGGCATCCTCCGTGGGCTGTTCCTTACTCAGAATATCAAGAGCTTTTACCAGAGTCAGACCGGAAGTCAGCATTGCAGCGAGCTGACGACAGTTAAACGCAAGGTCTTTAGTTTTGAAGTTCTTGATAGTCTTTTTCTTTTCGACATCTTTTTCCTCATATTTGGTAACAGTATAGCCCTTATCTTTCATACGCTTGGTAAATTCTTTTACATCCTCAGCGTTTTCGGTACCTTTCACCTGTTTACCGGCTGCCGTAGTGGCAACATAGGAAAAACTTTTCATTCGACCACCTCCAATAATATTTGAGCTGCATAGTAATTTTGGACAATATGCATTTCAGCATAATATCCCAGTATCTTAATTATACCATTTGCCTGAAAAAAATGCAACTGTATTTTTACATAAATCCAGATTTTTTTTTTAGAAATTTTCACTAAACAGGACACCGGAATATACTGTCAGTAATATTTTTAAAAAAAATATAGAAATTCTGAAAACTTTTTATTACATAAGTAAAAAAAATTAACTTTTAAAATCACAAATTTTCAGATTTTAATTTGTATATGTTTTACAAATTTTACAATATTTTGTATATATAATCCGCTGTTTTTTAGAATGTTTGTAGTGAAATCATGAACAAATTTTATTTTCCTGCACTTCGTTCTGAGATTCTGCAAGGCTTTCTGTATATCTCCGCAGAACAGAAGAAGCCATTTTGTTGATCATCCGCAGGACTTCTTTGGAATCTGTATCACGGTACTGCATATAGGCACAGTAGGCACCCTGAATCAGATATGTCAGAATGACATTGATTTCAAGCGTATTCCAGGCTTCATGCCTGGAAAAGATGTAATCTTTGAGACGGGTTTCCAGCCTGGCAGCCAGCATACCGGCACGGCTGTCAGAAAACAAAATACTCAGCAGACTTTCATTTGCCATCAGCAGACAATAGAGTTCTTCATTGAAACGGTCGGCATCTGTCAGCAGCATGGCCGGGTCAGAGAGTCCATGCAGAATATCATCAATTACTTCTGTTTCAAGTGATTCGGAAAGCTCATAAATATCATGATAATGCAGATAAAATGTTGCTTTATGAATCACGGCTTTATCAGCGAGTTCCCGGACAGTAATTTTTTCAAGTGGCTTTTCACTTCGCAGGGTCAGAAAGGCATTGACAATGCTTCTTCTGGTTCTCTGCTGTCTTAAATCCATAAAATCCCTCCTTTCTTGATATAAATAGACGTTTTTGATTTTAAGTCGCATAGACGACTTTTGTAAAGAAATACAGATTGCATATTTCTGGAAAAAGGAATATAATAACTATAGTCGGCCTGCGGCAGATATATACTCATTATATTATAATATAATATCCTGCATGGCGTTGCTTTTATTATAGCAGATTTCACAGAAATATGCAAGCATTTTTCAATATTTTTTCAAAGGGAGGATATTTTTTTGGATATTTACGGATTCTATACAGGAAAAATTTTTGATGCTCATCATCATCTTGGAGTACACAAAGCCGAACAGGGCTATACGTTCCGGGTATATGCCCCGCATACGAACAGAGTCACTCTTGTAGGCGAATTCAATGACTGGCAGGACTGGGAAATGTACCCGGGGTTTAATAATCAGTTTCATGAAGTCAATGTTCCGCAGGCAAAAGCCGGACAGAGCTATTTATACAGAATCTGGCACAAGGACGGAAGCTACACAGAACACTGTGATCCTTACGGATTCGGCATGGATCTGCGGCCTGCATTCTGTTCGGTGATCAGAGATCTGTCAGATTATCAGTTCCATGACAGCAGCTGGATGCGTCAGCGGACAGACTGCAAAGACAAGCCGCTGCATATTTATGAACTGCATCTCGGCTCCTGGAAGCAGAAGAAAAAAAATCCTGATGACGAAACCGGAGAATTTTATAATTACGAAGAAATCGCTGATCTGTTAATCCCCTATCTGAAAGAGATGGGCTATAATTATGTTGAGTTCATGCCGCTGGCAGAACATCCCTGTGATGAATCCTGGGGCTATCAGAATACCGGCTTTTTTGCACCGACATCCCGTTACGGAACAGCAAAGCAGTTAAAAATACTGATTGATAAACTGCATCAGAATCATATCGGCGTATTACTGGATTTTGTGTTAGTGCATTTTGCAGTTGACAGCTATGGATTAGCAAATTTTGACGGTATGCCCTTGTATGAATATCCGGATGCCCGTGCGAGTGTCAGCGAATGGGGCAGTTATAATTTCATGCATTCCAAAGGCGAAGTACAGAGCTTTTTACAGTCCTGTGCCTATTACTGGCTGGAAGAATTTCATTTTGACGGTCTGCGTATGGATGCGATCAGCCGCCTGATCTACTGGCACGGAAAGCCGGAATGCGGTGTGAATAACAATGCCCTGAACTTTATCCGGAACATGAATTCCGGTCTGAAAGCGAAATTCCCGACCTGTATTCTCTGTGCCGAAGATTCGACAGATTATCCGAAAGTAACGGCTCCGGTCTGGAGTGACGGCTTAGGATTTGACTACAAATGGGATATGGGCTATATGAATGATACGCTTGATTACTTCCGGACTGACCCGTTATATCGTTTCGGCAATTATGACAAGCTGACATTTTCAATGATGTATTATCATTCTGAATATTATATTCTTCCGTTCTCGCATGACGAGAATGTCCATGGAAAAGCGACTGTTTTACAGAAAATGCATGGTCTGTATGACGGCAAATTCGCACAGGCAAGGGCATTTTATTTATATAATGCGATTCATCCGGGCAAGCTTCTGAATTTCATGGGGGAAGAATTCGGCCAGCTCCGGGAATGGGACGAATCCAGAGAACAGGACTGGTTTCTGCTGAAATATCCGATACATGATGCCTTTCATCATTATATCAGGACACTGAATCAGTTATATCTGAAGCATTCGGCTTTATTTGAACGTGACTATACAGAAGGCGGCTTTGAATGGCTTGACTGTACACAGAATTATCCGTGCTGCTATGCGATGAAACGAAATTCCTCAAAAGAATCCGTAATCGGCGTATTCAATTTTGCAGGAGCTTCGCAGGATCATTATGTTTTGCATTGTGATGCGAAACGTCTGACAGTTCTGCTGGATTCGAGTGCAGAGATCTATAACGGTACCCGTCCCGATACAGTCGGAACAGTATTCGAGGGCAATAACGGAGAATTTATTTTATCACTTCCGGCATTTTCCGGAATTTGTTTCCAGGTCGAATAATCTGAAAAAATATATAAAAAGCAAACTTTTTTCAAAAACCACTTGCAAAA
>JAFUWN010000096.1 GCA_017483465.1 Oscillospiraceae bacterium
CAGACAAACCTATCCTATGATAAAACCGCAGGACATGCGGGGTTAGCTCGCTTATGCTTAGTACGCTGGTACTATCGAACGAGAACCAAACCTGCCGGCGAGGGGAAGCCCCCGCCTCTATAGGCGGGGGAGGATGTCACGCATAAAAATATAAAATACATCCGGTCAGAAGAAGCATTCCGGAAACGGTAAAATTCAGAACAGAAACTAATTTCATCTCCTGACAGGCATGATCTGCAAAACTTTCTGTATGTTCAAACGGAGTCATTCTTCTGTGACTGATGTCCTGATATGCACAGAGAAAGATTTCAGTCCGGTTTCTTCTGTGATATTCTTCTGTGATACCTGTAATCAGACCCAGAATTCCCATCAGAAAAAGAGAGTTTATTTCATTTTCAGTCAGAGTACCAAAAATAATCCAGATCGGAGAATAGCGAAGCAGATAGGCTTGTATAATAACATTCCATTCACGTTTGGTATAATTCCGGTTATGATTCGGATTTTTATAGAAAGCATTCTGCTTCCGGATTTTTTTCTCTGTGCCGGAAGCTTTCGGAAAATGTGTTTTGATACTGATTTTATCAGTGATATGATAAATCAGAGAAAAAATCCAGATCAGGAGAGAAGCACTCCAGCCGACTGCCGGAAATATAATACACTCCTGATTCTGAAAGCTCAGTATCAGAGCCGTCAGAGAAAGCCATTCCAGACAGGACAGAGTATCTCTGATAAAAGGCATGACACAAGGAAGCATATCACCTGACAGAAATTCTCTTTCTGACCAGAGCGGGCCTTTTGTAAAATAAGATAACATTCTTTTCCGGACAGACGGCAGATTCTGGCGGATTTCCCGTTTCAGATCTCTGAGTTCTTTGTGAGTCCTGTTTTCGGCAAGACGTTTTTCAATATCTTCACGATAGCGTGTCATAATCCAGAGCAGAAGCAGCAGATTCAGCAATTGAAAAAAAATCAGAAGATACCGCAGTTCAGACATGTTTTTCACCTCTGGAGTTATTATAGCATGATTGTATTTTTTTGTCAAGAAAAATCTTTGTGCAGAATGACTTATTTTTCCGGAACTGTTTATGCAAAATGCAGATTTTGTAAAATACTGCTTGTATTTCATTCCTGATTTTGTTATAATGTAAATAAGTATTGGTTTCGATACTGGACACAGTTTGTTCATAAATAAGCAGTCGTTTAGGAACAGGCTCGAAAGGGGAATCAAAAAAATTTTTTTCAAGGCAGACTGTAATTGATTTATTATAAAGGAGGAAATTTTGTATGGAAAAAAAGCACAGGCTTTCTTTACAGATCATCAGCGTTGTGACTGTTTTTATGATGATTCTGTCCGTTCTGCTGGTACTGCCGTCAGGTTTTTCTATGACTGCAAAGGCAGTTTCGACAGATTATCCGGTACAGCTCATGAATCTGGCTTCTAAAAATAATTCCACGGTACTGACAGAAAGCGGAACGGCTGATAATTCCGCAGTTGTAATGAAAACTCTCGGAAATGATCTGTCTCCTTCCTGGAGATTTGACCGTGTGGGTTCTGACTCGAAAGGAACCTATTTCAAGCTCTGCAATGCACAGTCCGGCAGACTGCTGACACCTTTGAATTATAAAGTTTCGGCAGGGAACAGCGTGGTTGTATATGGCTATGAATCGGCACAGTCTCAGCATTGGTATGTTGTTCCGGTCAAGCAGGATCATCTCGGAAATGATTTATATTATAAGATCGTAAACTATTCTGATACTAATTTAGCTCTGACACAGGGCACGGGCGGTATGACACTCGCAAGCTATACCGGAGCAGACAATCAGCTGTTTTTGTTAAACTGTGACGGTTTGCAGGGCTTTGCAGGCTACTGCTCCAATGATAATACAAATAATATCAAGGCCGGAGATATCGGCGGTCTGTTCGGTGAGACCGTAGAAGTTTCTGCTTTTGCCGATCTGAAAAAATATGCCGAGGCTGATGGTGCTTATACGATTGTAATTACCGGCAAGATCGACGGCGGAAGCAATTACAAGCTTGACGGTCAGAATCATTATTATAATCCTGACGGCAGAATCTATGTGACAGATAACAAGACGATTATCGGCAGTTATAACAGCCATGTCCTGTATAATACTGCACTGTGTACCAAGCAGGGCAGCGGCAAGGGCAATAACGTGATCTTCCGGAATCTGGAAATTCAGCATGATAAAGATTCCAACGGCAATGACAATATTTCTGTTTATTTCGGAGCAGGGCAGAATCTCTGGGTTGATCATGTGACTTTTGTCGGACATGCAGATTATAATAAAGCTGCTTCCGGCCAGCCGGACTATGACAAATTCTTAGCCTGCTGCTATGACGCAGATTACTGCACAATTTCTGACTGTTCCTTCGGTCTGCATGAATACGGTGTGATTCTGGGCTATCCGGATGATACCGCAGATGTCAAGGCAAAATATGACGGCTATCCCCGTATGACACTCGCAAGCAATAAATTCTATCAGACTCTGACCAGAGGCCCGGGGCTTATGAGATGGGGCTATTATCATTCGTTCAATAACTATGTGGATACATTCAGCATGGCTTATACGGTTCACAGCGGATGTGACATCTATGCCGAAAACTGCTACTATGCAAACGGCGGCAATGTCATCTGCGACTGGAATCAGATTACTTATCCCGGTGCTTATTACGAAACAGGTTCTAAATTCTCCAGCTGCAACAGAACCGTCAGAGGCGAGGGCACAGCCAATAATCCGAGCTATTCTGTAGAAAGCACATGGAGACCTAAAAATAACTACAGCTATACCACACTGACAGCTGATCAGGCAAAGACATACTGTTCTAATTACAGCGGCTCTCAGAGTGCAAATTCCAACTGGATGTATATCCGCTACGGTACAAAGGGCGTTCCGAGTGCCGGCTATCATGAAGAACCCAATGCTTCTGCTGCAATCGTTCCCGCAAGCTTCACAGAGGGTGCAGCTTACAGAATTAAGAATGTCAATTCCGGTCTGTATCTCGAAGTAGCTGGTGCAGCAGCCAAGAACGGCACAAATGTTGACCAGTGGGGTTCTGACGGCTCTGAAACTCATAATATCTGGAAACTGTTCAGTGCAGGCGACGGCTATTATTATCTTGCTTCCTGTGTTGGTGACGGCGGTACGTTCGTACTGGATGTCGCAGGCAAAAAAGCCGATAACGGTACAAATATTGATATTTATCAGTATAACGGCGGTACTAATCAGCAGTTCATGCTGACGGAAAATTCTGACGGTTCTTATAAGATCAGAACCAGAGTTTCCGGCGAGGCTTCTGCTGTCGAGATCGTCAATGCCGATACTTCTTCCGGTGCAAATGCTCAGGAATGGGAAGTCAACGGTGCAAACTGTCAGGACTGGACTCTGGAAGCTGTTACCGACCCCGGAACTGCTATGGATACCAGTGTTGTTTATACATTCAAGAATGTCAACAGCGGTCTGGTGATGGATATTGTCAACGGTACAATGGCCGATAATTCCAACGTACAGCAGTGGGCTTCCAACGGTTTTGACTGCCAGAAATGGACTCTGAAAGCATTCGGCTCAGGAAATTATTATTATATCCGCTCCGTACAGGATTCCAATTATGTACTCAAAGCCGAAAGCAATACCAACGGCGGCAATATTGATATTGTCACTTACTCGAATAAAGACAGTGCTATGCTGTTCCGGTTTACGAAAAATCTGGACGGCTCTTACGGAATTGTTACACATGCTTCCAAAGACGGCTGTCTGGTAGAGATCGTCAATGCAAGTCTGGATAACGGTGCGAATGTACAGCAGTATCAGCCTAACGGCAATAACTGCCAGAAATGGAATGCCGAAACAGAAACGACAACCACGACCACTACTACGACAACAACGACAACAACTACTACGACAACTACAAAAGCCACAACAACTGCCACTACCACAAAAGCGACAGAAACCGTGCCTGAAACCACAACTACTACCGTTACAGAAACCAAGCCTGTTTCCGGTGATGTCAATCAGGACGGCACAGTCACCGTTCTGGATCTTGTCGCTCTTCAGAAATATCTGCTGAATCAGAATACTTTCACAAAAGATCAGTATACTATTGCAGATATGAACAATGACGGCAAAGTGAATATCTATGATCTGATTCTTATGAAAAAAGCTCTGATGGCAAAGTAAAATTTTCTCTGAACCGGCGGGGAATCCTGTCGGTTCAGAGATTTTATTAAAACATTTTTCATGGTTTTTAAGCATATGTCACAAAAAAGACATGTGCTTTTTGTTTAAAAAAATGCCGCATATGTTGACAGTTTTTGATTGACATATTTTTAAAAATATGATATAATAAATTATATCCTGAGTCAAGAGAAGTAAAGGTGATGCTATGAAATGGATTTATATTATCTATCTGTTGATTTCAGCTGTACTAATGTTCGGTGTGCTGGTTTATAATCTTCTGAACCCCCGCCGTGCGGAAGTGGAGCCGCCTCTCAGAATATTGCTGGGCTTCGGCGGATGTTCCACAGCTCTCTATGCTCTGGCAATGATGGCTTTTCCTGAAAAAATGGCATATATCCTGTTCGGAATGTATTACATAGCAGCAGATATGATGCTGCTCGGCGTGATGTCTTTCGTCCGGAGATATACCGGAATGCGTGGCTATAATAAAAAATTGCAGGGGGCAGTCACCATTCTGGCAGATATTGATGCGGTTCTGATGATTGTAAACTGCTTTAAACCGATTGTATTTCAATGTAAACTGGTCAGTGACCGGGGCGGGGCAATGTTCTGGCATGTCAGTGAACAGGGAATTTTGTATAATTATCATATTGCTTTTACATTCATTGCCGGAATGGTGGCGATGTTTGACCTGGTACGCAAAATTTCCTATTCGCCTAAGATCTATAAAATCAAGTATGCGGTGATTCTGATTCTTGCCTGTATTGTCATGATCGTACATAGTGCCTATTTGCAGTTTAATTATCGTATTGATTATTGTTTGTTCTGGGTGGCAATTATCGCATTCGCTGTTTATTATTATTCTATGATCTATATTCCGCATGGACTGATCGACAAACTGATGTATTTTACTGTCGCCAATATGCAGGATGGTATCATCTGCCTGGATTTACAGGGACATTGTGTACATGCCAACCAGTCAGCAAGGACATACTGTGGAGATAAGATTGATGAACAGGTCAAACTCTGGTTTGAAGAAAATGTTCCTGCGGAAACAGATATTTTTACCTGGAAAGTTCACAGAGAAGTTGACGATGTTATGCAGCATTATGAAATCGAATACAGAAAAATGTTCGATGTGGATGAGAAAAATATCGGCGGTTTCTTTACCATCAAAGACTGTACAAAAGAAACCAATCGTCTTGCGGCAGAAAAATACCGTGCCACACATGATTCACTTACGGGAATCTATAACAAAGAATATTTCTATGAGAAAGTCCGGAAAATTCTTGCCGGCAATCCGGAAACGGACTATTGCATTGTTTGTACGGATGTCAAGAATTTTAAAATTATCAACGATGTCTTCGGCGTGGAGACCGGTGACAAGCTGCTGATGAGAATTGCAAGTGCCATCCGGTTCATGTCTAAAGAAAACTGGCTGTTCGGCCGTCTGACCGGGGATAAATTCGCTTTCTGCCTGCCGAGAGAAGAATTTGACGAAAAGACTTTTCTGCATGAAGTTTCTAAAATGTGCCGTCTGCCGGAGAATTATATTTTCCGAATGCAGATTCATGTCGGAGTCTATTTTATTGAAGACAGAACTCTGAGAATCTCAATCATGTGTGACAGAGCCAATCTGGCAATCAAGACCGTGAAAGAAAGCTATCAGAACGCTGTGGCTTATTATAAAGAAATGCTCCGGGAAGACTTCCTGAATGAGCAGAAAATGATCAGTGAATTTGATATGGCTCTCCATTCGGGGCAGTTCCGGCCTTATATTCAGCCGCAGGTGTTCTCCGAAAACGGAAAAATCCGGGGCGGAGAAGTGCTTGTCCGCTGGATTCATCCCCAGAGCGGTATGATTCCGCCGTATAAATTTATTACGGTCTTTGAACAGACCGGGCTGATCGGCAGACTGGACAGCTATATGTGGGAACAGGCCTGTATTAAGCTCCAGGAATGGCAGAGACGAGGCTTTACAGATCAGTATTTGTCTGTGAATATTTCTCAGAAAGATTTCTATCTGCTGGATGTGTATCAGATTGTGACTTCCTTGGTGGAAAAATATCAGATCGAACCCAGACAGCTGCATTTGGAAATCACAGAAACGGCAATCATGAACAATCCGCAGGAACAGCTGCCGCTGATCGGAAAGCTCCGGGAATACGGCTTTATGGTAGAAATTGATGATTTCGGAAGCGGATATTCTTCTCTGAATACCCTCAAGGACATGAAAGTCGATGTACTGAAAATTGATATGGGGTTCCTGAGAAAAACCGAACATCAGGACAGAAGCAGGATTATTCTCAAAATGGTAGTTTCTCTTGCCAAATCCCTCGAAATGGAAGTCATTACAGAAGGTGTCGAAACACAGGAACAGGTTGATTTTCTCAAAGAATACGGCTGTGATATTTTTCAGGGCTATCATTTCGCAAAGCCTATGCCGGTTGTTGAGTTTGAACAGAAATTCCTGAATACAACAGTAACTGTATAAGAAAAGCTCTGCTGTCCGGCAGAGCTTTTTGTTATTTTTTCAGCAGATCTTTAATCACTTCTCCTGCGATAATCAGCCCGGCAACAGACGGCACAAAGGCATTGGAACCGGGAATATCCCGGCGGACGGTACATTTTCTTGCGGTTCCGGGCGGACAGATACAGTTGGTACGGCAGGAAATTTCCATATCTTCGATCGGCTTGACCGGCTGTTCTTCGGAATAGACGACTTTTAATTTTTTAATTCCCTGTTTCCGGCATTCATACCGGATTGTTCTGGCAAGCGGACAGACTTTGGTATCATAAATATCGGCCACCCGGAACGCTGTCGGGTCGAGCTTGTTTCCAGCTCCCATACAGGAAATGACCGGAACACCGGCTTTCTGAGCGTTTCTGATGATCTCCATTTTTCCGGTGACCGTATCAATGGCGTCGATGATATAATCATAATTTTTAAAATCAAACTGATCAGAAGTGTCCGGCATATAGAAGCAGTTATGTTTATTGACCTGAATTTCGGGGCAGATGTCATGAATTCTCTGTTCGGCGGCGTCGGTTTTATAATTTCCGATGGTACTCCGGAGAGCGAAAATCTGACGATTCAGATTTGTCAGGCAGATTTTGTCATCATCAATCAGGTCAAGCGTACCGATACCGCTTCTGGCCAGAGCCTCGACCGCATAGCCGCCGACCCCGCCGATTCCGAATACGGCGACTCTGCTTTGTTTCAGAATCTGCATGGCTTCTTTTCCGAATAAGAGTTCTGTTCTTGAAAACTGGTTCAGCATGTTGATTTCTCCTCTCTGCCTTCACCGGAGACAGTTCCGTGATTGGTGATATTTTTATCATAATCGTCTAAAAAATGATGATATTCATTTCCGATATGATAAGAAATCAGCGTTTTTAAATTTACATTTTCGACACTGCGGAAAATATTTTTATCAATCGCCGGACTGATTTTCCGGAGATCGGCTAACAATTCCTTGACTTCCTGCCGTTTGGAAGTACCGCTTCCGTTTTCGTCTTTTTCATATTCTTCTGTGAAACGGCAGGCACATTGCAGAAATTTCAGATTATGATAATTTTTCCATGCAATAATATCTTCCTCACGGACAAGATACATCGGCCGGATTAACTGCATATTTTTAAAATTCTCACTGTGGATTTTCGGCATCATGGTCTGAATCTGCGAACCGTAGAGCATTCCCATCAGAATCGTTTCGATTACATCATCAAAATGATGACCCAGTGCAATTTTATTGCACCCTAAATCCTGAGCGGTTTTATAGAGATTGCCTCTCCGCATTCTGGCACAGAGATAGCAGGGGTTGCGGTCGATATTCACGACATAATCAAAAATTCTTGCTTCAGATACATGTACCGGAATCTCCAGCAGAGCGGCATTTTTCAGAATCTGCTGATGATTTTCCTCGTTATAGCCGGGGTTCATGACGATATATTCCACATCAAACGGATATTTGCTGTATTTTTGCAGACGTTTCATGCACAGAGCCATCAGCATGGAATCTTTTCCGCCGGAAATACAGACAGCAATTTTATCGCCTTCCTGAATCATATCATATTCTTTAATGCCCTTGAGAAATTTCAGCCAGATGGGTTTATTGAATTTTTTGACAATAGATTCTTCAATAGGATTGACAGTCATATACACACTCTTTTCTGATAGAAATACTAAGCATATTATAGCATAAATTCCGGAACCTGTCAAGTACGGAGAGCAGAGAAAAATCCTGCCGTGCGAAACAGCAGGATTTTTTTGATTTGCATTATACGATAGACGGCAGGGGAGCAGCAGGCGTATGATCGGCTGCTGCCGGAGACTCGCCCTTGGAACTGCGGACAAGCTGGACATTGTTGTAAATATCCATACCGGTTCCGGCAGGAATGAGCTTACCGATGATGACATTTTCTTTCAGGCCTTCCAGATAGTCGATCTTTCCACGGATTGCCGCATCGGTCAGAGCCTTTGTGGTTTCCTGGAACGAAGCCGCTGACAGGAAACTGTCAGAACTGGAGGCGGCTTTGGTAATACCCTGCAATACGGGTTCGGTTGTGACAAACTGTAAATCTGTCTGGCCGGCATTACGGAGTTCCTGAATTTTCTCGTTGATTGCCGCTACATGCTTGCGTTCTACAAGCGTACCCGGCAGGAGATATTCAGAATGCGGCACATCGTTTCCGCTTCCGGCATCGTCAATGCGGACTTTGCGGAGCATTTGACGAACGATAACTTCGATATGCTTATCGTTGATATCAACACCCTGCAAACGATATACTTTCTGCACTTCAATGATAATATAATCCTGTACGGCAGAAGTATCCAGTACTTCGAGGATTCTTGCAGGGGAAACGTTGCCTTCTGTCAGGCGGTCGCCCTTCTTGACAACAGCACCCTCATGCACTTTATATTTATAGTTATAGGGGATAATTTCGGAAACTTCCTCACCGGTTTCAGGGTTGTGAATCGTGAGGGTTCTGGTCGTCTTGACTTCTTCCAGATGCACAACGCCGTCGATACTTGCGATAATCGCAGCATTCTTGGGCTTTCTGGCTTCAAAGAGTTCTTCAACACGGGGAAGACCCTGTGTGATGTCGCCCTCACCGCCGGAGGCGATACCGCCCGTATGGAATGTACGCATGGTCAGCTGTGTACCCGGTTCACCAATGGACTGTGCTGCAATCGTGCCGACTGCTTCACCCACGGAAACAAGATTGTTATTCGCAAGGTTGGCACCATAGCACTTTGCACAAACACCCTTTTTCGATTTGCATTTGAGCACGGAACGGATTTTGATTTTTTCAATGCCTAAATCTACAATCTTCTGTGCGTCTTTATCGGTCAGAAGCTTGTCTTTGCTGATGATCAGCTCGCCGGTTTCGGCATCACGCAGATCCTGACAAAGGAAACGTCCGGCAAGTCTGTCCTGCATTTTTTCGATTAATTCCGTACCGTTGCGGATTTCATAGATTTCAATGCCGTCTTCCGTGCCGCAGTCCTGTTCACGGATGATAACATCCTGAGAAACGTCAACCAGACGGCGGGTCAGATAACCGGAGTCGGCAGTACGCAGAGCCGTATCAGCCAGACCTTTACGGGCACCACGGGAAGAAATGAAGTATTCCAGAATATTCAGACCTTCACGATAGTTGGCACGAATCGGAATTTCAATTGTCGTACCGGAAGTATTGGCGATCAGACCACGCATACCGGCAAGCTGACGAAGCTGGGCGATAGAACCACGGGCACCGGAATGAGCCATCATCTGAATCGGATTATAGGGGTCCATATTCTTCTGGAGAGCATCGGTAACATCATCAGTTGCTTTGTTCCAGGTCTGTACGACAAGCTGAGATTTTTCATGTGCGGAGATATAACCGTTGTTGTACATGTCATTGATTTCATCAATCTTGACATCGGCAGCAGCAAGAATTTCTTTTTTCTGCGGCGGAATGGTCGCATCACATACGGCTGTCGTGATACCGGACTTGGTAGAGAACTTGAAGCCTAAAGCCTTGATCTTGTCAAGTACTTCGGAAGTCGTTGTTGTACCGTGGATTTTGATACATCTGTCAATGATTTCCGAAAGCTGGCCTTTGCGGACGAGGAAAGAAATTTCCAGATCGAACTGGCGGTCAGAATTGGTTCTGTCTACATAGCCGAGGTTCTGCGGAATATTTTCATTGAAAATCAGTCTGCCGATGGTGCAGTCAATGATTTTGGAGAGTTTCTTTTCTGCAACATCTTTTGTGATTCTGACTTTGATCGGTGCGTGAAGCGTGACATCGCCTTCATAATAAGCCATCATAGCTTCATCCACATCACGGAAGCACTTGCCGGCACCCTTGTCATTCTCTTTGAGCAGAGTCAGATAATAAGAACCAAGTACCATATCCTGAGACGGTACCGCAACCGGACGGCCGTCAGAGGGCTTTAACAGGTTGTTGGCGGCAAGCATCAGAAAACGTGCTTCGGCCTGAGCTTCTGCGGAAAGCGGCAGATGTACGGCCATCTGGTCGCCGTCAAAGTCGGCATTGAAAGCAGAGCATACCAGCGGATGCAGTTTCAGAGCACGGCCTTCTACAAGAATCGGCTCAAATGCCTGAATGCCCAGACGGTGCAGCGTAGGAGCACGGTTCAGCAGTACCGGATGAGATTTGATTACATGTTCCAGTGCGTCCCAGACAGATTTGTCAGTTGCACGGTCCACAATTTTTCTTGCACTCTTGATATTGGCAATCACACCGGTATCTACCAGACGTTTGAGAACAAACGGCTTGAATAATTCAAGTGCCATTTCTTTCGGAAGACCGCACTGATACATTTTGAGTTCCGGGCCTACGACGATAACCGAACGGCCGGAATAGTCAACACGTTTGCCGAGCAGATTCTGACGGAAACGTCCCTGCTTGCCTTTGAGCATATCGGAAAGGGATTTCAGAGCACGGTTGCTGGGGCCTGTTACGGCTCTGCCGTGACGGCCGTTATCAATCAGAGCGTCTACAGCTTCCTGAAGCATACGCTTTTCATTGCGGACGATAATATCAGGAGCTTCCAGTTTCAGCATACGCTGGAGACGGTTGTTTCTGTTGATCACACGTCTGTAAAGATCATTCAGGTCAGAAGTGGCATATCTGCCGCCGTCGAGCATGACCATCGGACGAAGATCCGGCGGAATGACCGGAACAACGTTCATCACCATCCAGGCCGGTTTGTTGCCGGACTGTAAGAACGCTTCGATAATTTCCAGACGCTTTAATAATTTGATTTTTTTCTGACCGTTCGGCAGGCCTTTGAGTTCTGCTTTCAGGTCGTTGGCTGTATACTGAAGATCGTTGATCCAGTTTTCTTTGCGGATTTCGGCATATTCTTCATTCGTGGGGTCAAATGCCTGCTCGAAGAGTTCCAGAACATAAGCAAAGCCGGTTTTTACCTGAGCGACAGGATTTCCGTCATCTTCGCACTTGCGGTTATAGGGGAGAATCATTTCCTTGTATTCTGCATAGGACAGAATATCGCCGTCACGATAACCGGAATTTCCGGCAGTTTCAAGATAATAACGCATTCTGTGCAGATAGTCATGAATTTCCCGTTCCGGTATGCCGAGTACTTTGGAAACTGCCGGCATATGGGCTTCAAAAAAGCGGACATAATTCTGCGGATCATATTCGTCAAGAAGCCATTGGATTGCTTCCGCACCCATTTCTGCAATGAAGGAATCACCGTATTTTTCAACGTTCTTGGTATATTCTTCTTCTGTGAGGAGCGTATTTTTCAGCAGAGCGGTTTCACCGGGTTCGATTACGACATATTTTGTAAAATACAGAACTTCTTCCAGACGTTTCTGAGAGATTTCAAGCACCTGACCGATACGGGAGGGTGTCCCCTTGAAATACCAGATATGGGAAACCGGAGCAGCCAGCTCGATATGACCCATACGTTCACGGCGGACTTTGGCACGGGTGACTTCTACACCGCAGCGGTCGCAGACTTTGCCCTTGAAACGGATTTTCTTGAATTTTCCGCAATGGCATTCCCAGTCCTTGGTAGGTCCGAAAATGCGTTCGCAGTACAGACCGCCGGTTTCCGGCTTCTGGGTTCTGTAGTTGATGGTTTCAGGACGTTCTACTACACCATAGGACCACTCTCTGATGCGTTCAGGGGAAGCCAGTCCGATTTGCAGGGATTCAAAAGTATTAGATTCCAAATTCGTTACCTCCAGTCGCTTTCATCAGTATCTTCGTCATACATATCACTGCCGGCATCGTCAGCAGCTTCCAGAATGGGGGAATCGCTGTCATCATCATCGAAGTCGTCTTCATCATCAATATCATGTGTAGAATAGCCGTTTTCTTCAAACTCGTCATCATCGCTCTGATAATCTTCGATGAAATCTGTTGCAGGCATGGGAATGTTGTCATCTTCTTCAAAATGCTGCTTGAGGTCGATTTCTTCCTGATTTTCGTCCAGGACTTTGACATCCAGGCCGAGAGACTGCATTTCTTTGATCAATACTTTGAAAGATTCCGGAATGCCGGGCTTGGGAACGTTCTGACCCTTGACGATATGTTCGTAAGTGTTGACACGGCCGATGGTATCGTCAGACTTGACGGTCAGGATTTCCTGAAGCGTATAGGCAGCACCGTAGGCTTCCAAAGCCCATACTTCCATTTCACCGAAACGCTGTCCGCCGAACTGGGCTTTACCGCCGAGCGGCTGCTGGGTAACCAGGGAATAGGGGCCGACAGAACGGGCATGGATTTTATCATCAACCAGATGATGCAGTTTGAGATAATACATATAGCCGACAGTAACACGGTTATCAAATTTTTCACCGGTACGGCCGTCATAGAGCGTGAATTTGCCGTCTTCGTTCATGGTGATAGCCTTCGGGTTAATTACTTTGTCCATCTGATTCAGCTCAAAGGCTTCGTCTCTGTAGGGAGCATTTTTTTCGTTGGCTTCACGGAAGCAGGCACGGATGTCATCTTCGTGAGCACCGTCAAAGACAGGTGTCATGATATGCCAGCCCAGAGCCTTGGCACTCATGCCGAGGTGAACTTCCAGAACCTGTCCGATATTCATACGGGAAGGTACACCCAGAGGATTCAGAACAATATCCAGCGGTGTGCCGTCCGGGAGGAAAGGCATATCTTCTTCGGGGAGGATTCTGGAAACAACGCCCTTGTTTCCGTGGCGGCCGGCCATCTTGTCTCCGACAGAGATTTTACGCTTCTGTGCAAGATAGCAGCGGACTTTCATGTTGACACCTGTGCCGAGTTCGGAAACTTCGGCATCATCATCACCGATTTTTTCGCCTCTCTTGAACGTCTTGACACCGATGACGATACCGCCTTCACCGTGCGGCACTTTCAGGGAGTTGTCACGGACTTCACGGGCTTTTTCACCGAAAATGGCTCTGAGCAGACGTTCTTCGGCGGTCAGTTCGGTTTCACCCTTGGGGGTAACCTTGCCGACAAGAATATCACCGGCGGTTACTTCCGCACCAATGCGGATAATACCACGCTCGTCAAGATTTTTGAGAGCATCTTCACCGACATTCGGAATATCACGGGTAATTTCTTCGGGGCCGAGCTTGGTATCACGGCATTCAAGTTCATATTCTTCGATATGAATTGAAGTGAAGACATCTTCACGGACAAGACGTTCATTCAGGAGAACGGCGTCTTCATAGTTATAGCCCTCCCATGTCATGAAGCCGATCAGAGCATTTTTGCCGAGGGCGATTTCACCGTCAGCAGTAGCAGGGCCGTCAGCCAGAACCTGACCTTTGCGAATCGTATCACCAACATTGACAATCGGTCTTTGGTTGACACAGGTATCCTGGTTGGAACGCTGGAATTTAATCATTTCATAGCTGTGGTCGATTTTGTTTGCGTCCTGAACGATAATTTTATCGGCAGAAACAAATGTGACTACACCGTCTGTTTCAGACAGAACGCAGACACCGGAATCGACAGCGGCTTTGTATTCCATGCCGGTGCCGACAAAGGGACGTTCGGTTTTCAGGAGCGGCACAGCCTGACGCTGCATGTTCGCACCCATCAGAGCACGGTTCGCATCGTCGTTCTCCAGGAAAGGAATCATGGCAGTCGCTACGGATACTACCATTTTCGGGGAAACGTCCATATAATCTATTTTGGAGTTCTCGATTTCAAGGATTTTGTCACGATAACGGGCAGTAACCTTGGCACGGGCAAATTTTCCTTCTTCGGTGAGAGGTTCGTTCGCCTGGGCGACAATAAAGTTATCTTCAACATCGGCAGGCATATAGACAACTTCTTCTGTGACAATGCCTGTTTTCTTGTCTACACGGCGGTAAGGAGCTTCAATAAAGCCGTATTCGTTGATTTTTGCAAATGTTGCAAGATAGGAGATCAGACCGATGTTAGGGCCTTCAGGGGTTTCAATCGGGCACATGCGGCCGTAGTGGGAATAATGAACGTCACGGACTTCAAATCCGGCACGGTCACGGGACAGACCGCCGGGGCCTAAGGCCGACAGACGGCGTTTATGTGTCAGTTCCGCAAGCGGATTGTTCTGATCCATGAACTGAGACAGCGGAGAAGAACAGAAAAATTCTTTGATCTGGGAAGTCACCGGGCGGATGTTGACTAATGCCTGCGGTGTGATGACATCCATATCCTGTGTCTGGAGATTCATACGCTCACGGATTCCACGTTCCATACGTGCCATGCCGGAACGCATGGTGTTCTGGAGCAGTTCGCCTACACGGCGGATTCTTCTGTTGCCGAGATGGTCAATATCATCTGTTGTGCCGACTCCCTCACAGAGATTCAGGAAGTAGCTGACAGAAGCGAAAATATCATCAAGTGTAATATGATTCGGAACGAGTTCTTCTGCACGTTTCTTGCAGACTGCCTTGAGATCGGCAGAATCTGTGTTTTCAAGAATTTCGTTCAGAACACGGACAGAAACTTTTTCACGAATGCCGATTTCAGCAGGATCAAAATCCACATAGCCGGCCAGATCAACCATGCCGTTGCCGAGGACTTTGATTTCTTTTTCTACCATGTGAATGGTTGTCTGTCCCTGTTCGTTGGTGTGGTATTCTTTGGATTCCACAGTCAGGAAAGCTTCAAAAATACCGGCCTGTTCAATTGCCTGTGCTTTCTCGAAAGTAAGCAGTTCTCCGGCTTCAGCGAGAACTTCGCCGGTGCGTTCGTCTACAATCGGACGGGAAGCAATATGCCCGGAAAGACGGGAGGCAATGCCGAGTTTTTTGTTGTATTTATATCTGCCGAATTTGCAGAGATCATAACGTCTGGGGTCGAAGAATAATAAATCAAGATGTGCCTGAGCACTTTCAATCGTAGGGGGTTCGCCGGGACGGAGCTTCTTGTAGACTTCCACAAGGCCGTCTTCTGAGGTCTTGGCTGTATCTTTTTCTAAGATTGTCTGGTATAATCTTTCGTCATGGCCGAACATTTCTTCGATAGATTCGTCTGTACCCAGACCGATTGCACGGAGGAAAGTGGTCAGCGGAATTTTGCGGTTTTTGTCAATGCGGACATAGACAATGTCATTGGAATCCATTTCGTATTCCAGCCATGCGCCACGGTTCGGAATAATGGTGGATTTAAATAATTCCTTGCCGGTTTTGTCCTTTTCCATATCATAGTAAACGCCGGGAGAACGCACGAGCTGAGAAACAATGACACGTTCTGCACCGTTGATGACGAATGTACCGCTTTCGGTCATCAGCGGGAAATCACCCATGAAAATTTCGCTTTCTTTGACTTCGCCGGTTTCCTTGTTCCAGAGTTTTGCCGTGACACGAAGCGGAGAAGCGAAAGTTGCCTGATGCTCTTTGGCTTTGGCAATCGTTTTGTATTTCAGGTGGGCATCATCAAAACGATAGTCAACGAATGTCAGTACCAGATTGCCGTTATAATCCGTGGCCGAGAAATCTTTGAAAACTTCTTTCAGTCCCTCTTCACGGAACCATTTATAAGAATTTTTCTGGATTTCAATCAGGTTCGGCATATCCAGGACTTCCGGGATTTTGCCGAAGCTCATTCTGACATTTTTTCCGAGCTGTTTGGCAGTTACATTTACCATAGGCGGATACCTCCTTCAAAATCTTGCAGTTTTATTCCGGAAACCTCTTGACAAAACAGACAGAATATGCTATACTATTTTGCAAGTATGTAAAAAAACCGAAATAGTGCATTTTAAAATTATACTATATTTTAAGATATTTGTCAAGCCCTGACATATTTTTTATACGAATGCACAGATTTCAACAAAATGATTTGATAAAAATCAACAAAATTTAAAACAGCTGTTTTTTGAAAATAATCAGAAAAATAAAAAAATTATTTTTTGAAAGTTTTTTCTGAAAAACACTTGACAAAATGCAAAAACAAGTGTATAATAAACAAGTATGCGGTGCATTTTTATTTATGAGCCGCATAAAAACAAAAAAAGGAGGAAAAAAGATGCCAACATTTAATCAGCTCGTGCGTAAGGGCAGAAAAGTTCAGCAGTCCAAGTCTACTGCACCTGCACTTCAGAAAGGCTATAACGCTAAGAAGAAGGTACAGATCGACCAGAGTGCTCCTCAGAAGAGAGGCGTTTGCACTGTTGTCAAGACAACTACCCCGAAGAAACCGAACTCTGCTATGCGTAAAATCGCCAGAGTCAAGCTGACAAACGGTTATGAAGTAACGTCTTACATTCCGGGTATCGGCCACAATCTTCAGGAACACAGCGTTGTTCTGATCCGCGGCGGCCGTGTTAAGGACCTGCCTGGTGTGCGTTATCACATCATCCGTGGTGCTCTCGATGCTCAGGGCGTAGCCAACAGAAACCAGGCTCGTTCCAAGTACGGTGCAAAGCGTCCGAAGGCAGGCAAGAAATAATTTTTCTTTCTGCTGCAATTCTGATTGAATTATTAGTTTACCACAGGTTCATGTGGAGTTTTATATATAAAATAAAACCTCTGCAATGGCCTGACGTACCGGAAAATTCCGGACGAGTACCTATGAATTCATGAAAATCTGTGATATTTATATATATCACGCCAATTAATGTGAAGGAGGGAAGCGAAATGCCAAGAAGAGGTAATGTCGCAAAGCGTGATGTTCTGCTCGACCCTGTTTATAATTCCAAGCTTGTTACCCGTCTGATCAACAATGTAATGCTGGACGGCAAGAAGGGTGTCGCACAGAAGATCGTTTATGGTGCGTTTGAGATTGTCGCTGAAAAGACCGGCAGAGACGCACTGGAGGTTTTTGAAGAGGCTATGGAAAATATTATGCCTCAGCTCGAAGTCAAGGCTCGCCGTCTGGGTGGTGCTACCTATCAGGTTCCTATGGAAGTTCGTCCTGAAAGAAAGCAGACACTCGGTCTCAGATGGATTACAAAATATTCCAGAGAACGCAATGAAAAGACTATGAAAGAAAGACTGGCCGGTGAAATCCTTGACGCTCTGAACAATACAGGCGGTGCTGTCAAGAAGCGTGAGGATACTCACAAGATGGCAGAAGCAAACAAGGCGTTTGCTCACTACCGCTGGTAATTTTCTTGCGGTAAAGGAGGAAACGTTATGGCAAGAGACTGTAGTCTGGAAAAAACCAGAAATATCGGCATCATGGCTCATATCGATGCCGGCAAGACGACCACCACAGAACGTATCCTGTTCTATACCGGCGTTAATCACAAGATTGGTGAAACCCATGACGGTGCTGCCACAATGGACTGGATGGCACAGGAGCAGGAAAGAGGTATTACTATCACTTCTGCTGCTACCACTGCTTACTGGGCTGGTCACAGAATTAATATTATTGATACGCCCGGACACGTTGACTTTACTGTTGAAGTAGAGCGTTCTCTCCGTGTTCTGGACGGCTCTGTTACTGTACTGTGTGCAAAGGGCGGTGTTGAACCGCAGTCTGAAACGGTATGGAGACAGGCTGATAAATATCAGGTTCCGAGAATGGCTTATGTCAACAAGATGGACATCATGGGTGCGGACTTCTACAGAGTCGTACAGATGATGAAAGACCGTCTGCACTGCAATGCTGTTCCGATTCAGCTCCCGATCGGTGCTGAAGAAACTTTCAAGGGCATTATTGATCTTGTAGAAATGAAAGCCTACATGTATTATGATGATCTTGGAAAAGATATCCGTGTGGAAGAAATTCCGGACGATATGAAAGAAAAGGCTCAGGAATATCATGATTCTCTGATTGAACATGTTGCTGAACAGGATGACGAACTGATGGAAAAATACTTCGCTGGCGAAGAACTGACCATCGAAGAAATCAAGACCTGCATCAGAAAATCCTGTCTTGCCAATACCATGGTACCGGTTACCTGCGGTACTTCTTACAAGAACAAGGGCGTTCAGAAGCTGTTAGACGCAATCGTTGACTATATGCCTTCTCCGCTCGATGTTCCGGCCATCAAGGGTACCAACCCCGAAACAGGCGAAGAAGAAGAAAGACCTTCTTCCGATGACGAACCGTTTGCAGCTCTCGCATTCAAGATTGCAACCGACCCGTTCGTTGGTAAGCTGACATTCTTCCGTGTATATTCCGGTGTTCTGGAAGCCGGCTCCGGCGTTCTGAACTCCACTAAGGACAAGCATGAAAGAATCGGCCGTATCGTGCAGATGCACGCAAATGCAAGAAAAGAACTTGAGAAAGTATATTCCGGTGATATTGCTGCCGCAATCGGTCTGAAACAGACCACTACCGGTGATACTCTCTGCGATGAAGACCATCCTGTTATCCTCGAATCCATGGAATTCCCTGAACCGGTTATCAATCTGGCTATCGAGCCGAAGACAAAGGCCGGTCAGGAAAAAATGGGTGTTGCTCTGGCAAAACTCGCCGAAGAAGACCCGACTTTCAGAACATGGACAGACGAAGAAACCGGTCAGACCATCATCGCTGGTATGGGCGAACTGCATCTGGATATTATCGTAGACAGACTGCTCCGCGAATTCAAGGTCGAAGCTGATGTCGGTGCTCCGCAGGTATCCTACAAGGAAACCATCAAGAGCAATGCAGATGTTGATTACAAGTACAAGAAGCAGTCCGGTGGTTCCGGTCAGTACGGTCACGTTAAAATCCGTGTTGAGCCGAACGAATCCGGTAAGGGCTTTGAATTCAAGAACTCCGTTGTCGGTGGTTCTGTTCCGAAGGAATACATCCCTGCTGTTGAAGCCGGTGTTAAGGGCGCAATGCAGGCTGGTGTACTGGCTGGCTATCAGGTTGTCGATGTCAAGGTAGAACTCTACGATGGTTCTTATCATGAAGTTGACTCCTCTGAAATGGCATTCAAGATTGCCGGTTCTATGGCATTCAAGGAAGCTATGCGCAAGGCTCAGCCGGCTCTGATGGAACCGATTATGAAGGTTTCCGTTATCGCTCCGGATGATTATCTGGGCAATATCATCGGCGACCTCAGCTCCCGCCGTGGTGAAATCCTCGGTCAGGAAACCCGTCCTGGTACAGTTCAGGTGGATGCACTTGTTCCGCTCTCTGAAATGTTTGGTTATTCCAATAACCTGCGTTCCAATACTCAGGGCCGCGGCCAGTATTCTATGGAACCTCACAGCTATAAAGAAGTTCCGAAGAATATCGCTGAAACCATTATGAGCTCCAGAAACAAGGGCTGATTCAAAATTTTCGGCGAATTGCATAAAATTGTGAGTATTTTTCTGGAAGGTAAATTTCCGGAAAATACTTGCAATTCTGTTCCGAATGTGTTATAATATAATTATCCTGCAACTGGTAACAGTTGAGATAATACAAAATTCTATGATTGATTAGAAGGAGGAAACTTCCAATGGCAAAACAAAAATTCGAGCGCAACAAGCCTCATGTAAACATTGGTACTATCGGCCACGTTGACCACGGTAAGACAACTCTGACCGCTGCCATCACAAAGACTCTCGCTATGAAGGGTCAGGCTAAGTACGAAGCTTATGATATGATTGATAAGGCTCCGGAAGAAAGAGAACGTGGTATCACAATCAACACTGCTCACG
>JAFUWN010000097.1 GCA_017483465.1 Oscillospiraceae bacterium
ATTTTATTCAATCGCTTTATGAGGGAAAATTGGCAACTTATCCTCGCACGGATTCGCAGTATTTGTCTGACGATATGAAACAGACGGCTCTCAATGTAGTGGCAGCTATCGGAAGTGTGTTTGACTTCGGAAGTGTCGCAAATCCGGATATTTCAAGATGTATCAATAACAGTAAAGTGACCGGACACCATGCGATTATTCCTACTGTCAATATCAAAAATGCTGATATTTCTGCTGTAATTTGACACCAAGAATGAGAAAAAACGGAAAACTCCGGAAAAAGCCGGAAAATCCTAAAAGCATCAAGAAAACACCTGTAAACAGCCATTTTCAAGCTGGAAAAATCCGGAATCACATATTGTTAAAACATTTAACTTGTCAAAAAGAAATCCCCTCTCGGAGTGCAAAAAAGCACTTTTTCAGAGAGGGGATTATTTTTTGAAAAAAGCGTTTAACAACCGTTTAACAGCTTTTAAAAAATGTTTAAAAAGCGTTTAAATGGCTGTACTGCGTGTTTAACAATTTTTTATTTTTAAACGGCACATGAGATAGACAGCACAATAAAACCTGTTCTTTTTCAAAAAAATAGGTGAGAAACTGCGAAACTAAATTAAAGCAGGTGGGAAACTTGTTTCTCACCTCATTTTATACAAAAAGTAATATCCGTCCGGCTTGATGTCGGACGGATTTTTCTGCTTACTTGTGCTGGTAGATTCTTATGCTGTGTCTTTTCGGAGAGCTTCTGTTTCCTGCTGACGGCGGTTGAGTGCTTCGCCGATTGTCCCACAGTCAACCATTGTACTTTCTTTAGGTTGCTCCTGCTGCTGATAATACTCCACGGCTTCCATAACACCTTGCAGAAAGGATTTCCGGAAGTGTTCCGGTAACTGCTTATATCTTTCGATAATAGCATTTTCAAAAGCAAGTTCTGAACTGGTCAGATATGTGGGAATTGGTGTGTCTCTTCCGAGCAGATAATCAACTGTAACATCATAAAAGTCAGCAAGAATTCTGAGTGTTTTGCAACTTGGCTCACTCGTTCCACGCTCGTAGCTTTGATATGCATTTGTTGTAAGGCCTAACATTTTGGCAATATCGCTTTGCGTTGCTTTTTTTGATGTGCGTAATTCACGCAATATTTCTGACATCTTTCTTTCCATTGTGTTCACCTCCTTCAATTATATAATACCAAATAAATTGGTACTTGTCAATATTTTTGGTGTTAATTTATATTAAATACCATATTTTTTGGCTATAATAAGCAAATATCACCAATATTTTTGTGTATTCATACAAATATACAAAAAATATTGGTTTTTATATTGACAAATACCAAATAATTTGGTATAATTAAATTACAGTAAAGAACGAAAGGGGGGATGATACCATGGAAGACTTTGAAAAAAAGCTTGACCAGCTTATCAGAATCGTCAAAAAACTCGACAAGCTGGTCTTCGCACTGATTCAGATTGCAGGAACAATCGGAATCTTAATTTTAGCCGTTAAAACATGGTTCTCTTAACAGCTCGGGGCGAAAGCCCCTTGCTGATAGTATAACATATATCAGAAAGGAAGTCAAGAGTTATGAAAATTTTTTATAAAGTTCTGAAGCTTATCAGTCTGCTGACTGTTGGCGCATTTGGTCTGGCTGTACTGGGTACTGCTGTATATTCTCTGCTGATGAAATGAGGTGCATTATATGAACGAAAATAAAATCAATTATGATGAACTGACAGAGGACGAAAAAACGTTTCTGTTCTATGTTCGCAAATTGCCGGAAAACGACAAGAAAAGTCTGCTTGACAAAATGGATGGTGTGCTGATGGCTCTGAACATGATTGCTGAAATGCTGTCCGTTCCGGCTGGAAAATAAATCAGCCCTTCTCCTGAGCATGAGAAGTAAAACTATCCGCTCACCAATGCCGGAAGGCATCCATCTTGAAAACTGAAAGTGAGGTGATGAGAAATGACGGAAAAAACTTTAGAGATTATCACTTGGGCTATTAGTATCCCTGTGATTATTTTTAACTTAGCTCTCATCATAGATAGAATTATATCTTATTTCAAAAATTCCAGAAAATAAATTTTTTGAATCTTTCTTCTTTTCCAATAGTAAAGTCAGCAGTGATTGCTTCCCCTCGGTTTGTGCTAATCTGAAACTTCAATTTCGATTCTTTTCCAGTCAAAGTCCCTTTTGGAATTGCAAATGCAAGAAATCCGGAATTAGCACCCAGTGCGGAAAGTTGGATAGGAAGTACAGTTGAATTAAGGATAGTTTCGCTTATTGTTTTTCCATTTGATTTATAATCTGAGCTTTCTATATAATGCGGAATATAATCAACATCAAAATAATTATCATCAATTATGATACGAATTCTTGTAATTGAAATAGGAAGCTGAGAATAGTTAGAAATAGTGTACTTTATTTTAATGGAATCCTGTTTTTGGTCATGGTGTGAAACATAATCTGAAACGTATACTTTATCAAAAAGTATTGAAAAATTCCTTGATTTATCAATCATTAAGGTAATGGTATTGAAGATAGACAAAAGAAGAGCCAATGCGGCTATTATTGCAGTAGCAACCAATAAAATCATTCCTTTCTGTTTATGAGATAACTATATTATACCATAATCGGAATAAGAATGCAAGCATTTTTTCATTTTTTTAGAAAGAAGGTGATACTGTGCCGAAGAAAGTTATTTTTCCGGAACTGGAAGCAGGTCTTGCAGGAAAAGGCATCATGAAGAAAGAAGTGTGCCAACTGCTGGACATCATGCCGAGAACGCTTTCCAACAAGCTGACAGGGGTCAGCCACTTCACAGTTGAGGAAGCCGTTCAGATTCAGGAACAGTTTTTCAAGGATATGACAGTGAATGAACTGTTCAAAAAAGAAAGTGAGGAATTATCATGAACGAAATCATCATCAACAACATGCCGGTTCTGGTGAAAGAATACGGCGGTCAAAGGGTTGTCACCCTGAAAGATATTGACACGGTTCACGGCAGACCGGAAGGAACAGCCAAACGCAACTTTAAAGCTAATCGGAAACATTTTATTGAAGGCGAAGACTTCTTTAAAGTTTGTGCGGACGAAATTCGTACTAACAAAATTTGCGAAATTTCAAGCAAAACTCATTCAGATATTATTCTGATTACGGAAACCGGATATTTGATGCTTGTCAAAAGCTTCACCGATGAACTTGCTTGGAAAGTACAGCGTGAGCTGGTGAACGGATATTTCCGCACACAGCAGAAGGTTCAGGACATTGAAAGCATTATCTCCAGAACTGTCGCCCAGACTGTTGCCGCCCTGATGCCCCTGCTCCAGAATCAGCAGACCGCCGGAAAAACGGTTATTGTCAACAATGTTCCGGCTGTCCGGAAACGCACACGTACCAGAAAGAACAGTTACCAGCCACTCAAAATGGAAACCTTGCCGCCGGAACTGAAACAGCAGGCAGATGCAATGATTATCACCGGAGAATATTCACAGCAGCAGATTGCAAACTTTGTCACCAATCACGGCATCAGCATTTCACAGATGGCTGTCAGCAGATACATCCGCAAATATTTTACAGAAGAACAGGAGGTTTTCTGATGAAACACAGATTTACCTACAAAGAACCGTCCGGAACGTGGGGGGTTCACGGAGAAGAATTCAGGAACATGAGCCAGACCATCTACAGAGCGATGTGCAAACTGCTCGACTATGAAGAAACGGGGCTTTCTCCTGACGATGTAGAGAATATCCAGTACGAACTGGAAAAGATTCACATCGGAAAGAAGATTCAAAACTATGAAGTCATCGGCATGTTCAACGGCTACTGTATCGCATTCAATATGAAAGCATCTGATTCTTATGTCGTCTGGACGATTGACGATGACAAATGCGGTGTACACAATGGCAGATACTTCGGAACAAAAGCAGAAGCGGTCAGCAAGTTTGCAGAATGTGCTTTCGACCTCAATCCTGATGAGGTGCAGGCATGAGATACAGCGAAGTCGTTCCTGCTCTGGAAAGCGGAAAACGGATTGCAAGAAGAAGCTGGCATCTGAAAGGAAGATTCAGGAAATATCTTTTTCTGGCATCATTCAGATTCGATATGTTTCCAAACGCTGAACCGGCAATTGTTCTGCTGATGAGACTGAGTGAACAGCAGGTTCAACTGTGGAGAGCAGACGAAAAGGACAAGAATGCGGATGACTGGGAAGTTTTTGATGACGTTGTGAAAGGAGTGAAAGAATGCAGCTAAAAGAACTGCTGCGCGTGATTAAATCAGATGAAAACCTTCTGATTTCAGATGCGCATTTCGGAATTGACAGACTGTTTGATTCCAAAGACAATGAATCTGCACTGGTATTTAAAACTTATGTCTTACTGAATTATCCGGATTTGCTGTCATGTGAAGTCGTGCAGGTTACACATGAGGACAGACTCGGAATCATACAGATAGAAATCCGGAAATAACAGCCGGAACAGAGAAAAGAGGTGAGACTTTATGCAGAAAAGATTTATCCGCGTTTGTCATAACACCGAATATGGCAGTGACGGAGACTTCCACACATTCGGTTTTTCAATGACACAGGAAGAACTTATCCCTGTGAACAATCTTCTTAAAGTGTATAAGTACTGCCCTGCTGATAACGGGAATTATATCATTGTTTACACATGGTTTGACCCTGTACTGAATACCGTTCGTGAATTTAAAGAGAATTTCGGGAACGAAATCAGTCTGAAAAACAAGTTTTATGAACTCGAAGAACTACTCAATAAAGCATAAGCCGAAACAGCGGATTGATTCCGCTGTCTGCCGGAAATGGTCTACCGGCACTGACGAGGCAGACCGGAAAAGAGGTGAAACATCATGCCAATAGAAGAAATTATCGAAGTATATCTGAACAGCACTGCCGGAGCGGTGAAGATACTTTCAGGCTTTATCAGCAGTTCCAGCGATGCAGACTTTACCATGAAAGCAGTCGTTCTTTTGATGAACACAGAAGAACAGGCAGAAAACAATATAGAATCACTGGAAATGACATACTATGCACCGAAACTCGTGAAAGAATGCCGGAGCAGTCTTCTGGAATCCAACAGAGTCGTCACCGCACACTTAGAAAAATTCCAGCTTCACGGCTATCATTTTGAAGACCTGATACATGCCCTGAAACTGGAAAACGAAACATTGAGTGAAGAAAATCACTTTGCTTAATGTTCTGTAATCAGTGTACCACAAAATCCGACATTTGTCAAGAAAAATTTTACCGGATTCCAAAAATCCGGCAGAAAGGAGAATTATGTGGACTATTTAACAACAGCAGAATATGCTGAATTAAAAAATTGCTCTGAACAATATGCTCGCCGGCTTGTTCAAACAGGTAAACTTGAATGTATCGAAAAGCCAAATCCTGCCAACGGACATTACTATTATCTGATACCTGTTTCTGCCCTTCCAGAGAACCTGCAAGAGAAATACTACAAGAAACAGAAAGCCGATGCTGGACTTCTTCCGGAAAAGAAACCGGAAGCAAAGCCGGAAAAGCCAAAGCCTCCGCAGAGGACATTTGAACAGCTCTCTGATGAAGAACGTCAGCAGGTCACGGAATGGACAGAGGTTCTCAAAGAATGGCAGGCAATGCGTTCTCAATATCCAAGCAAGACAGAGTTTGATAAGCTCTATGTCGGCAAGTGTCAGCTCGAACATCCGGACACAAAAATTTCAATCAGTATTCTCTATCGGAAGTGGGCGGCATACCGTGAGGGCGATCTTGAAAGCCTGCTCGACAGGAGAGGCACATGGAGCAGAGGAACAAGCACGATTCCGGAGCTGGTCTGGAATGCGTTCCTGTGCTGGTGGCTCGATGAGAACAAGCCGGCTGTCAGCCTGTGCTACAGAAACGCTGTCAGCTGGACAGAGGAATTTTATCCGGAACTGGTTTCACAGATTCCGAATGAAAGAGCGTTCCGCAGAAGAATTGACCGTGATGTGGACTATTATCTGAAAACACTCATGCGTGACGGTGAAAAAGCATTCAATGACAGATGTGCTCCGTATATCATGAGAATGTATGATGAACTTGAAGCCAATGACTGCTGGATTGCTGATACACATACTCTCGATATTCAGTCAACGGACGGCACAACGAGACACAGGCTGTATCTGACAGCGTTTCTTGATGCGAAATCCGGCATTCTGACCGGATGGAACATTGCAGAATCAGCAAGCTCCGATTCCGTCCGGCTGGCACTCCGGAACGGCATTCAGAAATATGGGATTCCGAAGCGTATCTATGTCGATAACGGCAGAGAGTATGTCAATCATCAGCTCGGCGGCAGAGGTCACAGAACCAGAAAGAATGAATCACCGGAATCCGAACCGCCGCCGATTTTCAAGCGGCTCGGCATTGAAATGCGGAATGCCATTGTCCGGAATGCAAAGGCAAAACCGATTGAAAGAACATTCCGGATAGTCAAAGAACAGTTCTCAAAGCTGTGGCTTGGATTCTGCGGCGGAACGATTCTGGAAAAGCCGGAAAGCCTGAAACAGATTATCAAAAACGGCGGATTGCCCTGCGATTACGAAATCCGTGAAATGCTCGGCATGTGGATTGATGGTGAATACAATCAGCAGCCATACGGCGGACGGGAACGCTGCTTCAAGAATATGAGCAGAATGGAAGTCTGGAGCAATACCCTGACAGAAATCAGAAAACCGATTTCAGAAGAAGACCTTAATCTCCTGCTGATGAAGACTACCAGAAAACAGAAAGTCAAGAGAAACGGCGTTTCTGTCATCATCTCCGGAGAAGAATTCTGGTTCTATGACAAGATTCAGACCCTCGAAAATCTCCGCCGTGAAGTTTATGTCAGATATGACCCTGCCGATTTCAAATCAGCCCGTATTTATGATGCTGATACAGACAGATTCCTGTTTGAATGGAATCTCGCTGATGTCCTCATGGTCAATTATCTTGAAAAAAATCAGGAAACTGTTGCGGATGCGAATGCCAGTATCAGAGCAGTCAGAAAATATGCACATCAGCAGAAGAAACAGCTCCGGAAATCCGGTCAGCCCACGCTGCTCGATATGCAGAAACTCCGGGCACAGGCTCGCCTTGCAGACGGACTGGAAACAAAAATGCCTGAAAAAATCACCCTTATCAAATCCGGTGAAGAGCTTCCGGAAAAAAAGGCAGTCGGTGCAGAACATCTCTCCGCACGGATCAATCTTGATCTGATGCGTGAAAATTATCTCAGACTCAAAGAACAGAAAGGAAATGATTGATTATGATGAATTATACAGAAGAGCAGCTTGCTTTGCTTGGCAGAGTAGAACAGTATCTGGCTGAACATCCTAAAGTGAGCCAGAATGAATTAGGAAAAATGATAGGCTTCACTTCCGGTTCGATTCTCTCCTCTCTCAGGAAAGGCACATACAAGACTCCAGAAGCCGCTTTCCAGAAAATTGCTGCTTATTTCGAGGTCAAGGATGCCGCAAACAAGAGATGTGCCGAAGTACATTATGCACCAACCAATATTTCTTCACATATCTATGGTCTGATCGGTGTGTGTCAGGCGGCAGGCGGTCTGACTATTGCTGTCGGTGATGCCGGAATCGGAAAAACCAAAGCGGCACAGAAATTCCATGAAGACAATCCGACAAACAGCTATTACCTCACAATAAATCCCTGTTTAACAAGCGTAAAAAGCCTGTTAAAAGCAATTGCTTCCGAAATCGGTGCGACTGTGGAACGTTCTGTTGATGACCTCTGGCTTTCCATCGTGAAGAAGCTCTCGGACGGCACGGTTCTGATTTTTGATGAAGCTCAAAATCTCACGATCAAAGAAATTGAAACGCTCCGGAGCTTCTCTGATTATTTCCATTCCAAAGGTCAGACACTCGGCATCTGTTTCATCGGCAATCCGGAAGCAGTCGTCTATATGAGCCGGAAAGCAGAATTTGCTCAGATTTCCAACCGTGTCAGACTCCGCCGGTTCTATACCAGCGATCAGATCACAATCGAGGATATTAAAATGCTGTTTCCGATTCTGTCAGAACAGCATATGCAGAAAGAAATCGAGTTTCTGCATAAAATTGCATGTACGCCGCAGGCTCTCCGTGGTGCAGTCGGTGTCTTTATGAATGCTTATGCCAATAAGGATTACACGCTTGACGGGCTGAAAGTCGCTGCTGCTTATGCTGAAATAGAAGTCTGAAAAAATAATCTGTCAGAAAGGCATTTCTGCCTTTCTGCCCTAATGCAGCCGAGGACGGTGACAAGCCCGTGAAAATGCAGAGTCAGGAAAAAATCAGAAGGGAGTTTTCAGAATATGAAAACATCAATGAAACTGTCAAAGAGCGGCTGTCTGACCATTCCGAAGAATATGCGTGTCCGGCTCGGATGGAAAACAGGCATGTCCCTCGACATTTCCGCTGCAACAGACGGCTCACTCACCATCAGGAAACATGCGGAAATCTGCCGTTTCTGCGGCAGTACACAGAATCTGGTCTATTACAGGGACCTGTGCATGTGCCGGAACTGTACGGATTCCATGCTGCAAGCCGTGAAAGAAGGTGAAATCTGATGGAACATAAGAAATACCGCCTCTGTGATCTGTGCGGCTGCGGCATTATCGGAGAATTTGATACCTGCAAGGAACTTTTTCTTGCCGTGAATCTGTGGAAAGCAAAAACTTCCGGTGAATGTGACCTGATGATCTTCCGCTGGAACGAACAGATGCAGAACTATTCCCCTGCTGTCATGAACTAAGAAAGGAGCATTTCAAATGAATCAGAATCTTAACTCTGCCATTGACCGCATGGCTCAGATCGAACGAATCAAAGAAGAACTTGACGAGGAATATGCCCTGCTTCAGAAAGAGCTTCTGACCGATGCAGAACAGAAACTTGCAGATACAAAAATCAAGTCCGTCAGCTATGTTACGCCGTCCGGCAATACTGCCGAAGTTACTGTCTCCGATACCGTTTCCGTCACCGCCGGAGAACTCCTGACCGGAATTTTCGGAGCAGTCAGCCGGAGCATGTTCACTGAAGAAGTGAAATATACTCTCAAAGCTCCGGCAAAAAGAATTCTCTCCGCTGTCTGGCACGGTGAGTACTGCAAGGGAAAAATCAGCGATATTCTGGATTCTCTCCCCTGCGATGACAGGACAAAGAAAATTCTCTCTAAAAAAATCAAGGGTGCGGATTTCCGGAAAGACAAGAAAAATCTGAAAACGCTCGCCGGACTCTCCGAAACAGATGCTTCGGATATTGCCTATCTGCTATACGAAACAGCCTCTTATGAAAATCTGGAAGCCCTTGCCGGAGCGAACGGTTTTTCACTGACTCCTGAAAAACTTTCCGGATTCCGGTCACAGGTCAATGCCGCCGTGAATGTCTCCAGAAGTATCAAGACCAGAATCACAGCCGCTGAATCCGAATGCGATGAGACCTAAAAAGCTCAGAAATCAAAGGAGTGAATGCACAATGGCCAGAATGATGAAAAACAGAATTCTCATCAGATGCAGCCGATGCGGCATTACAGAACGGCATTCTCAGCCGGAACATTTTGTGGACAGCGGCTGGACGGCACGGAACTCCGTGCCGTTCTGTCCGCACTGTAAACAGATGATTGATGAATATGAAGAATTCCGGATCTATTTCGAGTATCTGAAAAAACAGGAATCCGAACAGCTTGCCGCTCTCAGGACAGAAAGGAAGTGAAACGGTTTGCGGGAAGATTTTCACGATACAGCCTCTGCTTACTGCAAACGCCGTGACAGTGCCGTGATTCAGGCGGTCAGCTTCGGAAATTTAGAACCGCTCCGGAATCTCATCCGTCAGAACCGGCTTCCTGTTCCGGATGATGACGTTCTTATCAGTACAGCACACCGGCTCTGCTGTCACAGCCCGTCCGTTCCGGAACCGCTCCGGGAAAAATCAGCAGAATGGATTAAGAACCGAGGTGATACAGAATGAAAGAACAGACAAGAAAACTTTATGCTGCCGCCTCGGTTCTGGGGTTAGTAGAGCACGGCAGCCTGGATGACAATTTTCATATTCTTGTGCATCGGATGACAGGGAAATATCATGTCAGCCATCTGACTCAGAAAGAAGCCGCAGAAGTACAGGCAGAGCTGCACAGAATGCTCGTCAGTCAGGGGCTTTACGAACCGAAACAGCGTGAAGATATTCCGGATATGATGACCGGAAAACAGAAATCCAAGGCATGGGCAATGGCATATCAGCTTGCGGAACTGGACGAAAACAAGAATACAGCTGTCAGTCAGCGGCTTGCCGGAATTGTCCGGAAAACGCTCGGCATTACCGCTCCGCCGGATGACCCTCTGAAATGGGTCCGCAAGGCAGACGGCATCAGACTGATCGAAGCCCTGAAAAAGATCACTGCTCATGCAGAAAAGAAAAAGAATAAAAATAAGAAATAAAAAAGCTCTTGCCAAACTTCCGGAAACACGGTATAATGAAAGAAAGATTTCGTTGTGCCGTGTTTTTATTTTTTATCAGAAAGGAAGGATTGCAGTGGATTTTGAAAAACTGACTCCGGAGCTGCTCGACAGTGATCAGAAAGAACTTGCCGAAATCATTGGCTGGGAAGCCTATCAGAAACTGCTTGTCAATTATGCCGGATGCAGAATATATATCAAAAAACCGGAGCGGAACGGAAAACAGAACCGTGATGAAATTATCTGTCAGAAGTTTGACGGCGGAAATTATAAAGAACTTGCAAAAGAATTCCGCCTTTCAGAGTCTGCTGTCAGAAAGATTCTCAGAAATTGTTCTAAAAAATAATTTTGCTATTTTTTGGAAAAATTGTCGTAAATTCCGGTAGATTTTCCAAAATTTCTATGGTATCATGAAAGTGAAAACTTTTATGATACCGTTTTTTATTCTATCTCCGGAAGTGAGGATATGCAGCAGGATTTGATCTTCTACATCATTACAACCGTTTTTTCAGTTATCTTGGGCATTATCGGCTTTTTTCTCAAAAGAACCATGGACAGGCTTGACCGGAATGAAAATGCTGTGCAGGAAATGAAAGAGGCTCAGTATGCACTTTCTGATAAATACGCTACCAAAGCCGAAGTTGCCGAAATCAAGGCGGCTATGCAGAAACTCTCCGATAACGTGGACTATATCAAGGAACATACTACCAAGAATGAGGATTTTATCAGAGTCATGACAAGACTCGAATCGAAAATAGATCAGTATTATCAGAAAAATCAGAGGTGAATATTTTGGAAAACAAGGAACTCAATGACAGAATCCGTCAGAAAAAATTCTTCCGCAATAACGGCACTGTGCTCAAAGGCATCAATCTGCTCCGGACACAGTTCGTCAGCCTGCCGGATCTGAAATACGCTCTGGAACCGAATCTGACCGAACCGGAATTTCTGGATTCTGTCAATTATCTGACCGAGGGCGGATATATCCGGACTCGTCATATCCGGTCGAAACAGGAAATTGCTCTTGCTGATGCCGCTCCGGAGGAACTCGAAGCCAAAGTCACACAGAAAGGCATTCAGATTATCGCCTGCATTCTGAAAGATGACTGCATTGAAGTCTGAGAGGTGCCGCATGGGAAACAGAAAACATTCCAGAATTGATCAGTTTGAACCTGAACTCAAGGAAACCGTTGACGAAATGATCAAATCCGGCTCGACTTACCGTGAAATCGTGGAATATATCAGAAATCACGGAATCAGCATTTCTCTTTCTGCGGTCGGCAGCTATGCCAAAAATCTGATGACAACAGTCAATGATCTGCGTATGACGCAGGAAACTTTCCGTGCAATCACCGAAGAAACAGAACGCTATCCTGATCTGGATACAACCGAAGGCATTCTCCGGATTACTTCCGCCAGACTCCTGAACGCTGTCGAACGGATGCCGGAAAGTGAAATCGGAAGCAAAGATATGGAAATGCTTATCCGGCATTCTTCCGCTCTCGCCCGTGCGGTTGCCGCTAAAAAACGGGCTGATGTCCAGAACAGAGAAACAATCGAACTCGGAAAGGAACAGTTCCAGACGGCTCTGTTCGATCTGATGGCTCAGGAAAATCCGGAACTGTACAGAGCATTCCGGAAGTTCATCAAAGAAAATCAGGAGAAATTATCATGAATATCTATGTGATTCAGGTACGCTCCGGAAAAGAAGAGGCTGTCTGTAAAAGATTACAGTCCGCCGGAATCTCTGCTTTTGTTCCGAGAAAGAAAATTTTCTTACGCCGGGGCGGTGCATGGCATGAAGAAATCAGGCTTATCTTTCCGCAGTATGTCTTTGTGCAGATGCAGAGAAATACCGAAAATTACAGACTCATCCGGCAGACTGACGGCTTTATCCGTTTTTTAGGCGATAATCTTCCGAGACCTGTCTCTGAAAAAGAAAAAGCATGGCTGCTCTGGCTCCGGAACGGCGATAAACCGCTCGGCATTTCCAGAATCATGGATACCAGCGGCGGTGCGAAATTCGTTCTTGACGGTGCTCTCTGGAACTGTCCGGAATCCGGTTACGAAGTCACTTATCAGCTCAGACAGCGGCGTGCAGTCGTCTGCGTGCCGCTCATGGGCAGAAAATATAAAATTACGCTTCCGGTCATGCCGGTCTGAAAAATCAGCATACTGACCGTTCTGAAATTGATTCGTCTTTCAGAAAACGGGTATGTGTGTATACATAAGCGTTCAGATTCTGTTTCAGAATCTGAACGGCGGAGCATACCCTTTTAACGGCGTTCAAATGCCGTTTAAATTCGTTCGGAAGAAATTTTTGATCAAACTATACCCCCGGAAGAACGGGGCTGTATGAGGCTCTGAGAGCCTTATTTTTATACCATCCCGAAAGGAGCGGAAATTTTACATGAAAAAATTAAGACAGAAAAGCCTTGCCGCTCTGTCGGAAGGTCTCAAAAGCTATGAAAATCAGTTCAAAAAAGCCGATTTTACGGACTTTAAACGCTTTTCTGAAAGCTTTTTAAACGAACCGGATAAAAAACGAAGAAAGAAATTAGCTGACGAATTCCGGAAACGGCATGCGGAACTGTATCAGTTTCTGAAAGAACATCCGGAGCTTGTGGCTTCTGAAACAGAAATGTCCAGAATGATTTCCGCTGCCGTCAGCAGTGAAACTGTCGAAACCGACAGCAGACAGTTATCCAATCTGATGGAAATGATTGAGGAGAGCATGACACATGATGTACAGTAAATTTTCTCCGAAACAAATCCGTTCCATGCTCTGGTGGGCAGACCGGCAGCATGATTATGATGCTGTTATCTGTGACGGCTCTGTCCGAAGCGGAAAAACCATTTCCATGACCATCGGTTTTGTCATGTGGAGCTGTAAGAATTTCAACAGCGAAAGCTTTGCTTTCTGCGGAAAGACGATTGATTCTCTCAAGAGAAATGTCATCATGCCCATGCAGAAATGGCTTGAGGGCAATGCAAAAATCAGAATCAATCAGAGTAAAAACTATGCTGAAATCACAATGAACGGCCATACGAACCGTTATTATTTCTTCGGCGGCAGGGACGAATCCAGTTATCAGCTCATTCAGGGCATGACACTCGCCGGAGTTCTCTTTGATGAAGTCGCCCTCATGCCCCGTTCGTTCGTGGAGCAGGCTCTTGCAAGATGCAGTGTTTCCGGCTCAAAATTCTGGTTTAACTGCAATCCGGAAAGCCCTTATCACTGGTTCTATCGGGAATGGATTTGCAAGCATGGTGAAAAACATTCCCTGCATCTGCATTTCACAATGGATGATAACTATTCGCTGTCATCAGCCGTCAAAGAACGCTATGAACGCATGTATTCCGGCGTTTTTTATGACAGATATATCAAGGGTTTGTGGGTGCTTGCCGACGGTCTGGTCTATCCGATGTTCCGGAAATCCGTTCATGTTCACGAAATTCCGGAAAAACTTCCGTCCGGAGAATATTATATTTCTGTCGATTACGGTACTCTGAATCCGACTTCCATGGGTCTGTGGTATCTTACCAGTGACGGCCATGCCTACCGAATCCGTGAAAGCTATTATGATGCCAGAAAACAGGGATTTTCCCGGACTGATGAAGAGCATTACCGGGAACTCGTGAGACTAGCCGGAAATCTCAAAGAACGGATTGAATATGTGATTGTTGACCCGTCAGCCGCAAGTTTTATCGAATGTATCCGCCGTCATCAGGATTTCGCTGCCATCAAAGCGAAAAATGATGTACTCGACGGCATCCGGAATACAGGAACACTCCTGAAAGCACAAAGGCTTCACTTTTCTCCGGAATGCAAGGATACAATCCGAGAGTTCGGCCTGTACTGCTGGGATGAAAAGGCCAAAGAAGACAAAGTCATCAAGGAAAATGACCACGCTATGGACGATATGCGTTATTTTGTCCACACTATTATGCGGCATAATGTCCCTGATTTTCTGGAGATAAAGGAGGCAGGAGAATGAAAATTTTTGATTTTATTGCAAAGCTGTTCGGAAAATCCAGAACCGCTGAAAAGCCTGTTTCTCCGGAAATGCAGACCGCTCTTGCTGTCTGGCTGGATATGTACCGCCGTCAGGAAAGCTCACCGGAACAGAATCACAGTCTCAATCTGCCCTCGGCAATTTCTTCCGAATTCGCACGGCTTGTCATGGCAGAATCGGAAATTCATGTCAGTACACCGTATCTGGATCAACAGTTTCAGAAATTCCTGAAATGCTTCCTGATTAAAGCCGATCTGGCTTTCGCTCTGGGGTCGATGGCATTCAAGCCGTATGTTTCCGGAAATCAGATTCTTGTTGACATCATCCGTGCGGACAGGTTCGCTCCGACTGCTTTTGATGATTCCGGTCAGGTGACTGCTGCCGTGTTCCTGTCCAGAAAAACAATCGGCAGGATTTACTATACCAGACTTGAAACGCATACTTTCGATGCCGAACAGCATCTGTATACAGTTGAGAATAAAGCCTATTTTTCTTTCTCTGCCGATTCGCTCGGAACAGAATGCGATCTGCACAGCGTTGCCGGATGGGAGAATCTTCAGGAAATCCAGACAATCAGTAATATTGAAAAGCCGCTGTTTTCTGTCTATCAGAATCCGGCGGCGAATATTATTGATCCGGATTCTCCGGTCGGGATCTCCTGCTTTTCCCATGCGGAAGAACTCATTCAGGAAGCCGATCAGCAATGGGCACGGATTCAGTGGGAGTTCCGGGGAACGGAACTCGCTGTCGATGCACGTCAGGATTTATTCAAAAAAGACGAAACCGGAAAACGTCCGGATCTTCCGGTCGGAAACAAAAGGCTGTTCCGCCGGTACAACATCTTTTCAGGCGAAAAAATTTCCGATGCCATGCAGATTTTTTCTCCGGCAATCCGTGACGGTTCTTTATTCAACGGTCTGAATCATATTCTGCAAAGAATCGAATTCAATGTCGGCCTGGCTTACGGTACGTTATCCAATCCGACGGATATTGAAAAGACTGCTCAGGAAATTCTCAGCTCGAAGCAGAGAAGCTATGTACAAGTTTCCAAAATGCAGAATGCTATGCAGGAATCTTTTGAGAATCTTATGTACGCCATGCATGTCTATGCACAGCTGTATGATCTCGATTCTGATCAGAATCCGGAGCTTTCCTGCAGCTGGGGCGATTCTGTTCTCGAAGACCCCGACAAGGAATTCCAGAGAAGAGCACAGCTTGTCACAATGGGCTGTCTCCGGCCGGAACTCCTACTTGTCTGGTATTTCAGAACCAGCCGGAAAAAAGCTCTGGCAATGCTTCCCGATTCCGACCCTCTCTTCGGTGACGATCATGCTGACTCCGTTACAGTATAACCATCTGTGCGACGAAATCGCCGTTCTCTATGCCGGTCTGGAAGAAAGTGTCATCGAGGACATGACAAGACGTATCGTCAGGATGGGCTATCTTTCCGATGCTTCCGCATGGCAGGCAAGAATGCTTCAGGAATCCGGAATGCTCTATGAAGATATTCTCGCCGAAATCTCACAGCGGACAGGTCAGACCGACAGGGAAATCAGAACACTGTTTCAGAATGCCGGTGTGCAGGCCGTCCGGAATGATAATTTCTATTACCGGCAGGCAGGCCTTGTTGTACCACGGAATCTGAGCGGAAATGCTTTGCAGATCTTAGAAGCAGGCTATCAGAAATGCGGCGGCAGTCTGAAAAATCTGACTCTTACTACAGCGAATACTTCACAGCAGTCCTTTATTCAGGCCTGCAATCTCGCATACATGCAGACGAGTTCCGGTGTGATGGATTACAATACTGCCATCCGTCATGCCGTCCAGACAGCAGCCGGAAACGGTTCTCTTGTCCGCTATCCGTCCGGCCATACCGATAAGCTTGATGTCGCTGTCCGTCGTGCCGTTCTGACCGGTGTCGGACAGACCGTCCGGCAGGTTTCCTTTCAGAATGCCAGAGACCTGGACTGCGATCTGATGGAGATCACTGCTCATGCCGGTGCCCGTCCCTCGCATTCCGTATGGCAGGGAAAAATTGTTTCCCTCTCCGGCAGACGGGGCTATCTGACTGTCGATGAAATCGGCTACGGTACTGTTGACGGCTTCGGCGGTGTCAGCTGTCGGCATGACTGGCATCCGTTCTTCGAGGGATTCAGTGAACGTGCCTATTCGGATCAGCGGCTGAAAGACCTTGCGGAACATACCGTTCAGATCGACGAAAAAGATTATCATGATTATGAAATCACGCAGATGCAGCGTTACTACGAAAGAAGAATCCGTGAAAAGAAACGGCAGGTTCTCGCTGCGAAAGTGCAGCAGGATTCCGCTCAGACCGATGCCGATGCAGCGGCCGCCGGTGCGGAGTTTCAGAAAAGATCGGTTCAGCTCAAAAAGGCTGAACAGAAACTGAAAGACTTTCTTGACCAGACAGGCTTCCTCAATGATTCGTCAAGAACATGGGTGGACGGCTTCGGAAAAAGCATTTCTCAGAAATCGGTCTGGGCAAACAAAGCCTATCAGAAAAGCAAAAATCCCTCTTACGGTATTCTTTCCGATATTGCTAATAAGCTGTCAGGAAACAAGAAAAAATCATATAATTCAGTCTTGACAAACGGTCTCAAAGATGGTAAAATTACATTAGAAGAATTCTTTAAGAAACTTCCTCAATTGACAAATCATGAAATTAATGACTGTTACAATACGGCTAATCCAAATTACAAAAAAGGAATAGAATATAAAGAAAATTGTCAGCGTTGTATTGTTGCCTATGAAGCAAGACGACGGGGTTACGATGTAATTGCTTCCAAAGCAATTCTGGATGATCTTGACAGACTGGTTTATTCTCATGGATTTGGCGGCTGGCCTTATGTGTTCGGTGCAAATTATGAAGATCTGGTTTATCCTGATGGGAAAACGGCATCCGAAGTGAAAAATGATATTTGCAAAAGAATGTCTAAGTACGGAGATGGTGCAAGAATTGCAATCAGTGTGACATTGGCAAATCAAAGCAGAGGCGTTTTTATTGCAGAACAATTCGATGGCAAAACAATTTTTATTGATCCACAGAGAGGCCAAAAAAATGTGGATTATTTTAAAAGTGGTTTGATCGCCCCGGAAAGAACACTCTTTTTAAGGATTGATAACAGAGATTTTACGGACTTGATAGCAGGTTGTATAGAGAGTGGTGAATAATTATGATTAGTGTAGAAGAAGCCTGTAAAGCGGCTCAGAAAGTATTTAAATTTAGATGGATAGGAAATATTTCAGAAACTCCTAAGCATTTTCTTATCTCTGATTGCGGCGAAAATGGAGAAACTAAATACACTTCTATACTCTTTTCTGTGGATAAAAGAACCGGAAAAGTTGATGATTATTTCCCACCAGATCATTATGATGAGTTTATAAAAGCTGTTCCGGTAGAGATACCTGAACAGTATCGAGTGAAAACCGCAAATGATTAAACCGCCCACAAGGGCGGTTTTCTGATACCCGAAAGGAGAAATTGACAATGAAAAATAATGTTCTGAAAGTTCAGGGCGGAAATGTGCTGCTCAACGGTGTTGTGGTGAACAAAATAACTGATTTTCAGATTGGAACAGCTTCGGAAACCGGCACGGCAGAATGCTGCCTGACATTTGATATTCCCGTCAGAAATATGGAATTTTCCAATGTAGTTTTTTCAGAAGCAGGAGAAAAAATTTCCTGTTCCATAAAAAAGGAAGAAATTCTGGAAGATTTCTCAACGGAAGAACTTGTCAGGGAACTCGAAAAGCGTGGAGCGGCTAACATTTACCGGACGGATGACAGGAACCTGTTTGTCTTTACCGGAAATTTCTGTACGGATTAAAACAGTATTTAAACAGCGTTAAAACAGGCTTTCAAAGCCTTATTTTTATACCCATTTTCAAGAAAAGGAGCGTTTTTTCTATGGCAGAAGAAATCAAAGAAACCGAAATCACTGAAACCAGGCCGGAAGCTCCGGCAGAGAAAACCTATTCCGAAGCGGATTACACAGCCTTGCAGGATCAGCTCAGCGAGGCCAACAAGACAATCCAGAGCTTCAAGGATATGGATATTGACGGCATCAAGAAATCTGCTGACGAATGGAAGCAGAAGGCCGAGGCTCTGGAACAGGCTCAGAAAGAGCGTGACTATTCCGATCAGCTTGACAGATTCGTTGCTTCTCAGAATATGAAGAATGCCATCTATGCCGCCCATCTGAAAGGCCTGCTGAAAGAGGCGGAACTGAAATTTGATAAAGACGGCAGTCTGATCGGCGGTGCGGATATTGTTCAGAAATTGAAAGATTCCTGCCCGGATGCATTCGCTGATGACAGGCCGAAGCCGGAATTTGTCACAGGCACGCCGGGCAATACCGCTAAAACTGCTGATGATGCTGCCATCCGCAGAATCATGGGCCTGAAATAAGGAGGAAAAACTATGCCGAATTCAATTGCACTGATCAGCAAATATATCGCTCTGCTCGATGAAGTCTACAAGCAGAGCACCCTGACCGGAGATCTCGAAGCCACACCAGAGCAGATCAGACAGGGAAACAATGCCAACGAAATTCTGTTCCCGAAAATGACCCTTGACGGCCTGGGCGATTATTCCAGAAATGACGGCTATGTTTCCGGTTCTGAAACGCTCACCTGGGAAACAAAGCAGTTCAATTACGACAGAGGCAGAAAATTCAATGTCGATGCCATGGATAACGAGGAAACTGCCGGAATCTCTTTCGGTCTGCTGTCGTCCGAATTCATCCGGACAAAAGTCGTTCCCGAACTTGATGCCTGGCGTTTTGCAGGCTATGCCGCCAAAGCCGGAACCAAACGCACAAATCAGACCTATTCCACCGGTGACGGCATTCTTGCTGCCCTCACGGAAGCCAATACCACTCTCGATGAAGCAGAAGTCGATTCCGAGGGAAGATATTTATTCATCACGCCGACTCTGTACAATCTGATTGAAGCCGTTGAAAGCTACAAATCCAAAAAAATGCTCGACGGATATGCCAAAGTAATCAAGATTCCGCAGAGCCGCTTTTATTCTGCAATTGACCTGCTTGACGGCCAGACTTCCGGAGAAGAAATCGGCGGCTATCAGAAAGCCAGCACCGGAAAGAATCTGAATTTCATGATCGTGCAGAAGCGTGCTCCGATTCAGTTCACCAAGCACAGAGTTACCAAAGTCATCAGCCCTGAACAGAACCAGAATGCTGATGCATGGGCATTCTTCTACCGTGCCTACGGTATTACGGATGTCTATGACAATAAGCAGAACGGTATCTATGTTTCTGTCGCTGCATCGTAATCCGGAGGTGATTCCATGAAAACAATCGGCCTGACGTTTCCGGACGAAAAAAAGAAAAAGCCTGCCCAGAAGCCGGAAACTCCTGAAAAGCCTTGATTTACGCTGATTACGGTTATTATCAGTCTGCTTTCGGCGGTTCGGCTGTTCCGGAATCTTCCTGGAACAGAACCGCCGGAAAAGCAGGCGACTTCCTGGATGCCGCAACGTTCGGCAGGCTGAAAAGCGGCGTTCCCGAAGAATATCAGGAAAATGTCAGACGCTGTACCTGCGAAATTTCCGAATATCTGTATACTTATGCAGAATCGCTCATGAAATCCGGCACAGGGCAGGCAGGGGCAAAAAGCTACGAACAGATCGGTGCTTATTCTGTCAACTATGCAAGTGTGACGGACAGCATTTCCGCTCTGCTGAACGGAAAACCTGCCGGACTGGATTCCCTGATTCATGAGATTATTATGAAACATCTGGGGGATACCGGTCTGCTTTACAGGGGGTGCGGCTGATGTTTACCAACCGTGAGAACTGCACCGTCTGGGAAAAAACTGTCGTCAGCCGTGCTCCGGCTTACATCCGGCATGAAATCGGCAGGAACTATCAGGAAACTACAGATGCACAGGAAATCGGCGGCAGAAACCTTTCCCGCAGTCCTGCCAGCCAGCAGCTTTTTGTCATTCCAGCAGAATCTATGAATTACCTGCCGAAAAAAGATGACAGAATCAAAGACGGTATCTGCACGGAAAGCAGTCCGCCGACAGATGCCCTGACCGTTGTCAGTGTCAAAGATTTCCGTTTCGGTTCGGACTACGTACAGCATATAGAGGTGACTGCCGAATGAATAAAAACGGTATTATCTGGAATTCCGGCTTTCAGCTTGAAAAAGAACAACGTTTTTCTAAAGCACAAAAAGTTGTGGACAGCGAAGTTCTCCGGAGATCTGACCCGTATGTTCCGCTCCGGAGCGGCATTCTTAAAAAATCCGGTATCTCCGGCACTGTGATCGGTTCCGGAGAAATTCACTATACTGCTCCTTATGCAAGACGGCAGTATTATGAAAATGCAGGCCGGGGAACCGAGGGGCTGCACGCTTCCGGTGGTATCACCGGAAAAAGAGGACGGTACTGGTTTGAACGCATGAAAGCCGATCAGAAACGGGACATCCTCAAAGCTGCAAAGGAGTGTTTCAAATGAAGTCAATCATTGAGTGTATCCGTGATGATATGATGAAATTTCCGGATTTGAAAGACGGCTGTCTGCTGGTTGATTTCCTCGGCGGTGAGGCGATCGAATATTCTGTCGAGGCCGTTCCGTGCGAGCGGATTTACAGGAAATACACGGACGGCGGCTGTATGAAGCAGTTTCTGTTTCTGTTCGCAAGCCGGGAATTCTACAGTGCAGATGTGAATCTGTGCATTGAAAATCTGGCGTTTTACGAAAATTTTGAAAACTGGATCTTTGAGCGGAATCAGTCCGGCGATCTGCCTGATCTCGACGGCAGGACTCCGGTCAGTCTGGAAGTCCTGACGGGCGGCTATGCTTTCGATGCGGATGCCGATACTGCCCGCTATCAGATTCAGTTACGACTTGTTTATGAAGATTAAGGAGGCTTTTTATTATGAGTGATTTAGTTCCGAGACATAAAATGCTGGCATTCTACGGCGTTCCCAGCTCCAGCACAGCCGGCTATGTTCTCACCAGAATGCAGTTTTTTACCGAACTCGGCTTGAGCAAGAACCCGGTCGAGCACAGCAGAAAATATGTCGATGAAGCAACCGAACGCACGGATGTCGTCGCCTTTGCTCCGTCGATTGCCTATGCATTTGACAAGCACAGAGACAATGCGGTTCTGACTGATATTGTCGGCATTACAGACGGTGAAAAGCTCGGCAGCGATGCTGTCCGTGTCATTGTCTGGGTTGATACCCACACAGGCAAGGGCATTCTGCGTGAATATACCGTCATTCCGGATTCCGAGGGCGATGATGCGAATGTCTACACGTACTCCGGTACGTTCAAGGCCAACGGTGAGCCTACACAGGTCACAGCAACCAGCTCCGATGACTGGATGACCATCGTGACTACCACAGTTACCAGCGGAACAGGCGGCTGATCATGATGAACTGGGAAATTAACGGGCTTTCGCTGAATTTCGATCAGGATGATCTGGAAACGGCGGAACGCTGCGAAAAGGCTTTCGATCTCATGGAACAGGAAGAACATCGGATTGCTAAGAAAAACTATCTGAAAAAATCTGATCTGCTCCGTGATTACTGCAATTTATACTTCCATTTCTTTGAAAATCTGTTCGGCAGGGAGACCGCCGGACAGATTTTTCAGAATCAGCCTGTCAATACGAAAATTTACGAAGAAACCTATATTTCGTTTCTGAAATTCTCTGTGATGTCCTCGGCAGCTGCCTTTGATGAACGTTCCGAACGCTTCCGGCCGTTCCGCAGCGGAAACCGCAAACAGAGACGGGCTTCCAAGAAACATAAAAAACCAAAGAAATGATTAATATTATTTATGATTTTCTTCCAGAGAACATCCATGCGGACGGGAAAACCTATGCTGTCCGGACGGATTTTCACAGCTGGATTCGCTATGCCGATCAGCAGTCCGATCAGGAGAAAATTCAGTTTCTGTTCAGTCTCCTGAAGCAGAGACCGATTCCGGCCTATACGGAATCGCTTTCCAAAGCTCTGCTCGCCTTTTACCATGCCGATGATCTGCATAATCAGACTGATCAGGATGATGCGAATTCTGGTGCAGATATGCTGCACAAGCCGCCGCTTTTCAGCTGGAAACTGGACAGCTGCTATGTTTTAGGTGATTTCCGGCGGTTCTATCAGATTGATCTGCGGACAGCTTCTCTGCACTGGTGGGAATTCCTGTCATTGTTTTACGCTCTGCCGGAAGAAAGCCGCTGTCAGAAGCGGATTTATTACAGAAATCTTGACCTGAACCAGATCAAAAACAAAGACGAAAAGAAGCGAATCCGGAAAATCAAGCGTGCGATTGCGATTCCCTACGAAATGTCCGATGATGAAATCGGTCAGGCTTTTACTCTCTTTTAAGGCGGTGAATTTTCTTGTTTGACGGCACGTTAAAATTTGATACCAAAATCGACAAATCCGGCTTTACGGTCGGCCTTGAAAATTTAGGCTCGATTGCGAAAAAGGGCATGGCCGTCATCGGAGCGGCCACGGCCGTGGCTGCTGCCGGAATCGCCGCTATCGGTCAGCAGGCAGTCAGCACCGGAAAAGAGTTCCAGTCCGGCATGTCTCAGGTCGGTGCAACACTGGGCTACTCTGTGGATGAGCTGAAAAACTCTGCGACAGAAGCCTACAAAAATATGGAGAAACTCACTGCCAAAGCCGAGGAAATGGGTGCAAAAACGGCTTTCTCCGCAAGTCAGGCCGCTGACGGCCTGAACATCCTGGCTCAGTCCGGCTATAACGCTGACGAGTCCATCGAGATGATCAATTCCGTTCTCGATATGGCCGCCGCCGGAAATCTTTCGCTCGATGCCGCCGCTTCCTATGTTGCCGGCTCGATGAAAGGCTTTACCCGTGAAGCCGGAAAATTTGCCGATAAAGCCGAGGCTTCGGCTTACTATGCCGATATGATCGCCAAGGGTGCAACTCTTGCAAATACCAACGTTCAGCAGCTCGGAGAGGCTCTCTCACAGGCTTCTTCGACGGCAAATACATACGGTCAATCGGCACAGACAACGGAAACTGCTTTGCTTCGACTTGCCGAACAGAACGAAGTTGGTTCTGCGGCAGCGACTGCCTTAGCAGCGGCAATGAAAAATCTCTACTCGCCGACTGATCAAGCCAAACAAGCACTTGATGCCCTTGGGGTAAGTGCGTATGATGCTAACAACAAAACACGGGATTTCAATGAAATTGTTGATGACCTGAAAACAGCTCTCTATCAGATTGATGATGAAAGCCAGCGAAATGCTATTGAAAATACAATTTTCGGAATTCAAGGGCAAGCCGCCTTTGATAAGATGATTTCTTCTTCGACAGAGAAAGTACAGAGTTTCTATGACAGTCTGGAGTATACTGAATCCGGTGCAAGGGGTTCAGCGGCAACACAGGCCGAAACCATGCTTGATAACTTAGCCGGAGATATTACAATTTTCGACTCTGCGTTCGACGGCTTCAAGATCGCATTATTTAAAAATTTAGATTCTCCTCTCAGAGATGCCGTCCAGACAGCAACAAGTTACATATCCGATCTGACCGGAGTCCTGAAAGAGCAGGGGCTTGACGGTCTGGCCTCGGCACTCGGAAAGAAAGTCGTCAGTGCGTTTGCATATATCTCCGAACGGATTCCGAAAATTGCTGAAACAGGCCTGAAATTCACCTCTTCGCTCGGTAAGGAACTGCTCTCACAATTTCTGAAACATCTGCCTGATCTGGCTGTCACCGGTGCGGAGCTTGTGACTCAGTTCGCCGAGGGTGTCGCTGACGGAATTCCGGAAATTGTCAGCTCCGGAGAACGAATCCTGACAAAACTTTCCGATTCTTTGCAGAAGAAAAATCTCCGGTTCAGCCGACTCGGCAGACAACTTCTGAAAGCTGTCACAAAAACGCTCTCCCAGAATACGCCCATCCTGACGGAAGCGGTTCTGAATCTTCTGGATTTCGCCGTTTCTCTGCTGACGGATTCAAAGAATCTTTCCGGATTCACAAACGCTGCTGTTTCGGTTCTGCTCGCTCTGGCTGACGGACTGATCAGCTCCGTTCCGGTTCTGATCGAAAAAGCTCCGGAGATTGTCACAACTCTTGAAAAGGCAGTCGCTGACAATGCTGATCTGATCAGAACTTCCGGCGGAAAAATTCTTGATCAGCTCGGAGAAAGCCTGAAATCTGCGAAAAATACGCTGAAAGAACATGCTCCGGAAATCATGCGGAATCTGACCGAAGCTCTCGAAAATGCTCCGCTTGCTGTCGCTTCTGTGGCCGATGCTGTCATCTCGGCTATCGCCGAAGCGTTCGGATTATCCGCAGAATGGCAGGAAATCAAGAATATGATCTCCGATCAGCTGAATCAGATCGATTTTGATGATCTCAGGCTGAAAATCAGGACTTCTCTTGAATTTTTATCAGAAAAGGCCGAAACAATCAGGAAAAAAATCACTGAAAAACTTTCTGAAATTGATTTTGAAGAGATCAGACTGAAAATCAGGACTTCTCTTGAATTTTTCTTAGAAAAGGCTGAAACTATCCGTCAGAAAATTTCTGAAAAACTTTCTGAAATTGATTTTGAGGAACTCAAAAAAACAATTAAATTAAATCTTGAAATTGCTGTTTCGGATATTCCGGAAGATGTTCAGAGAAACTGGGAAATTCTTACTAAAACTTTTTCAGAATCTTTTGACAATCTGAAATCCTCTTTCAGCGATCTGAAAGAAACATCTCAGCCTGTTTCTGATGCATTCCGGCTATTTCTGGGAGTTCTCGGCCAGTATCTTGCTTCCGGAGAAGCCGGAGAAGATGCAAGCGATGCTCTTAGTCAAAAAATTTCAGGAATTTCTGCTGCTATTGCAATTTGTGTAGAAGCCTTCAGCAGATTCATTGCCGGTTTTATCAATTTGCAGGCTGCTCTGATAAAAATTTCTTCTTCTCTGATTGAAAAAGTACAGGACATCCGGACAGCATTTTCAGAACTGAAACAGGATTTTGAAACTCTGCTGATTGATCAGGCTAAAAAATGGGGCGGCGATCTTGTCAGCAATTTCATAGAAGGTTTGACAGGAAAAGAAGCTGAGCTGGGTCAGGAAGTCGGCTTTATCGCTGGGCTTATTAAATCGATTCTCGGATTTTCTGAACCAGAAAAAGGTCCTCTTTCGGATTTTCATACTTATGCACCGGACATGCTAGAACTGTTCGCACAAGGCATTCAGAAAAATATCCCTCTGGTGACTGCTCAGGCTGAGAATCTGGCTGAAAACCTGCATTCTCTGCTCGGAAATCCTGTTGCTGTCGGTGTCGATTTCTCCGAACCGGAACAATTCATGCTGCCGGAGATTGAAAATCAGGAAATTCAGTTTGAAATTTCCGAGATTCCTGAACCGCAGATATTCAGAAATGAAACAACTGAAATTCCGGTTCAGATTCAGGATGTACCTGAAATTCAGAATCCCGAACTTACAATCAATTCCCCCGAAATTCCTGAAATCCAGAATCCGGAACTTGAAATCAATTCTCCCGAAATTCCAGAGATTCAGAATCCGGAACTTGCAATCAACTCCCCTGAGATTCCTGAAATTCAGAATCCGGAACTTGAAATTGACTCTCCTGAAATTCCTGAAATTCAGAATCCGGAACTTGAAATTGATTCTCCCGAAATTCCTGAAATCCAGAATCCGGAACTTGAAATTGATTCTCCCGAAA
>JAFUWN010000022.1 GCA_017483465.1 Oscillospiraceae bacterium
ACATATTTCGGACTGTTGCTGTCCCTCAAATCACGCTGTAATTTCTCATAAATAGTCGTGTTCGGTGCGACTACAAAGAAATTTTTGATACTGTGCTGTGTGTACAGATAGGCGATAAATGCCATGAAGACGGAAAGCTCGTTATCAAGTTCAAGAACCAGCTCAAAATAGAATCCAGTTTCAGAACGCTGCCCTTGATTCCGTACATTGCTGAACTGCTGCAAAGAAAAAAGATGCAGAATCAGTATTTTTCCACTACGCTCCGGCGTGGATACAATCATGATTATGACGATTTTATCTGCACGGATAACTTCGGAAATCTGATTACTCCGAATTTTGTGACTGACCACTTCCGGAATATGATTAAGAAACATAAGCTGAAGAAACTCCGTTTCCATGACCTGCGGCATTCCTGTGCGAGTCTGCTTCTGGCAAATGGCGTTCCCATGAAAGCGATTCAGGAATGGCTCGGACATTCTACATTTAATGTAACGGCTAATTTTTACAGCCATCTTGATTATCAGTCAAAACTTTCCTCGGCAGAGGCAATCGCGAATGCACTCAGCTTTCATGAGGACAATCATGAGCCGGAGAAGAAAGTGCGAAGCCGCAAAAAGAAAGACAGACCTCTTTAAGAAGTCTGTCTTACAGTGCCGCCGACCGGACTTGAACCGGTACGGATTTTACTCCGAGGGATTTTAAGTCCCTTGTGTCTGCCAATTCCACCACGGCGGCATTTTTAACACAAGATATATTATAGCATAAAATCAGGAATTTGTCAAGCGTTTTTTGAAAAAAATCAGAGAAATTTTAATTAAATATTTATGCATTCTGACAAATTTTAAAAAAACAATCAGAAACTGTCATGTTTTTGCGTTCCGGATTGTTTTATTTACAGAGAGTCTGAAATCTCACAAAATTGTAAGATTAGGCTAAGACTATTGACAAACTACTACAACTGTGTTATGATAAATAGTACAGTTGAGAAAAATCAGGAAGGTGATACCATGCAGAAAAAAATAATCAGAACGCTGAAAAACTGGAGCTGGCTCATGCCCAGTCTGGCCGGGGTTCTGGTTTTCTTTGTGATTCCGTTTTGTGTTGTGATGTATTATTCCGTGCTGGATAATCCGGTTTTTGCCAATTATGTCGGATTTGAAAATTATCTGAAATTGTTTAAAAATGCGGCATTTCTACAGGCGGCGAAGAATACGGGGATTTTCTCGGCGATCGCCGTGCCTCTGTCGGTAGTGCTGTCTCTGGCGATGGCATTCGGACTGAATTCCAGAATTCCGGGGAAAAGCTGGATTCGATCATGTTTTTTATGTCCGCTGATGGTGCCGATCGCTTCGGTTGTGCTGGTATGGCAGGTTATTTTTCATTATCACGGAACATTGAATCAGGTCACGGCTCTGTTCGGAGCCGAGCCGGTCGACTGGCTCAAAACAGAGTGGTCATATCTGGTTCTGACGGTCATGTTTTTGTGGAAAACACTGGGATATAATATGATCTTATTCATGTCGGCAATTGCCGGAATCCCGACCGATATTCTGGAAGTCGCAGAATTAGAGGGTGCCGGAGAGTTTTATAAATTCCTGCATATCAAATTAAGATACCTCTCCCCTACTATCCTGTTTGTGACGATTTTATCAATTATCAGTTCTTTCAAGATGTTCCGGGAAGTGTATTTATTAACGGGCGATTATCCGTATGAGAGCATGTATTTGTTACAGCATTTCATGAATAATACGTTCAAATCGCTGGATTATCAGAAATTATCCAGTGCGGCGGTTCTGCTTTCGATTGTGATGATTTTTATGATCGGCCTGTTATATCTGATCGAACGCAAGTACGGAGAGGATGTGGAAGAATGAACCGGAAATTAAAACAGCATTTTATAACAGGATTATTATTTATCATATCAGCGGCAGCGGCTGTTTTATTTATTCTGCCGACAGTGCTGACAATCAGCAATTCTTTCATGACTGAGAAAGAAATCAATACCAACTACGGAGCGATGATTGACTCGGCCGGAGCAGATAATAAAAATTATATTTCCGAACAGCTGAATCTGAAATTTATTCCCGATATGGTCAGCTTTCAGCAGTATCTGTCAGTCTTGTTCAAGAGTCCGGATTATTTATTGAAATTCTGGAATTCTGTGATGTTAACTGTTCCGATTACGGTTTTTCAGGTTCTGTTAGCGGCTGTGACAGCTTACGGCTTTTCACGATACCGGGGGAAAATCAGGGAGATTATCTTTTTCAGTTATATTATTCTCATGCTAATGCCCTACCAGGTCACACTTGTGCCGAATTACTTAGTATCAGAATATCTGGGGATTTTAAATACCAGATGGGCGATTATCCTGCCCGGAATTTTCTCGCCGTTCAGCGTGTATTTATTAACCAAAGTCATGAGAAGAATTCCAAAAGCCTATTTTGAAGCCGCTCGTCTGGACGGTGCAGGAGAATTCCAGATTTTCTGGCATATCTGCCTGCCGCTGTGCCGGAGTGCCATGTTATCGGTCGGCCTGCTGGTGTTTATCGATTACTGGAATATGGTCGAACAGCCGCTGATTTTATTAAATAATGAAGAACAATATCCGCTTTCTGTGTTTCTCTCGCAGATCAACAAGGGCGATGTCGGTCTTGCCTTTGCCGTGGCAGTTGTCTATATGATTCCGGCATTGTTGTTATTTCTCTACGGTGAAGAATATCTGGTTGAGGGAATCACCTATTCCGGCGGTGTGAAAGGATGATTATTTATGGATGAACTGAATCAAAGTGCAAGAAGAAGAGAACATATCAAGACATTGCTGATTATTTTCCTTGTGATTTTATTACTGCTGACATTCTTTTCCAATACGATTTTAAATTACAGTCTGCCGACTGTATCGGCTCAGTATGCCGGCTATGGCATGATCACGGAAAAAATCAGAGGCTCCGGAACGGTTGCGGCCAATCAAAATTATGATGTCAATTCCGACGGAAAACGTGTGGTCGCAAGTGTCTATATCAAATCCGGCGATGAGGTCAAGGCCGGAGACAAGCTGTTCGCTCTCGATGCCGAAGATAATTCGGAAGAAATCAAAGCCGCTGAAAATGCCTTGCAGGAAGCAGAACTCGCTTATCAGAAAGCTCTGCTCACAGCCGTTCCGGATTATGCTTCCGAAAATCAGGAAATTGCCAATGCAAAAGCCGATCTTCAGACGGCGATCAATAAACTCAATGCCGCCAGAACCAGAACCAAGGCTGTTTCTGATGCCGCTTATCAGCAGGCTCTGGCCGAGGCAAAAGCTGCTGCTTCTGATATTGAACGCCTCAGCGGATATTTATCTGCGGTATCTGCCGGAGAACTCGACAGCGTTCCGGCACAGTATACAAGCGATCTGCTCAGTGCTCAGGCAGATGTACAGAATGCCGCAAGAAAATTGGAGACAGCACAGGCCGATGTGGAATCCAAAACCGTGACAGTTTCTTCTTTCGAGCAGGAACAGGCCATCCGTGCCCTTGAACGTGAAGTCGAAAAAGCACAAGTCTCCTATGACCGTCTCAAAGCCGATTATGAAACTGCAAAGGAAAACGGTATTGTGGAAACAACACCGGTTCCGGATATGGATACAGATTCCGCTGCTGATGCGATTCTTTCGCTCACTGATATGCAGCGTGCAGTTGAAGATGCTGCACAGTCACTCCGCTATGCACAGGAGGATTTGCAGAATGCCAAGACCGTACTGGAATCCATCAAGGCTCAGGAACAGGCTCTGACCGAGGCAGAGAATGCCCTCACACAGGCTCAGGCCGATCAGGAAGCCGCTCAGAATTATTATAAAAATGCTGCTGCCAATGTCAGCACACAGATTCAGGCTGATTTACAGGCCGCCAATGCCCGTGCGGATTCCGCTCAGACTACAATTACGGCTTATGAAAATCAGAGTGCCGATTCTGCCGGAGAGGATGTCACCAGCTTACAGGAAGCCGTCTCCCAGCAGGAACGGAATTTACAGGATATGCTTCTGAAACTGACTCAGCAGAAAAAAGAAGATTCCCTCAATCAGCAGATCGCTCAGCTGGATTTGCAGAGTCAGCAGAATGCCATCAATACACAGAAAGAAGAACTTGAAAAATTAAAAAAAGCCAAAGATACTAAAATTATTACCAGTAAGAATGACGGTATTGTCAGTACGGTGAACTGTGCCGCCGGTGATACGGTCATGGACGGCGATACCCTTGCAAGCCTGACTCTGACAGGCTCCGGCTATACAGTACAGTTCTCCGTCACGGCTGAACAGGCTCGCAAGCTTCATACCGGCATGACGGCTGAAATTACAAATCAGTATTACAGTGATATGACAGCTTCTCTGGCTTCCATCAAGCAGGATACCGAAAAAGCCGGAAGCGACAGCAAGACTCTGATTTTTAATCTGACCGGACATGATGTGACATCCGGTCAGCTGCTGGCATTGTCAATCCAGACTTCCAGTGAAAATTATGACTGTGTTGTGCCTTCGAGTGCTGTTATGGAAGATAACAAGGGAAAATTTGTCCTGATCATCAAGGCCAGAAGTACACCGCTCGGAAATCGTTATTATGTCAGCCGGAGTGATGTGACTGTTCTCGCTCATGATGAAATCAACAGTGCGGTGCAGGGAGATATTAATAGTTCTGATTTTGTCGTGACCGCTTCGGAAAAGCCCATGACTGCCGGAATGCAGGTGCGTATGGAGGACAAAGAATCATGAGACTCCGGAAAATACAGATTGTCCGGCTGATTTCTGCCTGTTTCTGTATTCTGACTGCAGTGATTTTAATCGCATATAATCATCATCTTTCGGGACTTCTGTCCGGTCAGAAAGCCGCTGAAAGATGGCAGTCAGACGGCAAGGCCTCGCAGATCAGCATATTTCTCCGGCCGGAAGCCGAATTTTCTGCTCATAGTATTCCGGCTCTGCATGAGACAATCAATGACGCTCTCACGGCAAAATCTTTACAGCCGGAGAACAAACAGTCTCGTCTGTGGTATGATTCCTACAGTACACAGGCCGGTCAGACCGAAGTCACCGGCAACCGGAAAGGCAGTTCCAAAGCTCTTGTGACCGTTATCGGCGGAGATTTCTTTCTGATTCATGCTCCGGAACTTGTCAGCGGTGTGTATCTCTCCGAACAGGATCTTATGCATGACAGAGTTGTGATTGATACCCAGCTTGCATGGGATTTGTTCGGTTCTTCCGATGTCGCCGGAATGGAAATTACAGTTCAGGAGCAGACCTGTCTGATCGCCGGAGTCATCCGGCCGGAACAGGATTATGCTTCCAAAACGGCATACGGCACAATGCCGAGAATTTATCTGACATATGATTTCTATGAACAAAACTGGAATACCGAAGCAAAAATCAGCTGTTATGAAGCTGTTCTGCCGAATCCGGTCAGGAATTTCGCAAGAGAACTGCTGAAAACTTCTGTCGAAGCGGATGAAAATGCTGATTGTGTGATCATAGAGAATACAAATCGTTATACGCTCTCTGGACAATGGAACACGCTCCGGCATATCCGGAGTCTGGCAGTCTGCGAGACAGTGACCTATCCTTACTGGGAAAATGCGGCGAGAATCATCAGTTTTGATACGGCGGTACTGCTGTTATGTGAGATATTAGTTTCCCTCTGGCCTGTGATTTATCTTATTTATTTATTAGCAAAAGGCTATCGGCTTGCAGAAGAAACGCTGTATCAGAAACGGCTTGCCTGGAAAAATCGCTATCGCTCGGAAATCAAACAGATCTGAAATCAGGAAACTGTCGTATGAAAATACGGCAGTTTTTCATATTTTATTCATATGATCGAAAACGTTATCTTACAGAAGCTTTTCTTATCAATTTTATTATTTTCTTTGTGTAGTTTTCACAAAGTTTTATAACAAGTATAGGCAAAATCATAAAAAATCTGATTGACATAAAATATTTTTTCTTGATTTTTTCAGGATATATCTTGTAAAAATATGATTTTGTATAAATTATGATTTTTATAACGCAAGTCTTGAAATAAGCTTGAAAAAACTATTGACAAACGAATCAATTTGTGATATACTGATTACAGTGAAAAAAACAAATACTTATTCATAACTTGTTCACAAAGTAAGATCATAAGCGTATGAAAAAAATAAAAATTAATTTTCAGGGGGAATTTGTCATGAACAATTTCAAGAAAGCAATCGCATCCGTAGCCGCTGTCGCAAGCCTCGCAACAAGCGTGACTGCAAATCTTTCTATCGTATCTTTTGCCGCTTCCAATTATATCTCTGACGGCTGGTATTATATCAAGAATATCAACAGCCAGAAATATCTGGATGTTTCCGGTAAAAAAGATGCCAACGGCACAAATGTCATTCAGTATCAGGGTACCGGCGGCGATAACCAGAAATGGTATGTCAAGAACCTGGGCAATAACGTGATCACTCTCCAGAGCGGTCTGGGCAGCGGCCGTATGCTCGATGTGGAAAACGGCTATAATACAGATGGTGCCAATATCAGAATCTGGCAGTCCAACGGTGCAACTGCTCAGAAATTCAAAGTAGTCAAGAGTTCTTCCGGTGTATACTGCCTGCTGACTGAAAACAGCAGTGAAACAAAGGCTGTTGATGTTTACGGCTGGTCCAAAGACAACAGCGGCAATATTAATCAGTGGACTTATAACGGTCTGGCTTGTCAGCAGTTCAAGTTTGAAGCAACTTCCAAGGGCAGTTCTTCTGCTTCTTCCAGCTCCAGTTCTTCCAGCAGCAGTTCTTCTTCCAGCTCCAGCACAACAAGCGGAACTACAATTGAAGTCAAGAACGGCGGTACTTCTCTGGCAACAGCCATCAGCAAAGCAAAATCCGGTACAACGATCGTAATCAACGGTACTGTAAAATCCGGTGCTGTAAAAGTTCCGGCAGGTGTTAACATCTCCGGCAAGAATAATGCAACAATCGACTTCTCTTCCACATCCGGAAGCAACGGCAGAGGCCTTTCCTTCTACGGCAACGGCAGCACTGTTCAGAACGTAACCATCAAGAATGCTTCTGACAACGGTATCTATATCGAAGGTTCCAATAATACTTTCAAGTATGTTACTACATGCTATAACGAAGACGCCGGCTTCCAGGTATGCAACGGCGGTTCCAATAACAAGTTCTATAACTGCAATTCTCATCACAATGCCGACGCCAAGGGCGAGAATGCTGACGGTTTCGCAAACAAGCTCCATTCCGGCACAGGCAATTACTATGAAAACTGCATTGCCGAATACAACAGTGATGATGGCTGGGACTGCTATGCTGCTCATGGTGCTGTTACTCTGGTCAACTGCCAGGCTAACTACAACGGCTACTGCAACGGTATCTACGGCGACGGAAACGGCTTCAAAATGGGCGGTGTGGATAACAAGACTCCCGGTGTGGCTGCTCATCTTGATCCTCTGAACCATGTTCTGAAAGGCTGCACAGCTAAGGGCAATCTGGCTTCCGGCTTCGACAGAAACAACCAGTCCGGCGTAGTAACTATGGAAAACTGCATTGCTGACGGCAACAAGAAGAACAACTACAACTGGCCGCTGACCGGTAAACCTTCTGCACTCGGCTATGAAGTAACATTCGGCAAAGCTAAGATCATCAGCTGCACTTCCAAGAACGGCACCAATAACATCAAAGGTGCAACCCTTTCCGGTAACTGTGTAGGTTTCTGATCTTCTGAAATACACAAGGAGAAAGCCTTTGATTCTGAATCAGAGGCTTTTTTCTGCAATATCGGCTGTATCATCAAAAGAATCAGACATGGGCTTCCATGTCTGATTTATGATTTTAATATAATAATTATACCGGAATTTTGCCGTTGAGCTTATCCAGAATCACAGGGAGTTCGACATCCACTTTGTCGTTATCCAGCTGACAGGTACCGGCATTCGCATGACCGCCGCCGCCGTAAGACAAGCATAATTCTCCGATATTGAATTTGGAATTTTTATTGATAATCGACTTGCCGATCATCACGGCTGTATTCTGTTTCCGGAAGCCCCAGGCAACGTGTACGGACAATTCTGTTTCCGGCCACATGGCATAGACCATAAAGCGGTTGCCGGCGTAGATGGTCTCCTGTTCTCTGAGGTCGATCAGAGCGACTTTATCATGAATTTTTGTAATCTGACGAAGCTGTTCTTTAAAGAGTTCCTGCTGTTTAAAATACAGATCAGTACGTTCTTTGACATTGGGCAGAGCAAGCACATCCTGAATGCTGTGTTCCATACAGTAAGTAATCAGCTCCATCATGAGATCATAGTTAGAAATTCTGAAATTATGGAATCTGCCGAGTCCGGTACGGGCATCCATGATGAAATTCATCAGCACCCAGTCTTTCGGATTCAGGATTTCTTCTTCGGTAAAATCGGCACTGTCGCTCTTGTCGACAGCGGTCATGATTTCTTCGGAGACTTTTTTGAATACTTTTGCACCGCCATAGTAATCATAGACCACTCTTGCGGCGGATTTGGCATCGCCGTCGATGATATATTTGCCTTCGTAGTCTTCCCGTTTGTTGCGGATCAGTTCACTTTCGTGATGGTCGAAAGCAAGGCCGGCTCTCTTGTCGAACGGCAGATTTGTCGTAATGTCATTTTCAGACAAATCAATTTTCCCATCCTGAACATCTTTCGGGTGGACGAATTTAATTTCGTCAATGATATTCAGTTCCTTGAGCAGCATGGCACAGACAAGGCCATCAAAATCGCTTCTTGTAACCAGTCGTTTCATGAGTATCCTCCATAAATTTATAATAATCACAGACAGTTCTGTCTATAACAGTTCAAGACTATTATAGCATATTTTCATAAGAATGTCAAGAAAGAGTGTAAAGAAATAAGAGAAAACAGAAAATCCTGAAAAATTTTTCAAAATTTACAGAAATAAAATAACAGCGAAATATCGTCAAAAAACAAACATGCATGTGATTCTGAATATATTTTTTTAAAAAATTCCGGAAATTTAATAAAATTTTAAGAAAACTTTAAAATAAAATATCATAAAATAGCCATTTAAAAGAATTTTACAGGCAATTTAAAGGCAAAAAATAAAACCGCCCTGAAAATCAGAACGGTTTTATTTCAACAATTTATTCTATAGCACATTTATGATAATCAATGTAAAATTACTTTTCCAGTACGACAGAAAAAATTTCTTTCATGTTGTACATGGCAATCCACGCTTCATTTTTTTTGATGACAACAAATCCGTTAAAAATTTCGTAATCGTCCCATTCGCCCTCATCAATTGTAATCGAACCAGCGTTAATAAAGCTGATTTTAATTTTCTTGTACATAGAATCAGTCCTTTCATAATTTAGTCCAATATTTTTCTGATTTAGTCCATTCAGGTTTGAATTTATGCGGATTTAAGCCGTTTCTGAATGGATTAAACAGATTTAAATAGTCTTATGCAAGTTGAATTTTACTATTCTTCCAGCAGTCCACTGTAAGAATGATCATCAAAATCCTGATAAACCGTGCCGGAGTACTGCACACCGTCAACAAGCACCTGAATGTCAATAGACTTTTTTTCAGTTCCGTGAGCGGTTTCAACAGTTTCAACAGGCTTTTCAACCGGTGCAGTATCTACAGGCTTTGTAAATCCGTTCAGACCAGCATTCTTGATGATTGACGGGAAGTCTTTATAGCAGTAGTTCATATCGACTTTGCCGGAATTTCCTGTAATACCGTCAACTTTTCCCGTCCAGCTGTACTGCCAGATGTCATAAGGC
>JAFUWN010000098.1 GCA_017483465.1 Oscillospiraceae bacterium
GTTGAAATCATCTGAACAATGTCCAGAATCAGAATGATAATTGCCTGTTTCATTTTCGTCACCTCTTTTTTCTTGCAGGAGGCTTGACACTGCACGGATTCTGTGATATACTTTTAGTAACCCTTCCGGGGGATTTCTCCCCCGTCCGGGTGTTCTGTTTACTTCTTAGTCAGCAGCAGAATCGTAACTATCATGAGGGCTACGTTCATCACTGCGTTGAAGTAATTCAGAACTGCGGTGAAAAACAGGATTTTCTCGGTTGCTGTGAGTGTCTGTTTTTTGCCGCTTTTCTTTTTGCACTTTATCCGTTTTCGCATTGTCTTCACCTCCTTGCCTTTACTGTAATCCTATTATATCACGTTCGTGATAATTTGTCAATAATTTTTCATATCTTTGTGATTCAAAATATCACTTTTGTATGAATATAAAAATAAAACGCACCACATTTGTAAAAAATAACAAATGATAACAGCTTGACAATATCACAAATGTATGATATAATACGAATATATGAATTAGAAAAGAGGTGATAAATTATGCAAACAAAAGATATTTTGAAAGATTTAAGAAAATCAAAGGGCTTTTCTACAATGCAGGAATTTTGTAACGCTTCTAACATTAGTTTTAGCACATATCAAAATTACGAATCTGGAAAACGTTTACCAACGGCTGAATTTTTAATGCAGATAGCTGATTTCTACGGTGTGACAACAGACTATCTGCTCGGCAGAGAAGCAAAAGTTCCTGAGCCGAATCCGTTCGCTGAAATGAACCTCAGCAAAGATGACGAAAAAGAAGTCATGAAAAAATACATGGCTATGCCTGAAGAGGTCAGAGCTATCATGCTGAATGTTATCCGTGAGTTAGGTACTGTCATGAACAAGCCGGAACATCCTATAGAAATGTGCCAAAGTACAATGGTTGACTGCGAAACAATCGGAGAGGAACTCGAACGCCGTCAGCAGGAAGCAGAAGCTCTCCGTAAAGACACAGCATAAAAATTTATCGGCACAAGTAAACAAAAAATCCGTCCGGTGAACCAGACCGGACGGACAGCGAAAGGAGAATTTTTTATGCCAAATACCGCAGAAAATATTTATCGGTATCATGCAGACGAATATTATCAGCTAGCTGCTGACTCCGATAAAATGACAGAATTGCTCGATGGTGAAATTGTTGCTATGGCTTCGCCAAGTATCAGACATCAGGAGATTGCCGGAGGACTTTATTCCGAATTCCGGCAGTTTGTCAAACAGAACAAAGGGAAATGCAGACCGTTCATTGCTCCGACTGATGTAAAGCTGAATGATCTGAACATTGTGATTCCTGATGTATTCATTGCCTGCAATCCTGAAAATTTTGATCATCAGAAATATAACGGTGCACCTGATTTTGTCGCAGAAGTGACCTCTACCAACAGAAGTGATGATTTCGACCGTAAATTATGGCTTTATCGTTCAAATGGTGTACGGGAATACTGGATTATTGACCCTAAAAATGAAAAAGTTCTGGTATATTTTTTTGAAGAAAACCATTTTCCGACTGTTTATGATTTTCATACACCAATTCCCGTGAGAATATGGGAAGGAAAAATTTCAATTACAATTGCTGAACTTTATGAATAAACAAAAAATCTGCCCAGTGCTGACAACACCGGACAGATTATAAAGAGAAAATGTGCTATGCACAACTCCCAACAAGTTAAGTATAGCACATTTTCAACTAAAAATCAAGGAGGAATTTGTGTTTATGAAGAAAGTCGTTTTTTATGGGCGTTACAGCTCAAATAACCAGACCGAGCAGAGCATTGAGGAACAACTCCACGTCTGCCAAAAGTTTGCCGAGCTGAATGACATGCAGATTATTGCCGAATATGTAGACAGAGCGATCAGCGGCAAGACGGACGAACGGCAGGCATTTCAGAAAATGATCACCGACAGCAGAAAGAAGCAGTTCGAGGGCGTACTTGTCTATAAGCTTGATCGGTTCGCCAGAAACAGCTTTCATGCAGCTATCTACAAGCAGAAGCTAAAAGAAAACGGAGTCCGCATTATCTCGGCAATGGAAAATATTCCGGATGCACCGGAAGGCAGACTTCTGGAAGGTATAATTATTGCCATGAATGAAATCTACAGCGAGGATTTGTCCCAGAAGGTCAGCAGGGGATTAGCAGAATCATTCAGCAAAGGCTATTACATGAAGAAAATACCGCCGTTCGGCTATCAAATCATTGACAGGAAACTTGTCATTGACGAAACAACAGCACCTTATGCAGGCGAAATCTTTGAGAGGCTTGTATTCATAGACGTTTTAAGAGAGTATAGTCCTTTGAATCTCTTATGATACGAATAAGAAAATGCTCTGAACAGGCAGGAAAATACTTATTCCAGAAGCTTCTCATAGTCATAAGTTCAGTATTTTTATAGTCAGCAGGTGTTTCTTCTCTGATAATCAGGTTTTCTAACATTTTTATTCTCCTTTAAATTCTGATTTTCACGAGCAAGCTGAGTGCCTGCCCTTATCTGTAATTATACATCATCACCGCCAATAAGTCAACCATAAATCAA
>JAFUWN010000099.1 GCA_017483465.1 Oscillospiraceae bacterium
GAAAATTGCAAATTATCATTTTACGACTCTAACCCCTGTCTTAGGCGTTGTCAGACTGGATGAAGAACGTTCTTTTGTCATGGCAGATATTCCCGGCCTGATCGAAGGGGCAAGCGAAGGCATCGGACTCGGACATGAATTTTTAAGGCATGTCGAACGCTGTCGCCTGATCGTGCATGTGCTTGATGTTTCCGGCTGTGAGGGGCGTGACCCGAAAGAGGATTTTGAAAAAATCAATCACGAACTCGCCAATTTCAGCGAATCACTGGCCGAATGTCCGCAGATTGTGGCCGCTAACAAGTCAGATCTGGCCTCGGAAGAACAGATTGCAGATTTAAAAGCATATATCGAATCTAAAAATCTGCCGTTCTATCCCATTTCTGCGGCAGCGGCATCCGGTACAAAAGAACTGATGAATGCCGTCAGTGAGGCTCTCTCCAAACTGCCGCCCGTAAAAGTCTACGAAGCTCAGCCGATGACACAGGCCGACTGGGAAGCAAAATTCTCCTCCCGTCAGCAGTTTGAAATCGAAGTCGAAGACGGTGTATATTATGTTTCTGCACCGTGGCTTGAACCGATTCTCCGGACGGTCAATATGGAAGACTATTCTTCTCTGCAATATTTCCAGAGGGTTCTGCGTTCCAGCGGCATTATCGACAAGCTTGAAGAACTGGGGATTGAAGAAGGCGATGCCGTAAATATCTTCGGTTTTGAATTTGACTATATCAGGTAATGCCATGCAGAAATTATCAGAAAAAGAAGCAAGATTATTCAGCCCCCTGACACTGGCTTTCTTAGGTGACAGTGTCTATGAACTGATGATCCGCACGGCAATCACCATGCAGGGCAATACTGCTGTCAAGAATCTGCATGATGTCAAAGTCCGGATGGTCTGTGCAGCGTATCAGGCAAGAGCCTCGGAAAAACTGGAATTCACCGAAGCAGAACAGGCCGTATTCCAGCGGGGCAGAAATGCCGTTCATGCGAGTGCGATTCCCAAAAGTGCTGTTCCGGCAGATTACAGAAAAGCAACCGGCCTGGAAGCTGTGTTCGGCTATCTGCATCTGTCCGGCAATACTGAACGATTAGAAAACCTGTTTCAGGAAATCTGGAACATGCAGGCAGATATTTTAAAAAAATCATAAATAAATAGCAAGGAGTGACTTTTTCCATGTCAGGACATTCCAAATGGAATAATATCAAACGCAAAAAAGAAGCCACTGATGCAGTCAAGGCAAAAATCTTCACAAAAATCGGCCGTGAAATGATTGTCTGCATCAAAGAGGGCGGCCCCGATCCGAATAATAATGCTAAACTCCGTGATCTGATTGCAAAGGCAAAATCCAATAACGTTCCGAATGATAATATTGACAGATTAATCAAGAAAGCTTCCGGCGAAGGCAATAAGAACAACTATGAATCCATGGTCTATGAAGGCTACGGCCCCAGCGGTGTGGCTGTGATTGTTGAATGCCTGACAGATAACAAGAACCGTACTGCTGGCGACATCCGTCATTATTTCGATAAATTCGGCGGTAATCTGGGCACAATCGGCTGTGTATCGTTCATGTTCTCAGACAAGGGTATTGTTGTTGTCGAAAATACAGGCATTGACGAAGATACTGCAATGGAAGACTGCTTTGAATGCGGCGGTGATGACCTCACTGTCGAAGAAGATACAATTATTATGGAATGTGCTCCGAATGATGTGCATACCATGCGTGAAGCCCTGACAGAAAAAGGTTATCATGTTCTTTCTGCCGAGGCTGAAAAGATTCCGGCTAATTACACCCAGCTGACTGATGAAGAAGCAATCAAAAAAATGCAGCTTCTGCTGGATCATCTCGAAGAAAATGACGATGTCCAGAATGTATATCATAACTGGGAAATGCCGGAAGAAGAATAAACGACAGTTTTTAAAATAAACATACAACAGGAGGATTTGACATCATGCATAGTACAGGTATTTTCAGACGTGTGGACGGACTGGGCAGATTCGTACTGCCGAAAGAACTGAGAAAAAGTCTTGATATTAACCAGAATGATTATCTTCAGATTTTCTTAGAGGGTGATACTATTGTTCTGCGGAAAAGGCAGGATAACTGCATTCTCTGCGGCGGAACAGAAAGTCTGACGGATTTTCATGACAAATGCCTCTGCACAAAATGCATTGAAGAATTAAAAAGCAAAGACTGAACAAGCAAGCACCGGATTTCAGAAATCCGGTGCTTTGTTTTTTACTTGATATACACTCTTTTCATCACCTGCGGTTTCAGGGGCTTATCCATTGCATTTGTCTGAACAGCAGCGATTTCATCCACAACATCCATACCGGAAACGACTTTTCCGAATGCGGCATACTGTCCGTCAAGGAACGGGCCGTCCTGATGCATGATGAAGAACTGAGAACCGGCAGAATCAGGATTCTGTGCTCTTGCCATAGAGAGTACACCTCTTTTATGACTGATATTGTTCGGCACACCGTTAGCCAGAAATTCGCCTTTGATCTGCCAGCCGGGGCCGCCTGTGCCGGTTCCTTTCGGACAGCCGCCCTGAATCATGAAGCCTGAAATAACTCTGTGAAAAATCAGACCGTCATAAAAGCCCTGTTTTACGAGCTTTTCAAAATTTTCGCATGAAATCGGAGCAACATCCGGATATAATTCCAGTTCGATTTCTTTTCCGTTTTCCATTTCGATGACTACCATAAATTAAAAACCTCCGTATAAAAAATAAATTAAAATAATTCTATCGGCCTGACATCTTCTTCCGTAATGGTCATTAAATCCTCGTCCGTTACGGAAATCATTGTTGCAAGGCGATTAGCCTGATTTGTGAGAGCTTTCTCGAAATAATTCCGCACATCACGGCCGTTGGCAAATCCGGCCGAATGCTGATTCACACGGTTTTCAAAAAAAGCAAGTACAGCAGCAGAAGCCTGTTCTGACAGCTTGAAAAATGCCTTGTCGCACATGCCTGTAAAAATACTGAGCAGTTCTTCCGGGGAATAATCTTCAAAGACGATCTGTTTATTGAATCTCGACCGCAGTCCCGGATTGGAGTCCAGAAATTCCTGCATCAGATCGGTATAACCGGCGACAATTACAATCAGATCATCTCTGTGATCTTCCATCGCCTTGAGCAGCGTATTGACTGCTTCCATGCCGAAATCATTCGATCCGGTATTTGCTGTCAGAGCATAGGCTTCATCAATAAACAGCACACCGCCGAGAGCACTTTCGACAATCTCTTTTGTTTTCATAGCGGTCTGGCCGACATAGCCGCTGACGAGGCCGGAGCGGTCAACTTCAACAAGATGCCCCTTTTTCAGCACACCGACAGCTTTATAAATCCTGCCGAGCATTCTTGCAACAGTCGTTTTGCCTGTACCAGGATTGCCTGAAAATACCATATGCAAAGATACAGATGTCTGCGGCATATTACGTTCTGCACGGATTTTATGCACTTTCAGCAGATTAATCAGACTGTTGAGATCTTCCTTGACATGGGAAAGGCCTGTCAGATTATTCAGTTCACGGAGCAGATCTTCCAGCGTTTCTTCCGGTTTTTCAGAAGCTTCAGGAGCTTTTTTCTTTTCCTGTTCCGGAACCACAGCCGGACGTTCCATACGCTGTTCAGGTCTGTCCTGTTCGGGCATGACAAACGGGTTGATTTTATCATGATGCATTTTCAGCCAGTTCCGGAGATAGGCTGAACGGAAAGTTCTCAGTCTCTGCATAATGACACCGAGAGCCCTTGTTGTCCGGTCATCATTGCGTACATTTTCATAAGTAATAAACTCCAGCCCCAGTTCATTCAGAAATTCCAGCAATAAAAAAGAAGTACTGCCGTATTTTGCTTCGTTCTGAATATCTGCTTCTGTAAACACAACCAGAATTTTACTGAAAATATCAAAAATATCATCTGCGGAAACAGGTTTTTCCTCCAGAAATTTTGTAATATATTCTTTGGTAAGCGGAATTTTATGACAATCGCTGATCAGCTGCACTTCACGATCTGTAACATTCTTATCATTTCCGACAAGATACAGCATAAACTTCATCACAGCAAACTGAGCATAATCCCGCATAGGCATATTGACACCCTTTGCCTGGCGGCCCTCTGCCTCGTACTGATCACAGAGCTTATAAATATACTGTAATGTTTCATTTCTGGAACGTTTCAAAGCATTCAGCTCCTTATGATTTTATTTCGCACCTTTTCTCATAATAACTGCGGCAGCAGTCTTGAACATCAGAGAAATATCCAGCCCGATACTGCGGGTCTTTATGTAACGGATATCACTTTCGACCCATTTATCAAATTCCATATCGCTTCTGCCCTCTGTCTGACAGATACAGGAAAGGCCGCCTTTCACCAGCAGTCTGTTCATCTGTTCGGGAGTATACAGAACGACTTCACGAGGGAGCGGCGGACGGGGGCCGATCAGGGACATATCCCCTTTCAGGACGTTCCAGAACTGCGGCAGTTCATCAATGGAAGTCTTTCTGATAAACTTGCCTATTTTGGTAATTCTGGGGTCATCATCGCTTTTGAAGGCAAGGCCGTCGCTTTTATTTTCTTTCTGTACCTGAGCGAATTTTGCTTCGGCATCCATACACATAGAACGAAGCTTATACATCCGAAACGGTCTGCCGTCTTCTGTCAGACGGACTTGTGAAAAAATGGGATTTCCTTTATCTTCGATATAAATCAGCAGACAGACAATTCCGAGCGGAATCAGCAAAACCAGCAAAGCCAGTGCCGAAGCAATAATATCAAACAGTCTTTTCAGAAATGCATAGACTTTTCCGCCGGAAGCTTTGACATCGCTGTACAGCAGCGTTTCATGCACACCGGTACAAAGCAGGTCTAATGCATGATCATCAAATTCAAGAATAGGGTAGTCTGTCACACCTTCACTTTCCTGCTGTCCTTCTTTCAGTTTTTTGAGCACAGCTTCTGTGACATCATCTTCTGTCAGCAATGTTTTATTCAGATTCTGATCCGGCATAAATACGCCCCCCTTTTTATAATTCCACTTATTAGTATAACATTAAATTGCCACAATGTCAAGCAGTTTGATAATTTATTCATGGCCGACGACTGCTGTCACAATATATCCGTCCGTACCGTTGCCAGAGATCTGACAGCTGCCATACTCCGGAACAGGTACATCTGTATAGCCGAATGCAGCTGCCGGAACAAAATAGATAATCATCTGTTCTTTTTCATACACGCATGTATAGGGCACAGAAACAGAATATGCCCTCAGAGCATGAAGATATTCCGCAAGTGTCAGATTTTCTTTCTGCATAATTGCAGCATGGATATTTCCGACATAACGGATATGATAAGGCTTTTCCGGTACACTGAAAACAAACCCGAAACGCCAGCAGTTTTCATGCAGCCATGTATCCGGTTCCTCAGTCATGCCGGAGATTGTACCGTCTTCATTCAAAAATGCCAAATCCAGACAGAAACCTGTGTTTCTGTCTGGAAGAAAATCCGGATACACCGAACCTGCTTTCTCATACAGCTCAGAAGTGCTGTAGACAATCAGGTCAGAACGTCCTGTTTCCTGAAAACGGGTTTCTGCGAGGAGATTCATCGCCGTGACAGCAGATTCCTGTATTTTCAGTTTCATATTTTTCAGATGATAATATTCGTTTTTATCTTCAAAATCGACAAGATTCTTTGCCAAAGGCAGCGTATCAGAATAAGCCAGTGTTCCTTCAGAAAGACTTTCTACTGATTTTCTTTCTGTCGTATAGCCGGCCGGAAGACCTGTCAGTCCGAGACTGGCTTCTTTTACAGGCAGTTCCTCTTCTTTTTTAAAATCTGTAAATTCAGAATTCTGTTCGGTTTCAGATTCTGTTTCTGCACCACGTTCATCAATACAGGTTACTTCAGAGGGCTTGCGGAAAAGACGGCAGAGACCATCACCGACCCAGACTGCGAGCAGTCCCAGAACCAAAACGGCAATCAAAGCTGTAAAGATTCTTTCTCTGTTGATTTTTCTTTTCATACACCCTCCTTTTCTGACTGCTTACAGCATATTCTGATTATGCAGCAGGCACTTCCTGCGGAATATCCTGTATTTCCACACCGGGAGCAAAGGTAGCTTCCGGGACAGCAGGCACTTCTGTTTCCTGTGTTTCTTCTTCATCCCCCATAGGATATGTTCCTGTAATCGTACCGTATAATTTAAAAGCATCATATACGGGCTGATACCTGTCTGTGCCTTTGGTTGTGACTGCAATATAGCAATGTCCGTCAGGAGTTTTGGCATAGCTTGCAAGGCATTGTCCGGCCTCGTCCGTAAACCCTGTTTTACCGCCTAAAATCGTAATTCCGGGAACTTCTGTACCTTCCATTTTATTAAACATTGTATCTGTCAGATAAATACCGTCCGGGTGCTGTTCCGTAGGCGAGGTCGTATAAGCCGGCGTAGAAATCACCTGTCTGCAAATGTCATTCTGAAGGCAGTATTCCAGAATTACGGCCATATCTTCTGCTGTTGTATAATGATTTTCATCATGCAGACCGCTTGTATTCATGAAGTGTGTATTTTTCAGGCCCAGTTCTTCTACTTTTTCATTCATCATGCGGACGAAAGCCCTTTCCGAACCGGCTGTATACATTGCCAGACCGACAGTCGCATCCGCACCGGAGGGCAGAGCCGCACCGTAGAGCATGTCCATCACAGTGCATTCTTCATTTTCCCAGAAACCGGCCATAGAAGCATTCTGTTCCCAGAGTTCGTTCAGAATTTCTCCGGTCATGGTAAACGTATCCTGAAAATCTTCTGTATGCTCAATTGCAACGATCAGAGTCATCAGCTTTGTCGTAGAAGCCGGGTACATTCTGACAGCAGAATTTTTCTGAGCCAGGATTTTATGATTATCACAGTCAATCAGTACTGCATACTGTGCATCGATGGCATCACCAAGCTGTCTGGTATTTTCATCAGCGACAGGGAATTCCACCAGCGGGGGCGGTTCAGTCGGAGGTTCTGTAGGCGGTTCTGTGGGGGGAAGTGTTTCGGTTTCTGTCTCCACAAGAGCCACATCCTGTGTAGGCTCTGTTCCGGCCGGCGAACTCAGAAGCTGGACAATTGCATAAATAATCAGAATCATAACCAGCACGGTCATGAATATGACCAGCATTCCGGCAGTAGACATTCTTCTGCGTTTTTTCTTTTTCCTGGCTGCTACCTGCGGCAATGGTATCTCCTCCTAAATCAATGATAAAAAATCGTTCTTTTCTATTATACTCCTTTTCATTTCAAAAGTCAATGAATTTTAATATTTTTCTTAGAAATTCCAAAAAATTCTCTGTTTTTTAAAAAAAAATTTAATCCGGCTCTTGACAAATTCTGAAATCTGTGCTATAATAACATAGTTGTATCGTACTACTGTCTAAAGCAACTGATGGGCTACTGTTACAAATTTTCATAAAATGCGAGGTGAATACAAAATGAAAAAGGACATCCATCCTACTCTGTACAAGACAACCATTACATGTCATTGCGGCAATGTGATTGAAACACAGTCTACCAAGCAGGACATCAAGGTGGAAATTTGCTCCAAGTGCCATCCGTTCTATACTGGTAAACAGAAACTGGTTGATACCGGCGGACGTGTTGACAGATTCAAGAGACGTTTCAATCTGGATAAATAACCTGGACAAGTAATTTTTATACGGGCAGTTTTTGATCAAAACTGTCCGTTTTACTTTCCCGAGAAAGTGAGCGATGCTATGCAGAGTCATGATTATCTTACCATTGCACAGGAAGCAAAAACTTCTTTTATTGAAAAAAAATCAGAATTTATCGGCTATCTGTCTCCGGTCAGCTCCAATGACGAAGCCGTGAATTTTATCAATACAGTCAAAGCCGGTCACAGAAAAGCGAAACATCATGTTTATGCCTATATTTTAAGAGATTCCAATATTACCAGATACAGTGATGACGGCGAACCCCAGGGAACTGCCGGAATCCCTGTTCTGGATGTCCTTCAGAAAAGAAATCTGACAGACATCTGCTGTGTAGTTGTCAGATATTTCGGAGGAATCCTGCTCGGCGGAGGCGGTCTCGTCAGAGCTTATTCTCACAGTGCTGCCCTGACATGCGATGCCGCTCAGATTCAGCACATGTGTCAGAGTACGCCCCTCACTCTCCGGATGGATTATACGCTTTACGGCAAAGTGACTTACTGCCTTCCAAAATACGGTGTTCTTGAACAGAACAGCGATTTCAATACGGATGTATTATTAGAACTGCTCGTCCGGAATGAAGTGCTTGCTGATCTTCAGAAAGAACTGACAGAACTTTCCGGCGGAAAAATCCAGATGCAGTGCGGAACGCCTGCTTATGCGGATTTTTCATCTGTTCTGTGAAAAAATAAAAATTTTTCTGAAAAAAAAGGGTTTTTGCTTTTTCAAATCGTATTATAGAACAGAGACTGAAAAGGAGGAATGCTGATTTGACAATCCGTGAACAGCTTGAACAGCATGAAAAAAATTTTCTCGCTCCGCAGGCCTGTAAAAGTACTGATAAAGGTGCTGTCATCCGTCTGAAACCGGAAACACCCTGCCCCTATCGGACAGAATTTCAGCGTGACCGTGACAGAATTCTGCATTGCAGTGCCTTCCGGAGACTGAAACATAAAACACAGGTGTTCCTTTCCCCTGTCGGTGATCATTACCGGACAAGGCTGACACATACGCTGGAAGTCTCACAAGTCGCAAGGACGATCTCAAGAGCATTGTTCCTGAATGAAGATCTGACAGAAGCGATTGCTCTCGGTCATGATATGGGACATTCTCCCTTTGGTCATGCCGGAGAAGCTGTGTTAAACAAAATCTGTCCGCATGGCTATAAACATTATGAACAGAGTGTCCGTGCAGCCGATGTGATTGAACAGCTGAACCTGACTTATGCCGTCCGTGACGGCATTCTCTGTCATACAAACAGAATTGCTTCTACTCCGGAGGGCAATATTGTCCGGTTTGCTGACAGAATCGCCTATATCAATCATGATATTGAAGATGCCATCCGTGCCGGTGTTCTGACTCCGGAATCTCTTCCGGCCGAGGCTGTTTCCGTCTTAGGCGATACAAAATCGGAACGAATCACGACTCTGGTTTCTGCCATCGTGGAGCATGGTGCGGATGAAATCGGCATGAATCCGGAAATTCAGGCCGCTTTTGATCTTCTGCATGATTTCATGTATGCGAACGTCTATTTAAACGAAACCTGCAAACGGGAAGAAAAAAAAGCTGAAAATCTGATTGCATTCCTGTATCAGTATTTCCGGAAATTTCCCGAAAAAATGCCGGAGCAGTATCAGCAAATCATTTCTGCTTCTGACATTGACCGTGCTGTCTGCGATTATATTTCCGGCATGAGCGACAGCTATGCAGTAAATCTCTATTCTGAATTATGCATTCCGGAATTCTGGAAGTAAGGCAGGTGATGTTATGGCAAGACTGTCGGAAGAATTTATTTCCCAGGTCAAAGCTGCAAATGATATTGTCGATCTGTTCCGGATATATGCGGATGTCAAGAAACGGGGCAGAATTTATGTCTGCTGCTGTCCTTTTCATTCGGAAAAAACGCCGTCCTGTACGATTTACCCGGAAAATAATTCTTTTTACTGCTTCGGCTGTCATGCCGGCGGTGATGTGATCAAATTCACCATGCTTACCGATAATGTCAATTATATCGAAGCTGTAAAAATTTTAGCTCAGAGGTGCGGCATGACAATGCCTGCATTCAGTCCGGAAGAAAAACAGCAGTCTCAGTTCCGTGACAAATGCTATGAAATCAACCGGGAAACTGCAAATTTCTATTATCTGAATCTCCTGAAAGGCACTGACAGACAAGGTCTGCAATATCTGAAATCCATGCAGATTCGTCCGGAAACGGTTCAGAAATATGCACTCGGCTATGCTCCGGATGATACACAGAGTTTATATCATCATCTCCGCAAAAAAGGCTATTCTGATAAAGAACTGCTCGTTTCCGGAGTCTGCCGGAAAAGCCGGAATACCGGAATTTATGATACGTTCCAGAACTGCATTATCTTTCCGGCTGTGGATTTTCGTGGAAATGTGACGGCATTCGGCGGAAAACCGCTGAACCCTCCCGGTTCTCCGGAACTTTATACAGACCGTTCTCCGGTTTCCGATAAAAACAAGCTTATTTTCTCTCTGAATACCGCTAAAAAAGAAATGACTGCAAAATCTCTGATTTTAGCAGAAAATTATTTCAGTGCCGCCGCAGTATATCAGGCAGGCTTTGCCAATGTGATCGCCGTGCCGGAAATAGTTACCTTTCATCATATCAAGGCAATCACCCAGTATGCAGAAGAACTGCTTCTGATTTCCAGTCCGGCCTCACATTACGGCCAGGTGCAGAATATCCGGAATCAGTGCAGCGAAGCCGGAATCAATCTCAGAATCGTTTCTCTGCCGGAGGCTTCTGATTCTGCCGATTTTTTGAGAACTCATGATATAGATTCTTTCCGTACTCTGCTTGTCAATGCCGGTGATGCCGTACAGACGGCCTTGCAGAATTCATGGGAACATCTGGATACTGAACAGGACAAGACTGTTATGATTCAGGAATCTGCTAAGATTCTCGCCGGAATCAGAAACCCTCTGGAACGGGAAATCTATCTGAATGAAACGGCTCGGAAGCTGAATCTGACTCCGGAACAGATGCAGAATCAGATTGACAGATTTTATCATAAAACCATAAAAATTCAGACAACGAATTCCCGTTTTCTGGAAAAATCAGAACTTTTGCTGCAAAATCCGCATAATCCCGGAAAAATCAAAGCCGAACAGCAGCTGCTTGTCTATCTGATACGCTATCCGGAAGAAATTTCCAATATCCGGCAGAAGCTTTCTCCGGAAGAATTTGTTTCTGATTCTGACCGGAATTTATACCGGCAGATCTGCGGGGCAGACGGAAACCTTCCGGAATACCCGCCGGAATTACAGGAAATTCTTAAAGATTATCAGGAACTTGAAATCAATGCGGAAGCTGCTGATGATTTTATCCAAAAACTGAAAAACAGCAAGAAACGGAGGATTTTATGACCCGTCTTCCGAAAGAGTTTTTATTCACCCTGCTGGAAAAAAATCCGATTGCTGATGAATTCCGGAAGTTTCACATTCAATTGAATACCTGTGAAAAAGGCTTTGCCTGTTCCTGTCCGTTTCATTCCGAAACCGGAACTTCCTGTATGATTTATCCGGAAACACATATTTTTTATTGTTCCGGATGCGGTACGGGCGGAGATATTCTTACATTTCTGATGCTGATGCAAAATCTCTCCTATCCGGAAGCAGTTCAGATACTCGCACAGCGGAACAGCCTGACTGTTCCCGAACAGTCTCCGGAAGAAGCACGCCTGATTCAGCAAAGACGGGAACGCTGTTATGAAATCAACCGGGAAACGGCAAATTTTTATTATCTGAATCTCCTGAGAAGTCCGGATAAAAGAGGCCTTGCCTATTTCCGGGAAAGACAGCTTTCAGCTCAGACAATTCAAAAATACGGTCTGGGCTATGCACCGGATGACTGGCAGCAGCTGAAAAGCTATCTGAATCAGAAAGGCTATTCTGACGAAGAACTGGTTCTTGCCAATGTCTGCCGCCGGAGTGACAAGGGTAATGTTTATGATAATTTCCGGAATCGTGTGATATTTCCGATTGTGGATGTATGGCGGCATGTGATCGGATTCGGCGGCCGTGTCCTGGACGACAGCAAGCCGAAATATCTCAATACCAGTGATACACCGGTATTTGACAAGGGTCGGAATCTCTTTTCCCTGCACTTTGCCGGACAGAATACACCGGAGTTTCTGATTCTTGCAGAGGGCTATATGGATGTCATCGCACTCCATCAGGCCGGATTTGAAAATGCAGTTGCTACGCTGGGTACAGCAATCACCCCTGCACAGGCCAGACTGATTGCACGGTATACAGATCAGGTCATTATTTCCTATGACAATGATGATGCCGGTCAGAATGCAACACAAAAAGCAATTCAGCATTTTCAGGATGTCGGACTTTCCGCAAATGTCCTGCATATTGATGAAGCAGCAAAAGACCCTGATGAATATATCAAAAAATTTGGTGCAGAACGTTTCCGGCTTTTGCTGAAACATGCCGAATCTGTACTGGATTTTCAGATGAACCGCTGCCGGAACGGTCTGAATTTAACTGCCGAAACCGGAAAGATTTCCTATCTCCGCCGCTGTATGCCGGTTCTTACCAGAATCGGCAATCAGAAAACACAGGAAGTCTACATTCACAGAACTGCCGAAGAACTCGGCATTCGTGCCGAAGTTCTACAAAAGCAGATCACGCAGTATGATCATAATCAAAAAAATAAAAAAATCAGATCTGATTTTCAGCTGATTGAAAATCAGACCAGAGTCAGAGACCAGAGTACTTCTCAGGCAAGTCAGGCAGAAAGTGAATCTGAAAAAATAATTCTCTGCTGGCTGATGCATTTTCCGGAACAGTTCCGGAATCTCTCAGATCAGCTTCAGCCGGAAGATTTTATTACAGATTTTCATAAAAAAATTTACAATCTGCTTTGCCGGATTCTGCCGGAATGCACCGGGTTTATTCCCTCTTTGCTTGGCTCTGCACTTTCTGTGCCGGAAATGTGCCGTGTCACAGAGATTTTTATCTATTATCGTGATAAGCTCAACGAGCAGGCTGTTTTTCAATGCATACAGAATCTGCATACAAAAAAATTCCAGCCGTCCGATAAAGCCAACATGTCAGACGATGATCTGCTTCAGATCATTGCAAATAAAAAGAAAACCACTCGCTTTCACTATTAAGGAGGACCTACAATGGATAAGAAGTCTACAATTGAAGCTTTGCTTGAAAGAGGAAAAGCAACCGGTAAACTGACTACCAAACAGATTACCGATGCTCTCGAAGAAATGGATTTTGATGCCGATCAGCTCAATTCTTTCTATGACAACTGTGAACAGCATAATATTGAAATTATTGATAATAATATTATTGATAATAATTTTGATCTGGATCATATCGACATCAGTGACAACCCCGAAGAGGATTTCGATTCGGCACTCTCCACAGAGGGTCTTGCCGTTGACGACCCTGTCAAGATTTATCTGAAAGAAATCGGCCGTGTGCCGCTGCTTTCCGGTGATGAAGAAATCGAACTTGCCCGTCTTATGGCAGAGGGTACCCCTCTGGAGGCAAAACGTGCAAAACAGCGTCTTTCTGAAGCTAATCTCAGACTGGTTGTCAGCATTGCCAAAAAATATGTCGGCCGTGGAATGCAGTTTCTTGATCTGATTCAGGAGGGAAATCTTGGTCTGATCAAGGCAGTGGAAAAATTTGACTATAACAAAGGCTTCAAATTCTCGACTTATGCGACATGGTGGATTCGTCAGGCAATTACCCGTGCCATCGCTGATCAGGCCAGAACCATTCGTATTCCGGTACATATGGTAGAGACGATCACAAAAGTCAAGAAAGTTTCCAGCCAGCTCCTGCATGAAAACGGCCATGACCCGACACCGGAAGAAATTGCAGAACGTCTGGAACTCCCTGTAGAGCGTGTCCGTGAGATTATGAGAATTGCTCAGGATCCTGTTTCACTGGAAACACCGATCGGAGAAGAAGAAGATTCTCATCTTGGCGATTTCATTCCGGATGATGATGCACCTGCTCCGGCAGATGCGGCTTCTCATACGCTTCTGAAAGAACAGCTTGATGAAGTACTTTCAACGCTGACAGACAGAGAAGCAAATGTCCTTCGTTTAAGATTCGGCCTGATTGACGGCCGTTCCCGCACGCTCGAAGAAGTCGGAGCACAGTTTAACGTAACCCGTGAGCGTATCCGTCAGATTGAAGCAAAAGCTCTGAGAAAACTCCGTCATCCGAGCAGAAGCAAGAAAGTCAAAGATTTTCTGGATTAATTAATTGATAAATCAAAAAAATCTGCCGTATCAGAATACGGCAGATTTTTAGTTTCAGCTATGAAATCAGAAATTAGCGAGATCGGCTTCACTCAGCAGTCCGACAATAAATTTCAGGATAGCAAGAGATTCATCAGAATCGGGTTTCTGATTATGATTCAGATCGACATTGACCAGACCTTCACCGGAAAGGGTTTCCTTGCCGAGAATGGCTTTATTGATTGTGATGACATCTACGATATTGACAGAGCCGTCTAAGTTGGCATCGCCATATTTTACTTTACCAGGAGCAGCATCAGTTTCAGAAGTTGCTTCTGTTTCAGATTCAGAGGGTTCTGCAGATTCGGATTCTGTTTCGGTTTCAGAAGCTTCTTCACTGGGGTCTTCTGTACCCTCAGATTTTACATACGCATCTGTAATCTTAACATCAGTTGTTTCAGCCTTTTCAGCATACCAGATCTGACCCTGGAAAGATTTTACTGTGCTGAGTTTTTCTTTGACTGTATTGATAATAGCTTCATCTTCTACAGGCTCAACACCCTCTGTAACGTTCAGGAGATTATCTGCAAGATTCAGCTCTATTGTGCCGGATTTTTTAGCTTCCCACTGTACGTTAGCCCAGTAGTAAGTGCCGTTGATTTCGATCGAAACACCGAGACCGCCGTTTGCATAAGTGCATCCGTCAGGAAGTTCTACAGTCAGATAAACTGTATCAGAAGCTTCCGGCAGATCAATTGTGAAATTGCCCTTATCATCCTGACCGATCACAGCATGACCGGCTTCGGCCTCTGTGGGTTCCGTATTGACAACTTCATTTGTTTCAGTCGGATCGTATTCCACATCGGAGAGCTTCGGCAGTTCGTCAAGAGTAATGCAATAATCGCTCTGATACATAGCGATCAGATCTTCTTCTGTATTGAACATCGGATTGCTCAGGAAGTTTGTGGCATCAGTACCGCCGTCATACCAGGGCATGAAGTAGAGCCAGCCTGCTTTTTCAGTGGTCAGATTTTCAACAGTGGAGAAGCTGTCGCATTCAGCCATAGCGACCATCTTGGCATTGTTGTATCTTGCCATGATATTATAGAACGTATCCGGAATGGCACTGGTATTATGCACCAGAACAGCCTGTCCTGTGCTCCAGTCTGTGCAGTTGTATTTGTCATAGCCGATAATATCTACATAGTTATCGCCCGGATACCAGTTAGCAGAAGTGCTGTAGTCATAGCTGTTCCATTCCCAGATCAGGTTATGGCAGCCTTTGGTTTCTGTCAGATAATTATAAGTATAAACCCAGAGGTCTCTGTAAGCCTTGGAACCTTCTCTGCCCCACCAGAACCAGGAACCGCCTTCACCGCCTGCACCTTCGGCTTCGTGGAGAGGTCTCCAGATTACCGGAACGCCTTTTTCCTGAAGAATCAGGAACTGTTCAGCGAGCGTGTCAAGAGCCTGTGTATAATACTGATTTTCTTTTGTGCCTTCGGTTGCGGCCTTAGCAGGAGAGAAATCCGTATTCTGGCTGTAAGTCGTCTGATCCCATGCGATATTGGAGCCGATGGTATAGCTTGCGAAATCGGTCGGCACATTCAGATGGAACGAAGCCGTTGCGATACCGCCCTTGGCAGCCCAGGCGAGGACTCTTTCTGTAGAGCCGTCATCACTTCCGAATGCAGGGCAGCAGAAATTACCATAGTCAAAGCCACGGATAGCCGGGAGCTTGCCGGTTTTTTCTTCGATATAATTAAATTCTGTCTCAATATCATGCGGGCCGTATTTGTAGATTTCCTGCTGACCGGACAGAATATGACTGCCGTACACACTTGCGAGGTAGGACATCAGAGCTTTGGTTTCTTTTGTCGCATTGGTATCGCAGGTAGCAGTCTGAGTCGCCTTGATTTCCGGACGTTCCGGAGCCTGATATTCTGTTACTTTTACATAGTCCACGATTGTATAACCCCATGTGCTGTTGATTTTGACCGTATTTTCTCCGGCCTTGAAAGCGACTTTGCCGACATTGAGTTCTGCAAAGCCTTCGGACTCTTCAAAAGTAACCTGTCCGATATTTTCGCCGTTGACTTCGATCGTAGCACCCTTGTTTCCATAAGGAGCAGCATAGCCGATAATCAGTGCGAAATTGCCGGCCTCTGCCAGATTGACAGTAGCAGTTGCAGACGGAATGGTTGAAGAGTTATCTTCAAGATACACATAACCGGAACCGGAATAGCCTGCTAAATCTTTCTGGACTTTGGCATCATTTTCCAGAGTGCCGTCTTCAAATTCTCCGATTACTTCTTCAGCGAATGTCGTGAACGGCACAGCAGCGAGGCAGTTCAGAGCCATTGCGGCAGCCATCAGGCCGCCAGAGATTCTTTTTTTTGACATAATACATCTTCCTCCTAAGTAAATACAATATACATAAACCCAGTATATATTTTATATTATATCACGGTCTGTAGACGTTTGCAAGAGCTGTCTGTTAAATTTATGCAATCTGACGAAAAAAATTGTGCAATTTATACAAAGCTATAAACGAAAAAGAAGACAGGCCAAAGCCTGTCTTCTTGAAAAAACTGAATTATCAATTATTCATTGATAGCGATAACAACGCCGGAACCTACAGTTCTGCCGCCTTCACGGATAGCGAAACGCAGATTCTGTTCAATAGCGATAGGTGTAATCAGTTCAACGTCCATTTCAACGTTGTCGCCAGGACGGCACATTTCTGTACCTTCCGGAAGAGTGATTGTACCTGTAACGTCAGTTGTTCTGAAATAGAACTGCGGTCTGTAGTTGTTGAAGAACGGTGTATGACGGCCGCCTTCTTCCTTCTTCAGAACGTAAACCTGACCTTTGAACTTGGTATACGGATGAATGGAACCGGGCTTGCAGAGAACCTGACCTCTTTCAACGTCTTTTCTCTGGATACCACGGAGCAGAGCACCTACGTTGTCACCGGCTTCGCAGAAGTCGAGAGTCTTGCGGAACATTTCCAGACCTGTTACAACAGTCTTGGTCTTTTCTTCCTGGAGACCTACGATTTCAACTTCTTCGCCGACATTGAGCTTACCTCTTTCAACACGGCCTGTAACAACAGTACCACGGCCGGAGATAGTCATTGTATCTTCGATCGGCATCAGGAAAGGCTTTGCGTCGTCTCTTTCAGGAGTCGGAATATAGTTATCAACAGCATCCATCAGTTCGATGATAGGAGCATAAGCCGGATCGCTGAGATCATCCGGAGCTTCGAGAGCCTGCAGAGCAGAACCCTTGATGATCGGAATATCATCGCCGGGGAAGTCATAAGAAGACAGAGTATCACGGATGTCCATTTCAACGAGTTCGAGCAGTTCTTCGTCGTCAACCTGGTCAGCCTTGTTCATGAATACAACGATAGCCGGAACGCCTACCTGACGGGCAAGCAGGATGTGTTCCTTAGTCTGAGCCATAGGGCCGTCAGAAGCAGCTACTACGAGGATTGCACCGTCCATCTGAGCAGCACCGGTGATCATGTTCTTTACATAGTCAGCATGGCCGGGGCAGTCAACGTGTGCATAGTGACGAGCATCAGTTTCATATTCAACGTGAGCTGTATTGATTGTGATACCACGTTCTCTTTCTTCCGGAGCCTTGTCGATCATATCATAAGCTTCGTACTTAGCCTGACCCTTCATAGCGAGAGTCTTTGTGATAGCAGCGGTCAAAGTGGTTTTACCATGGTCAACGTGGCCGATGGTACCAATGTTTACATGAGGCTTGTTACGCTCAAATTTTTGTTTTGCCATTGGAAGTTTCCTCCTTCTAATCAATCATAGATTTTGTATTATCTTAAACTGTTTCCAGTATCAGGATAATCTTATTATAACATATCTGCAAGAGAATTGCAAGCATTTTCCTGAAATTTGTGTTCCAGAAAAACACTCACAATTTTATGCAAATTGCCGAAAATTTTCAGATCAGCCCTTATTTCTGGAGCTCATGATCGTTTCGGCAATATTCTTCGGAACTTCTTTATAGCTGTGAGGTTCCATAGAATACTGACCACGTCCCTGAGTATTGGAACGCAGATTATTGGAATAGCCGAACATTTCAGACAGCGGCACGAGGGCATCTACCTGAACCGTACCGGGACGGGTTTCCTGACCGAGGATTTCACCACGGCGGGAGCTGAGGTCGCCGATGATATTGCCGAGATAATCATCCGGAGCAATAACGGAAACCTTCATGATCGGTTCCATGAGGGCAGGCTGTGCTTTCCGCATAGCTTCCTTGAAGGCCATAGAACCAGCGATCTTGAATGCCATTTCGGAAGAGTCGACTTCATGATAGGATCCGTCATAGAGTTCTACCTTTACGTCAACAACCTGATAACCGGCAAGTACACCGGCCTGCATTGCACCCTTGACACCGGCTTCAACAGCAGGGATATATTCCTTCGGAACAGAACCGCCGACAACGGAGTTCTTGAACTCAAAGCCCTTGCCGGATTCGTTCGGTTCCACACGGATTTTAACATGACCGTACTGACCGGAACCACCGGACTGCTTCTTGTATTTATAGTCAACATCGGCATTGCTCTTGATGGTTTCTTTGTAAGATACCTGCGGAGCACCGACATCGGCTTCTACTTTGAACTCACGGAGCAGTCTGTCAACGATAATATCCAGATGCAGTTCGCCCATACCGGCAATGATGGTCTGACCTGTTTCTTCGTCTGTCCATGTTCTGAAAGTCGGGTCTTCTTCGGCGAGTTTTGCCAGAGC
>JAFUWN010000100.1 GCA_017483465.1 Oscillospiraceae bacterium
GACGCACCTCTGGTGCACCAGTTGTCTTGCCAGCGGCACAGCTGGGCAGCTAAGTGCGGATTGGATAAACGCTGAAAGCATCTAAGCGTGAAGCCATCCTCAAGATAAGATTTCCCCTCTTTTGAGTAAGATCCCTTATAGACTATGAGGTTGATAGGTTCAGGGTGTAAGCATGGTGACATGTTCAGCCTGTGAATACTAATCGGTCGATCACTTTTCCTCTTCTGAATGATTTGTTCTCAGAACTATTTGCTGTTCTTTATCCTGTTTTCAGCAGTCGGTGCTGATGGCAGAGAGGTTCCACCCGTTCCCATTCCGAACACGGCAGTTAAGCTCTCTCACGTCGAACATACTTGGCTGGTGACGGCCCGGGAAATCAGATAAGTGCCGGCATTCGAGATCAAAAATCAAAGAACATAGCAATAAAGACTGTTTCGTTACGGAACAGTCTTTGTTGTTTTTGTATAAAAAATATATAGAAAAATTGTGAAATAAGTCTATAACATTTTATCCTGAAATATGATATAATAATAATATATGACTATTAGCTTTTTATTATTTGGAGGTTGTTATGGAATTTAAAAAAGACGATTGTGTGGTCTATAAAAGTGCAGGGGTGTGTCGGATTATCAGCATCGAACCGCAGAGTATGGACGGAGAAAATGAAATTCTGTATTATAAACTGAAACCCCTTGCTGATGCGAATTCTACATATTATATTCCGGTCTCGTCAAGTGCGGAGAAACTCCGCCGTTTGCTTACAAAAGAAGAGGTCCTGGAATTGATTGACACCATGCCAAAGTCTCAGGAAGAAGCAGATGTCTGGTCGGATAACCGCCGTGAACGGCGTGAAATGTATGCTCAGATCCTGAAAGGAGATGACCAGAAAGCTCTTGTACAGCTGATTTCTGCACTCTATTTCCGGAAACAGTCCTCGGAAGCTGCCGGCCGCCGGTTTTCTTCTATGGATGAAAATGCAATGAAAAATGCCGAAACTCTCATGCTTCAGGAGTTTGGTACAGTGCTGGAAATGTCTCCCGAAGAAGTCAGAAAATTTATTGATGAACGTGTCAATCAGGAATGAATGAAGAATACTCTGATGCCTTCCGTGAAACCGGAAGGCATTTTTCTTGATCTTTGTGAGGATATGACTTGACTTTATATCAGATTTCTGATATAATAAGAAAAAAGGAGGTAATTGCATGAAGATGGCAAAAAAATGTTTTTCTTTGCTGATTCTTGGCTGTCTTGCACTTTCGGTAACAGCATGCGGCAGCAAGAAGACAGAAAGTGAAAATACACAGGAATCGACTGAATCTGAAACGGTGCCGCTGTTTGAAACCGCTCTCGCAGCTTCTGAAACAACGGTAACAACTGTTTCAGAAACAGAAACTTCCACCTCGACAGAAACAACAGAAACAGAAACTACGACATCAGAAGAAACAACAACTACTACAGATACTACAGAAATAACAACGACAACGACTGAAACAACTACCACAACAACAGAAACCACTACAGAAACAACGACAATAACTGTTCCACCAACGGTGGATTCTGCTCCTGAAACGGCTCCGGGTGAAAGTACAGCCGCAGTAACACAGATGTTTGAACCTGGTATCTGGTGGTCAACCAGCAGCGACGGCGACAGATATTTCTGCTTTTATACCGGAAGCGATTCCGGGAGCTTCCGTGATCAGGAAAACGGTATCAATATGGACTTTAATTATGAAGCCGAAAACGAGAATACAATTATTTTCCATATCGGCAGCATGGATTCCAGTACACAGGTGCAGGCCACATTCCCGGACAGCAATACAGCTGTTCTGACATGGGAGAACGGTACCTCAGAAACGCTTGCTTATCAGGGTCTCGGCAATTTTGACACATTCCGTTTCTACAGCAATCTGGAGCTGTGTGAAATGGCTCTGGATTATTATGAGGCCAGAAATGACTACCGTCCTGCGGATGCGGTGGCAGAAGTACAGCCGGACCGTACTATTATGATTCAGCTCTATGATAATCTGGGTGATCATAATTCTACAAGTGCGTGGTATACGGTAGACCGCTTTACAGCAAAGGGAACAGATATTATAGGCAATGCCATTGATCTGACAGAAACAAACTGATGATTATAAAACAGCAGCGGCTGAAATGCAGCTGCTGTTGCTTTTTTTAAAAAATAAAAAATCTCTTATCTTTTCAGACAAGAGATTTTTAAAGAGGCGCCACCCGGATTTGAACCGGGGATCATGGTGTTGCAGACCAACGCCTTACCACTTGGCTATAGCGCCAAAAAATTGGAGCGGATTACGAGGCTCGAACTCGCTACCTCCACCTTGGCAAGGTGGCGCTCTACCAGATGAGCTAAATCCGCATAAACGACCTGGATGAGACTCGAACTCACGACCTCCGCCGTGACAGGGCGGCGTTCTA
>JAFUWN010000007.1 GCA_017483465.1 Oscillospiraceae bacterium
CCCTCATCACACCTGACAGGTCTGGCACAGCTGTATATCCGCCAATGCCTCATAAGCGGCTCTGACGGGCTTCTGACGGGCTTTTCAGCCAAGGGGGTATAATTTCCCCAAAAACTCCTTAAGAGTCCGTGTAGAGGCTGTCAGTGGCCTTAAAATAGATTCTGCTCGTTGAGAATAAATTTTTCCTGTTCTTTTTCGGTATAATCTGTGAAATTCCGCTGTCTCACATTACGGCAGACTTTTCCCCTCATCACACCTGACAGGTCTGGCACAGCTGTATATCCGCCAATGCCTCATAAGCGGCTCTGACGGGCTTCTGACGGGCTTTTCAGCCAAGGGGGTATAGTTTCCCAAAAAACTCCTTTGGAGCCCGTGTAAAGGCTGCCAGTGGCCTTAAAATAGATTTTACTCTTTGCGATTAAGATTAAATTGTTCTTGTTCTTCTTTAGGGTAATCTGTGAATTTTATCATCCCGGTTGTGTCCAGCAGTCTTTGTTGTTCGTTTAAATTGTGGTGTCTTAATCGTTCTGCCCATAGTTGCGTGTTTTTCTTTTCCTGATAGTTTGCCGCGATCGTTCGTAGAGTAAAATATGCCTTGCCATCTAGGTTATATCCTAGCTCTTCTAGCATTTTTTGATAATGCTTTCTGATAACCAGATTGGGGATTCTTCTGAGCATATCACGGTATGTATCGTCACTCTGTCTGTAGTCTTCTGCCATATAGTTTTCGTTCCGTTTTTTCGGGGGCAGAACAGGCACGATATCGTATACGGTGCGTCTTCCGATTTTTACACGCTTAACATAACCAAGTTTTTCCAATTTGTTAATAACAGAAATTACTGCTCTGGTTGTGAGTTTCAGTTTTTTCGCAATAGTTTCTACTTTCCGGTTGGCTCTGAATTCGTCTTCCTCGCAGGCATCGAGTAAGTAAGAATATACCCCACCGATGGTAAGTCCGTATTCCTGCACCATATACGCTGATAATCTGTAAAAATAATCTTTCATTGTCCATTTCCTCCTTGACAAATGCAGGGAAGTATGATATAATTTTCTCATGATCTTTGTCATGCCTCCTTGCATGATGAATTATTTCAAGTCGGACGACTTAGATTGTCCGGCTTGTTTTTATTATTATAGCACACTTTGAGAGATTTGTCAATAAAAAAGTGAAAGGTTTTCATAAAATTTTTAAAAAAATTTTTTGCTTGTCAAAACTTGTAAATTCGTCAGCTGAAACTTGCCAAAATTTTCCAAAATTCACCAACTGAAAATTGAAAAATGGGTTTACGATTTTTGCCAAGCATCTGTCTGATTTTTTCTGATAAAAAAGGAACTCTGATATTATATAGGGGAATGAAAAAGTTTCACTGATCAAGTATGAAAAAAATACAAGTCTAAATTTTCTCAGAACATTTTTCCAATAAATGGTTTTTATGTCAGATCATTTGCTGTGTTGAAAAGTGGAAACATTTTCTGTAACTAAATAGTAACCGTTTTGTTAACATTTGTCAGCCGAAAAATTTGAGAGTAGATTTACGAATTTTGACAAGCATCTGTCTGATTTTTTCTGATAAAAAAGGAACTCTGATATTATATAGGGGAATGAAGAATGTTCACTCATAAATTATGAAAAAAAAGCAAGCTTTAATTTTTCAGAATATTTTTCAATAATAAATTTACGCCTCAAATCAATTGATTTTGTTGAATAAGTGGAAACATTAAATTTAACTATATATTAACCAAATTGTAATTTTTTATGATGTTTAAATGAAACGCTAAAATCAATACACAAGGAAAAAAATTTGAAATATACTCCGGTCTGCAAGCCGATCAGAAAAATCTTGTTATGCTGTACAGATCTGTATATAATGCAAGCACATCTTCCGGCGTGAAATAATCATAGATTTTCAGCTGTGATTCCGGCAGAAGTCTGACAAAATGCTGGTTTGCTCCCGTAACCTCAGCAAAAAAGAGTTTCGGAATCTCTTTTTCTGCAATACGTCTGACCCGTTTTTCAGAAAGTTGTTCCCGTTCTGATCTTCGGCAGTTCAGATAAGCCGTCAGTTCATGAATGCTGACGGCTTTTTTTCTGGCATGCAGTACCGCAAGAATTTCATGCAGAAGAGAAATTGTATAAACTTCTGTATCCTGCCATTCTACAAAATCTGATAAAAAACAGGGAAATCTGACAAAAAAGCTGTTTAAGTGCTTCTGAAGCTCAAGAGAGCCTGCTCCCGTCCGGTACATTGACTGTGCCGAAGCAATCAGATTGCGGGGCAGCAGCATTGCCCGGCGGACTTCGTTCCAGTCAAGAGTATATTCCGGTTTGATTTCGTTTTCACACAGCGTGATTCCGAAACGACTGTCCGCTGTGTTCACCAGATAATAGATTTTCTCTCTCGAAACCGGTATTTTATACTGCTGATTGCATGCTTTCCATAGTTCTGCTGCAGTCATCGGAGTTTCCGACTGACAGAGCAGAGCAATTGTAATAAGATAGTTATCATAATTTGGCATAGATCACGCCGCCTTTCAGAATAATTCTAAAAAGCTTATTATGATTTTCTGATTAAAACTTCAGGTTGTCTCCTGACAGAAATTTTTTGAAAAAATGAAGAAAATAAAGAAAACATTCTGAAATTTTTAAAATCAGAATGTTTTTTCATATTTTTAGTTTATTTTATAAGGATTTTTAAAAAATTTCCGGATTTGTTTCAAACGGAACATGCACTTGATAAGATAAATATAACATCGGGAAGACCCTGATGAAACTCAAAAAGGAGGTTTTTATTATGATTTTTTGATTAAAACTTCAGGTTGTCTTTTGACAGAATTTTTTTGAAAAAATGAAAAAAATAAAGAAAACATTATGAAATTTTTAAAATCAGAATGTTTTTTTATATTTTTAGTTTATTTTATCAGGATTTTTAAAAAATTTTCCGGATTTGTTTCAAACGGAACATGCACTTGATAAGATAACTATAACATCAGGAAGAACCTGATGAAACTCAAAAAGGAGGTTTTTTGCTATGAAACTCTGGAAAGAAGAAAATTATTTCCGGATTGCAGACAGTTCCGTCCGGTATGCTGCTGCACTGGAATATCATTTTTCTGATCTGATTGTCGCAGTTGATATAGAAAATCATGCATTTGCATGGAAATCCAAAACAATGGAGCCTGTGATGCAGATTCCGAACGCTGTTGTTCTGCCGGGAAATGAAGAAAATTATTTTCTGGTTTCTGCTGACCTGAAAGCCGTACTGGAAATCCAGACAGAAGAAAGACCACATGTGATTGATCAGAGTCTTATCATAATCCAGTCAAATTACTGGCATTTTAATGATTCTGTCTATCAGCTCAGTCAGGATGGAACAGAATGGAGACAGATTTTCTCTCCGGCATCACATTTAGAACTGGATAATTATATCAACAACAATTTCTGCAGCGGTCTGCTTCTGGAAAAAATCGGAGAAAAACGAGTGCTGATTACAGACTCTAAAATTATTTCCGGTTTTATGCCGTCTGTCAAATTTCTCAGATGTGAATCTGATCAGATTGTCTTTCAGGACGGCACACAATACGGAGTATATGATATTTCTACCCATCGGGAGCTGTTCCGCCGTGGGGAATATCCTGAATGTCCTGAAATGACGGTTTGCGGAAATGAAATAATCTGGTATGGTGTCGGCTTCCGGTACGCTGACGGTCAGATGCACGAAATTCTGAAGCATGTCCGGAATCAAACTATCTGCGGTATCGTTTATGAAAATTCTCAGGATAAAGTGATACTGATCAAAGCCAGTCCAAAGCCGGAAACTACGCTTTATTATCTGGTCAGTCTCCGGACAGGAAAGGAATCTGAAGCGTTCAGCGAAACAGTTTGTATGGAAAGTCAGCCTGAAAACAATCGCTGTATCCTGCGTAACGGAAAATATGGAGTGATAGATCTCAATCAGATGACCTATATCATTCCGCCGGAATATGACGAAATCAGATATATCAAGAAAAATAATACTTACATTCTGCAAAAAAATGATGAGTTCGGAAGAGCAGACAGCAAAGGAAATATAATTACGCCTGTCATCTGGAGTTATATGGCTCCCAATGATTCCGGGAATCATACATTTGTTCTGCTTCAAACAGAAGATAAAGTTTCTTTCTTATCCACAGAAACCGGCTTCTGTGCAGAGCCGTTTTTCGGAGAAGTGCTGTTCGGTGCGTGTAAAAATATGATCGGCTTCCGGAAATATCCGGATTCGGAAAAAAAGGACAAGCCTGTCATCTGCTTTATGAATTTTCATACGGGAGAAGTCTTTCTTGAGGGACAATATGACAATGCAGAACGGCTTGTTAATGATTTTATCCTGCTCAGTCGGGAAAATCTGAAAGGCGTTTATGATATTGCAGGAAAAAAATTTCTCTCTCCGCTGTCTTACTGTTGTGTGACAGTGCATCAAAATCAGATTCTTGTTACTTCACTGGAAACCGGAACAGAGAAATTTATCAACATTGAGGAGGAATTTATATGAAAGTTTATCAGAAAGATGATCGCTTCTATATCGAGGGTCTGCAAGAAGCAGAACAAAAAAAATATCTGTTTGCCACGATCTACAGTGATTGGTTTCAAACAGATGATATCATTATTGCTGTTGATGAAACACTGCATGTGTTTGCATGGAACTGTAAAACGAAAAAACCAATCACAGAACTCAAAGAAGGCCATGTTCTGAAACATGCTTTTGATGATGAAAAAATCGTCATTCACAGAGATATGCAGACTGTCCTGAAAATTCATGCAGAAACTGTCCGATTCCTGAACGATAACACCATTCTGGCAGAAAACGGATGCAGTTATTTTTCCGGTTCTGTCTGGAGAATGAAAAATTCTGCATGGCAGGAAGAACAGACACAGTGTCATATCTTATCCGAAAATTTTATTTGTTACATGTATTCTGCTGTCAACAACAGAGTCTGCAAGTTTCTGATCACACCAGAAGAGACAATCGGGCCTTTTTCTCCGAGCATGGAGTTCTATACAGGCGAAGAATGCGGCTCTCTGATTGCTTTTACGCAGTTCAATGAATTCGGCCTTTATGATTTCCGGCAGAAAAAAGAAATCTGCCGTTTCACGAAAGAAGACGATTCCGAAAGATTCACATTTTCTTGCCGTAACATGTCTTATCTCTGGCATACGCCGTACAGATTCTGGAAAAACGGAATAACCGGCTTTTTCTTTGAAGACAAATCGCCGGCTTATGTTGACTGGTGTGAAGGCAGCTGTCTTTGTATCCGCTCGGAAGATAAGAAAAGACTGCTTCATACAGAAACCTGCCGGCTCAGTGAGACTTATTCTGATATTCAGGAAAAATACAATAACTTCAGTTCTGAATGGATTGTATGCAGCGAAAAAAATCAATACGGAATCATCAACAATGAATTTCAATGCCTGCTTCCGGCTGTTTATGATCAAATTCATTCCTGCAAGCACATGAATTGCTATATTCTGGAGAAAAATAATCTCTTCGGACTGTCCGACATGAAAGGCAATGTGCTTTCTCCTGTCATCTGGGATTCTCTCAAGGAACATGACAGCTGTTATACTTCCTGCCTGACAGCTGAAAAAGACGGAAAACAAACGATTCTTCGTCCGGATGGTTCTTTTGCTTCTCCGCTGGAATGGGAAAGTGCAGAACTGACCGGCTTCCGGACGGCTGTCCTGTGGAAATATCAGAAAACAGACCAGACAGAACAGAAATATTTCCAGCTGATTCATACAGAATCCGGAGAAATCCTGCTGCAAGGCATATTTGACAGCATGAAAGCCCTTTCTCTTTCCTGTTATCAGGTTCAGAAAGACGATCAGATCGGAATCTATCATGCCGAAAAAAAATGCTGGCTCTCTGAAATGCAGTTATGCTCTGTTTCTAAAGAAAACAATCAGATTATTGTCTGCTCTGTTGCCCATCCGGAACGAGCCGTATTCCCGGCAGATTAAAAATTAATTTTAAATCCCCTGTTTCCGGAAACAGGGGATTATTTTACAGTATTGTACTGCAATCCAATCTGTTCAGCGATCATCTGAAGGACATCAATCACAACAGAATTTCCAAACTGCTTATAAGCCTGATTATCATTATCAATAATTTTAAATAAATCCGGATATCCCATCAGTCTTGCACATTCTCTGGGGACAAGCCGTCTGTATCTTCCGTTGATCAGATAACCGCCTGTTTTAGCGAATATCCCTCCTCCATAAGCAGACAGTGTAATTGCAATGCCTTTTGTACTGTATATCCGTTCCCCCTGACCGCCTTTGTTGACAGTTCCCAGTCTGATGGTTTTTTCGCTGTATTCGTCATCTGATTTCTTTTTCATAGATATATCAGATCGCTTGACATAATATTTTTCAGGTACCTGTTCTTCCGGTAGAAGATAGTCTTCTACATGTTTTTTTAATTGAAACGGCTCAGGAAATATAAATTCCTGAATTCCGATATCTTTCCTGAAGCAAACCATATAAATTCTTTCTCTTTTTTGTGGTATGCCATAATCAGCAGCATTGAGAATTTTATAACTAAACGAATATCCTAATTCCTGCATAGTATTTTTTACGACTGCAAGTGTCCGCCCCTTGTCATGAGTAGCAAAATTTTTTACATTTTCCATAAAAACAATTTTTGGCTGCTGATATTTAACGATTCTTGCAACATCAAAAAACAGAGTTCCTCTGCTGTCTTCAAATCCTTTTTGCTTTCCGCTGATAGAGAATGCCTGACAGGGAAACCCTGCACAAAGAATATCGTGTTCCGGTATGGCAGTTTCATCAACCTGTGTAATATTTCCATCGGGAATCTCTCCATAGTTATCTTGATATACCTGCCGGGCATATTTATCCCATTCGCTTGAATATACACACTTACCGCCCAAAGATTCCAGAGCTAAGCGAAATCCGCCGATACCAGCAAACAAATCTATGAAAGTCATTCCGGATAAAATTTTATTTTCAAAATTCAGCATAGCCATCCTCCGGATATAGAAAAGTAAAATATTTATATAATTATTATATTTAATTATATATCATAATAATCTGATTTATTTTATCATAATTTTGATGATCTGTCAAGTTTCAGTTTATGATCAAACAGCTTTTACAAATCTTACAGAACCTGTGTTATGATAAATACAACACAAGGAAAGCAGAGCAGTGCAAACAGCTTTTACAAATCTTACAGAACCTGTGTTATCATAAATATAGCAACCGAAAAGGAGTGAACAATATGAAAAATACAAATCTCCTGAATTCACAGATTACAATCTTCTGTTTGGATTCCTGGAATGTAAGCGGTCTTGATTTCTTTCTTAAATATGAAGATAAAAATTATTTCTTGTTTCGTCAGCGTTTCCGTTCCAGTACATATCGTTTCTTCCGAAACGGTGTAACTATCGAAAAAGCCATGAAATTCCGCAAAGCTCATGGAGACAGAAACGTGATTCATGTAATGGAGCGTCTGCCTTCTGCGATTCATTATCTCGAAACCATACAGAAAATTCCGCTTCGGGATAAAAATATACTTGATGAAAGGAGTGATTCAAATGAAAAATTATGTAGTAATGCCGCCGCTTGACAACGAAAGCCTTATTGAAAAACTGCTCAGAGACGTTATCGTGTATTAAGAAAGAAAGGAACGTTTGTTTTATGTTTATACTCCCTATTTACCCCATAATTGATTTGTGGGAAAGAACTGATATTTTAACAAAGGGCCATATATGGGAAAATCCTTTTGATCCGGATCATCGCTTTCCACGTTATCCATGGTTATATGAATAAATTGGAGGTGATTTTATGAAAATCAGACCTTTAATTGATTTGCTTGTATAAGCTATAGAACCATGTAAAGTGAGGTGATTCCATGCTGAAATGTGAATTTTATAAAAATTTTTTTGAAGTTTATGACATGATCTCAAACAAGTAATATTTTGAAAGGTGATATATCAGATGTTAGGTTTTATTACAGCAATCACAGGAGCAGCCGCAGAAATTACAGGAGCCATTGTAGCAAATGCGGTTCCCGTAATAGGAAGTACCATTGTAACAGGTACTGAAATGATCGGTTCAGCTGCAAGCGGTGCCGTAACAAGTGCAGGGGGTTCGGCATTAGCCGGAAAAATTGCCGCAAATACGACACAAACGGCATTAAACAGTGCTGTGATCGGTACAGTTTACGGAGATTCTGACTAAGTAATCCTGATTCAGAAAGCGAGGTGATACGATGTACTATCCTGATTATGACTTAGAAAGAGAACTGGAAAAAGTAGAAAGAACTATCGAGGTTCTGGAGCGTATCTTCGGATAAGATACTAAATTCACGCCATAACATAAGCCATTGAAAGCGAGGTGATACAATGTTTGAAAAAATCGGAAAAGTTTTAGACGTTATTCTTGATACCTGATGCAAAACAGCTTGCAAATTCTTAGTACATGTTATATAATAGAAATATCTTAAACTTACAGAAAGGATGTTTCTATATGCAGTATGACATCACTAAAGATGCAGGCGAATACACGGAAAGCATTTTTGGTAATCTGTTCTCTGATGAGTTCGATGCAGAAAAGATACTCACGGTTCTGCAAACCGGTATTGGATTCCGGAATTTCGGCGACGGGCTGACAGAAACGATTCTGTCAGCCGGATATACCGGAGATGCAGCTTCTGTATCAGACAAAACGTCATGGCTTTTGCAGGCCGTTAAAACATCAGGCGGAAATTTTTCCCGTGCAACGGTAACAGACTGGTTCAGCGGAAAAAGAAGGCCGAAATGCAATGCAGAAGGACGAAAAAATATGTTTCTTGTCTGCATTTCTCTGCATCTGAATTTAGAACAGACTGTTAAATTTTTCACAAAAGTATTTTTCGATCAGCCGTTTAATTTCCGCAGTCCAGAGGAGTGTATTATCTTTTACTGTCTCCGGAAATCCCTCTCATGGCTGGAAGTACAGCGAATTCAGGAACGCTTCAGACAAAAGCAGAAAACAGCTTCTCCGGTTATTCCGGCAGAGCATTTAACTGCTGTTGTCCGGAACCGTCTGCCGAATCTGGAAACAGAAGAAGCTTTGCTCGAATATCTGCTGCTTAATCTGCCGGAACAGACTGCAAATTATCAGACAGCAAGAAATTATCTGGTACAGCTTTGTGAAGAAGCCTCTGCTCTGGCTCTGGAAGAAAGCCGGATTGCAGAAAACACACGGGAAGGTTTCACAAAATATCGACATAAAAACAGCATAGACTTTCTTTTGTTTATGATTTATGATATTCCGGCAACAGAAAAGCTGTTTCAGGGGAAAGCCGGAACAGTTCCTGATATTGTCAGAAAGAATTTTCCTCGTAAAATGGAATTCAGCAAGGCACTTTCCGGTCAGGAGGATGTAACTTCTGATATTATGCGTAAGTGCCTGATTCTGCTGATGTTTTACATTACTTATGTCGGAATGATGCTGGAAGAGGTTTCAGACAGCGACGGATTCGATCGCTTCATAAATGAAACAGATGTTCTTCTTGATGAATGCGGACTTCCGCTTCTGTACCCTGCCAATCCATTTGACTGGATTTTTTTAAGCTGTGCTGCGGATGGAGAAAGTACGGAATGTCTTGATAATTTCCGGAATTTTATCAGTCAGATTCAGGAAGAAGAGGAATAAGGCAGGCAAATCCGGCATTTTAAGACCAGCTAAGAAAAGTCAATAGGGAAATCGAAAAGTTCACAAAAAATTCACAATTAAAGAAATAAGAAAAAATAAGCATAGTGAAACAGACTGCCACTGAAAAGAAAAAAGTGGCAGCCTGTAAAAATGAAGAAG
>JAFUWN010000101.1 GCA_017483465.1 Oscillospiraceae bacterium
GCTGACTGGAACGACTGTATCAATCTCTCCTGCTGGAGTGAAGAACCCGGCGAATCTTTCCAGACTTCCACATCTCCGAAGTACGGCGAAGATAAATACTCCAAGATTGCGGAATCTCTCATGGTTGCCGGTCTGTTTACCTATGCAGGGCCTGCATTCGTAGATCTCTGCAAATATAAGGGCGATGAAGAAGGTGCAAAGGCTGCACAGGCTGAAATCGACAAGATGAAAGACAATATCATGAAATACGGCTGGGACGGCGAATGGTTCCTCAGAGCCTATGACGATACCGGAGCAAAGATGGGTTCCAAAGAATGCGAAGAAGGCAAGATCTTTATCGAACCGCAGGGCTTCATGGTAATGTCCGAAGTCGGCAAAGATCAGGGTGCAGACATCAAGGCTCTGGATTCTATTGATAAATATCTGAATTCTGAACATGGCCTGGTTCTGAACAATCCGGCATTTACAAAATATTATGTACAGTACGGTGAAATTTCTACTTATCCGGCAGGCTATAAAGAAAATGCAGGTATTTTCTGTCATAACAATGCATGGATTATCTGTGCCGAAGCGTATGCAGGCCGTGGCGATAAGGCATTTGAATATTATTCTAAGATCGCTCCTGCTTACAGAGAAGAAAAATATTCCGATCTGCACAGAACAGAACCCTATGTATATGCACAGATGATCGCCGGCAAGGATGCCGCTCGTCACGGTGAAGCCAAGAACAGCTGGCTGACCGGTACTGCCGCATGGAATTTCGTAGCAGTTTCCCAGTATATTCTGGGTATCATGCCCGACTGGAACGGCCTGAAAGTAGATCCTTCCATTCCGAAGGCATGGGACGGCTTTACCGCAACCCGTCAGTTCCGTGGTGCTACTTATAATATCACTGTCAATAACCCGAATCATGTTTCCAAGGGTGTTGTTTCCATGACAGTGGATGGCAATGCTGTGGATGGCAATATCATTCCGGCTCAGGCTGATGGTGTTCATGAAGTGGTTGTCACACTCGGCTGATTCATGCATAAGAAATTAAATTAAATTTTATAGTTCGCCGCAGCGTTCCTGAATTGCTGCGGCGTTCTGTCATTATCAGGAGAAAGCAGATTTTATGGATAAGCATATTAAAATGTTAGGCAAAATTAAAACGAGAGAAAAATTTATAGAATTTATGAAGCTTTATATACCAACTGTCGAAGATTCAGCAGTCAAAGCATATTTAGAGTCTATTGCCGCCTGGACAGAGGATATGGATGGATATTATCATAATACTAAAAAAGAAATACCGCAAAATATAAACTGGGATTTTATTGCTTCTTTGTTATATATAGGCAGTATCTATGAGTAAATCTTGATTCAGCAAATTTGTTGTCTAAACTGACTAATAATCATGAAAAAATTTTGTGAATCTTTTTTTCTGTGATATATTGGCTTTTTCAGTGAATTATGTTAAAATAGAAGTATGAAAAAATTTGAAGGAGAATGTATATGCAAAAAAAAAATAACAGACTGCTCGGAATATTTCTGGCCGGAATCATGACAGTTTCTGCGTTCGGAATGCCGGCAGTTATGCCAAAAACAGAAACATCCGCCGTAACACAGACAATTCAGGCACATGCCGCCCGTGGCAGACTCTATAATCAATTGGATCCGAAATGGAAAGAGAAAAAATATTATTATGGCGGCACAGGTGATACGCTCTATAATTCCGGGTGCGGTCTGTTTTCGCTTGCGAATGCGATTTATGCCCTGAACGGACGGAAAGTCAATATGGATAATCTTGCAACATGGGCCTCTTCCAAAGGCTATTACAGACCGGGCGGCGGCGGTACGTTCCGTGACCCGTTTTATCCGCAGGCTACAGCGGTTTACGGTTCTGTATACAGATTTACATCCAACGGCGGCTACTGGGGAAATGTGACAGATACCCGACTGATGAACTGGGTTGCTTCCGGAAAAGTGGCAGTCATTCATGTATCAGGACATTTTATGGCAATGACCGGATATAATCCCAAAACTAAGAAATATCGTGTCATCGAGAGTGCCGTTTCGAGCACCCGTAGTCTTCCGGCAGAAAGCTGGGTGACTCCTGCAAAGCTCATGAGCGGCAAGAGTAATGTAGACTGGTATTATTTGATTAAAAATGCAGGGCCTGTAACGTATTTTCCGCAGTATACCGGTGATACAGAATCTTTGATCGCCGCTTTGCAGGCAGTCGGAGCAGAAAGCAGTTATTCCTATCGTGGACAGATTTATGTAGCCAACGGCTTTACTGATACATTTTCAGGCAAAGCAGAGCAGAATCTTGCTATGCTGGCTCTTCTCAAACAAGGGAAACTGATCAAGCCGTAAATTTAAAAATCCCTCTGTGATAGTGCGACACTGATATACCTGTTAGAAATACTATGGTGTTTCTATTGACATTGCAGCGATGTCGGGCTATAATTGTTACTAAAATAAATCGGAATTTATAAGGAGTGACTTTGGTATGCGACTTGAAAATGAAAAAGTCAACCGAGATAAATATTATTTCATCGGCTATTCTCCTGAATTAGACAAATATATCCTTGCTTGTGCAGTAGCTTGGATCGCTTGGTATCATAGGTTTTACGAAATTTCAAAAGAAGAGTATGATTCGTTTGGTTCCGCTGAATTGGACGAATTAGCAGATACTTTATATAAACAAGGTTGTAATTCTGAACGATTTTTATTTTCTGAAAAGAAAGAAGAAAATAATCAAAATCAGCTTGATTTGTGGAACAAATTCTGATTTATCTCAATAGCCGAATAATAATTCAATGCCCCGAAGTGCTTTGCAATGCTTCGGGGCAAAACTTCTATATGGGTATCTGTCTATAACAGCAGATGGATTTTTTTATTTCAGATTTGTCATAAATTCAGATAATAAATCTCTTGTTTCGGCATAATCCAGGCAGTAAAGATTGCATTTATAAGGAGTTTCGGCACGGAAATAGACTGTTAGATGACAGGTATTGCTTAATTTCTGCCAGATATGCTGATGAATCCGGATTTTCACAATGCTGTCGGTTTCGGCAACAATGGTATGAAACGTAAAGCCCTGGCAGTATCTCATGCAGATGCGGTTTTTGGAGATACTCACACCGCTTGTATTGAGAGAGACAATCTGAATGATTAATTTCCATAAGATGGGAATAACGATCGTAATCTGAATTAAATTTGTGATTTCCTGAAAAGCCGGAAACAGACGTTCAACAGCTTCACCGCTCGGATAGATTGCCGCAAAGCCGGTAATACACCAGCAGATATAGCCCCACCATGATTTTTTAGGAGGCTTCAGCTGATTTTTCAGAAATCTGCTGCCGGGAAAGATCATCGGCATGGTTTCGATTAATTCCGTCTTTGTCAGAATCGGCAGACAGATCGGCAGAGTGCCCCGCTGATTGCCATATCCCGGACAGTTTACGGCGAGTGAATAGATTTTGAATAATTTTGTCAGAAGATTCTGACGAATATCTAAAAAATTAATTTTATGATTCTGCAAATAAAAATATCTTGTTGTCATCAGACCGCTTTTGACGAATAACTGTCTTTTATCGCTTTCCATATAGAAACCGCCGTACCGGATGAGATTGCTGATCATAGACAGCAGCCATGACGAGAGGATTAAAATTCCGACAGTGACAGCAATCGGCGGAATGCCGGCCAGATGATCGGCAACTTCCTGAGAAACGGTATTTAATTTTTCTCTGAGCTGGAATTCGTTAATTAAATCACGGGCGATTCTGCCGCTCTGAAACCAGAATAAGGCGATATATAACGCTCCTGAAAAACTGCTGGAAAATATGACAGAGAATAATAAAATTTTCCAGAGTTTAACTTTTCGTTCATAGTGATGCCGTTTTCCCTGCCGGAGACGAGGCAGGGCAGAGACAAACATCGGTTCGTCCTTGCGTCTGATCAGAAGTTTAATATCTGTAGAGTTCAATAATCCGGAGGCCGTGTCTGCATAGAGATATGCCGCATGAAACGGCCGCAGAAACAGTGTATGTTCAATCGTCAGGGCAGAGAGATTTTTCACCGGCATAATTCTCTTGCGGGTGAAAATAAAACTGTCCTGTACATAGAGCTGTCCGTCTTCAACAGTGAATTTCCGGAAAAACCAGATACAGAAGCCATATCCCAGAATCATGGCCAGAATCAGCAGATCGAACCAGGCACCTTGTACCCAGTTCAGAGCCGCTTCCGGAGACAGCCGGAAACCCTGAATCTGTTTTCTGTTCCATGCCTTGAAGATATTCCAGACACCTCGTATCAGGGGGAAAATCAGCAGCCACAGCGTTTTGGTGCTGTATTTGAGAATTCTGAGCGGATGTTCACGGTGCATGGAATACCCCCTTTCTTTCTAAAAATTCCGTCAGTTCCTGACGATCGGTTTTTTTCAGAAAAAAAATCATGAGACTGCCGCCGTAGACATATAATATAATAAAATTCAGTCCGAGAATACCGTTCCACGGGCCTGTGATCGTCTGGACAAACTGTACGGACTGCAACCGGATCGACTGTTCCCGCCGGAAAAACATACCCGTCCGGACTGTCACCTGATTCGCTGTGACAATACAACGCAGATTTGAGAAATATAACGGCATACACAAAAAGCTCAGTATAATTGCTGTGACAGCAAACAGACCGATCAGAATCCACATGACAAGCGGCCAGCGGTAAAGAAATTTTGCACTTGCAAAAATCAGCACAGCCGCCAGCAGACAGACCATAATCTGTAATAACTTCATTGCCGACAGATCGGCAGAATATTCTTTCAAAGACAGCAAACCTCCTTCCGGCTGAATGAATTGCTAGTATTATTATAACATAAAACACAGATACTTTTCAAGTGTATTATGCAGAAAGGAGCAAATATGATAAAATTTCTGACAGAGATCAATCAGATGCTGTGGGGCAGGGGACTGATCTGCCTTTTATTGGGAACCGGAATTTTCTGTCTGTTTTATCCTGATCTGCAATGTCTGAAAAGTTTCGGATGTTTATTCCGGAAATCTCAGAAATCTGATCATAAAAATTCCGGACGGATTCCGGTCTTTCAGTCCTGTATGACCTCGCTTGCGGCCGCAATGGGAACAGGCAATATTACAGGAGTCGCCACAGCTCTGACACTCGGCGGAGCAGGTGCAGTTTTCTGGATGTGGATTTCTGCTCTGTGCGGTATGGGTCTGATCTATGCTGAAAATGTTCTGAGCTGCCGCTATCGGTCTGCACAGGCTTCCGGAGCGGCGGCATATCTGAGGTATGGTCTGCACAGTCCGCTGATATCCGGAATCTTTGCGGTCTGCTGTATAGCGGCATCATTTGGGATGGGAAATATGACACAAAGTCATGCGATGGCAGAAATCTTATCAGCTTCTTTTCAGATTCCGGAATGGCTGACAGGCCTGATAATTATGATAGTATTATTTTTGATTATCTCCGGCGGTTCGGAACGGATTGCAAAATTTTCTTCTGTAATGATTCCAGTGATTACAGGAATCTATCTGCTTTGCAGTATGATTATTTTATTTATCTACAGAGAAAATATGCCGTCTGTCTGGTCAGGAATTTTCCGGAGTGCATTCGGCATACAGGCAGTCGGCGGCGGTATCAGCGGAACAGCGGTGAAATATGCAGTTTCGGTCGGAGTCCGGAGAGGTGTGTTCTCAAACGAAGCCGGACTCGGCAGCAGCGGACTGCTCCACGGACAGGCGGACTCTGATACACCGGAAGTATTAGGCTTATGCGGAATGCTCGAAGTCATTGCTGATACATTTATCTGCTGTACAGCGACAGCCCTGGTGATTCTCTCGACAGGTGCCCTGAAAACAGGGCAGAACGGTACAGTACTGGTATTATCTGCATTCCGTTCCGGAATGGGTGTATTGGCCGACTGGATTCTTCCCCCGATAATTGCTTTATTTGCGTTCTGTACGCTTGCCGGATGGAGTTTCTGCGGTATGAATGCTCTGCAATCGCTTATACAGAACCGGAAATATCTGAAAATTTATCAGATTTTATTCTGCATAGCGGCTCTGACCGGAACGGTCATGAAACTTGAAATTGTCTGGACTCTTGCTGATATTGCCAATGCCTGTATGGCATACTGTAATCTTCCGACGGTGATGCTTCTGCTTCCGGAAACAAGAAACCGCTGTACTGCGTGAACAGTACAGCGGTTTTTAATTTATTCCCAGATTTCTTTTAACTGATCGGCATTTTCTGTAAATTGATCAAGTGCAATCGTATCATTTACAGTCATTATCAGCACATGATCTTCATCAGGATAGCAAAGCAGCTGCTCAATGACAATACTGTCCGAATCTATCCCATACTCTGGAGCAGGTTCAGTAAACATTTTTTTGACAGAATTTCCCATTCCTATAAAACCATCTATAAATGTATTGTAAGATTCTTCATCTAAGGCACGCAGCATACTAACATTGGCTGCGGTATCATCTGACATAGAATAATATACAACAAATACGTTCAGACTTTCATGTTCTTTTATTTCTGTACGGAGACTTGTGTACAGCTGATCCTCTGCTGTTTCCAGCATTTCATGCAGTTTAAGGTCTACTACATGTGAATAATCCTGCAAATTCAGTTTTTCTTCTCCGCAGACTTTGCAAACAGAAGGTTCGGTTATTGTAGCATATTTCCAGTCATGTTCTCCGGGATCTCCTACAGTTTTGCCGCAGATTTCACAGGTTCTGGGGTTCAGACAGTCGGCTTCTTTCCATACATGATCACCGGTTTCTCCTTCGGTTTCACCGCAGACTGTACAGATTTTCGGGTGCAGGCAGTCTGCGGATTTCCATGTATGACCAAGGGACGAGCCTTCAATTTCCCCGCATTTAGCACAGGTTTTCGGTTCTGTACAAGTAGCCTCTATCCAGTTTTCATGCTTGCAGCTGCATCCGGACAATAAAAATGCAATCAGCAATACAGGAAAAACTAACAGTATTTTCTTCGTATAATTCCCTCCTGATATTTTCCATCCTTTTGATATGTTGCATGTTTGCACCTATATAGGTGCAATTATATTATAACACACCTTTATAATTAAGTCAAGGGTTTTTCGCTTTGAAAAAACGCTGAAATAATTTGAAAGGATTTGTTGAATATGAACAAAACTATTGAAAAAAGAATCGGAAATAATATCAGAATACTGCGTGAAAAGCATAAGATCACACAGGAACAGCTTTCGGCAAAACTACAGATCAACGGCTGTGATATTACCAGAAGTGCTCTTGCCAAAATTGAAGTAGGGCAAAGACATCTGTATCCGGACGAAATTATTCTGATTAAAAAGATTCTGAATGTCAGCTATGATGAAATTTTTCAGATGGATAACTGACAAAAAACCGCTGTACTGCGTGAACAGTACAGCGGTCTGATAAATCATGATATTAGAAATCAGTCATTATACATTTTAGTGAGTCTTGTCAGATAATCATATCTGTCCTTAGCGTTCTCAACAGCAGCATCGAACAGCATTTCAGCTCTTTCCGGATTCTGACGAGCCAGAGCGTTATATCTTACTTCACCCATGAGGAAGTTCTTGTATTCTTCTGTATTCGGAGCCTTGGAATCCAGAATGAACGGGTTCTTGCCTTCCTTCTTGAGATCAGGATTATAACGATACAGATGCCAGTAACCAGCCTGGACAGCTTTCTTTTCTTCTGCCTGAGCGGTGCTCATACCGGTCTTGATACCATGGTTGATACACGGAGCATAAGCAATGATGATGGACGGGCCGTCATAAGCTTCAGCTTCACGGATTGCCTTTAAGCACTGGTTCTGATCTGCACCCATAGCGATATGAGCAACATAGACATAGCCATAGCTCATAGCGATACCAGCGAGGTCCTTCTTCTTGACAACCTTACCGGCAGCAGCGAACTGAGCGATTGCACCGGTCGGAGTGGACTTGGAAGCCTGTCCGCCTGTATTGGAATAAACTTCGGTATCGAATACCATAATATTGACATTCTTACCGGAAGCGATGACATGATCGAGACCGCCGAAGCCAATATCATAAGCCCAGCCGTCACCGCCGAAGATCCACTGAGATTTTTTACGCAGATAATCTTTTTCAGCGAGGATAGCCTTAGCAGAATCGCAATCGCAGGTTTCGAGAACAGCAATTAATTCTTCTGCGGCCGGAGTATTCGCAGCACCGTCATTCTGAGTTTCGAGGAATTTTGCGACAGCGGCCTTGACATCATCTCTCTGAGCCTTTTCAGCGAGAGCTTCTACCTTAGCGATGACACGCTTTCTGAGGGTTTCCTGACCGAGGAACATACCGTAACCGAATTCGGCATTATCTTCAAACAGGGAGTTGCTCCACGCAGGGCCATAGCCTTTCTTGTTAACTGTGTAAGGTGTGGACGGTGCGGAGTTGCCCCAGATAGAAGAGCATCCTGTAGCATTAGCGATATACATTCTGTCGCCGAACAGCTGAGTGATCAGTTTAGCATACGGAGTTTCACCACAGCCAGCACATGCACCGGAGAATTCGAGCAGCGGCTGCTTGAACTGAGAACCCTTGACAGTAGCTTCTGTGAATTTAGCAGTTACTTCAGGCTTGATGTCCTTAGTAGTACCGAAATCGAAAGCTGCCTGCTGGTCGAGCTGAGATTCGAGAGGCTTCATCACGAGAGTTTCAGCCTTCTTGTTAGCCGGGCAGATGTTAGCACAAACGCCGCAGCCTGTGCAGTCCAGAACAGATACAGTCATACCGAACTTGAGATCACCGATAGCGGGCTTCATAGCAGCGAGCTTCATAGAAGCAGGAGCTTCCGCAGCTTCTTCGGGAGTCAGAGTAACCGGACGAAGTACAGCATGAGGACATACGTAAGCACACTGGTTGCACTGGATGCAGGTATCAGGATTCCAAACCGGAACGGTTACGGCGATACCGCGCTTTTCAAATGCAGCAGAACCGGAAGGTGTTGTACCGTCAGCGAGTTTCACGAATGTAGAAACGGGGAGTTTGTCGCCCTGCTGAGCATTGCACGGAATCTGAACGTTATTAACGAAATCTTCGAGTTCTTTATTGGCACAGGAAACTTTCGGCATACCGATCGGAGTATCTTCGGCAGTTTTCCAGGATTCGGGAACGTTGATTTCAACAATGCCCTTATAGCCGGCATCGATTGCATTCCAGTTCTTTTCAACAACGTCCTGACCCTTCTTAGCATAAGAAGCTTCCGCAGCAGCTTTCATATAGCCGAGAGCATCTTCAAACGGGATTACATTAGCGAGCTTGAAGAAAGCAGACTGTAAGATGGTATTGATTCTTGTGCCCATGCCGGTTTCCTGACCGAGCTTGACACCGTTTACAGTATAGAATTTAATATTATTCTGAGCGATATATCTCTTGACCTGACCGGGCAGATGCTTTTCGAGACCGGCTTCATCCCAGATGGTGTTCAGCAGGAAAGTACCGCCGGGCTTGATGTCGGAAGTCATATCATATTTATCAATATAGCTCTGATTATGACAGGCAACAAAATCGGCCTTGTTGATCAGATAAGTAGACTTGATCGGAGTTTTGCCGAATCTCAGATGAGAAACCGTAACACCGCCGGACTTCTTGGAGTCATATGCAAAATAAGCCTGAGCATACATGTCTGTATGGTCGCCGATGATCTTGATGGAGTTCTTGTTAGCACCAACAGTACCGTCAGAGCCGAGACCCCAGAACTTGCAGGAGATAGTACCTTCCGGAGCGGTATCCGGGCTGAAAGTATCATCCAGAGACAGATTTGTGACATCATCAACGATACCGAGAGTGAATCTCTTCTTTTCAGTATTCTTGAATACTGCAATGATCTGGTTCGGAGTGGTATCTTTGGAACCTAAACCATAACGGCCGGAGAAAATCTTCACATCATGGAACTTGCTGTCATTCAGAGCGGCAACAACATCCAGATAGAGCGGTTCACCGAGAGAGCCGGGTTCTTTGGTTCTGTCGAGTACGGAAATCTGCTTTACAGTGTCCGGAATGACTTCGATCAGCTTTTCAGCAACGAACGGTCTGTAGAGTCTGACACGAACCAGACCATATTTGCCGCCGTTGGCATTCAGATAATCAACAGTCTCTTCTACAGTGTCCATTACAGAACCCATTGCAATGATGATATGTTCTGCATCCGGAGCACCATAGTAGTTGAACAGCTTGTAATTTGTGCCGATCTTAGCATTGACCTTTTCCATGTATTTCTCGACAACTGCCGGCAGAGCATCATAATATTGATTACATGCTTCACGAGCCTGGAAGAAAATGTCAGGATTCTGTGCAGAACCTCTTTCAACAGGATGGTTCGGGTTCAGAGCCTGATCTTTGAAAGCCTGTACAGCTTCCCAGTTGAGCATATCTGCTAAATCTGCATCGTCCCATACTTCGATTTTCTGAATTTCGTGAGAAGTTCTGAAACCGTCAAAGAAATGCAGGAACGGTACACGGCCTTCAATCGTAGACAGATGAGCCACGGCACCTAAGTCCATAACTTCCTGCGGGTTGGAAGAACACAGCATTGCATAGCCGGTCTGACGACAGGCATATACGTCAGAATGATCACCAAAGATATTCAGTGCATGAGAAGATACACATCTTGCAGATACATGAATGACATTCGGAAGCAGTTCGCCGGCGATCTTGTACATGTTCGGAATCATCAGCAGTAAGCCCTGAGATGCTGTGTAAGTTGTTGTTAACGCACCGGCAGAAAGAGAGCCGTGTACAGTACCGGCTGCACCGGCTTCAGACTGCATTTCTACAACAGTAACAGGATCACCGAACAGATTCTTCTTGTCCTTTGCAGACCACTGGTCAGTTACTTCTGCCATTACAGAAGAAGGGGTAATCGGATAAATCGCAGATAAATCCGTGAACGGATAGGATGCCCATGCGGCGGCGTTGTTGCCGTCCATAGTTTTCATTTTTCTTGCCATGGATAAAATCCTCCTTGAATTAATAATAGAATAAGAAAAATAAATTTGCTTGACAAATGTTTGACAGTCAAACAAGTTTTACATCTTTATTTTATCACATAAAAAGAAATTTGTAAATAGTCTTTTTGTGAAAAATATCTTAATTTTTTTGAACAATTTGCACAATTTTCTGAATCGGACAGAGAAGCCTCGGTTTTGTCAATTGGCAAAGTAGCCATAATCGCTCCGGGGCATTTAGCGACTATGTACAAAAATTTTGTTTTTCTTCGGCTTTTTTACGAAATTCTATTGACGAAACTGCATTTTTGAGTTATAATAATCATAGTGTTAAATACGGATTTAAGTTGACGTATGATTAACACTCGTTTTGTTGTCTCCTTTCTTTTGTTCTACACAAAAACTTTTGATTTGATTTGTATCTTATCTCCGGCAGGGCAGAATTGTGCCCTGCCATTTTTCTTTTTTCACGGAAAATGTCACATCTGCTCCGGAAATCCGTCTTATGAAACAAAGGGGGGCATTATATGGAGGATATACAGATTATAGAACTCTATTTCGCCAGAAATCAGAATGCCGTCAGGGAAACAGAAAAAGAATACGGAGCCTATTGTTTCAGCATAGCAGATCATATTCTGCATAATCAGCAGGACAGTGAAGAATGTGTCAGTGATACCTGGCTTCGGGCATGGCATTCGATACCGCCGAGCCGTCCGGCAAGATTAAAATTGTTTTTAGGGAAGATTACCAGAAATCTGGCATTTGATAAATATCGTCAGAAAACGGCTGACAAGCGGGGCGGCGGAGAATTTGAAGCGGTTCTGGATGAACTCGGAGAATGTGTCGCCGGTTCGGAAGATGTCGAACAGGCGTTCGATGCTAAAGTACTCCGGCAGAGTCTGAACAAATTCCTGAAAGATCTGCCGCAGAGAGACAGGCAGATTTTCTTAAAACGCTATTTCTATGCCGAGAGTGTCAAGAATATTGCCAGAGAATACCAGATCACAGCCAATCACTGTACGGTGATCTTAAAGCGAGTCCGGAAAAAACTGCAAATCTACTTAGAGCAGGAGGGTTTTCTATGAAAAAAGAAGAGTTATTTCAGATACTGGGCGAGGTCGATGAAGAATTTTTAGATGAAAATGTCACAGAAATCAAGCATTCCACAGGCTGGATTACGGCAGTTGTCAGCATTGCGGCCTGTATCGCCGTATCAGCCGGATTGATTTATGTGATTCCGAAACCGTCAGAAAATCTCCGGAATCCGGCGGAACCGGCATTGCAGTCCGAAACATCCGTGACAACATCTGTGCAGACCGTGACAGAAACGGAACAGAAAACGGATTTTCAGGAAATTCCGCTGCATTTTGATTTATATACTGCTACAGATCCGGTTACTTCCTATGAACATCCTTATGATGCACATCCGATGATAGAAATCGAAATTTCAGAGAATCCGCATATAATATCTGTTCATGATTCACTGGATTCTTCCGGCCGACCGAAACAATATGAATTTACTGTTACAGATACTGGTTATCGTGCCAGAAATAATGATTTCACTCTTGAACGCATTGATGAAAATACACTGATTCTGCACAGTGCCAGCAACAGATACAAAGTCTATGACGGTATGACACTTTCACGGCAGAATACAGCTTATTATCTGCTGAAAGACATTCAGCCGGAGGACATTGCCTATGTTTCATGGCAGCTTCCCGAAGAGTCTGAACCGGAGTTTTCTTATCCTGCCGAACAGGCATTCCCCGAAGAATTAGCCGGAATCCTGCAAAATATGCATATCTATGCCAGATCCGGATGTGTAAGCTATTCTCGCTGGGTATTCACAGTCACCATGCAGGACGGTACAGAACATACCATTGCTCAGCCAGAAGGACTGCAAAACAGATTTTATATAGACGATACACTTTATTATTCCGATACTGATTTTTATCCTTTCGCTGAATATATCGCAAAAATGGCAGAGCTGTCCGGAACTGTGCAGAATACAGAAAATATTCCGGAAACAACAGCTGTCAATACTACCACTGTTCCGGAAACGACAGCAACTACCACAACAGAAACTACGACTACTACAGAAGCGGCCACAGCAGAAACGAATCAGATCATGACAGGAAAATCCGGAGTACAGGTGCTTCCGTATGTCACAACTGAGAGTCAGCCCGCTCCTGAACCTGTTGTTCTGCCGGATGTCAAGCCTTCTTCTGAAACGCAGATCATCATGGAAGAACAGTATCCGGAAACGATCTCAGAAACTGTGACTACAGAAACAGCTCCAGAAACGACAATACAGACAGAAGCTACGACAATTCCTGAAGTTATTCAGACCGGAATCATAGAAGAAATGGGTGTAATCTATGCGGCTGAATGGGAATATATTGACCCATGGGAATTTACACAGGGAGTCGAGAAAGATTGGCTTCTGAGCAATGTCATGCAGTATTATCCGGATAAGAAATATTGTATCGCAGTACATCCGGCCACAGAACCAATCGAAGCAGAAGAAGAATATCCCACGCCGGAAGAATTTCTGAATGATTTAGGCATTCAGATACTCGGCAGAAGATCAGGAGACAATGAACTGGTCATCATAGCAGATTCCGAACAGATAGAGAAAATGGGACAGTCTGACTATATGGGCTTTGTTGCGGTACTGAATCCCGTTATGGATTTCGATCAATAAAAAATCGGCTGAGCAGAACGCTCAGCCGTTTTGATTTGTTTGCTTATGCGAAATTAGAGAGATCTTCAGCAGAAATCAGGCCTGCAATATATTTCAGCAGAGCAAGAGATTCTTCTGATTCAGGCTTTCCGTTTTTATTGAAGTCAATATTTGACAAAGTCTGCGGGAGTAAGGTATCTTTACCCATAATCGCTCTGTTGATTGCAATAACATCAACGATATTGACATTATCGTCACCGGTAGCATCACCGAGCGTTTTCACAGGCGGAAGAGATTCGGAAGAATCCTGAGATTCTGTTTCGGTAGCTTCTGTTTCTGTAATTTCAGCAGTTTCTGTTTCAGTTTCGGTTACTTCTGTAGCTTCTGTCTGGGATTCTGTTTCAGTAGCTTCGGTAGCCTCTGTCTGAGATTCTGTTTCAGTAGCTTCTGTAGGAGTCTGTTCTTTTTGCTTGGCAGTGACAGAAACATCCATAGAAGTATAAGTAATTTCCTTATCGAATACCAGCGTTACAGAGCTGAGAGTTGCATCATCAGGCCCCCACCACTTGGAGAACGTCATATTTCCGGCAAGGGAGAGTACATAATCTTCAGAGCCGTTATCGCCCTCGAATACACCGTCAAGATCAATTGTGACAGAACCGTCAGCACCGACAGCACCGGCTTCGGAAGTCCAGCTTCTGTTAGAGCCGTCAGGATTGGTAGCAGGGAAAGAAACGCCCCAGCCGCCGCCGGATGTACCGTTCAGAATAACCTGCTTGATAGTAATGCCTTTTCCTGCATAAGTACCCAGATCTACATTATAATCTCCGGAACCGGAAAGGGTAACAGTTGCAGAAGAAGAAGTTTCTGTATTTTTGGTGATATTATATTCAAATTCGAGGGATGTGCCGTTTTCTCTGAGGTTCTTGTAGACATCAGCATAATCCTGATTGAACCATGTGAGATTTTTTCTGTCGAAATACTGCATATCGCCGGCATTTCCGGCATCCCACAGGAATGCGGTAACACCGTCAGTAGCGAGAGCAGAAGAAGCGATGGTATCAAGATAAGATACAATACTGTCATGATCTTTTCCGCCGTTTTCGTTGGTAACAACGCCGTATTCACCAAGAATAACCGGAACACCTTCATCAGCATAATAAGCTTTCATCTTAGCGAACAGATCATAGACGTTCTGTTTTTCGTCATCAGTCCCCCACTTGTCAGTGTAGCCCCATGTGGAATCTTTGGTAGCGACAGCAAAGATAGAAGGATAATAATAATGAATGGAAACAGCGATCATATTGTCATCCGGGAGCTTATATTCCGGATTGCATGTTTTTGTGAGGTCATCATTGGCACCGGCGAGAAGCAGAAGTCTGTCAGCATTGCCGCTGCCTGTACCTCTGACGATATCCACGAATTTCTGATTGAAAGTATTCAGAGTAGAATAATCAAACGGAACTTCGTTCATGCTTTCGAGTACAAGATGATTGTCATAATCTTTGAAATAATTGGCGATTTCCGTCCACATGGTAGTGTAGCGGGGCAGAGCATCCATGCCGGCATCAAGCCAGTATTTGGAGTTATTGCCGCCGGAGCAGTCCCAGTGCATATTGACAATGACATACATATCATTTGCATAAGCATAGTCAACGACTTCTTTTACACGGGCGAGATAAGCATCGTCAATATCATAGGTATCGGGATCGGAATTCTCGAACCAGGTCACAGGAATACGGATGGAATTGAAGCCCTCAGCATGAACGGCATCAATCATAGCTTTGGTAGTGATGGGGTTGCCCCACATGGTTTCTGTGGAAGTAACATCCCAGCTTGCTTTGTCAATCCAGCCTGTACCCATATTGCCGTTTTCGTCGGCAACCCAGCCAAGGCCGAAATACGTTTCCGAACCGCCGGAGCAGTCAAACGTATTGCCGAGATTCCAGCCAAGACCCATTTCGTTTACAATGTCGATCGCCGTCTTATCCGCAGCGTTTGCAGCCGGAGCAAACAGAGAACCGGCAGCCATAGAGCATGTCATTACAGCAGCGGTCAGAGCAGAGATCGTTTTCTGAAATTTCTTCATGATAATCAGTCCTCTTTTCATAATTTTCATAGTATTAAGCTTACGTTTTTCTATCTGTAATTTTATGATAACATATTTTTCATGATTTGTCAATAACATTTGTGAAAAAAGGAATAAAATAAATTCAGAAATTTGCAATGTCTGCATAGGACATATCGGGCTGTACAGCGAGGTTAATACCGCATCCGATCAGATGGGCGGCCTGTGTGATGAGTCTGTCAATATCACGGGGAGCAACTGTCATATCCGGAGCATGTTCGGCAAGATATTTAGTATTGATGACGGTCGGCACACCGATGCCGATAACGGGAATGCCGAGTGTTTCCCGGTTCAGAGCCGTTCTGTGATTGGAAACACCGCTGCCGGGGGAAATACCGGTATCAGCGATCTGAATCGTCCTGCCAAGCCGTTCCGGAGCGGTACAGGCAAGGGCATCCACGGCAATGACAGCAGAGGGATGAATTTTTTCACAGACGGCCTGAATTAATTCTGCCGACTCGATTCCGGTTTGTCCGAGTACGCCTCCGGCGAGGGTACTCACCGGACGGAGCTGTTTTAAAAAATCTTCGTCTTCACAGGCAAGTTCTTTCTGTAAATGCCGGGTAGCAATAATTTTTTCCGTGACACGAACCCCGAGTGCATCCGGTGTGATCTGCGGATTGCCGAGTCCGGCGATAAAGATCAGGCCAGTTTCCGGGAGCAGATTTTTTAATTCCTGAGCAAATTCTTCTGTCATTTCGGGATAATGTTCCGAAAAGCCGGAGAGCGATTCGCCTGTCAGGGTGATATATCTGCCTTCCGGCTTATCCAGCATTTTTCCGGCTTCGGAATCTGTGATCTGAATTTCCGTAATCTGAAAATAGTTTCCCCGCTGCTGCTGGATGATGCCGGAAGATTCCGGCATTTCTGAAACGCTTTCCAGTGCCAGGTCTGTTCTGTAGGGCATTGTCATAAAAAAGCTCCTTTCCGAATTATGCAATATGCCGAAAAAGTGGAGAAATTTTTATCAAAAAAACGTGAAAAAGATGCTTGCAATTCTTTTCCGGACATGGTATAATAGTACTTAGGTGCGGTATATGATGTTTGGACGGTCGTACCGTCCGGAAACAGGCGGTGTCTCCCTGTTTTCTTATTCTGTACCGGAAAAGTGCTCGCTATGCACTTGAATATTTTTTTATTTCAAGGAGGTGTTTCCGGAATGCCGAATATCAAATCTGCCAAGAAGAGAGTAAAAGTCAATAAGACCAAGGCTGCTGCCAACAAGGCAAGAAAGTCCAATCTCAAGACAGTCATCAAGAAAGCGGAATTAGCTGCTGCTAATAATGCTGCTGACAAAGAAGCTGTTATCAAGTTCGCAATCAAGCGTGTTGACCAGGCATGTGCTAAAAATCTTCTGCACAAGAACAACGCAGCAAGAAAGAAGTCCCATCTGGCAAAGCTGCTGAATGCGTAATTTGCAAAAATAAACGCCCTGTTCCCATCTCACCGGAACAGGGCATTTTATTTTTTTCAGGCCTTAGCCGATTGAGTGAATCTGATTCCGATTCTCATGGTCATCCAGACGGAATAACAGCGTTGTACACCATACCGCCGAGACGGCTACAAGAATGTAAACCGCCCTGCTGAGTACAGATGCTGAACCGCCTAACAGCCAGGCAACAAGATCAAATTCAAAAATACCGACCAGACCCCAGTTGATACCGCCGATAATCAGCAGTGTCAGACAAATTTTATCCCAGATGCTGTTGTTCATGGTGATACCTCTTTCTGTGAAACGGCAGTCACCGTTCACGCAGATAGTATGTGCCGATTTTCAGAAAATCATACAGGAAAAATTCGGAAATTTATTTCCGAAAATCTATGAATCTGACAGAAAGTTTATCTGTTTTTTGAAATTATTGCAGAAATTTACAAAACCTCTTGACAAACAGGATTTTATGAATTATAATAATAATTACAATTGCTTTTATATAGAAAAGCGTTAAAGCTTTAAATCAGAAAAATAATTAAAGAGAGGTAAACGAATTATGATCAAATGGCTTATTCTGGTGCTGTATCTGTGTCTGATGGTAGGCATTGGCATTTACTGCAACCGGAAAACAAAAAGTGTCAGCGATTTCGTACTTGGCGGAAGAAGCATAGGCCCCTGGTTTTCGGCATTTGCTTTCGGAACATCTTATTTTTCGGCCGTTGTGTTTATCGGCTATGCCGGGCAGTTCGGCTGGAAATACGGCATTTCCGCAACCTGGATCGGACTGGGAAATGCTTTGATCGGTTCGCTGCTGGCATGGGTGATTCTCGGCAGAAGAACCAGAACCATGACAAAATTTTTAGACTGTGCGACCATGCCGGAATTTTTCGAGAAACGCTATCAGAGCAAGGCTCTGAAAATTGCGGCATCTCTGATTGTATTTTTATTCCTGATACCCTATACAGCCTCGGTTTATAACGGTTTATCCAGATTATTTGAATCTTCTCTGGGGATTCCGTATATTTATTGTATTATTATTATGGCTGTTTTCACAGCGATTTATGTCATTGCCGGCGGTTTCCATGCTACGGCTCTGAATGACTTTGTACAGGGCATTATTATGCTGATCGGTATTTTGGCAGTTGTATTTACAATTGTGAATTATCAGGGCGGTTTTGGCAATGCTATGCAGAATCTCGGAAAAATTGCAGATGATTCCGGCAATACACAGACACTGAATTCCGTATTCGGCCCTTATCCGGCCGATCTGCTTGGTGTTGTGATTCTGACCTCTCTGGGAACATGGGGACTTCCGCAGATGATTCAGAAATTTTATTCCATTTCTGATGATGCGGCTATCCGCAGAGGCAGTATTATTTCCACTGTTTTTGCTGTGATTGTTTCCGGCGGATGCTATTTCCTGGGCGGATTCGGCAGACTGTTCGGTACAGCCGATGCTTCCGATACTTCTAAAATATTTATTAATACCGTCAACGGAAAACTGGAATATGATGCCATTGTTCCGGCAATGCTTCAGACGGCTCTGCCTGAATTCTTAATCGGACTGATTGTTGTACTGGTGTTATCTGCTTCGATGTCTACACTGTCTTCTTTGGTACTGACATCAAGTTCGACTCTGACACTTGACCTGATCAAGCCGGCAATGAAAAACAAAATGGATGAGAAAAAACAGGTATTATGCATCAGAATTTTCATTGCTGTCTTTCTGCTGATTTCTGTTATTATGGCTGCGAATAAAAACGCTTATATCACGACTCTGATGAGCATTTCATGGGGAGCATTATCCGGTTCGTTCTTAGCACCGTTTATGCTGGGTTTATTCTCGAAGAAAATCACCCCTGCCGGTGTATGGGCATGTTTCGGTTTTGCAGTAATCTTCACGCTGACACATACGGCATTATTCATGCTCGGATGGTTCCCGGAACTTACAAAAGCAGCCGCAAGTCTGCCGATTCCGTTTACAGTTACTTCACCGCTGAATGCCGGTGCATTCTGCATGATTTTCTCTCTGATTCTCTGTCCTGTTGTGAGCAGCTTCACAAAAGTGAAAGACGAAAAAGAAGTTGACAGAATTTTCACCTGCTATGAAGAAGAAAAGAAGTCCGGAGCTGTCAGCAGTAAGCAGGAGGCTCTGTCTTGAATTATATTGATTTTCATGTCCATGCCTTTGCGGATAAAATCGCTGAAAGAACGGTAAAAGCATTAGCTGAAACCGCCGGAGAACCGCCGGAAACCAACGGAACGCTTTCCGATACAGAGCGAAAAATGCAGGAATGGCATGTTGATGGCTTTGTACTGCTTTCGATTGCTACGAAACCGACACAGCATCTTGTCTGCAATAACTGGGCGGCTTCCTGTAAATCTGATCATATTTTTCCGTTCGGAAGCGTTCACCCTGACGGGGAAGATGTCTTTCAGGAACTGGAACGCATTAAAGAATTAGGGCTTTACGGAATCAAACTCCATCCGGATTATCAGCATTTTTTTGCTGATGAAGAACGCATGTTTCCGATTTACAGAAAATGCGGTGAACTGGGGCTTCCGATTCTGTTTCATGCCGGAGTCGATCCGGTTTGTCCTGACTGTGTGCATTGTTCTCCGAAAGCGGCTGTGAAAGCCTTGGAAGCCGCTCCGGATACGACTTTTATTCTGGCACATCTGGGAGGGAATCAGCTCTGGCAGGAAGTGGAAACGACCTTAGCAGGAAATTTCGGGAATCTCTATTTTGATACGGCTGTCATTGGCAGTCATATGCATGATGACGAGTTATTATATAAAATTATCGAAAAGCATGGTTATGATAAAATTCTTCTTGCAAGTGACTGTCCCTGGGACAATACGGAAGTGACAGTTCAGAAAATCAGAAAGCTTGGTCTGACTCCTGAACAGGAACATGCTGTCTTTGCCGGAAATGCTGAAAAATTACTGCAAATATCCGGAGAGAGATAAAATTTGAATCAGACATAAACAGCACGGCCGGAAACCGTGCTGTTTTCTGATAATTTGCATAAAATTATGTTAGAATTGTAAATTTTTTCAGATCTTATTGAAAACGTTTAAGAAATATGTTATAATAAAGCTAAGTTTTTTCAGCGGAGGTCAGAACGATGAATCTGCAAGCTATTATTACGACCAACTGTATTGGATTTGCTCTGCTTATTATCCTGTTGATCAGCAGTCATCTTGTTCGGCAGAGACAGCAGCTCAGTGACAACATGTTTACAGCAATGATTATTCTCACAGCCTCAGCATGTATAACAGAAATGCTGACGTTTATCTTCGACGGAAATACCTCATATGCATGGATTCGTACTTTGAATATGGCCGGTACTTCATGGCTTTATCTTGTAAATGTACTGGATTCTTATCTGTGGTGTATCTATGTGGAGTTAAGATTATATCATGATGTCCAGCGTACCAGGAGAAGAGGCCCTTTTATCGGAATTCCCATGTTGATGGCTGTAATTGCCGTGATTCTGAACTGTAGTTATCAGTTTTTATTCAGTATCAATGAACAGAATGTGTATCAAAGAGAGATCGGAGGATATATTTATTATACGCTGACGACAGGGTATCTGTTTTACAGTCTGGTGATCAGATGGCAGTATAACAGGAAATTCGGAAAAGACAGATTTTTCCCGATCTATATGTTTATCGCTCCGATTATACTGGGAGCAACCGCACAGTTTTTTATATACGGCATTTCCATCGGATGGTGCTGTACGGCAATCGGGCTTGTCAGCATTTATATGAGTCTGCAAAATGAGCTGTCTTATATCGACCCGCTGACTAAGCTCTATAACCGGAATTATCTGGATCATATGCTGAATCATATCAGCCGGAAAGAAATCACAGCCGGCGGTATCATGATTGATCTGGATTATTTCAAATCCATCAATGATCAGTATGGACATACAGTCGGTGATGAAGCCCTTGTGGAAGCGGCACGGATTATCCGGCTTTCCATACCGGAAAAGGCATTGCCTGTACGGTTTGCCGGAGATGAATTTATTATTCTCATCCGGAACGGTGAGGAAGAAACATTATTGCAGATCGAAGAAACTCTCAGAGAAGGTGTAAAAAATTTCAATCAGACCAGTCAGAAACCGTATCAGCTATCCTTTTCGCTGGGGCATAGTGTACATCATCCGGAAACGCTGACAGATGCGTTTCTGAATGAAATGGATCATCATATGTATGAAGAAAAAAATAAAAAGCATTGCCGTTCTTCGAGAAATACAGCAAAAATGCCTGCATGAGCATTATGCAGGCAGATTTTAGTTATTCTAAAATAATCCAGTCTTCAGCAAGCAGATCTTCCTGTGAAGGCTTCCAGGCAACAAGCTTGTCATCCGCTGTTTTCATGGAAATCTGCATTTCTGTACCGGAAGAATCAATCCGGAGCTGAATTTCGGTATTTCCCCATGCAGTACGGGTCACAATATGATTTTCTTTCAGAGCACTGACAGCCTCGCTGAAAGAAACGAGAGTTTCTGTATCGGGAACGCTTTCTTCTGTGATGGTCTGAGTGCAGAGCCAGTCTGTCCAGCGGGCATAGTCATAGCCGGAAATATGGCTTCCGTCTCCGCTGTAATCTGCGGAAAGATAGCCGTTTTCGTCATCGAACAGAGGATTGACATCAATATAGAAACTGTTCACACCGTCAGTCAGATTTTTAATATACTCGTTGGCCTGATTCAGATCGGCATTGCTGATACTGCTGCTTTCTTCAGAAAAAGTCTGTGTAATATGCAGGTTTGCCATCATGAAAATCAAGGCATCCGGAGCTTCTTCCTGAATCATATTGTATAATTCCTGAATATGCGTACCAAATTCTTCCACACCGAATGCGATTTCATTCAGGCCGAGCATGACATAGATTTTTCCGTATTCGTTTTCAGAAAGCACTTCTCTGAGGGTACTGCCGTCTATTGTTTCACCGTCCAGAATCTGATAGGCTGCCAGACCGCCGGTACAAAAATAATCTGCATTCGGAAGATTTCCGTAATTGCAAAGCCCGACAGTACGGGAATCACCGATAAACAGAGCATCATCAAAATAAGACGGTTCACTGGTGACAAATCTGAGCGGCAGAGGTTCGGCAGGTTCGGGAACAGTTTCTGTAAGCAGTTCTGAATCTTGTTCCGGAAGTTCCGGAGCAGTTGTTTCGGTTTCCGGAGCGGTTTCTGTTTCTGCAGGTTCTTCGCTGACAGCAGCAGCCTGCGGCTTGTGACTGTTCCGGAGTTGGCTGAGCATAAACGGAGCAGAAATCAGATAGGCAATGCCAAACAGAAATGTAAAGCAATATCTTCTGATTTTATGGAGAGTCAGGCCTTTTTTGCGTTTTGATCTGACTTGTTTTTTCATGAAGCATCACCGTTTCCGGTCAGGGAAACCCAGTCCTCGGCGAGCATATCTTCCTGTGAGGCAGTCCACGGAATGATTCTGTTATCCGAAGTTTTCATTTCAATGGCATCAGAACTGCCGAGCTGAATCCAGACTTCTTCTCCCCAGTCTTTTCGGGAAAGATGACCGCCCTGTTTGAGAATTTCCACAGCCTGACCGAAATCAATTTCCGGCAGGGGAGCGGATTCATAGCTTTTTTCCGTAATAGTATGCTGACAGAGCCAGTCTGACCATTCCGGATAGTAAGTTGCATACGGATGAACACCATCGCCGGAGGCATCTGCCGGCAGACAGCCGTCTTCATCATCGAACAGAGGATTAATATCCAGATAGATGATATTTTTTCCGTCTGTCATTTCTTCGATTGCCTGATTGATGATATTCAGCCGTTCATTGCTTTCCGAGGGATTTTCAATAGAAGATTCCCAGGAAACATGCAGATTCGACATCAGATAGATCAGGGCATCGGGAGCACCTTCACGGACTTCATCCAGGAGTTCATTCATATTGATTCTGAAACTTTCGGCACTGTCGGCACATTCATTCAGACCGAGCATAATATAGATTTTACTGTAATCACGATCATAGAATTTTCCGGCGAGGGTTTCACCCTCGACATACTTACCGCCCGTGACTTTATAAGTAGAAAGTCCGACCGCACAGAGATAATCTGCATTATCCAGTGTACCGTAATCACGGAGATCTTCCATTCTGGAATCACCGATAAACAGAGCATCATCAAAATAGGACGGATCGCTTTCGACAAAGACAAGACCTGCTTTGGTTTTTTCCCGGGTATCGGGTTCGGTTTCAGATTCTGTTTCTGTTTCGGATTCCGTTTCAGAAAGTTCTGAACTTTCTGTTTCTTCCGGAGACTGAATTTCTTCTATGCTTTCAGCAACAGTTTCTGAGGGTTCTTCATATTTGGCATAGGCTTTGGAGACTCTGGCATCCGGCGAGCCTTTCAGAACCTGACCGATAATCAGGGGGGAAGAAATCAGAAAACTGATACATAAAAGACCTGTATAGAGATATTTTGCATTTTTTCGCATATGTGATCTGCCTCACTTTTATCTTTGAATTTGATTTTATGTTTCTGAGATAAATCAGAATATAATTATTAAAATCTGAAATACAAAAACGGATCGTTCAGCCCTTGATACATACAGTAGACACAGGCTGCAAATACCGCAAGACAGCCGATTGCTGTCAGAACAGGCTTATCTTTCAGTTTCGGAGCGAGCATTTGCGGCAGAGGTGTACAGAACAGGATTGCCGCAAGGAAATATTTCCAGTAAGTATGCAGGGATTTGAGATAATCTCCGTCCATGATACGGCCGGTTTCATGCGGCAGAAACGGAAATAATCTGGTGAAAAACACGCCCAGAGAATGAATATCCGTAATGGCAAAAATCGTCCATGAAACAGGAATCAGAAACAGCATATAACAATGACCGAGAATTTTATGCTGATTTAAATATTTTCCTGTGAATAATTTTTCGCTCATCAGGATGACAAATAAAAACAAACCCCATAAGATAAAATTCCAGCTTGCACCGTGCCAGAAGCCTGTCAGAAACCAGACAATAAAAATATTCCGGATTGTCTTAAATTTGCCTTTTCGGTTGCCGCCCAGAGGAATATAAATATAATTCCGGAACCAGGAACCGAGTGTCATATGCCATCTTCTCCAGAATTCCGTCATAGTCAGAGAAAGATAAGGCTGATTGAAATTCTGCGGAAGATGAAAACCCATCATCAGGCCTAAGCCGATGGCCATCAGGGAATAGCCGTAGAAATCAAAATATAACTGGAAAGAATAGGCTGCAATACTCAGCCATGCCAGAGGTGTGGAAATGCTCTTGAAACCGATTGTTCCAATATCTCTCCAGAGACCGCCCAGCTGATTGGCAATCAGGATTTTAAATCCCAGTCCGGCCGTAAAAATCTTGAGGCCTTTATCAATATGATATAAAGAATGTTTTCTGTCTTTGAGTTCTTCGGCTACTGTGGAATAAGTTACAATAGGCCCTGCAATCAGCTGCGGAAACATGGAGATATAAGCTCCGTAATCAATCAGATTTTTCGAGGCCTTTGCATTTTTCCGGTAGACATCGACCAGATAGGAAAGATTCTGGAATGTATAGAAACTGATACCGATCGGCAGAATAATATTTCGCTCCGGTAAATCAAGATGAAAGGCATGGTTCAGATTTGTACTGAAAAATCCGGAATATTTGAAGAACAATAACCAGAATACGTTATAGACAATTCCCAGAATCAGAAGCAGTTTAGAATGCTTCTGAGAATCCTGAATCAGTCTGCCAAGCAGATAATTGACAAGAATCGTCTGTATAAACAGGGGAATATAAATCCATGTTTTCGGGGTTTCCAGTACGCCAATGCTGTAAAATACAATACTCCCCAGCAGAATTGCGAGATTTTTCAGCCGGATATTCGGCATCAGGGCATAGCAGATAAAAAACACCGGCAAGAAAATAAAAATAAACTCCAGGCTGCTGAAAACCAATTTTTTTCACTCCATTCCGAAAATTGTCATAATCTGACACTTACAGATAATATTATGACACAAATCCGGAAAAAAGTCAATATGCAGAATTTTCTAAAAATTTGATTTTTTTAAAAAATTACTATGCATTTATACCTGAAAATACACAAAAAACCTGTCCTCCGGAGAGGACAGGGCGGTTTCTGTCAGGCAAGTTCGGGAATCAGACCGACAATATATTTCAGAATCGTAAGAGCTTCTTCGGAATCGGGCTTGCCGTTGCCGTTGAAATCAATCGCTTTGAGAGAATTTTCGGAGAGGGTTTCTTTTCCCATGACAGCTTTGTTGAGAGTGATGACATCCAGAATATCAATTTTCTGATTGCCGTCAGCATCGCCCTGCTGATATGCTTCTGATGTTTCCGGAGCAGAGCCGATTACTTCAAAATTTCGGCCGTATTTTTCAGCATAAGCCAAAGCTGTCGAATTTTCATAGCCGTAAATTGTGCCGTTAAACTCCGCTTTTTCCAGTTCGGCATCATAGGCATTGCAGATAGTGAGCGAAGTATCAGAAATTTCACAGTCCGGATTTTGAATTGTAACAGAGGACAGGCTCGTACAGTAGACAAATGCATAATCTCCGATCGTGGTAACACTGTCGGGAATTGTAACAGAGATCAGGCTTGTACAGCTGGCAAATGCACAGAGTCCAATATCAGTCACACTATCAGGAATTGTGAAAGAAGTCAGGCCTGTACAGCCCGAAAATGTAAAATCTTTGATACTGGTGATACTGTCGGGAAGCGTGACAGAAGTTAATTTTTCACAGTCGCAAAATGCACGGTCTCCGATGCTGGCAACACTGTTCGGAATTATGACAGAAGTCAGACTTGTACATTGATAAAATGCATCGAATCCGATATTGGTGATACTGTCAGGAAGCATAACAGATTTCAGATTTGTACAAAAAGAAAATGTACATTCTTGAATGCCTGTAACAGGAAGACCCTCAATTTCTGCCGGAATCACAATTTCTCCCTCCAGGTCTTCTGTATAACCGGAAATTTCAATATGATCTGCATATTTATAGTATGTCAGATTTTCATAAATACCTTCTGTATATTCTTCATATTCTTCTTCGGCAGATGCCTGAATCACAGCGATTTCCTGAGCCGGAAGAAACGGTATGACTGTACCCATCATACAAAAGGCAGAAACAACAGCCAGCATTTTTTTCAAGTTCATAAAAAATTCTCCTTACTCTTGAATTTTCAACAGTTTCAACATTTCAACATAATTTCAACAATCTTTCAACGTGGAAAAGTTGAAAACCTGATTTTTATAAAAAATCCCTGCCCTTAAAAAGAACAGGGATTTTTTCAGTTCATGCTTATTTCTTCGCTGCACCTAAGAATGCCGCACCGATCAGACCGGCATCGTTACCGAGTTCGGCAATGACAATCTTCGTATTTTTCGGAGAATTTCTGGTATAAACTTCCTTTTCTACGAGAGCTTTCATCGGCAGAAGCAGGGGATCGCCTTCATTGCAGACACCTCCGCCGATACACAGAATATCCGGCTGGAAAATATTGATCGTATTGGTAATTCCGGCTGCTAAATATTTGATATAATCATCAACAACTTCTTTACCGGCCTGATCGCCCTGACGCATCGCATCAAATGCCGTTCTTGCCGAAACTTTGCCGTTTCTCTCTGCTGTGATCTTGTGCAGAGCAGATTCCGGGCAGAGTTCCATTTTTTCTTTGGTCATGCGGATTAATCCGGTTGCTGAAGAATATGCCTCGAAACAGCCCTTTCTACCGCAGGAACACTGAGCACCATCTACCTGAATGACAGTATGTCCGATTTCTGCACCGCCGAAATTCGAGCCGGCATAAATCTGACCGTCGATAATAATGCCTCCGCCTACTCCTGTTCCGAGTGTAATGCAGACTGCATTCTTTGCACCTTTGGCCGCACCTGCGACATATTCACCATAAGCGGCGGCATTGGCATCGTTCTCGATAAAGACAGGCTTGTCAATATGCTTCTTGATATATTCCGCAAGGGGCGTATTCTCAAAGCCTAAGTTATTCGAGAATTCTACAATACCGGTTTCACTGTTGGCAAGTCCGGGCGTGCCGACACCAACCCATTCAATCTGATCAATCGTCAGATTGGCTTCTTTCACGGCTTTTAAAGCCATTGCTGCCATATCGTCAGCGATTTCCTCCGCAGGACGGGGACGGTTTGTCTTAGTGCTGGCCTTAGTGAGAATCTTGTAATTCTCATCCACAACAGCCGCAACAATGTTGGTGCCTCCGAGGTCAATTCCGATGTAGTACTTCATAATAAAATTTCCTCCTTTTATTTTTATGCTGAAATCAGCATGGTTAGCTTATAAAATCCGGAATCAGTCTGGTAATATACATACAATAAATCAGAATTTAGCAGTTTGACATGATAGAAAATTTTTCAGACTGCGTTTGTCAATGGGGAAAGACAGGGTTAAAGGTGGCTGGCTTTTAAGCCACCTTTACCTATTCCATGACAGGAAAATATATTTCTATATATTATATAGGGTGATTTCCCTATTTTTTTCCCTCTGTAGTAAAATGCTACTAACTGTTTTTTGATTCTGAATCCGGATTTGTCAAAACAGATCAGACAGATTTACAAAGAGGCGGCTTTTAAGCCTCTTTGTATCTGTCCTGTTGACTTGCAATCATATTTCTATATATTATATAGGGTGCTGCAACTCATTTTGCAACTCCTGACTTGATCACAGTATTATTTTTTTAAATAGCTGATTCTGAACTCTGAACTTTCGATTTATCTCAGCAATATTTATAATGCCTCAATCAGTCCGGTGATATATTTTAAAATCATCAGAGATTCTTCTGAATCCGGCTTGCCGTTCTGATTGAAATCAATTGCTTTGATCTGATTTTCTGTCAGAGTTTCTTTTCCTAAGATTGCCCTGTTGAGCGTGATGACATCCAGAATATCTACTTTTCCGGAAAGATCGGCATCGCCGGAAAGAAATTCTTCTGCCCGGGATTCTGTTTCCGGTTCTGAGCCGATCACTTCAAATTGATAGCCGTATTTTTCGGCATAGGCCTGTGCTGTCGAATTTTCATAGCCGTAAATAACGGCTTGCTCCGGAAGTGTATATTTATTTTCTATAATTTCACAGTCGGGATTTTCAATCCTGATAGAAAGTAAATGACTGCAGTCCCGAAAAGCATGAAATGCAATTCCAGTTACAGTTTCTGGTATTACATATTCCGTTTGTTCGTTTCCGGAAGGAAAACGAAGCAGAACAGTCTGTTCCTTATTAAACAAAACACCGTCTTTGCTGGAAAAAACTGTATTCTCTTCATCTACATCAATAGAGACTGCCGCAGAACAGCCTTTAAGAAATCCGCTTGCAATACTTGTTACACCTTTAGGAATAAAAACAGAAGTTAAAGCAGTACAGTCATCCAATGCCCATGATTCGATACTGATAAGAGTATCCGGCAGAGTAATAGAAGTCAATGATGAACATTCATAAAATGTATAAGGCAGAATGCAGGTAACACCCTCGGGAACAGCAATGGAAGTTAAAGCAGAACAGCCATAAAATGCTTCTTCTCCAATATTTGTAATGCTATCCGGAAGATTAACAGAAGTCAGGGAACTACAGTTGGAAAATGCTCCGCCTCCAATACTTGTTATGCCATCCGGAAGTGTTACAGAAATTATATCAGAACAGTAATAAAATGCAGTTGCACTGATTGCGGTTACTCCCTCCGGAACAATAATTTCTCCTTTGCAGAGTGCTCCGTCTATTAAAATATGATTGATGATGACAAACGGATTTTCTTCCTGCTTTTGATACAGCCAAGGCGTATAATCAAATACATACCATCCAAAGCTCTGAACACTTTCCGGAATCGTAACAGAAGTCAGTGAAGTACAGCCAGAAAATGCCCTATTTCCGATTGTGGTTACACCATCCGGAATGATAACAGAAGTTAGCGAATAGAAGTTTGAAAATGCCAATGTTCCAATGCTCGTGACAGGCAGACCGTCAATTTCTGCCGGAATTGTAATTTCATTTTCTGCTTCATCCGTATAGCCGGAAATTTCAATATAATCGGCATATTTTTTATATACTAAACTTCCATAGACATCTTCTGTATAGTCTTCATATTCTTCTTCAGCAGATGCCTGAATTACAGTTGTTTCCTGAACAGGAAGCCTCGGCACGGAAACAGTCAGCATTGTAAATGCTCCTAAAATAGCCAATATTTTTTTCATGCGATTCACACCCTTTATATTATATATTATAATATGTTATAATGTATCGATCAGTCCGGTGATATATTTTAAAATCATCAGGGCTTCTTCTGAATCCGGTTTGCCGTTCTGATTGAAATCAATTGCTTTGATCTGATTTTCTGTCAGAGTTTCTTTTCCTAAGATCGCCCTGTTGAGCGTGATGACATCCAGAATATCTACTTTTCCGGAAAGATCGGCATCGCCGGCCAGTACTGCTGAGATCTCTCCGAGAGAGACAAACCCCCAGTCACATTCCTCTGCGTAAGTCTGTGTTGTGGAATTTGTATAACCATGAAGTACAATCCCGTCACAGCCTACAAAAATTTTATTTTCAATAAATTCACAGTACGGATTTTTAACTGTTACATTCTTCAGGGAAGTGCAGAAACAGAATGCATATGCTCCGATCTGAGAAGCCGAGCATTCTACAGTTTTCAGAGAAGTGCAGTCCGCAAAGGCAGATTCTCCGATTATCTTCACATTCTCCGGAATCGTCATCGAAGTCAGGGAAGTACAATAAGAAAATGCTCCTTCTCCGATCGTCTTTACACTGGACGGAATTACCACAGAAGTCATGGCTTCACAGTTGTCAAAGGCAGATTCTCCGATTGTGACAACACCGTCCGGAATCGTGACATCTCCGGAACAGGAAGTTGCATCGGCAAGAATCTGATTGATAATCAGAAAAGCTCCCTGCATTTGTGTATCTTTCCAGGGGGTTTCATCAAATGCTCCGTACCCGATAAAAGTCACTGTTCCCGGAACAGAAACGGAATTCAGCGATGTGCAGGATAAAAATGCACAGCTTCCGATGGAAGTCACTCCCTCCGGAATGCTCACAGAAGTCAGGGCTTCACAATCTGCAAAGGCATAATCATCAATGAGTGTTACAGGCAGACCGTCAATTTCTGACGGAACTGCAAATTCTCCGGAAATTGAAGCCGTATGACCGCAGATTTCAATATAATCTTCATATTTTCTGTATTCCAGATTTTCATTCTGAGATAAAATATAATCTTCTTCCATATCGGTATCTTCTGCATAAACCGGAACCGCAGATACTGCCGGGAATGCCATGCAGACAGCAGTTAATAAAATAAGTAATTTCTTCATAAAATAATATGCTCCTTAATTCTGATATTTTTGTCGGCCGGATTGCCTGTATGTGACATGAATGTTTTCAATGCCGTGCATTTTCCACGAATCGGACAGAATACCCCTGCCGGAATAAAAATGCTGTCGCCTTTTTTGATCGGTACTTCCTGACCGTCAATCTCGATTACGGCATCTCCGTCAAGAATTAACAAATGCCGGAAACTGTCATAATATCCGACGCTGCTTTCCGAAGCTGTGATTTTCTGTACGGTAAAAAACGGACAGCGTTTCAGATATTGTGCTGTAAAGCCGTCACGGATAACAGGTTCTTCCGGGGCGGGATTCTCGGCCGGTGTCAGCCTTGTGACATCCAGTGCCTTGTCAATATGCAGCTCCCGGCCTCTGTCATAATCATAAATTCTGTAAGTCAGATTGGAACTTTGCTGGATTTCGGCCAATAGAATCCCTTTGCCGATTGCATGAACCGTTCCGGCAGGAATATAAAATACATCTCCGGCTTTTACAGGAACATGCTGTACCCAGTTCAGAATACTATGATTTTTGATTGCAAACTGAAACTGTTCTTTTGTGATAGAATCTTTAAAGCCATAAATAATTTCGGCTCCCGGTTCTGCCTCGATAATATACCAGAGTTCTGTCTTTCCCCAGTCGTGTTCCTGTTTCATCGCATAGGCATTATCCGGATGTACCTGTAAAGAGAGATTCTCTTTGGCATCGATTAATTTGATCAATACCGGAAATCTGTCGAATTTCTCGCAGTAAACGCCCAGTGCATCAGGATTTTCTTCTAAAAACGCTTTCAGTGTCATGCCCTCATATTCTCCGGAAGCAATCACACTTTCTCCGTCAGGATGACAGGAAAGCTCCCAGCTTTCAGCGATTCTGTCTTTATCAGATTCTTTTCCGTATTCTCTCAGGCGGTTTCCGCCCCAGATATAATCTTTACATGCCGCTTTCAGGAAAAATGGTTTCATGTCTTGCTCTCCTTTTCTTCTTTCTCATCAGTGTGATCCAGTGTTTCGGTTGTGACTTCCGGAAGGGAAAATTCTTCCAGAAATGATTCATAAGAACTGTGATATACATTCAGATCAATGCACATTTCTCTGCAATCCTGCTGTACACCGTCATAGCCATTTAATTTCCCCTTGTCGGAATACTGCCAGAAACTCCAGTTGACAAACGGTTCCTGATACGTATTCCTGAACCAGAGCGGATAGTCACTGTAACCGCCGCCGAGCATATAATGATAATATGCTTTTGTTGTGGTATAAATAATCGGCTTGACATGATAATATTCTTCCAGCTGTTTTAATAACGCATCCAGAATCTCTTGTGTTTCTTTTCTGGAAAGCGGAGAATCGCTGTAATCTCCGTAAAATTCCAGATCAACCACAGGCGGCAGATTGGTATTTTCCAGATCACCGACTGTCTGAATAAAATTCTGTGCCTGTGTTTCTCCGGAACTTTCAAAACTGAAAAAATGATAGGCTCCGGAATAGATATTTGTCTTTTTGACTTCCTGCCAGTTTTCGGCAAAACAGGGATCCTGATGCGAACTGCCTTCAGTAGCCTTGATAAATGCAAACGTCACATTCTGCGAAGCAATCACAGACCAGTCAATTTTTCCCTGATACCGGGATACATCCACACCCATGACAGGATATTTTTCAGGGTCCGGAATATTGGCGATGATTTCACCGTTATAAATCTTTTTCAGCCGGATTGCATACGGTATGCCGAAACATACCAGAACCGCAATTATCACACAGCCGATTATCCTTCCGTATGCAGGCTTTCTGCCTTTCAAGAATCTGCTCACTGTGCAATATCACCCATCACAATCCCACGGCCGTTTGTGGCAAAATACACCCGTCCGTAAACATGGCTGTCTCCTGAAATATAACTTGTCAGATTGCCGAACAAATGCTGTTCGTCATTGATTCTCTCCCAGGTGATGCCCTTATCTACAGAACGATAGATTCCATCGCCCTGACCGGCATTTCCCATTGCATACACAACGGGATAATCCTCTTCTGATTTCGGTGCTCCGAAACCGATTGCTCTGAAATCAATATCTTTTACAGAATTGAAATTCTGACCGCCGTCTTCGGAGTACATCAGAAGCGTTCCGCTGCAAAGCCAGATATGACCTTCTTTTCCGACCACAGTCTGTATTGCTGCTTTATCAGCGATCAATTGCCCGGTGGATTCAAATTTGATTCCGCCGTCTGTAGAAATATAAAACATGCCGTTATAGGCCGCATAGAATTTCTGCGGATTTACACTGTCTGCACAGATCTGTGCTCCGTAGCCCAGACCCTCGACATAGTACCATTTATTATTTTTTATATCATATTGATAAATATTAGAATTCCCTGTATTGGCCGGACTCCATAAAATCACCGTACCATCGGCATTCATGCAGACTCTGCCGCCCTCCACCTTTTCCGGCACATCCGGAACGGGATTCCAGGCTGCACCGCCGTCGAGCGTGTACCATAAGGGCTTCATTCTGTCCTGTACGGCATAGACTGCACAATCTGCATTGGCAGAAGCGGCATCCAGATCAGTCGGATTCTTTCCGGAAGCACTTCCCATAAAATGTGCATCGTCAGGGCCTTTTGTCACATCCAGATGGGCAAAGCCCGTCAGATCGCCCATGATAGAATATAACTGCGGCTGACCGTCTTTATAATCCGGTGAAATCATCTGATAAACAGCAGTTTCTTCCAGCCCCTGTGCCGCAAAAGAAATCACTACTTCTTTCTCAGAGCCTAAATCTGTCATATTTTCCGTACAATAAACAGTCGCTCCTGTACCGTACATGACTTTATCAGAATCAAACGGATTGATATTAATATCTGCCGTCCACCAGCCTGTTTTGGCTTCTTCCCGACCCCATGTCAGCCAATCTGCCTCTTCGACATTCATTTTATAATGCTTCTCGTGATTTTTAATATTAAATAACCCCTGCCATGTCTGACCGCCGTCTGTCGAACGATAAATATTATCTCCGTTATCCGACCAGTACCCCAGCGTGCAGACAACCAGTGTATCAGGATTCTGCTTATCTGCCGAAACTGCTCCGAATCCTCCGTAGCGATCATCTTTCAAATCCGGTGTAATATCTGTAAACTGATTATTTTCATACACACAAACTGCTCCGTTCTGCGGACTCATATTAGGCCCGCAGTTATCCGAATAAGCAAGATATAATTTCCCGTCTGCCGAGAAATCCGCCTGCAAAGGATACATGCCTTTCAGATTCTCCGGCAGAGCCGTCCAGGAAGCACCGTGATCCGAAGAAGTATAAATACACTTTCCGTCTTTATCCGCTACTCCGACATAGACATCATGATTCACCGGATTGAATTCGACCCACATGATACCAATCGCATTATTTTCCTGTGTATAATTCCCCTTTGTCGGGAAACTTTCCACTTCATTCCATGTTTTGCCGAAGTCTTCCGATTTCCAGAGTCCGGCATTTCTTGTGCCCATGTAGATCACATTATTTTCTGCCGGATTTACCATCAGGCGTTCACCGACTCCACGGCCGGAGTTATTCGCTCCGCAGTCGAACGGCATATCATGCTGTTCCCAGGTTTCTCCGTAGTCTTCCGAAACCAGGACTGCTCCGTGATTTCCCATATAAGTTCCGCCGAGTGCATAGACTCTGTTTGCTTCTACAGGATCGGCGGCGATGCTTTCAATGCCGATCAGATTCCAGTTTTCAGAACCAAGATGATCGGTAATAGCTTTCCATCTCTGTTCGGATTCTACCCATCTGTAGGCACCGCCGATATCAGTCCGGGCATAAATCAGATTTTCTTCGGCTTCGCTGTATACAATGCCTGTTACATAACCGCCGCCGCCGATTGCGACATTTCCCCATGTATAGGCCTCTTCTGAAATTTTAGCATTCATGGCTGCATTCTCCGGGCCGGAATCTCCGGATTGTTCCGAAACGGCCTGTTCTGTAGTGTCAGAGCTGCTTTCTGCCTGACTGCATCCGGCAAGCATCATCACCGCACACAGGCACAGTGCGGAAAGTATATGTTTCTTTCTGATCATAAATCTGTCTCCTTTTTTTATTTTTCTATCATTATTCTTTATTTTCTGCTGTCAGATATAAAAGACTGCTGACACCGTCTCCCCACATCAAAGGCACAGGAATGCCGATTCTCATCAGCTGACTGCCGGTATAGACTTTCCCGTCAAAAATATAAAAACTATCCGGAAGCAGCCCTTGTAATTTCAGATGCATTCTGGGCTGATTAGCTTTGTTCCGAATCTGAATGACAGTTACAAGAATTTCTGTCCGGTTCGGGCTTGCAAATTCCCATGCAATATGACAGGCATTCTGCAATAATCTATAAAAACTGCCCTCTCTGGTGAGATGAGAATATTCATGATATAATTCAATCTGTGTCTGAATCTGCTGAATTTCTGACTGCCGCATCCGCATCAGATCCAGTTCATAGCCGAATGTTCCGGCAAGAGCGACATGTGCTCTGGTCATGAAATCCGTCTTTCTGCCGATAATATGATTCGGACAGGCCGATATATGTGCCCCCATGCAGGACGGCGGATAACAAAGCGATGTTCCAAGCTGAATTTCTGCTCTGTCACAGGCATCCGTATTGTCAGAACACCAGATCTGCGGACTGTAATATAACATGCCGCAGTCGAATCTTCCGCCGCCTCCGGCACAGTTTTCAATCATCAGATCAGGAAATGTTTTTAATAATCTCTCCTGAATCTCATAGACAGCCAGAATATATCTATGAAAAAATTCTTTCTGCCGGTGTGCCGGAAGTGACGGCGTATATGCCTCGGTGATCTGCCGGTTCATATCCCATTTGATATAAGAAATATCGGCTTCGTGAATCACATCTGCCATAGACCTGAAAATATAGCTCCGGATTTCCGGCCGGGTTAAATCCAGAACATATTGATTTCTGGACATTGTTATACTCCTGTCAGGAATCTGCACAGCCCAGTCAGGATGTGCCTGAAACAATTCGCTGTCCGGAGAAATCATCTCCGGCTCGAACCATAGCCCCAGTTTTAAATTTCTCTCCTGAATCTGTTCACCGAGCCATTCCATTCCCTGCGGAATTTTCTTTTCATTCACAAACCAGTCACCCAATGAGCTGTCATCACTGTCCCGGTGTCCGAACCAGCCGTCGTCAATCACAAGCATATCCAGTCCGCAGGCTAAGGCCGTATCTGCCAGATGAAGCAGTTTTTCAGAATCAAAATCAAAATAGAAAGCCTCCCAGCTGTTGACCAGCACCGGCCTTTCCTGATACTGATACTTGCTCCGGATAATATGATTTCTGATAAAATCATGATAATTCCTGCTGAATCTGCCTAACCCACGGCAGGAATAATTCAATAATACCTCAGGTGTATAAAAAGACTTTCCGGATTCCAGTTCCCAGCAGAATGTGTCCGGATGAATGCCCATCATGATCTGTGTCTTATCCTGAAAATCTTTCTCTGCACAGGCATAGAAATTCCCGGAATATACAAAAGCCATTCCCCATGCTTCGCCCTGTGTTTCTGTTGTCTCCGGACGGACTGCCGCAATGAACGGATTATGTGTATGCGAGGAAGCTCCGTTGATACTGCCAATACTCTTCACGCCATAGCCAACCGGCTCACGCTGCATATATCTTTCCCGTGCCCATGTGCCGTTGAGGGTAATCAATTCCAGCTCACCTTCCAGACACAGACAGGAAGACAACACCCTCCGGAGCATGACAGGATATTCCCCCTGATTCTGAATCCGGACACTCTGGGCGATTATATCACTGTCCTGAAACAGTGTATATATCACTTCTGCCAGTACACCGGCCTGTTCATCATGCAGATACAGAATCAGTGTTTCTGTATTGCAGTTTTTCGTGAAACTCTGCGGCAGCTGCGGAATCTTCGGCTTCTGCTTATACATACTGCACCCGATATATTTTAAGCAGCATGTGTCTGAGCCGTCCTGCTGTTCCGCACGGAAAGCCGGTTCTCTGAAATTTCCGCATCCATAAAACGGGTATGCATGTGGAAAGGCACTGTGAAAACTCACAGCTTCACCGGGGAGCTGTTCCGGTGTGAAAGGTCTGATATCTGTCCGGCACAGATAATCTGTCTCGGCAAGACGAATCTTTTCGCCATAATACGGCATACCGACAAATCCGTCCACAACTTGCAGAATCATGACAGTATGCTTTGTATACAATGCGAAAATTCCCGTTTTCTCATCAATTCTAATCAAGACGCTTTCCCCCTGCTCACTAAAGATTGGATTCGATTACTATTATATTTCTCTGTTCCAATGCATGTTTCAGCCAGTGCAGAAACAAATCATAAAATTCTTTCTGTTCCGGAAGAATCTGATCTTCCTGAATTAATTTTATCAATTTCTGATAATCTGTTTCAGAAAGCCAGTTATCAAAACAAAAATCAAATTCTGTCAGTTCCGTTCCGTCACAGGCATCTGCTGTCGGGAATAATGCTGAAATATATTTTTTCAGTAATCTTTCAAAATCCGTCTGATAGATTCTTAAAGGCCCGGTATAGCTGTGCCATTCTTCCCACTGCGGATTCCAGTCCGGTGCTGAATTTCTTCTGACCGGCTGGAATTCATAACAGATTTTTTCTTTCTGATCTGCATAGAGCCTTAATTCTATAAAATTCTGCATGTTAATTCTGAAATACTTTCTTTGCGATATCAACCGTTTCTTTCGCATCTTTTGCATAGAAATCCGCACCGATCTGCTCGGCATAATCAGCAGTTAAAACCGCTCCGCCGACAACTGTCTTACACCATGGACAACGCTCATGCAGTAACTTGATTGTATTCTCCATTGACGGCAGAGTGGTCGTCATCAATGCCGATAATCCTACCAGCGGTGCATGAGATTTTTCCGTTGCCTCTGCAACTGCTTCATAAGATACGTCTTTTCCTAAATCTATTACCTGATAGCCGTAATTCTCCAGTAAGATCTTTACAATATTTTTACCGATGTCATGAATATCGCCCTTGACAGTCGCCAGTACGATTGTCCCTCTGTTGACGGTCTCTGTACTGTGTTCGCACAGATAACTCTTGATGACTTCAAATGCCGCCTGTGCCGCACTCGCTGACGAAATCAACTGCGGTAAGAAAATTTTTCCTTTCTCGAATTCCATTCCGGCTTTGTCCAGTGCCGGAATCAGATATTGATTCACAATATGCATCGGCTCGGTATTCTCTAATAATACTCCCGTAATCGCTCCGGCTTCGGATTTTAATCCTGCTGATACTGCCGCTTCAAGTGTCATATCCGCATTCTGAGGCTTTACCGGTGTATTCTGCTGGGCATTCTCTCCTCCGTAATGAGCAATAAAATCAACAGCATTCTTATCAATATTCGCTAATAATTTATATGTCCGTACTGCCGAAGTCATGCTTTCAGTATTGGGATTGATAATCGGCAGATCAAGCCCTGCATACAGAGCCATCGTCAGAAAGTTTCTTGTAACAAGCTCTCTGCTTGGCAGTCCGAACGAAATATTCGATACACCTAAGACTGTCTTTAAGCCTAATTCCGTCTTGACTCTCCGGACGGCTTCCAGTGTCTGCATCACTCCGGCCTGTTCTGCCGAGGCTGTCAAAGTCAGACAATCAATATAAACATCTTCTCTCCGGATTCCTAATGCTAATGCTCTGTTTAATATCCGCTCGGCAATCTCAAATCTTCCCTGAGCTGTCTTGGGAATCCCGTTCTTATCCAGAGTCAGCCCGACAACAGCTGCTCCGTATTTCTTTACCAACGGCAAAACTGTATTCATAGAATCTTCTTCGCCGTTGACTGAATTCACAATCGGCTTGCCGTTATAAATCCTCAGTCCGGCTTCAAGGGCATCCGGCTTCGTTGTATCTAATTGTAAGGGCGTGTCTGTAATCCCCTGAATCGCCTTGACTGCCGTCTGCATCATTTCCGTTTCATCAATTTCCGGAAGTCCGACATTGACATCTAAAATATCCGCTCCGGCTTCAATCTGCTGAATCGCCTGATTTAAAATATAATCCGTATCATGTTCAATTAAGGCCTGCTTGAAACGCTTTTTCCCGGTCGGATTGATTCTCTCACCGATAATCCTCGGCTGATTGATGATAACGGTCTTGTTCGCCGAACAGACAGCCGCCGGAATTTCCGGCTTTCTCAGCACAGGTTTCTGTTTTTTCAGCATATCTGCCAATGCTCTGAGATGTTCCGGAGTCGTTCCGCAGCAGCCGCCTAAAATTACGGCTCCCATTTTTACAAATTCTTCACAGCAGTTTCCGAACCTGTCGGCATCAAAATGATATTCATTCGTAACCGGATCAGGCAAGCCGGCATTCGGCTTGACAATCACAGGCAGATTTGTCCATTCACAAAGCTGTTTTACGATCGGAGTCAGTTCTTCAGGCCCTAATGAACAATTCACTCCGATTGCATCCACGCCAAGGCCTTCCAGTGTCAGAGCCATCGCCGGAATTTCACAGCCTGTGAAAGTTCTTCCGTTTTCTTCAAAACTCATCGTCACAAAAATCGGCTTGTGATTTCCATGCTCTTTCGCCGCTAAGACCCCGGCTCGGACTTCGAGCAGATCGGTCATTGTTTCAAAAATATACAAATCCGCATCCTGTCCGGCTTCGATCTGTTCTCTGAATATCTCATAAGCCTCTTCAAATTTCAGTGTTCCGGTCGGTTCTAATAACTGTCCGATCGGGCCTATATCTAAAGCTACATACTCCGGATTTGCTTTTTTGGCGTTCGCTATCGCCGCCCTGATAATCTGCTGTACGGATTTATGCGTTTTCGCCATTTTCAGGCGATTCGCTCCGAACGTATTCGTATAAATCACCTGTGAACCAGATTCTACATATTTCCTGTGAATTCCTGTGATCAGTTCCGGATTTGTGAAATTCAGCATCTCCGGGATTCCGCCTAATTCCAGTCCGGCTGACTGTAACATCGTACCCATACCGCCGTCAAGTAAAATAAATTCATGATTTTTAATTCTCTCTCTGATATTCAAGAACAATGCACTCCTCTCATACGATATGGACATGTTTTCGATAAATTACAGATTCCACAGCCTTTTTTTGACTTCGGCAAAGGTTCATCTGACAGGCCGATCATCGCCGTCACGGATTTGGTCGGGATTAATAATCCGCCTTCACTCACACAGATTCCGAGCCGTTTTTCTGCATTGATCACCCTAAGAAAATCAGGCTGAACCTCTAACGGCATATCTCCATAACCAGGACTGAACCGCCATGTTGAAAATTTTTCCGGAAACTGCGATAAAATTTCTTTTTCCACTTCATCACATAACTGTTCTGTCAGGGCACTCGCCATCGCATCCGTCATCATGCCGGATAAAATATCTGCTGTCTGTGCCTGCCGGATACAGAGATCTGTACTCTGTGACAGGGTTGCACAGAACAGAATCACAGAAGCACAATTTTCTAAATGCTTCTGAATATCCTGTCCGATCAGAATCGTTTTCAGATTTTCTTTCTGAAAAATATTCCAGCAGTATCGGGGTCTGACTGCGGATAATAATTTTTTTTCACAGTTGTCTGCTGTCTCCAGCATCTGTGCATCTGGCTCGCCATGCAGTCCCATATAGCGAAATGCCTGTTTTCTGTCTATTTCTGATAGGGAAATCATAAAGTTTCTCCATATATTGTTAATAACATGCGTTTTCGATTTTTTCGAGCTCTTCCAGAGAAATCCAGCTGATTTTTTCAGATGGCTTTCCCGTTTCCAGAAAATCTTTGATCGCAAGCCATGCAGACTCTTTCGGCAGGAATAATCCGGCAGAATATTCATCTCCGATCAATGACATCTTTGGTACAGAAAGTTTTGTGTCATCATACAGAGAATAGAAATCTTTTTCTTTGTTAAAATATTCCAGAAAAATCATTTCGTCATCCGTACAATCCGCTTTAGCGATCAGTTCACAGAAATCCCGTTTACTCCAGGCGGCTTTACCTTGATAATATCTTGTAATAGTTTCACCATTATTATCATACCAGAAATTCTTATAATCTACTATCATTGCCTGATATAATGCATTCAAATCCGGATTCTGCCAATCTTCGCCGTTCGGGCATTCCATCATAAAATGTTTCAGCAGATTTCCTTCGAGCCATTCGATTTCTTCGGACATTGTTCCGGTTTCCATGAATTCCCGAATGATTTTCCATGCAAGCTCTTCCGGCAGAAATAATTCTTCTGGAAGCGAGCGGAATGACATCTTCTTTATGATTTCTGAAATATCTGCTTTCTCGGAAAGTGAATACCAGAAGCCTTCACAGGTGTTGAAATAAATCAGTGCAGTCCTGCCGTTTCGGAATAGCATTTTCAGTTCCGCATCATCGTTGGAAGTCTCTGTTGTATATTGCAGGAGATATTCAGCATCCGGCATAATTTTCTGACGGAGTTCCTCAAAATCAGAAATCTCATAGTTCTGACCATCAAGCATTGTAAGAATAAACTGTTTCATAGATACCTCAAAGAAATATATAGTTTCCGCCTTCGGAAAGTTCACTTTCCTCAAAAAGTGACAGTTTTACCATACCTTCTATACCAGCAGAAGAATTTCTTCTCCATTCCGTTTCATCAAAGAATGCTAAAGAAATTTCCCTTCCCGGTATTTCATCTGCATTGAAAATCTGCATCACAGAAGAACTTTCTGCTTTTTCATCTTCATAAAATTTCAGATAAATTTCACAGTCGCTTTCATAAACAGTTTCTGCAATCCGTTTATGCAGTTCCTCTGGGCAAATATTCCTAATTTTTTCACGGGTGCTTTCACAGATAAACTGTGTATAACTCATGTAGTTCCTCTCCCCAGAATTCCGGAAACGGCTTCCGTAATTCTTCTGGCAACATAGGGATTATTCATCGTATACAAATGAATCCCGTCCGCACCGTTTGCAGCTAAATCTACAATCTGATCAACTGCATAGGCAATTCCGGCATCCCGGATCGCTTCCGGACTGTGACCGAATCTCTGCATCATGACTGTGAATTTTCTCGGCAGACTCGCTCCGCATAAGCTGACCATCCTCTGAATCTGAGCCGCATTCACTACCGGCATAATTCCGGCTTCGATCGGTACGTCAATCCCGATAATCTCGCATTTCTCACGGAAATCATAGAAACTCGCATTATCAAAAAATAACTGCGATATTAAATGCTTTGCCCCTCTGTCAACTTTCTCTTTCAGATGTTTCAGATCAGAGGCCGCTGAAAGGGCTTCCGGATGAATCTCCGGATAACATGCCCCGTAAATCCTGAAATCTCCCTGACTCCGGATAAAGCTGATCAGATCGCTTGCATATTTAAAATCATTTTTTTCAGGTCTGTCAGGACTCCTGTCACCCCGGAGAGCTAAAATATCGGTAATACCGTGAGCTTTGAAATCGGCCAGGACTTCTGAAATTTCCTCTCTTGTATAAGAAATACAAGGCAGATGGGCTACGGATTTGATATGATATTCATCCTGTAAGCGTGAGGCTAACTCACATGTGATTTTTCCGCCGTTGATGCCGCCGCCTGCTCCGTAGGTTACACTGATAAAATCCGGCTTCAGGGCGGAAAGACTCCCGAAACAATCAGAAACGCTCTCGACAGGAGCTGTTTTCTTCGGCGGAAAGACTTCAAAAGAATAAATTATTTTTTTCATAGTTTATTTTACCGTCCAGTCAATAGGTGTCATTCCATGTTCTTGTAAAAACTGATTTGTCTGTGAAAAATGTCTGCATCCTGAAAATCTGTCTCCGGCCATCGGACTCGGATGAGCGGCTTCTAAAATCAGATGTTTCGGATTTGTCACAAGTTCTTTTTTGGCTCTTGCATGTGCTCCCCATAATAAAAAGACAATCGGATCTTCTCTGATATTCAGCAATCTGATAATTTCATCCGTGAAGATCTCCCAGCCCCTGCCCTTATGGGAATTCGCCTCATGTGCCCGTACTGTCAGAACCGTATTCAGCATCAGAACACCCTGTTCTGCCCAGCAGGTCAGTTCTCCGTCAGCTTTCATGTTATCAATGCCCGTATCAGCAAGAATTTCTTTATAGATATTTTTCAGCGACGGCGGCACTCTGACTCCCTTTCTGACAGAAAAGCTCAGTCCGTGTGCCTGTCCCGGATTATGATACGGATCCTGTCCGAGAATCACAGCTTTGACATCACTGTAATTCGTCAGTTTCAGGGCATTGAAAATATCATACATATCCGGATAGATTGTCTGGGTACTGTATTCCTGTTTCAGAAACTGCCGCAGATTCTGATAATATTCTTTCTTCATCTCATCGGCTAACAGGACATCCCATTCATTTCCGAAATTTACCATAATCTTGAAATCCCCTTTCATAAAAAACTCGTATATTTCTATTTTATCATAGTTTTGATAATATTGCAAGTGCTTTTCAAAAAACTCTTGCATTTCTCTGCAAGATATGCTAAAATAGAGTATAGAAATTATATAACAGAAAGGGTGAAACTATTGGGAATATTTTCTTTTACCAGACAAAACAAAATGTCCGTTTCTTCTGACTGGAAACTTTTTGCAGATATGTTCCAGCAAATCGGAGCTTTTGTCTACCGTGAACCGATTCAGACCGTCTTTTTTGATGAAAATGCTCAGAGAATCCTCGGCGTTCCGAAAACGCTCCCAAAAGACGAATATCAGGCTTTTCTCAAAAAAATGTCAGAATCTGCCGTTCCTGATGAACAGAGTCTCTATCTGCTCAAAACCGGTGCAGAAAAACGTTTCCTCCGGATGCAGGTCACACACCGCACAGGCGAAGAAATCGGCTTTATCGAAGAAATGACTAATCGCTTGTCCAGAATCGGCACCAATCAGGCGGAATATGATACTGTTACCAATATGCTCAATTTTCCGGCATTTTCCGGAATCGTCCAGAGAAAGCTGCAATCTGCTGAAAAACTCTGCCTTGCGGCTGTCCGGATTACCGGCCTTGACAAAATCGCTGACTTTTCCTCGGCAGGAGATACCAATAACTGTATGGCCTCTGTTGCCGAAGTCCTGAACCGTTTTGCAGATGAAAAAATTTTATTCGCCGTCAAGGGCTTTCAGGAGTTCTATGCCTGCTTTGTCGATACTGAAGAACAGGGCGTTCTGATGCAGCTGGAACAAATGCGGGAAGCCGTGACAGAATGTAAGATTTCGGACGATTTCGGCCAGTCTCTCCAGAATGAAAAACATAACAGCATTGATTTACATGCCGGACTTGCATTTTTTCCGTCCGAAGGCAGTACCGTCCGGGAACTGATTACCTGTGCGGAATTCGCTTTGTTTGAAACCAGACATGACAGTCATAATGCCATTATCAAATTTTCCAATGACGATTTTGAACGCAAAAAAGATGAATACCGGGAAGAACAGCTTTTCGATACGATCATGAAAGAAAACCAGCTTTCTTATCATTTCCAGCCCATTGTGGATGCTCATACCGGAGAAGTCGCAGGCTATGAAATTCTGATGCGTTCGGAGCATTTCGCTCCGGAACAGATGCTGAATCTGGCGGAAAAATACGGCAGACTCTATGAAATCGAAAAAGCAACGCTGTTCAATGCCCTGAAATTCCTCAGTGAACATCAGAATACTTTCTCAAACCGGAAATTGTTTATTAATTCTATCCCGACTTCTCAGCTCAGTGAAAGCGATTTCAATGAACTGCGGGTGATCTATGAAGATTTATTTGAAAAAGTCGTCATTGAAATTATCGAACAGTCCGAAGGTTCCGAAGAAATGCTCGATCTGCTCAAACGCAGATGTCAGGAACTCAAGTCACAGCTCGCTATTGATGACTACGGCAGCGGTTATGCCAATACCGCAACTCTGCTCAAGAATATGCCCCAGTATGTCAAGATTGATATTGAATTAATTACAGATATCTGTAAAAATACCAAAAAACAGCAGCTGGTTGCCGGTATTATTGATTATGCCCATGAAAATCAGATTACCGTACTCGCCGAAGGGGTCGAAACCGAAGCCGATATGAAAACACTCATCCGTATGGGTGTCGATCTGATTCAGGGCTTCTATACCGCAAGACCAAAACCCTATCTTCTCGAAGAAATTTCCAAAGAAATCCGTGATGTCATCATTACGACTAATCTGGAAAATTCTGCCGGACAGAAAAAAATCTACAATGTCCATAACGAAGAAACTCTCGATCTGGTTGATCTGGCTCTCCAGAACTATACAGATATTCATATCTACCGCCATCAGGTGACTATCATAGGCGATCCTGAAAAAACAGTGCCTATGCATATTGCAATCATGGAAAATCACAGCTGTGAAGTACGTCTTAAAAACGTCAATATCATCTCTCAGGACAAGCCCTGTATCTCCATCGGCAGCTATGCACAGCTCACCCTGACAGTAGAAGGTGTCAATACCTGCAATTATATGGGCATTCGTGTCCCTGAAGGTGCTTTCTTCCATCTGCTCGGCAGCGGTGATCTTAAAATTGACTGCTATACCAAATTAGGCTATGGCATCGGCGGTGACTGCGACAGCTCCTATGGCTGTATTACTCTGGAATCCAACGGCAATGTCGATATTATCTGCAACAGTGACAGAAGCATCGGCATCGGCGGCGGCTCCAATCCGGATGATTCTGAAATCTGTCTGGAATCCGGTTCCGTTCATGTGGATGTCGGCTCGCCAAACGCTCTGGCGATCGGCTGTTCCGAAGGTAATTCCCTTATCTATGCCAATCCCGGCTGTGAACTGGATCTCGAAGTCAACGGCATCAGCAGTGTCGGAATGGGCAGTCTCTCCGGAGAAACCCATATCAAATGCTATTCTGATCTCAAATTCACAGGCGGCGGCAGTAAAGTCGTCGGAATCGGCGTACTCAACAAGGGTGAAGGCGAAATTTTTGTCGCAGATTCTAAATTAAAATTCTATCTCCGGACAAATTTCGGGACTTGTATCGGAACTATCGGCGGCTGTGTCAATGTCGAGACAAATCACTGTAAAATCGAAGTCAACGCCGAAGGCGGCGAAATTACCGGTATCGGTGATGCCAAAGGCAGCGGCGATGTCACGCTTGATCATACGGAATTAAAAGCCTATATCTTAGCCGCCAAACCTCATGAAGCAGGCTCGAAATCCGGAAAATTCAGCATGAAAAGCAGCAGTATTATTGCTGATATTAATGATAAACACAATACTCAGGAAACAGGAGAATAAATTTTATGAAATTAGGAATGGTAGGACTTCCGAATGTCGGAAAAAGTACGTTGTTCAATGCTCTTACAAATGCAGGTGCTCAGTCGGCAAATTATCCGTTCTGTACAATCGAAAAAAATATCGGCGTTGTTTCAGTACCGGACAGCCGGCTTGATTATCTCGCCAAAATGTACGATCCGGACAGCTTTAAACCCGCTACACTCGAATTTGTCGATATTGCCGGGCTGGTCAAGGGTGCTTCCAAAGGCGAGGGCTTAGGTAATAAATTCCTTGCCGATATCCGGGAAGTGGATGCAATTGTCCATGTTGTCCGCTGTTTTGAAGATATGGATATTATCCATGTTGACGGCAGTATCAACCCCGCAAGAGATATTGAAACAATTAATCTGGAATTAATTTTCGCTGATCTTGAAATGGTGCAGAGAAGAATTGACAGAGCTAAAAAATTACTCAAAGGCGATAAAAAAGCTCAGATTCAGGTCGATTTCTTTGAACGTCTCGCCGCTCACCTCGAAGACGGCAAGTCCGCAAGAAGCTTTGAAATCTCCGAAGAGGAACAGGCCTTTATGCATGATACCCCCTTGCTCTCTGCAAAACCTGTGATCTATGCCGCTAATCTCTGTGAAGCCGATTTTACCGGCGATCTCGAAAAGCAAGAGCATTTTCAGGCTGTCAAGAAAATCGCTCAGGAGGAAAATGCCGCTGTTCTGCCGATCTGTGCTCAGACAGAGGCCGAAATTGCCGATATGTCCGATGATGACAAAGCCATGTTCCTAGAAGAACTCGGCCTCGAAGAATCCGGTCTGAACCGGATTATCCAGACAGGCTACAGCCTCCTGGGACTGATTTCGTTCCTCACTGCCGGAAAACAGGAAGTCCGTGCATGGACAATCATCAAAGGCACCAAAGCTCCTCAGGCCGCCGGAAAAATTCATACTGACTTTGAAAAAGGCTTCATCCGTGCTGAAATTGTCGCTTTTGCTGATCTTGAAAAATGCGGTTCTATGGCCGCTGCCCGTGAACAGGGTATGCTGCGGCTCGAAGGAAAAGACTATATCATGCAGGACGGTGATATTGTTGAATTCAGATTTAACGTATAATCCGGAACATCTTTTGCAGATCGCTGTACAGGCCAGAAAAAATGCCTGCTGCCGGTATTCCGGCTTTGCTGTCGGAGCCGCTTTGATAACAGAATCCGGTGTGATCTACACCGGATGCAATATCGAAAATAAATCCTATCCGGTCGGCATCTGTGCCGAACGTGTCGCTTTCAGCAAGGCAATTTCCGACGGACACAGAAAATTCAAGGCAATTGCCATTGCCGGTGCTCCTGAACAGCAGACTCCCGAAAAGCCCTGCTATCCGTGCGGTATGTGCAGACAGTTTATCAGTGAATTCTGCGATGATGAGTTTCAGATTATTTTATCTGATAAAATTTATACTCTGCAAGAGCTGTTTCCGCTTAAATTTGAAATATAGTCAAATCATAATTTCGGAATAAGATAAAAATAAACTCCCCGGTATTACCGGGGAGATTTTTGAATACTTAAAGAGATTTCACTTGGAGGAATGAAATCTCATGTGAACAAAACAATTACCGGAAAGGGGTCCAGTCTTTCTGATACTGTTAGAACCTCCTGAGAGATCCTTCCTTGTTCGTAAATAATATTACACCACTTTTTTAATAAAATGTCAAGTGTTTTTTGAAATAAAATAAAAATATGCTGTATCAATTCAGATACAGCATATTTTTTATCAGCAAAAAAGATAAAAATTCACTTGATTTCTTGAGAAAAATATGATAAAATAAAATTGCAAAAGCGTAAGATTATAATCTTACAAAATTACAAAGGAGATGTTTTGATCATGAATGAAGAAGTACTGAAATATCTGAAAGAAGCCCGCTTGGCTCTGGATGCCGCTATTTCTGTTATGGAGCATGAAAACAGCGAGAGCCGCAGCAGCAGATTTAAACAGGAATATGCACTCAATGTTCCGGAACTTAACCTCAAAGGAAAACCTATTGCTGTTATTCTGCCTGACGGAACTAAAAAAACTGCACCTGCATGGAAAACTGTCGTTGTTACACTTCTTACCGAACTGCTTAAATCTCCCGAAAATCTCCAGAAAGCAAGAGAACTTTGCGGGGCAATCGTAGGAAATACCAGAATTCTGCTCAATAATACCAGCGAAGACATGAGAAGCCCCAGAACAATTGCGGATAATATCTATATAGAAACCCAGATGTCTGCAAAAGAACTGCTCCGCTTTCTGGGAAAAGTACTCGATGCTATGGATATCAGTCCCGCAGAAATTAAAGTCGAAATCAGTAACGCCTGATAAAAATATCTGCTGTATCAATTCAGATACAGCAGATTTCTGTTTATTATCAGATTTTACTGAATTGCGGCATTATAAGTCTCCAGTACAGAGTCAATTGCTGCTGACCAGTTGTCACGCAGTACTGCCCAGGAATCTACCTGATCCGGATAGCTTAATAAACCATCCATCAGGTTATTCATAATGCCTCTGGTCTCATAAGTATAATCGCCGTCACCGTACATGGTACTGCCCATGCCATAGCCGAAATCAAATACTGTCACAGTATCATTCTTGTATGCCTGAATCGCATCATACTGCTCTTCTGTCACATAGCCCAGTACCAGGCCGGAAGCCGATTTTTCTACGATCAGAGCTTTTTCCTTTGCAGCTGCTTTGTAAGCTTCTTCTGTTTCAGCAAGTCTTTCACAATAGATATATCTTGCGACGGCATCGCCTTTCTCAGAGTTCTTGACAAGCATTTTTGCTGCATAGTTGCCGCACAGATAATATTTATCCGAATCCGGAGATTTCGGGAACGGTACAACCATCAGATCTGCATCCTGATTTGCCGCATTCGAGCCGGCTAATGACCAGTCTGCCATGCCGTAGAACAAGACATCATGTGTATCAGGGAAATTGCCGAACCAGCCGGGTTCATACAGATTCAGACTCTGCATTTCAGCCATCAGGTTTTCAGCGGCTTCAATATCAGGGTCGGAGATATTATTTGTAAACTGCTTGCCGTCAAAATTGATGACTGTCTTGCCGGTGGACTGTACCATTGCCTGACCGAACCAGCCGCAGATACCATATCTGTCATCGCCGTTCTTGACAAATTTTTTCATCATTTCCATGAAGGCATCCCAGTCCCAGTCACCGTCCTGATAGAGTTCATACGGGTCATCCAGACCGTTTTCTTCGCACATCTGACGGCTGTAAGTGATCAGCAGGGGATCGGAGACTGCATACGGAACTACATAGTGCTGGCCGTTATATTCATACATATCAATCGCATCTTTCATGCCGTCCCAGATCGGGTCACTCAGATCAATATAGTCATCAAGCGGCTCATACTGATTTTTATATACACCGTTCGGCAGGGCATCCCATTCATAAGGGAACATATCCACAGGGTCGCCGCCGAGGATTCTGTTTGTCAGAGTATCGAATTTGTTTTCCGAGGTACACTGAATCCAGTTGATCTTTCCGCCGAACTGATCTTCAAACAGAGTCAGTGCAACAGAACGGTCATTATTATTTGTCGGATTGATGTCATAAGTAGCGAGCCAATAAATTTCCTGTCCGTTGATGTCTTTCATATTGTCATTGACAGCGGCAGTTTCAACAGCAACGTCATCAGTTTCTTTATAATGACTGCTGTCCTCAACGGTTTCTTCTTTAGAGCAGGCAGTCATAGCGAATACGAGAGACAGGCTCATAATGCCTGCAAAAATTTTGATTAACTTCTTCACAACACATCACACACTTTCTGTAAGATTTTTTTGCATAGCCGGGCTTATGCAGTTATATTCATTATACCTGTTTTTTGTCATATTGTCAATAGCTTTGCAAAATTTTTTCGTTTATTCTATGGATAACCCGTGAATTGATTCGATTTATTTACTATAGCTATCTCTCTGTATGACAGCTAACCGGTCACAGCGTTCGTTCTCCGGATGTCCGGCATGGCCTTTCACCCAGATGAAATTTACATCATGAATCTCCAGTAATTTCAGCATTTCTTCCCATAAATCAATATTTAAAGCCATCTTGCCGTCAGATTTCTTCCAGTTCTTCTTCTTCCAGGAATACACCCATTTTTTCGTAATACTGTCTACGACATATTTACTGTCAGTCGTAACAGTCACAGAACATGGTTCTTTTAACTTTTTCAAGCCTTCGATCACGGCCGTCATTTCCATCCGGTTATTTGTCGTATCGGCTTCACCGCCGGAGAACTCTTTTTCATAATTTCCATAGCGGAGAATCGTTCCCCATCCGCCTGCTCCCGGATTGCCGGAACAGGCTCCGTCCGTAAACATTTCAATATGTTTCATCAAAAGGCGGCAGGATACCCCGACCTCTTAGGTCGGGGAGGAATGCCGCTCCCTCCTTTCGTTTCTTGACAAATAAAAATAAATATGCTATACTGTAATCAGACAGATTTGTGAGAAAACCGTTACTGACAGAAAAGGCACTCACACGCATCTTGAAAAGTTAAGATATGAGGTTTTACTGTCTAATCGTACAGTATGTAAAATCTTAAACGTAAGTATGAAAAATATTGCTGCAAAAAAGCAGTTGTGTA
>JAFUWN010000102.1 GCA_017483465.1 Oscillospiraceae bacterium
GAAGGTATGTCCGACAAAATCCGGAAAGATAGTAGAAGAACGGCTCCATGTCTTGAGCACTTTCTTCTCGCCGGCCTCGTTCATGGCAACGACTCTCTTCAGGAGAACTTCCTGCACATAAGGACCTTTCTTGATACTTCTGCTCATGATTTAGTTCCTCCTTTCCGATTACTTGCCGTTGCGGCGTTTTACGATATATTTATCTGTACGGTTGTGTGTTTTTCTGGTCTTGTAACCCAGAGCAGGCTTGCCCCACGGGGTAACAGGTCCGGGACGGCCGACAGGGGATTTACCTTCACCACCACCGTGCGGATGGTCGCAGGGGTTCATAACAGAACCACGAACAGTCGGTCTCCAGCCCATGTGACGTTTTCTGCCGGCTTTGCCGTAGTTTACGTTTTCGTGGTCGATATTGGAAACCTGTCCGACAGTCGCCTTGCAGCTGATCGGCACTTTTCTCATTTCGCCGCTGGGCAGACGGATAAGAGCATAATTGCCTTCCTTACCCATGAGCTGTGCCATATTGCCGGCACTTCTGACGAGCTGAGCACCTTTACCGGGATAAAGTTCAATTGCATGGATGAATGTACCAACCGGAATATCGCTGAGTTTCAGGGCATTGCCTGCCTTGATGTCGGCATCTTCACCGGCACGTACTTTATCGCCGACTTTCAGGCCGTGAGGAGCGAGGATATAACGCTTTTCGCCGTCCTCGTATTCTACCAGAGCGATGAAAGCACTTCTGTTCGGATCATATTCCAAAGTCAGAACTTTAGCATCCATAGCTTCTTTATCACGCTTGAAGTCGATTACACGATATTTTCTTCTGTTGCCGCCGCCTCTGTGACGAACAGTAATGCGGCCGTAGCTGTTTCTGCCGCTCTTTTTCTTGAGCGGTTCGAGCAGACTCTTTTCCGGGCCGTCTTTGCTGAGAACAGAATAATCTGTCACAGTCATCTGACGGCGGGAAGGAGAAGTCGGCTTATAGCTTTTAATTGCCATTTGATTTCTCTCCTTAATTCATACTTTTGCGGGAGTATATCCCATACTGAAAACGAAAAATTAATACATGCCGTCAAAGAATTCGATTGTACCCTTCTTCTTGTCGGCTTTCTTGGTACCCTTTTCGTTTGTGGGGTTCGGATTGACAGTTACAATTGCTTTTTTATAAGCAGCTGTTGTACCGGCAAATCTGCCCACTCTTTTTTCTCTGCCGCGGCAGTTTACTGTGTTGACTTTTGTGACTTCTACATTGAAGAGTTCTTCCACAGCATTCTTGATTTCGAGCTTGTTAGCATCTTTTGCTACTTTAAACGTATACTTGCCGCCGGGAAGCAGATCCATAGACTGTTCTGTGATAATCGGCTTGATAATAATATCCTGCGGTGCTTTCATTATGCGAACACCTCCTCGATTTTTGCAATGGCATTCTTTGCAACGATAAATTTACCGCCGTTGAGAATATCATATACATTCAGAGTGCCCACATGTGTAGTTTTTACACCGGGAATATTGGCAGCACTCTTGTAAACTTTCTGATCAGCATCTGCTGTCACAATCAGAGCTTTCTTTTCAACGCCGAGAGCCTTGAGCATAGCTACGATTGTCTTTGTCTTGTACTCGTCCATTGTGAGAGTATCCAGAACAATCAGATTGCCTTCCAGAACTTTCTGGGAAAGTGCAGATTTCATAGCCAGTCTGCGTACTTTCTTATTCAGAGTATATCTGTAGCTTCTGGGCTTCGGGCCGATAGCCACACCGCCGTGTCTCCACTGCGGAGCACGGATAGAACCCTGTCTTGCGTTGCCTGTGCCCTTCTGTCTCCACGGCTTTCTGCCGCCGCCTCTTACTTCTGTACGGGTAAGAGTGGACTGTGTGCCCTGACGCTGGTTAGCGAGATAATTGACAACGACAGCGTGCATTACAGATACATTCGGCTCAATGCCGAACACTGCATCGGAAAGTTCTGTCTGAGAAACTTCACTGCCAGTCATATCAAATACTTTTACAGTTGCCATTTTCAGTTTCCTCCTTCCTTATGCCTTTACGCTGTCAACGATCGTTACAATACCGCCCTTAGGACCCGGAATTGCACCCTTGATCGCAATCAGATTATTTTCAGCATCTACTTTTACAATTTCGAGATTCTGAACCGTCACTCTTTCAGCACCCATGTGACCAGCCATGCCCTTGCCCTTGTAAATTCTGGACGGAGAAGAACATGCACCCATGGAACCTGCCTGACGATGTACCGGGCCTGTACCGTGAGTTTCTTTCAGTCTGTGCTGATTGTGACGCTTGATGGCACCCTGATAGCCCTTACCTTTGCTGGTGCCGCAGACATCTACGATGTCACCGACTGCAAAGACATCAGCCTTGATGAGGCTGCCTGCTTCCAGAGCACAGTTTTCAAGCTTGAATTCTTTCAGAGTCTTCTTATAGCCAGCATTGGCTTTATCAAAATGACCTTTTTCCGGCTTGTTCACTCTGTTGGCCTTCTTGTCGCCGAAGCCGAGCTGAACAGCGTTGTAACCGTCATTTTCTTCTGTCTTGACCTGAACGACCTGACACGGACCTGCTTCTACAACAGTCACGGGAATCATTTTGCCGTTTTCGTCAAAAATCTGAGTCATACCGACTTTTCTGCCGATAATGCCTTTCTGCATGAAAAATTCCTCCTTATGGTTATTGGTCGGGAAATTCCGACATGACCTGACTGCTTCACCCTAAAACAGCCGGGAAAGCGTGAGTTATTTTACTTCCATCATAATATCCACGCCAGCGGGAAGTTCAAGTTTCTGAAGAGCATCAGTAGTCTTTGTTGTCGGACGGATAACATCGATCAGTCTCTTGTGAGTACGCTGTTCAAACTGTTCACGGCTGTCCTTGTACTTGTGAACCGCACGGAGAATAGTAACAATTTCTTTCTCAGTGGGGAGCGGAATCGGACCCGAAACACTTGCACCGCTTCTCTTAGCAGCTTCTACAATCTTAGCAGCGGCTGCATCTACTGTAGCATGTTCATAACCTTTGATTTTGATTCTGATTTTTTCGCTTACTGCCATTTACATTCGCCTCCTTAATTTAAAAAAATCAAAATTGGGGGGGCGCAGTTTTCAGAGATGATGTTTTTTCCCGTTTCCGTGTGTATCGTGGGTTAGGTGATACAAAAACCGGCAATCTTTGGCAGATTCCGGCAGACGGGCACACAGCGGGGCACAAAGGCAGATTTATTTCAAAAAAGAATAGAAATAAAAAGCTTCCTGTTTGCACATACTGTGTCATCATTTCTTGCCGACCGGTTCAAAGACCGGACATACTCCACGGAAATTACCTGACAAACCGTCAGCAACCTTCCGCTTCTGCGCATATTAATAACATCCATTCATCTGGACTTTTTATATTTTAGCATAAATTTCAGAGAATGTCAAGGGGTATTCTGAAATTTATGAAAATATTTTCTTAATTTTTTGTAAATAAAATCAAATATATTAACTATATCCGTCTGAGAAACTCCGCACCGGACAGGGTGCAGGGACTCGAACCCTGTCAACACTGCTCATGTGCACCTACGAAGTAGCCGGACACGCTGCATCAGACGGATTTATTTTTCATACGATCCGCCTGAGAATATCAGCACCGGTATTTTTCATCAGTCGTTCTGAAATTGAACTACTGCCTTCCGGCAGACCGGATTTGCACCGATATTTCCTGTCCCGAAGTAACCGGATTCCCTGCATCAGACGGATTTATTTTTCATACGATCTGCCTGAGAATCTCAGCATCAGTGTTTTTAACAGACGCTCTCCCGAACTGAGCTACCGTCTTTCGACAGAGCGGACTCGAACCGCTGACTTTCTGTGCCCTATAGAAGTAACTGAATGCCCTGCATCAGGCAGATTTAATTTTTTATCATATCTGTCTGAGAATTACAGTATCAGAATAATGCTGCTCTACCTCTGAGCTACTGTGCCGAGACACAGACCGGAATCGAACCGGTGACACGCCGATTGACAGTCGAAGTATCTGAAATACTCTGCATCAGACAGATTTTTTTCTTATTATAGCATATTATCAGGAAAATGTCAACTCCATATTTTTTCTTGCAATGAGCTGATGTAAACTCTGCGGCGTGAAATCATTCAAATCCACTCCGGCATTGAATGCATTTTTAAATTCCTCACGCTTTAACAGCTGATTGGCAAAATTGGCATCATTATTATGAATATGCCCGTAAACATGATACCAGCCCTTGAAATAGCCATCCCATTCCAGAATAGGATAATGAAACAGAACGACTTTTCTGCCCTCGTCCTCGATCACCAGATAGGGATTGATTGTCACAAACAGATCACGGAATTTCTGATTTGCCAGGTATTTCTTATCATGATTGCCGATAATCAAATGCTTGTTTCCGGGCAGATTTCTGATATATTCCGCAATTTCAGTATTAAAGCCGAAACTTACATCACCGATGATATAGACATCATCCTGTTCTGAAACAACTGCATTCCAGTTCTGCTTAATTACCTGATGCATTTCCTCCAGATCTGCAAACGGCCTGTGACTCATATGCAGAATATTCTTATGATGCAGATGCAGATCTGCAATATAATAAATCATGAAATTTCCTCCTTTAGGAATTGCTGTTCCTGTAAATACTCTCTGATTCTGATCTGTAAGAACAGAATCAGCATCGTGACGATTCTCGGCAGAGTCAGCCCCGTTCCGAGAATCAGGAACAAATTTCGGTGACAGCCGCTGAGCATAGTGCCGGATAATCTCACAGCTTTAAGAGCAGAGATCTCCGGATTTTCCAGAAATAAAAACGGTACGGCACTCAGACTCACACAGAACCGGAGATAATACAGTCCTGTCCAGAAAGCGAATATCAGACACTGCACTGTCAGAAACAACCAGATTCCGGCTTCTTCCATAAGAGCCGATTTCTCAAATGCTCTGACAGTCAGGTAACATGCCAGTACGAACGGAAAGAGCATCAGAAATCTGATACTCTGGATTTTTCCGAAAAAATACAGAGCTTTCCAGTAGAATTTCCCATAGCCGAAGTGATATTTCACTCTGCCGAAGCCTGCCTGTCCGGAAAACCATCCGCAGACCGCACATAACATGGGTGTCAGAATGCAGAATGTGAGAAGATTCCAGAGCAGCATGAATAACATCCAGAAATGATCATGATAAAAAAATACATCTTTTGGCAGCACTTGTTTTTGAAAGATCAGCACTCCGGCCATACTGTCGGGAATCAGTTTCATGATCAGCCATACAGCGGGAAGACTATATGCCATAAACCATGCTGTTTTCTGATTTGCCTTCAATGTTTCTTTTGTAAAAGCCCTGAGTTCTCTGAATTTCACAAGAATGCCCCCTGATTACAGAATATTAAAATAATATAATATTAATATAATATTATGTAATCTCAGTTTCTGGAATAAGGTGTCATGCCTAAAATCTCAAAAGCCTGAGCATTCTGCCACATCTGAGCCGTAAACATAATTTCAAAGCCCTCTCCGGGTTCACATTTGAGATCTTTCGGAGAAACTTTCGGCAGACCGAAACAAGCGAGCATATTACTGATCACTCCGGCATGTGTGACAGCGGCACAATGAGAAAAATCATTTTCCATCATATCCATCAGGATTCTATATAATACTTTATAGCTCCGGATGCAGAGTTCCTCAACGCTTTCCCCGTTCGGAGGCCGAAGATCAGGAGCACCGCCTTTCAGCCATTCCCTGTAGTCTTCCCTGCCGATCAGATCGACCGCATGTTTTCCCTCGAAATCACCGAAATTGAGTTCTCTCAGTTCTTCGGCAACGAACATAGGCACATCCGGGAAGAGAATTTCCGCTGTCTCCTTGCACCGGCTCAAAGGGCTGGAATACACTCTCTGTACTCTGGGATATTCATACAAATCCAGTTTTCCGGCGAGTTCGACAGCCCCCTTATCTGACAGAGGAAAATCCGTACTGCCGATATAAATTCCTTCTTCATTTGCTCTTGTCTGTCCGTGGCGGTACAGACTCAGACGATAACCTTTCATGAAACTTTCCTCCTTATTACTGGCTCGGATTTTGAACATATTCATCAAAAAACGGTTCAAAAAACACTGCTTTTTTGTTTTCTCCGTTTTTTTGCACAATTTTATTCTGAAAAACAAGTGTATTTTCCACGCACTGACAGCTTTACAAATAGTATAATCTGTACTATAATATTAATATGTGCTAAAAAATGCTTTGAAATACACTCAATACTTCAGAAAGGAGCTGTGAAAACACATGAATTCCGATTTTCCCAGAATTATTGCTTTACAGCGAAAAGAAAGACACATCAGCCAGAAACAGGCCGCTGCCGATCTTGGCATTTCTCAGGCTCTGCTTTCCCACTATGAAAAGGGTATCCGTGAATGCGGTCTGGATTTTCTTGTGAAAATTGCAGATTATTACAATGTCTCCTGTGATTATCTGCTTGGCAGAACTCCCGAACCGGAAGGCAAGACTATTTCTATCGAAGATATTCCCGATGATGACGGCAATAACAGTATGCCCAGTCCGGAAGTAGTTGCTTTCAACCGTAAGATTGTCAATAACTCGATCAGCCTGCTGTTTTCTCTGGCACAGAAAGCCAACAGCATTACACTGATTAAAGAAATTTCTTCTTATCTGATGCTGAATGTCTATAAATTATTCCGTATCGTTTATAATGCGAATCCGCATAACGACCAGAAACTATTCTCTGTTCCGAAAGTAGTTGCAAATGACGATGCAAGTGCAATTGTCAGCATGAACGAAGCGAATATCAAAGCGGCTTCGAGCGGCATCAGAATCGGTGATAACGATTGTGTGGAAGATTCCGAAGTATTATATCTGACTACTGCTATTCTTTCCCAGACTTATCCGGAATATTCTTCCTCACTGCTGAATTTAATCAAAATCAGTGAAGACAGCATTCACAAGAAACGAAATGCGTAAATATTATTATAGCATATTTCAGAAAAAAAAGCAAGTCCGGCAGGAAATTTCATCCTGCCGGATATTTTTATATATGCTTATTCATTTTCATTCAGGAGTATTTTCTTGAGAGCGACAAAATCATAGATATTCACAATGCCGTCATCTGTCAGATCAGCGAGCTGATATTCTTCCTGAGAGAGAATCTGACCGCCTAGCAGATATTTCTGAACAATGATGACATCATTGACAGAAAGCTGATTGTCGCCGTCCAGATCGCCGGAGATGACCGGAGGTTCTGTTTCGGTAACTGTTGTTTCTTCTGTGGCAGTTGTCTCCGGAGTCGTGGTTGTTTCTGTCGTGGTAGTTGTTTCCGGAGTCGTAGTTGTTGTAGAAGTCGTTGTTGTCGTAGATGTAGTAGTTGTCGTTGATGTCGTTGTTGTGGATGTGGTTGTAGTAGTGACAGTTGTTTCCGGAGTTGTAGTTGTTGTTTCTGTCGTGGTTTTCTTCTTTCCGGTTGTAGTTGTTTCTGTAGTGGTTGCAGTTGATTCTGTTGTAGTAGTTGTAGATTCTGTCGTAGTTGTTGTTTCTGTGGTGGTTTCTGTTTCCGCTGCGGATTCCGGAAGTTCATATACATATTCATCCGGTTCGGAATCCGGTGCTGTGGAAACATAATAATATAACTTATTATTTTTTTCATATATGCCGTACAGATAGCCATTCTGAAGCTGTTCGGAATCCAGATTGAACAGCCATGTTACCTGCTGATCTTTCCATGCAAAGACTGCTTCCGGAGTGGTATAATAGATCACATCTCCCACGATAGCCGGAGTTACATAAGTATTGGAATAATAATAGCCTTCTTTCTCGAATACATACCATCTTGCCCATTTCGCATCCAGAGAGTTCAGATGCTGAATTTCTGTCGTACAGGTATCGGCATCAAAACTGCACAGGTCAAACCAGGCTGTTGTATTGCTTGATTCCGGATAGGAATGAATAGCAAACCATCCGCCCTGATACGGCTGAATCGCTGTAATACAGTTATTCCAGAAACCGTCAGCATAAAAATCAGAAACATTCAGATCATAAACCGAATGACCGGAAGTCAGCACCCAGTCTGTTGAGGTATGTCCTGTATTAGTCATAATTTCATCTGATTTCAGGAAATTATCATGCTGTACCATTCCGGGATGATTATTATAAACATCATCCCATGTAATATCGACATGATACCAGTTTCCGTCAATATAAACCAGATTCCAGCCGTGAGCGATACTTTCGCTTTCCACGAGCATAGCATTCACGCCGACACGGTGCAGAACAACGTCATACAGCCATGCATAGGCCTCGCAGACAGCTTTTTCTCTTTTCAGCATTCCATAGGCAGTATGTTTTAATTCCGTCTGATCAGAAGTTTCATATTCCGTATAGTCATAATCATAATGCACAGCAAGATAATCATGCAGATACAGGGCTTTTTCAGCATCTGACCAGTTCATGTCCACACCGGAAACGATCGTATCCAGTTCCTGCATTATATTCTGATAAACTGCATTATAATTTTCTGTTTCCAGATATTCCGGAGCCAGCTGCATACTTCCGTTATGAGGCACCTGATAAGAAATTGTCCGTCTGGAAGTCAGAATTCCGACATCCCATGCACTGACGACACTGCGATAGATTTTCATGACAGAATCCATATCATCTGACGTACTGTTAATATAATTCGTTCTGCTGTTTCCGACTTTGATAATTTCCTGATGTTCCGCAAGACCCTGATAAATATCCTCAGCGATTTTCTGTGTTTGTTCGGCACTCAGCGAGCCGACTGCACCGAGATAAGAAAAATCAATTGTTGTTTCAGCGGCATTTGCCGGATATACAGCCCCCTGTGACAGCAGCAGACAACATGCCGCTGCTGCAGCAGATTTCTTAAAAAAATTCCCCATGGAAAACGCTCCTTTCTGTCTAAACGATTTATTTTATTTTAACACCATGCTCAAAAAAAGTCAATATGTTTTATATTTTTTGTAGAACTCCACAAATCCGGCACAATGTTTTTGTTTATGTATACTATCATTATAACTGAAAAACCTGAAAAAAGTCTTAAAATTTTTTAAATTTTTATAAATAAAAACCGTCCGGATTTTTTTACCAAACCGGACGGCCGAAAATTCAGATTTTCTGTCAATTGCTGTCTTATTTCTTATTCTGTTCTGCAAGAAGATCACGGATTTCCGTAAGCAGTACTTCTTCTTTGGAAGGCTCTTTGGGAGCTTCTGCGGCTTCTTCTTCTTTTTTCTTTCCGAGTTCCATAATCGACTTTACGCCTTTCATCATCAGGAACAAAACAAAAGCCATAATCAGGAAATTAATCACAGCAGTAATAAACGCACCATAATTAATATACTGGTCACCGATCAGATGAATTTTACCCTGTACTTCCGTACCGCCGATACAGCCGATAATCGGATTGATGAAATTTTCTGTCAGTGCTGTTACAATATCCTGAAACGCACCACCGATGATGACACCGATTGCCATGTCCATGACGTTGCCCTTGAGTGCGAATTCCTTGAATTCTTTCAGGAAACCGCCTGCTTTTTCTGCACCGGCAGCAGCCATGTCTTTTGCTTTGTTTTCGTTTGCCATAAGTATTATCTCCTTTTTGAAATTTTAAATTTTTATATTCAGAACAGTCTTCACTGTTTCAGAATCTTGATATAAATTAATTTATATTAATCTTTCGTGCTCTTGGGGAAAATGCCCTGATTCAGCTGTTCAAGAGCCTTTGCAATTTCGGCAGATTCAATTGAATCATATGCCTGCTGAACCACTTCTTCTGTAAGGGCTTTTCTTGCGAGCGGATCATCTGCCATGGATTCCAGTGTCACTTCGGCATCAATCATAGAACGTCTGGATTTTTTACCGCCATATTTCATTTCTCTGATCTTATCATCCACAGCCTTGTCATCGCCGTCTATAGAAACACCGAGCATTTCTACTTTATGTTTTTTACTATCACCAAAGATTTCATCAGGGTCCACAATAATTGTTTTATGCTTAGGTTTTTCTTTATTTTTCTTGCTTCTGAAAAATTTCAGGCCCTCGCTTTTGGATTCTTTAGGCTCCGGCGGAGGTTCGGGAGCAGGAGGAGGCGGCTCGGATTTTCTGACAGGTTTAGAAACCGGACTTCTGGAAACGGTTTTTTCAGAATTCTGATACAGATTTTTTTCCGAAACGCTTTTGACCTCATCTGCCGGGACATCCACAGCAAATGTAGAATTCCCGTTTCCGGTATTCATCTGATATTCTTTCTGTTTCGATTCAAAAATTTTTTTGAGAACGGTAGTTTCATCCGGAGGTTCCTGAGAAAGTCTGGCCTGGGGTACAAAAGCAGTACGGGCATCTTCCCGGAGCAGTTCCTGAGCATTCATGGGCTGCTGACCATAACCGGCCTGCATTTGTTTCTGCTGCTGCATTCTTGCGAAGAAAGAGCCTGTACCCTGTACATTTTGCTGCTGCTGTGCAGCGGTATACATAGCCGAAGCGAGTGAAGAAGCACGGATAGCAGGTCTGTCCGGAACAGAAACCGCAGGTTGTTCCGGCTGTTCACCGGGACGGGGCAGCACCGGAACAGGAGGCGGCTTCACATTATTCTGAGGGCTAAACTGGGTATTTTCCCCGGAGGCCGGCGGCATCTGCTGAGGATACCTCTGCTGCGGCTGCATCTGCTGGGATTGCATCTGCTGAGACTGCATCTGCTGGGATTGCATTTGCTGGGATTGCATTTGCTGAGACTGCATCTGCTGGGAGGGAATCACCTGTCCAACAGGCACCATATTATACACAGGTTTTCCGGCGGCATCCCGCCCGACAATTTTTGGCATCATTTGTACATAAACTGGTTTTCCGGTTCTGTCATACATCAGCTGAACATAGACCTGATTCCCATTTGCATCATACATGATCTGCATATTCCCCGTATTCTGCGGCGGCGGCTGTACAGGCTGATTTTGTGCCGGATACGGAATCTGATTATACTGCTGCTGGGGCATTGGCTGATTTCTCCTTGCAGCGGAATACGCATCGGCTCTGGAATAGCCTGTCTGACTGGACTTTGAAAAAAATCCCTGCTGTCTGGTCTGCAAAGGATAATTGCACCGGACACAATAAGCAAGATTATTCTGCGGCTGCTGCATCTGACAATTCGGACAAATCATACGGATTCACCAACTTTCTGACTGCATTTTTTTCTGTTAATTTTATTATAGCACAGTATTGAAAAAATAGCAAGACATTTCTGAAATTTGTTTATTATCATCACAAAATAGATTATATTTCTGTATATTTTTACGAATTTGTCTCCTGGACAGAATCAGTTTCTTCCTGAGCCGGGGTCTCTTCCTCCGGGATTGTATCCGTCTGTGGTTCAGCCTGTTTTCCAGTATCGAACGTTACAATAAAGCCGTCTCTGTTATTGCCGGAAACAGAATATTCCTTATCTGCCGGAACGGGCAGCATGGTAGTTTCTCCGGAAGTATCTGCCGGATAATAATAAATTTCATAAAGTTCATTCTGCTGGTCTGCAATCTGCAAATGCTCACTTTCATAATCATAGCCATACAGAAGTGTAATATATTCTTCCAGGCAGATATTATTATTCCTGACATATGCCGCATGGGGAATGCCGACATAGCGATAATGCCACGGCTCGAAAGCGATACGGGTCACTTCTGTTTTATTTTCCGGATAGCGGAGAATAATGCCGTAATCGGCACAATGTTCATCAATATAGCTATAAATGCCAGTACCGTCATAATCGGCTTCAAACAGGGACAAATCCACACAAAGGCCTGTCTGGTGCTCACTGTAGCCGGCTTTTGCGACCCGTTCTGATTCTTCCAGGCCGGTGCTTGCAAGATCTGCATCATAGAGTTCCTGCTGACGCTGCGGAGAGCGATAGCCGCTCTGGACGATAATATTATTATCAAAACTTTCATTATAGAATGCATCAAACAGAGCGATCAGCTGTTCGGCATAAACTCTCTGCACTTTGACATCGGCATCTCTTGCACCGAAACTATGGCAGTCCTTTTCCAGCATGACCTGATACAGACTGACAAGATTTTCTTCGCTGCCTGAAAACGGGAGTTCATAATTGACAAGAATCAGATTACCTTCATGAATTTCCTGATTGGAAATTTCAACAGTATCATAAATCTGCTGCGGTTCTGTCGGAGGTTCTGTGGTTTCTTCCGGCAGATTTGCTGTATAATTATCTTTCTGTTCCACAGCAGTTCCATGTGTAGCGACATAATAGCCGCCATAGCCGATACCTGCACACAAGGCAAGTGCAAGCAGCACATCAAAAAAACGTGCTGCACCGTTTTGTTTTTTCTCTTTCTTTTTGTTGCTCATGACGTTACTCCCTTTCTGCACAATGCAGTATTTGTTTACACAGTAATATTATAGCATAAAATTTTTAAAAAAGAAAGTCTTTTTTTACATTTTCTGCAAATTTTTTTGAAATATTCTTTGCATGAGCGATTTTTCTTCTGCATAGACTATTTGAGAAAGAAGGGATGTCCTATGCGTTATAAAATTTTATTATTTATAATTATATTTTCATTTATTTTATCCGGATGCAGTCAGCCGCCGGAACAGGAAGAGTCTTATTATATCCATGAAATCGCACATCTTCATCTCGAAGATGCGATGCAGAATCTTCCGGAAGACACAGAAATCCGTGCTGTCTGGATTCCGGTTATGCTGTACCACAACTGGATGGAATATCAATCCGAATCTCAGTTCCGTGAAACTGTCCGGAATGCTTTCCAGAACTGTACTGATCTGGGATTGAATACAGTTTTTGTGCATGTCCGAGCCTATTGTGATGCGTATTATCCATCTGAAATTTTTCCGAAAGGGGCATATCTGACAGAAGATTATGACCCTCTTGCCATCATGCTGGAAGAAGCCCATGCTTTGAATTTATCTCTTCATGCGTGGATTAATCCCATGCGTGCCCAGACAGCACAGAATTTTACTTCTATAGATTCAAACTATCTGCTTCGTCAGTGGTATGACGATCCGGAAAAAAACGGAACCTATCTTGTCAATTATGACGGCAGATATTATTTAAATCCGGCTTATCCGGAAGTCCGGCAGCTGATTGCTGACGGTATCAGCGAAATCATGCAGAATTATCCTGTTGACGGCATTCATATTGATGATTATTTCTATCCTACGACAAATCCGGATTTCGATGCTCAGGCTTTTTCTGAAAGCTCCGCTTCTGATCTGGCCGGCTGGAGAAGAAATAACTGCAATGAAATGATAAAATTATTATATCAGACTGTAAAAGATCATAATCCTGAAATTCCGTTCAGTATCAGTCCGCAGGGAAATTTTGATGTCAATTACAATGAACTCTATGCTGATGTCAAACTCTGGTCATCCGAAGCCGGTTTCTGTGATATGATCATTCCTCAGATTTATTATGGATTCAAGAACGATACCTGCCCTTTTGCGGAAACGGCTCAGCTCTGGGCAGAAACCGTCACTGTTCCCGAACTTGTGATCGGTCTGGGAGCTTACAAGACAGGCTATGCCGATCAATGGGCAGGTTCGGGACAATCAGAATTTCTGACAGACAGCACGGTCATCGCAAGAGAACTGGAATATATTTCCACTCTGGAAAACATCTCCGGAATCGCACTCTACAGCTATACTTCTATTTTTGAACCGGAACAGGAAGTTTCAGCACTCGTCAGCGAGGAAAAAAATCAGATTTTTGATGTATTTCAGAAAAATTCTGCTCCGGACGATGCCGGAGCAGAATACTAAATTCCTGATATTTCTTTTCTTGCAATATGCGTTTCCAGATCGGCAAGCCTGGTCGGAGTCGGAATCCGGCTTTCTTTCGTGACAAAATGCTGAATAATCTGCATTGCCGTATCCAGTGAAATTCCCGTTCCGATCGACAGAAACACCGGCTTGACCTGATTATGTGTCCGGAGTACTCTGCCATAGACTTCATCCTGAATGACAAGATCTGTATAACTTCCGGCAGACTGTTCCGGTTCCGTATAATCCGTATCAAACACCCTGTAATATGTTTTCGCCACGCCGATTGAGGGCTTATGCAGAAGCAGTCCGGCATGTGTTGCAATGCCCATATGCCTTGGATGCAGATAGCCATTGCCGTCAAAAATATACAAATCCGGCTGATTCTGCAATAATTTCACTGTTTCGAGAATCAGGGGCAGTTCTCTGAATGCTAAGAATCCGGACACATACGGGACTTGAATCTGATCATGAAATCTCTGCTTCTCGATAATTTCGCCTGTCTGATAATCCAGAACAACAATACAGCACACGGCATATTCCTGCTGATTTTCTTTCCAGTAAGCCAGATCGACTCCGGCGACAGTTTTCAGATTTTTTATCTCAAAACTATCCTGACAGGAAATCTGAGATTTCAGCTCATTCTGGATTTTTAAAAATTCCTGTTCGTGAGTCATTTTACAGCGTCAAGAAGCTCCTGCACTTTATCTGTCTTTTCCCATGCAACATTGATATTTTCACGGCCGAAATGTCCGTAAGCAGCTACTTTTCTGTACTGCGGCTTTCTTAAATCCAGCATTTTGATAATACCGTCAGGAGTCAGACTGAAAATTTCAGTAACAGCTTTTTCGAGTTTTGCTTCTTCGACCTTTGCTGTTCCGAACGTATCGACACGCACAGAAACCGGATTTGCAACACCGATGGCATAAGCAAGCTGAATTTCACACTTGTCAGCGAGTCCGGCTGCTACGATATTTTTCGCAATATATCTTGCGGCATAAGCGGCACTTCTGTCGACTTTTGTCGGGTCTTTACCGGAGAAAGCTCCGCCGCCGTGACGGGCATAGCCGCCGTAAGTATCTACGATAATTTTTCTGCCTGTCAGACCGCTGTCACCCTGCGGGCCGCCGACTACAAATCTGCCTGTCGGATTGATGAATATCTTTGTATTTTCATCCATGAGTTCAGCCGGAATGACGGCATCAATCACGAGTTCTTTAATATCATCACGAATCTGCTGTGTTGTCACATCCGGAGCGTGCTGAGTCGATACGACAACCGCATCAATACGGACGGGCTTGTTATTCTCATCATATTCCACAGTTACCTGTGTCTTGCCGTCCGGTCTTAAATACCGGAGTGTTCCGTTTTTACGGACTTCTGTCAATTTGATTGCCAGTTTATTGGCCAGAGAAATCGGCATCGGCATGAGTTCCGGCGTTTCATTGCAGGCATAGCCGAACATTAAGCCCTGATCTCCGGCACCGGTTTCCTGCGTATCATAAGATTCATTGACACCCATCGCAATATCAGGCGACTGTTCATCCATAGCAATCATGACGTTGCAGGTATGACCATCAAAGCCGAATTTTGCTCTGTCATAGCCGATATCGACAACGACCTGACGGGCAATCTTAGCAATATCCACATCAGCTTTTGTAGAAATTTCACCCATACACATGACTAAGCCTGTTGTAGTAACCGTTTCGCAGGCAACACGGCCGAGCGGATCCTGTGCTAAAATGGCATCCAGTACTGCATCGGAAATCTGATCGCAGATTTTATCGGGATGTCCTTCGGTTACGGATTCTGAAGTAAATACTCTTTTCATAATAATAGCCTCCTGTTTCAGATAAAAAATGACATAATGCGACACAACAGAGGCAGAATCAAAAAAAACAGCGTCCGGAGTTCACCGAACGCTGTGAATTAAACTTGAATCGTTCCTCATCTCTCGGTAATACCGCAGGATTTAGCACCATCAACAAAAAAATGTCAGGTTGCCGGACGTCACAGGACCTGTTTCCTCAGTCGCTCTTGATAAGGTTAGTTGCATAAGAGAGTTATGCCGCTATTGTTTATTATAGCATATTATATTCTATTTGTCAAGGCCTGTAGCACAGGCTTACGGAAATTTAATCATAAAAAATATCTATTGCTGATCATAAAAAATAATTAGAATTAGAATCAGTATCTGATACAACACATCTGCACAGGCTTTTATTCACCTTGCATGGACAGCTTCTCAATGTATTCGGCCACCGGGAGAATAAGTCTGAACAGACAGGAGCGACCCGCTGCTTCTTACCCTGCATTGCTGCCATAGCCCGGACAGGATTTATACCTGCAATACCGCCACAGCATTCAGAAATAAAATCATAATTTCCATAGGGGATTAACCTATATTAACTGTACCTTACGGCAGTATACTTCCTTCAACTGCTGTACGGATTTCTCCGCACAGTATCGGCACCCCCTCTTGGCTGGACGTTCTTGCGAACTACCTGTGGCGGCTCATGTTTCCACACATGGTCTTACAGGCTTCTTCCTCCCCATGGAGGCGGTCTATTGCGAGGGGCAGTCGGTCAGAATGCCTTACATCTACATACACCTCATGTGCTGTATCTTCTCTGTTGAACAGGCTTTCGCTCTGTCTTCTGAAACATCGTGTTACCACATTATTTCAATCTCAAAGCCGCCTTGCAAACGTATCCGTCTGCCTGACGACTCAGCGGTTCCGATACACCCGTGCAGAGCAGCCGGCTCTCATTTTAACACACGGTTATGCAGACATGCTGTATCAGATACTGATAAAATATTTTATATTATAGCATATAACAATCCGCTTGTCAAGAGTTTTTTAAAAAAATTTTTCAATCAGAATTTACAGTACAGATATTTGTATATCATTAGTCAGTTTTGAAGATTATGCAGACTATGCAGGGTTTACTATCCCTTCGCACGAAAAAATATATTTTTTAAAATATATAAAAGGGTACTATATAACCCTGCATACCCTGCATGACTTATGGTACGATAAATTTTAACTTATCACACAAGCAAATCATTATTCTTCCAGAATTTTCATAGTAATATTTTTATATAAAATTTTTCCTGTCAGGCCTGTAAAAGAAGAGATTAAAGCCTGATACTCTTCCGGTGAAACATCTCCGCCGATACCTAATAATTCATAGATCACACTGGCTTCCTGTACTCTGCGATGCAAATCCTGAAAATGATTTTTCAGATAGAAATATTTCCGGCTGATACGTTTTTCATAATCAGCTTTCAGAATATCCGGCTGTTCGATGCCTAAGAATAATTTTCTTCCGTGATAAAATTTCTGTAATCTCTGCAAGGCCTGACTGCCAATGCCCTGATTTCTGAACTCCGGCCGAATCGCAAAATAAAAAATATAAGATAAATTTTTATGATTCACAATATAGAAAAATCCTGCCCATTGTTTCCCTGCATAGATGGATAAGAAATCCACATCTGCACAGTACTGTTTTACCGCTAACATCCAGAACGGAGCCTGTTCCTCCGGCGGAAAGGACAATTCATAGAGAGCTTTCACCGATTCCAGGTCTGAGAATTTCGTTTTGACCAGGCGGACAGGAATATTTTTCCGGAACGGATACAGCGGAGCTAATTTCAATCCTGTGCCTTGTATGCATTTCAGGATTTCTTTTTCCTGATCCAGATGCATTAAATAGACTTTTATGCCGTTCTGAATCAATTCCAGCAGAACCGGCTTGATTTCTTCCAAAGAAAGATGTACTGCATTTTCATCATCCGGCTTTTGATAATAAGAAATTTCTGTATAGAGAACATCGCCCTTTTTCAGATACGGCAGAAACGGTTTCAGCGTTCTGGTATCTCCTGTATAGACAATATTTTTATCCTGAATTTTCAGACAATAGCCGAAACATTTATCAGATAGCTGATTTGCATGTTGTGTCGGAATCACATCGACAAGCCAGGATTCTTCCAGTTCTTTTGCAGTAATCAGCATATAGGCCTTTTTATTGCAGCCCTCCAGCCGATGTAAAAGTATATTCAAATCCCGTCTTACTGTTTCTGACGGAGCAGCGACAATTACAGGAATCTCCAGTACAAACTGTGCATAATGAATCATCGTTCCGATTCCGCTGATATGATCGCCATGTGTGTGGGTCACTAAAATCACAATCTGATTGATAAACTCATAATTCAGAAGCTTATATTTCTGAAATGCTGACATGGGACAATCCAGTAAAATCAGTGTTTTATTTTCAATAAAAAACGCTGCATTATGTTCATCTGTAAAAGCTGAACCTCTTCCGGCGAATGCTAACATAAAAAAATCACCTCACACATGCAGATCAGTCTGATCATAAATCAAAAGCCAGTAATCTGACATACTGCCTGTTTCATAAGACAGTCTTTTCTTACCTGTTCCGGCCTGTTCAGGGAATTTCTCTGATTTCTGATAAGTTTCAATCACATGATCTCCGGAAAGCTGAATTTTCAGAGCATGTTCCTGTAAATCAAGATTTAAAATTTCCAATCCGGATAATAAATTTTTCAAATCCTGACAAGTCTTTTCATAAAGCTCATGCATATTATTTCCCCAGATAATCCAAGGATGATATTTTTCTATAAATTCCGGATGACATTCTATGATTCTATCATCCAATAAAATATGCTCTCCTGCTGACCAGATACAATAGACAAGCCATCTGATACCGAAATCACCTTCTAATTTCAGGCCGAAAAATCCTGCTCCGCCCATACCGTAACTTCTGAAATACAGACTATAATCTATTATTTTACTATGAATCAGATTTTCTGTTCCGAATTCTAAAATCTTCTGAGGCCTGCCGAGCATAATCACTTCCGCCGGATTCGGCTTATATCGAAAAATGGGATATTTCCGGATTTTCTGAAATCCACGTTCTTCCCATAATTTCTGATCTTCTTTCTTTACAATCGTGAAATTCTCTTTGACAAGCCCCATATTCAGATTTAAATACGGATGTTTCCGGAATAACAGCATTTATTTTGTACCGAAAATTCTGTCTCCGGCATCACCCAGGCCCGGAATGATATATTTATCTTCATTCAGACCTTCATCCATAACACCGCAATAAATATCTACATCAGGATGAGTCTGAATCATATTCGCCGCACCCTCCGGAGAGCAGAGAATACACATAAACTTGATATTCTTAACTCCGGCTTTTTTGAGTTCTGTAATTGCAGCACAGGCTGTCGAGCCGGTTGCTAACATCGGATCGACAATAATGACATCACGTTCAGCAATATCATCCGGAAGCTTACAGTAATATTTAACAGATTCATGTGTTTCCGGATCACGGAACATGCCGATATGTCCGATTTTTGCCGCAGGTACAAGAGAAGTTACGCCATCAATCATGCCTAATCCTGCTCTCAGAACCGGAACAACAGCTAATTTTCTGCCGGATACGATCTTAGTCCGAGCCATACAGAGCGGTGTTTCCATCTCGATTTCTTTCAGAGGCAGATCTCTGGTTGCTTCATAGCAGATCAGCATTGCCGTTTCGTTGACGAGTTCTCTGAATTCTTTTGTACCGGTATTCTTATCACGCATCAGCGAAATTTTATGCTGAATCAGCGGATGATCAATAATGTGTAAGTTAGCCATAATAAAAAAACCTCCAGTTTGATAAATTATATTTTATTTCTCCAGTGCGGAAATCTTATCCACACGCCGCTGATGTCTGCCGCCCTCGAATTCTGTTTCAATAAAAATATCTACTAATTCCAATGCAAGACCCGTTCCGATAACACGCTCGCCCATACAGAGGACATTCGCATTGTTATGCTTACGGGTATATCTTGTCGAAAAGCAGTCGTTACAAACAGCCGCACGGATACCCTTGATTTTATTTGCAGCGATACTCATGCCGACTCCTGTACCGCAGACAAGAATCCCCTTTTCTGCCTCGCCGGAAATGATCTTATTGCAGACTTTCTCAGCAATATCGGGATAATCACAGGCTTCTCCGTCCGTACCCATATCGAGATAAGCAATATTCTGTTCTTTCAGATGTTCGATAATCGCCTTTTTGAGATTTACTGCCGCATGGTCACAGCCGATTACTATCATACATCAATCACAAACCTTTCTGTTATAATTTTAATTTTTTATCAATCTGACTGGTATCAGACATAAAATGCTGATATTTATAATCCGTCAGTATGACCTGACATTCCGGACTGCCGGATTTCTGTGTATGTGCAATTGCATACTGAATCAGGAAATCAATATTTTTCTTTGTGACAAAACCGGTATTCAGCAGAATTTTTAAAAGCTCTGTATCATTCCGGTCAATCGCAAGCGTGACCGCTTTCCTGATACTTCGTTTCAGATAGGCATTAATTTTATCATCTGTATTATAATAGCTGACAGCCACCTGAATTTTATAAGCCGGTTCCAGTACTGAAAAATTTTCATAACATGGATGATCAAAAAAATCAAGAAGACGATATTCGGGTGTATAACCAAGCCAGAGGATTTCTATTAAAATCTTTGTTTTCTTCTGATTTTTATGAAAATTCAGTATAATTTTATCAACATCATTACTGGGTGTACCGACTGCACAGCTTCCAAGCTCATGGAGGCTCTCCGGAATATCCAGTTCTCTGATACCGGTATTGAAAAAAGCAGAACCCTCTATCTGTTCCAATCCGTCCGGAAGATCAATATGCTTCAGAGAGGTACACTCTTCAAATGCCCCTGCACCGATGAGTTTCAGATTTGACGAAAGTCTGACTTTCTCCAGAAACATACAGCTGTCAAATGCACCATATCCGATTTCTGTCACTGTATCCGGAATATATACCGATTTCAGATGACTTTCTACAAACGCATCTTCTTCTATTTTTGTGATTCCGTCCGGGATTCTGACTTCTGTCACATCCGGATCATCCGTATATTTTATTAAGATATTATTTTTAATTTCAAACCCCATAAAATAACATCCTTTATTTATCTGATTTTTTCTTCTGAATCTGAACCGCTTGCAGATAGCTTGCAGTCAGGTCAGAAGCAGAACCGAAATTTCCGTCATAAGCCGCCGCCATGCAGACCCCTGCCGCAGACTGCAATTGCAGAACAGCCGGCGGATAGACAATCCACAGCGGATATTTCCGGATTTTCTGATACTGTTCCATAAAAAGCTCTGCACCGTCGCCGACAATCATCATTTTATCATAAGCTTTAATTTTTTCAGCAATTTCTTCTGTATATGCCAGAGTGCCCATATCCTGCATATGAAAGCCTCCCCGGACAGAATCAATATGATGCCGCTGATAGATTCCATAATAGAATAAATTTTCTCTTGCGTGCATCACAGAAAGAATATGCTCATCACTGCCGACACGAGCTGCCATTGCTGCCAGTGTAGAAACACCCTTACAAGGCGTATGATTCACCATAGCCATGCCCTGCACAGCGGCAATGCCGATTCTTAATCCGGTATAAGAACCGGGGCCGACTGCAACAGCAAAGCAATCCACATCTTTGACAGTCATATTGCATTCTGCAAGCAGATTCTTACACATCGGCATAATGACCTGTGAATGTGTCCGGCTGGTATAGACAGTATGTTCCCCGAGCAGAATATTTTTTTCTGTATCAAGAATCGCCGCAGAAGCTGTTTTTCCTGATGTATCAAGGCCTAAAATCCGCAAAGCGTTCATCCTCCTGCGTTTCTAAAATAATCTTTCTTTCCTCATCGCTGAGGTGTTCCAGTGTCAGCCGGATCGTATGTTCCGGAAGAGCATTCATAATATTTTCTGACCATTCGACAGCGAAAATGCTTTCATGCAGGTCATAATCATAGAAACCTGTTGTTTCGAGTTCATTTTCATCCGTAATACGATACATATCGAAATGGCACAACTGCAAAGGCGGCTGACCGTAGACATGCACTAAAGCAAATGTCGGAGAAGTAACCAGATCTTTCAGCCCCAGTCCCAGAGCAAGACCTCTGGTAAATGTTGTTTTTCCTGCTCCCAGATCTCCCAAATAGGCGATCACATCTCCGGCACGAAGCCGCTTGCCGAACTGTTCAGCAAGCGAGATCGTTTCTTCGGGAGAACGGGTAATAAATTCTTTTCTCATCTCAGAACAGACCGCTGATATTTCCCTGATTATCGCAGTCAATCCGCAGAGCCGCAGGAGATTTCGGCAATCCGGGCATAGTCATGATTTCTCCGGTCAGGACGACAACAAATCCGGCTCCGGCGGAGACTCTCATATCACTGACAGTAATTCTGAAATTCTCCGGCTTGCCGAGCAAGGCGGGATTATCCGAAAGCGAATACTGTGTTTTGGCAATGCAGACGGGCAGATTTCCGAAACCGAGCGATTCGATTTCTTTGAGCGATTTCAGAGCTTTATTCTGGAAATCAACACCATCCGCACGATAGATTTCTTTTGCGATCTTCTCAATTTTTTCTGTGAGGGATAATTCTGTATCATAGAGCACTTCAAATTCAGATTCCTGCTCATCGACAATCTGAGAAACTTTTTCAGCCAGATCTGTACCGCCTTCGCTGCCTTTTGCGAAAATTTCACACATAGAAGTCTGAACGCCGTACTGTTTTTCACAATATTCAGCGATATAATTCAATTCTTCGTCAGTATCAGTATAGAATTTATTAATTGCTACCACAACAGGCATATGATATTTCTGCATATTCTCGATATGCACACCCAGATTGACAATGCCTTTCTTGAGAGCTTCCAGATTCGGAGCAGAAAGTTCAGTTTTCGGCACACCGCCGTTATATTTCAATGCTCTAACGGTCGCAACCAGTACGACACAAGAGGGCTTTAACCCTGCATAACGGCATTTAATATCAAAGAATTTTTCGGCACCCAGATCAGAGCCGAATCCGGCTTCTGTAATGCAGTAATCGCCTAATTTGAGAGCTAATTTTGTCGCTCTTACAGAATTGCATCCATGTGCGATATTAGCAAACGGTCCTCCGTGAATCAGCACAGGCGTATGCTCCAGAGTCTGTACTAAATTCGGCTTGAGTGCATCTTTCAGCAGAGCTGTCATAGCACCCTGAGCCTGTAAATCTCTGGCATAGATCGGCTGATTATCCAGACTCCAGGCGACTAAAATATTTCCGAGACGTTTCTTGAGATCATCCAGATCAGAAGCAAGACAGAGAATCGCCATGACTTCTGAGGCAACTGTGATCTGAAAACTGTCTTCACGGGGAACACCGTTGACTTTACCGCCCATACCAATCACAATATTTCTTAAAGCTCTGTCATTCATATCCAGACAGCGTTTGAATAAAATTCTTCTGGTATCAATCCGGAGTTCATTTCCCTGCTGAATATGATTATCAATCAGGGCACAAAGCAGATTATTAGCGGCTGTCATAGCATGAATATCACCGGTAAAATGCAGATTAATATCCTCCATCGGAACAACCTGAGAATAGCCGCCTCCGGCCGCACCGCCCTTAATGCCGAATACAGGCCCTAAAGACGGCTCTCTGAGGGCAAGAACAGCTTTTTTGCCGATTTTTGCCATAGCCTGTCCGAGTCCGACACTGACAGTTGTTTTTCCTTCTCCGGCGGGAGTCGGATTGATTGCTGTGACCAGAATCAGTTTTCCATCCGGCTGACAGACAGTATCTGCAAACAGAGATTCACTTAACTTTGCCTTATACCGTCCATAAGGCTCTAATTTTTCCTGCGGAATGCCTAAATTCTCAGCAATTTCCGTAATCGGCAGCATTTCGGCCGCCTGAGCGATTTCAATATCAGAAAGCATAAATAAAATTCCTCCTGTCGGTTTTTTAAAAATAAAGCAGCCGTTCCGCAATCGAGCAAAGCGGCTGCTTATGTGTAACTATAATTATTCAGGCTTTACAGTCTTTGCGGCGGCCTCTTCCGGGGAAATTTCTCCGTTCAGAAGCGGAAGCAGCTGCGTGACAATATCCTGCATCATTGTCATTGTATAGCCTGTAATTGCTCCGACCTGTTCTATTGTCGGCGGATTATCGGCACAGATCAGACTTGTCCGGAATGTCAGCATTTTTTCTTCCTGATCCAGATAAGCACAGCCGATTCCCAGCAGTCGGTTCAGCTCTGCCGCATAGATCAGTATATCAGAAAATTTTTCTTCCGGAATTTCCATATCCGGAGCAGTCAGCACCAGAAATGATTTCTCATGTACAGCGATCTGAAACATAGCTCCGGCTTCATAGCCGTCGAGTGTAAAGCCGCTGATGAAAACATTTTGTCTCTCATCAAAATTCCATTGTTGTTCCTGAAAATACTCCCGCATTTTCTGCATCATTAATTCCTGCATGATAAATTTCCTCCTGTTTTCTATAAGGCACACCCTTTCCCTGTATGCCAGGAAAAGGGTGCAGAATTGTTATTCAGACATTTTTTTGTAAGGAGATTCCCCCTGCACCCTCAGCAACGGCCGCTTTTGCAGCGGCTTCGGCAGCGGCGATCTGTTCTTCAAGGGAAAGTTCTCCCTCAGTAGGTGTAATCTGTCCCATTTCTGCCATCAGACGCTGTAATTCTGTATCGACTTTGGCATCTGTCTGGAGCTGTTCAAATGTCTCATAATCTTTGGACATGGCAGTTCCGGCGATTTCAGCGAATGCATCGGCTTCGGCTTCTTTGCGGGTGACTTTTTCTTCCATGCGGTTGAGTTTATCATATGCACTGGAAGTATCAATACCGCTGATAGTCTGAGCCAGATTTTTCTTTGTATCGGCCATCTGAGAACGGGCAATCAGCATAGCCTGACGGCTCTTTGCTTCAGAGAGTTTTGCTTTGAGGGTTTCGACCTGTGTGCGGATGGCTTCGGTCTGGTTGGTGATTGTCTCATACATTTCTTTATATGTATTGACTTCTTCATCCGCCTTGATTTTCTGAGCGAGTGCTCTTTTTGCCAGATCGACATTATTGGAAGCAAGAGCGGCTTTGGCTTTGGCTTCCCAGTCAGCAGATCTTCTTTGTGCCTCCTGATACTGTTTCTGGGCGAGGCGTTCACTGGCGACAGCTTTTCCGAGGGCTTGTGTAGATTTATTCAGCTCCTGCTGCATATCCATGATGATTTGTTTCACCATTTTTTCAGGGTCTTCGGCTCTGTCGATCAGATCGTTGACATTGGATTTAAAAATATCGATCATTCTGGAAAAAAATCCCATATGCATATCCTCCGTTGAGACTCATGTATAGTAATCAATCATAATTTTATCATACCACAAATTGATAAAATTGTCAAGAGTCTGTGCTAATTTTTCAGGCTTTCTGTCAAGAGGGATATTTTTGTGAATTTCACACAAATTTCACATAATTATCACCCCCCCCCGCAAAACTATGTTAAGATTATATAAAATATACAAATTTAAATTTTCTATGAAAGGATGATGTTGATGTCACAGGAAATCAGCAGAGATGCATTATTAATCTATCTGAACAACGTCCGGATGCTCGAAACTATGATAGCAGAAAATCAGAAAATGAGCAAGAAACTGGAAAATAAATACGCAGATGTCATTACAGGTGACTCTCGTCCGGATATTCCTGAACCAAAAGAACCACATCGGCCGATGGAACCAATTGAGAGTATGACCCTTGCATTCAAGCCTAAATTTTTCAATGAGATGCTCATGGCGAGTACAAAAATTGCTATAGGATGGATACTCCTTCTTCCGCTTGGGATTCTTGGTCTGTTTGTATTTCATGATGGTTTTTTTCATAGTATGAGCATACTTTATTTCATTGTCGGCATAATTACTCTCATCATCAGCTTAGTAAAAGGAATTAGTGCCTATCGTGAAGCAATGGAAGCGTATGAAACAGCACAAAATAACTATGGAAGAGAACTTGCCGAATATGAACAGGAAAAAGAAGCATATCCACGTAAACAGGCAGAATATATGGAAGCACGCCGGAAAGCTCTGAATGAATTTCATGAAAAAGCAACTCAGAAACTTCAGGAATTGAGACACCTGTCTCATGCTGCGAAAAATGAAGCTAATAGCCTGAAAGCAGATTTACAGGATGCCTATAATGCAAATATTATTCCCATCCAGTTCAGGAATATCGAGGGTGTCTATTATCTCTATGATTACTTATCCACTTCAAACGAATCTCTGACCAGTGCTCTCATGCAGGCGAATCTGGAAGCCATCAAACAGAAACTGGATAACATGATTGCCTTGCAAGGTGCCATGATCATCCAGCAGGCTCAGGCGAATCAGGCCATATTTGAACAAAATCAGCAGATTCTCGAAACTGCTCAGAGTATCGAAAATAATACTGCTGTTGCTGCTCAGTATGCGAAAATTTCTGCCGTCAACAGTGCTGTTTCTCTCCGTTTGCAGGAACAGCAGCTTGCCTATCAGAAAGCCGATTTCTGGCTCAATCTTTAAGTTCTATCCGAATCCGGTTTCTGCCGGATTCTTTTTATTCCCTCTCGATGCAAAATCAAATTTCTGACAATACTTGCTTTTTTTCTGCTATTATGTTATAATAATATAAACAGGAACATTTACCATAGACAGGGGGATTTTCTATATGACTTTTATTACAGGAGATATTCACGGAGATTATGATATTCATAAATTTTCTGCCAGGCGGTTCACTCTGCAAAAAACGCTTTCCCGTTCGGATTATATGATTATCTGCGGAGATTTCGGCCTGCTCTGGGACGGCTCGAAATGTGAAAAATGGTGGCTCAACTGGTTAGAGAATAAACCTTGGACGACACTCTGGATTGACGGCAATCATGAAAATTTTGATATGCTTGAGGCCTATCCGGTTACCGAATGGAACGGCATTCAGGTGCATCGCATTACAGATCATATTATGCATATCCTCAGAGGACAGTGCTTTGAACTCGAAGGCCGGAAATTTTTCGCTTTCGGCGGTGCCGAGAGTCATGACAAGGCTTTCCGGAAATGGGGGGAATCCATCTGGAAACAGGAAATTCCGAGCATCGCTGAAATGAAACGAGGCCGAAAGGCTCTCGAACAGGCCGGATGGAATACCGATATTGTGATTACACATTCTCTGCCTCAGCATATTCAGCTGGATATGTTCGGCTGGGAGGCCTATAACCGAAATGAATTGACTGATTATTTTGATGAAATTGATTCTAAATTAAAATTCAAGCTCTGGTTCAGCGGTCATTATCATCTGTCCATGCCCTGCGACGAGAAACATTTTTTAGTCTATAATGATATTTTAAAATTAACAGATCATGGCTTTGAATGTGTCTATTCGCCGTTTATATAACAATCTCCTGTAACAGCATGATATAAAAAAATAAAAGAAAGACAGCCGGAACTGTCTTTCTTATTTTTTTATTTTCGCTTACGGTGTGTAGCTTTCGCCCTGTGTCCATGCCATATCCCAGAACTGATATTCATACTTACTGCAAATCTTCACAATATTTTCCAGATTCTGAATCTGTTCTTCCGAGAAATTTTCTGTAAATCTGTCACACATCTCGATCATATCGTCATTACAGGAGCGATATTCTTCCGAAGTATAGGTATTCACCCAGTTTGCATAAAATTCATCCTGCTTGCTTTCCGGATAATTTTTCTCGATATAATCACCAATCAGCTTATAACTCCAGGAACATGCCAGTACAGCGGCGGCGATTTCCGCAAGTCCGCCCTTGAATCCGATGGAAATCATATAATTCGTATAAGATTCGTTATTCAGACACATCGGAGTCGTATCAATTTTTTCTCTGGTGATGCCGAACTTCGCAAGATAACTCTGATGTACTGCGTTTTCTGTATCAAGAGTTTCTGTAATCAGACTGCTGAACATTCTCATATCACTTTCTTTTTCGGCACGGATTAAGCCTAATGCAAATACTTTTGCATACTGCAACAGATATTTATGATCCTGAATCATATAGAATGCAAATTTTTCATGCTCCAGAGAACCGTCAGCAATTCCCTGTACAAACGGATGTGTATAATAACTTTCCCAGATCGGCAGAGCCGCCTGATATAATCTTTCTGAAACTTTCATGATCTTATTTCTCCTCTGTAAACTGATTTTCGATTGCAAATGCATGATTCATAGGCCCTGAGCCCTTTCCGAGATTCAGCATCGCTCCTAACGCTCCGGAAATATAAGCTTTTGCTCTCTCGACCGACTCCGGCAGAGAAAAGCCTTTTGCCAGGTTAGAAGCAATCGCACTCGAAAGCGTACAGCCTGTTCCATGCGTATTCGTATTATCAATTCTCTTACCCTCGAACCATTGTGAACCGTCTTTCCAGATCAGCAGATCATTCGCATCATTGAGCGAGTGTCCGCCTTTGAGCAGTACCGCACAGCCATAAGCAGAAAAAATCTGTTTTGCGGCCTGTTCCATATCTGCAACTGTTTTGATTTCGATTCCTGTTAATTCTTCCGCTTCCGGAATATTCGGGGTAATGACTTCGGCAAGCGGAATCAGTTTTTCTTTCAGAGCAGAAATCGCATCCGGACTGATAAGTCTTGCTCCGCTCGTAGCGACCATGACAGGATCAAGAACAATATGCTTTGCCTGATACTGTGTCAGTTTTTCAGCGATAATTGCAATCAGTGCAGAAGAAGAAACCATGCCGATCTTGACAGCATCCGGAAAAATATCCGTAAAGATACAATCAAGCTGCTGAGCTAAGAACTCCGGTGAAGATTCTAAGACTCCGGTGACTCCGGTGGTATTCTGAGCGGTCAGAGCTGTAACAGCACTCATAGCGAATACGCCGTTTGCGGTCATGGTTTTAATATCTGCCTGAATGCCAGCGCCTCCGCTGGAATCGCTTCCAGCGATTGTTAATGCAGTTTTCATGATAAAAAACTCCTTTCTTGAAATGCATTAATTTTATAGAACGACAGAAAGTGGTGCTCCCGATCTGCCGTTGTATATCAGTAAAATACAGAATTACCCTGTATTTCAGATAATTCTTTAAAAAATCGGCTCATCGCCTTCATAGAATCAATCAGATAAGACTGATCAAGTTTCATCTGGAAATTGATTCCGTTCTGATAGTGGCTTTCTCTGCTGAGAAATCTGCTTTTTAAAGTACAATGCCCTTTTCTGTCAAATTCTACAGAAAATTCAGTTCTGTCGAGTGAACCGTAAGTTTCCAGAACAGCTTTTGTCTCTGTCCCATCAAGCAGATCATAAGCCATATCAAGAGAAACATAAAAATCATAGACATTTCCGATCGTAATATCACAGGAAAATTTTGCATTGACTTCCGGACTTCTATAGATAATTCCAAATTTTACATACATCGTATTATAATCTATACTAAGACACTGAAAGATAAATTTCCGATGATCATCAGAAAGCGTAATTAAAGCATAGGGTAACTGCAAATCACATCAACTCCGTACAATCTGATCTGATAATTTTTTTAATTCGATACAAGTCTGCTGAATATTTTCAGCTGAGAATATTGCTGATACCAAAGCGACTCCATCCATACCAAGACCGGCAAGCTGAGTCATATTTTCTCTTGTAATGCCTCCGATCGCTACTACCGGAATCGTAACCGCTTTGCAGATTGCCTTGAATTCTTCATAATCAATCGGCCATGTATCTGTTTTGGTAGAAGTCACAAACATTGCTCCTGAGCCGAGATAATCTGCTCCGAGTTCCTGAGCTTTCAGAGCCTGATCAACTGTTTTCGCCGTGACACCGATGATTTTATTATCTCCGAGAATTTTCCGTACTTCATCGGCAGGCATATCCCCCTGACCGACATGCACACCATCCGCATCGGATTCCAGAGCAATCTTAATATTATCGTTAATAATCAAAGGCACCTCATACTGACTGCATATTTTTTTTAAAGCAATTGCTTCCTGAAGAAAGGCTTTTTCATCCAGATTTTTTTCACGGAGCTGAATACAAGTCGCTCCGCCTTTGAGAGCCTCTTCGACCTGCTGAGCGAGTGTCTGATTTCCAAGCCAATGTCTGTCTGTCACGGCATAGAGCCGTAAAATTTCGGATTTCAATTTCATCATAAACATCCTTTCGTGTCAGAATTAAAAAATCTGATAATTTGCTTTTTGTTCTAAGATTTCAGAATCAAGACGATAGACACTATCAATTATTTTATTCCGGAACGAAGCATTTCCCTCGTAAGATTCGAGATGTTCAAGGGCAATTTCTCCGCATACACCCATTGTACAGACAGCCGCTGCTGCTGATTCCAGAATCTGATCAGGATTCGCTGTAATAAAAGCGGCCGTCAATGCAGATAGCTGACAGCCTGCTCCCGTAACGGATTTCATCATAGAACAGCCGTTATGAATACAGAATGCCTGATTCTGATCAGCGATAATATCAATCTGTCCGGTCACGGCAATCACACAATTCTGCCGATCAGCGATATTCTTGATTAATCTGATCATATCCGGAAGATTTTCTTCTGTGATATTATCCGAACTCATTGCATCCACACCATGCGAATTTTTAGCATCACAGAATAAAGCCTTGATTTCTGACAAATTCGCTCTGATGGCAGAAAACTGAATTTCCTGTAATAAGATTCTGATTGATTCCGTCCGGAATTGTGATGCTCCTGCTCCGACCGGATCAAGAATCACAGGATGATGCAGAAGATTTGCTGTTTTTCCGGATTTCCGCATAGCAGAGAGTTTATCCGGATTCAGTGTTCCGGTATTCAGCAGCAGTCCGTCACACAGAGCTGTGATTTCAGCAGATTCTTCCGGAGAATCGGCCATAATCGGAGACCCTCCGGAAGCAAGCAGAATATTCGCACAGTCATTGGCTGTGACATAATTGGTAATACAGTGAATATGCGGTCTGATTTCTCTGACACGAGATAATAAAGCTCCGAACATAGGCAATCAGGTTTCTTTCTGTAATTTCAGCACATTGGCTTTTATGAGCGATTCAATAATAATTGCTGATAAAATCGCACCGCCGGCGGTAGAGATCAGGAACGGAATCACATAGGCATAGAAAGCGATCTCTCCGGCACTTTTGCCCATAAACAAGATTGCAACCGGATAGGCACAGAGTCCGCCGAGTATCGCCGTTCCGAAGACTTCGGCAAGATATGTCAGCCATGTATTTTTGGTTTTATGATACATGATACCGCATAACAATGCTCCGAACATACTGCCGGGAAATGCCATCAGCGAGCCGAGGCCTAACAGATTCCGGATCAGACTGGCTGCAAAGGCGACTCCTACGCCATACCAGGGGCCTAATAATACCGCACATAAGATATTGACCATATGCTGTACCGGAGCACATTTGCTTCCGAATACCGGTACGGAAAACATACTTCCGACAACGGCGACTGCACAGAGTATGCCTGCTAATACGATTTTTTTAGTTTTGTTCTGATTCATGATGATTTTCTCCTTTTTTCTGATACTTTGAGAGAACTGCCGATTCACAGCGATTCTCTCAGGATAGACAAAATTATCCCGTAAAGACAATCGGTCGAAGCTTACTGGCTTCCTCTCACGCCGGAACACGGCTTCCCTCGCTGGAATCTCAGGCAAAAGACGCTCCTCATCTGCCCGTTATGCAATTCTCTCCTCCTTTCAGAAAAAAGACATTCTGTTATCAAGCAGAATGTCTCCGTAATCATCAATATAAACTTGACTTCCTACGGCGGCATGATCCGCATCAGGTAAAGGGTCGAAGTCTGACACTTCCTCTCAGCCTGCCGAACAGACTCCCCTGTCAATATTTTTATCATAGCATAAAAACATGAATAAACTATGAATTTTTTGCAGATAAATTATGAATCATAAAAATCTTTACTTTTTGATTTTTCTATGCTATAATATAGCAGAAATCAGAAATTGCAGGAGGTTTGTTTATGATTATCGAAATTGAAAATTTATCTGCTCCGGAGTTACAGCCTTATACCTGTACCAATGAAATACAGCTGTTCCGCTGGAATGAACCGGAACAGGGAATTTTTATCGCTGAAAGTCCGAAAGTCATCCGCAGGGCTTTGGATGCCGGTTATCAGCCGATTTCTCTGTTATGTGAAAGAAAATATATCACAGGACAAGCCCGGGATATTATAGAACGCATCGGAGAAATTCCGGTCTATACGGCAGATTCTGAGATTCTGACGGCGATCACAGGCTTTAAGCTGACACAGGGTGTATTATGTGCGATGTACCGGCATGAACTGCCGTGTGCAGAAAGTTTATGTCAGAATGCCTCCCGGGTTGCTGTGCTGGAAGATATTATGAATCAGACAAATATCGGAGCAATCATGCGTTCAGCGGCTGCTCTGGGAATAGATGCGGTCTTGCTGACACCTTCATGCAGCGATCCTTTATACCGCCGTTCGGTGCGTGTCAGTATGGGAACCGTTTTTCAGATTCCATGGGGCTATCTGGATGACAATGCTCCGGATTATGTCACATTCCTGAAAAAACAAGGATTCCGGACAGTCGCAATGGCTCTCCGGAATGATACGCTTTCTATTGATGATGAAACATTTTCTTCTGCCGAACGTCTTGCCGTCATCCTCGGAACAGAGGGCGAGGGCTTAAAGCAAGAAACAATTCAGGCCTGTGACGATACTGTAAAAATTCCCATGTTTCACGGAGTGGATTCCCTGAATGTTGCGGCAGCGAGTGCCGTTGCATTCTGGGAACTCCGGAAAAGAAAAGCTTAATCAAAGCGATTCAGAATCCGGATTGCCTTTTCCGCATGAGTCTCTTCCAGACCATAGCGATATTGAAAGCTTCCGTCCGGATGAATGCCGACCGGAGATTTTGTCTGTACCCAGAACTGTCTGAGCCACTGCCAGTTGAATGCCTCGTCATCCAGAATCACAAAACTGCGGACATCTGCCCGGTCAAGCAGAAATGTCCTGATTTCGAGCGGTCTGCCGTTTTCACCGAGCAGACTGTAAGGCGTAAAGCCGGAAATTTCCAGATCATATTTTGCAAGCATCTGTTTCAAATCTGCGAGGCTTTTGCTTTCATGATCAGAAATATATTCTGTCAGCTGATTTTCTTCAAGAAATTCCGGATAGCCTAATCTCCAGGAAGAGGACAGAATCAATTCCGCACCGGTAGCTTCGACAATTTTTTTCAGAATCTGCACACGTTCTTCCTGTACAATATCATCTGTACTATAATCATGCATCACACCGTCTATATCAAGAAAAATAATTTTAGAGCTTTCCCGGCGGGCATTGGCTTTTACAGCCTGATCAAGCAGATCAGCATTCAGATAGGCTTTCATAAAACCGCTCCTTTCAGTCGAATTGATTCAAAATTTCAATAGCTTTCTGCACATGATACTCTTCCAGTCCATAGAGATACTGCGGATTTTCTTCATCTTCCGATATTGTTTCCCGTGTCCGGACGAGAAAGCGGTTCAGCCACTGCCAGTTGAAATCATCATCATCCAGAATTACAAAACTTCTGGTATCTGTCTTATCGAGAAGCCATGCTCTGATTTCAAGCGGCCGGGAATCTGCTCCGAAGCCGATATAAGGCGTAAAGCCTCTGATATGTAAATCAAAATAATCCAGATATTTCTGAAGAATCATCAGACTTGGATTTTCGCTCCGGTACTGGTGCAGACAAAAATCCTGATAGGCATATCTCCAGGAAGAAGACATAATAATTTCTGCTCCTGTGGCATCGACAATTTTTCTGACCCTTCCGACCCGTACAGGGTCAATAATCTGCTGTCCGGACTGATAGCTTTCTCCATAGTCATGCAGAACGCCGTCAACATCAAGAAAAATAATTTTTTCATATGTCTGTCCCTGATAGCTGACTTCATTTTCCAGCTGTGGAATATTGAGATACTGCATTTTTTCATACACCCTCTAAGAACATCTTTCTTATTTATTATAGCACAATCTTCTGTTCTGTGCAAGAGAGAATTCCCATAATTGACAATTTTTTTGCAATATGCTATAATAAGAAAAATATTATTTTCCGGAAAGGACTGCTATTTATGAAAAAATTTATTTTATCACTTGATCAGGGCACAACTTCTTCCAGAGCTGTGATGTTTGATCAACATGGAAAAAAATTATATGCTTCTCAGTATGAGTTCAGACAGATCTTTCCGCAGGCCGGATGGGTCGAACATGATCCGGAAGAAATTCTTCAGACACAGTTACAGGCTGCCCGTGACTGTATTGCCTGGCTGGAACAGCACGGCGGAAATGTTTCTGAAATTGATTCCATCGGCGTGACGAACCAGAGAGAAACAACGATTCTCTGGAATAAGCATACCGGAAAGCCTGTTTGTCATGCGATTGTCTGGCAATGCCGCAGAACTGCCGATTTCTGCAAAGAACTGGAACAACAGAATCTGAATGCTTTCTTCCGGAACAAGACCGGGCTTCTGATTGACCCGTATTTTTCAGCGACTAAAATTAAATGGATTCTGGAACATATTCCCGATGTCAGAAAACAGGCCGAAAACGGCGATATCTTATTCGGCACAGTTGATACCTGGCTGATCTGGAATCTGACAGGCGGAAAAGTCCATGCAACGGATTTCTCTAACGCATCCAGAACCATGCTATTTAATATTCATGAGCGGAAATGGGATGCAGAAATTCTGGATTTATTTTCGATTCCGGAACAGATGCTTCCGGAAGTCCGGAACAGTTCCGGAGATTTCGGCATGACAGAAAAATTGGTTTTCAATGCCGAAATTCCTGTCTGCGGATGTGCAGGCGATCAGCAGGCGGCTCTGTTCGGACAGGCCTGTTTCCGGAAAGGCGATGTCAAGAATACTTACGGCACAGGCGGTTTTCTGCTCATGAATACAGGTACATCCGGCATTGAAAGTCGGCATGGATTATTAACTACTATTGCATGGGGCATTAAAAATCAGATTACCTATGCTCTGGAAGGTTCTGTCTTTATCTCCGGAGCGGTGATCAAATGGCTCAGGGATGAACTGCAGATAATTCATCATGCAGAAGAAACTGCTGAAATCGCCGGAAGTATTCCGGATAACGGCGGTGTGTATTTTGTTCCGGCTTTTACAGGACTCGGCACGCCTTACTGGAACAGTGAAGCAAGAGGTCTGCTCTGCGGTCTGACCAGAGGAACGGGAAAAGCACATATTGTCAGAGCCGCCCTGGAAGCAATCGCCTATCAGACAGCCGATGTCATTCAAGCTATGGAACAGGATACCGGTACACTGGGGCTGATCAAGACAGACGGCGGAGCTTCCCGGAATGATTTTTTAATGCAGTTTCAGGCCGATATTCTGAACAGAAACATCATCCGGCCGGAAAATATCGAATCCACAGCACAGGGAGCCGCTTACTTAGCCGGACTGCATACCGGCTTCTGGCAGAGTCCGGAAGAAATCGCTGCTTTACCGCAGAATTTCAGAACTTTTACACCGGCTATGGAATCCGGTCAGATAGAAAAACTGCTTCGGGAATGGAATACTGCTGTAAAAAGGACTTTCTGATTTGCGTTTTTTGAAAAAATTTATCAAAAGCCCCTGAAATTTTCATTCAGGGGCTTTTCAGCAATAATTTTGTATTTTTCAAAATCAAATCAGCAAAGCAGCTTAGTACCAGCCGCCTTCTTTTCCGTCATTGATTTGTCTATTTGCTAAAGAAATTTTATATGAGTCTCCTTTGGCGGCCATTCCTGCATCTCTATAGATCTCACTCCATACATTTGTACCGATAAAGTGTGCATCTTCATTCGCATTAGCAATATATTCGCCATTGATATAGGTCACCAATATCCCCTTACGGTAAATTTGCAGCATACGGACACTAAAATCTCTGTTATACACAACAACCAGTCCAAAATTGGTCTCTGCCTTTTTCAGATAATCAGCACAAGTACCACTGCTTCCGTAAAGCAGCGGATTGATATCTTTGCCTGCATCCCATACTTCAGAAAATGATTCATCCAGTCCGGCGGCAATCGTCGTATCGACTATCTGAGAGGCACCGTTATCCTTTATTTTCTTTTTATATTTACGCCAGCTTCTGTTTGTGAAAGCACCTACTATTTCTCTTTCTCTTTTCCCTGTATTACTGCTTTGGTCAAGATAGAGAATTTTGTTAAAAGCACCTGATATATCTCCGCCATCTTTATTAACCGAAAATCGTGTCATCAGAGAAGATTCTACTGATGTTTTGATTGTCTGTGCATCCGCAATTGCAACTGCAATCTTTGCCCTTTTGACATAGCCAATCAAAGACGGCACAAGTATACCTGCTAAAATGCCTATAATGGCAATGACGACAATCATTTCCATTAGCGTAAAGCCCTTTACCTTTCTTTTCATGGTGTATCATCCTTCCTTCAAATATTAAATAGCATTATGATATTATAAAAGATATTTTGCTTTTGCATGACATACTTCAATAAATTTTTATTTTCCTCTGTGCCACTATAAATATTTTATTTATTATATCATATTTTTGATAAAATGTCAATATTTTTTATTTATTTTTTCTATTACTCATTTCACTCTTTTTGGCAATCTCTGGATTGCACGAGGCTGTTACAGTTTTATCTGTAACAGCCTCGCTAAAATTTTTTTAAGATTCATGGAAGAAATACGGCAGTGCATCATAGACATAATGCCGGACAGCTCCCCACCAGTGTGTCTGATTTTCAGCAACCATAAAATAGAAATTACCTTTGGAGAAATCAGAAGTATAATTAAAATAATTTGTTCTGCCTTTCAGATCTTCCATTTCAGGCCGCATATTCGGATATGCAAGATCTTCGCTTCCGGTTGCACAGAAGAAGAAATACTGATTCTGTTTTAAGCCTAAGCTGTCAATTTCTTTTGTCAGAGTGTTCATACCCTCCCAGTTATTACCGGATAACGGCATAAAATAGCCGACTAAATCCATATCATGATCTGCAACGCACCATGTGGAAAGACTGCCCATCGAGAAGCCGCCGTAAGCACGGTGCATTCTGGAAGCCTGTAAATCTGCTTCATTTGCAGATTTCGCATACGTAGAATATTTGCCTTCTACGAACGGAACAACATCTTTACGGAATTCTTCCCAGAAATTTCCTGCTTCACTTCCGGAACCGTTAAAAGTAGGTGTTACTACAATCATGGGTTCCAGTTCTCCGTTCATGATCATATGGTCAAGCATATTGCCGAGTCTTACATCATTACTGAAAATCGTATTTTCATTTTCACCTCCGCCGTGCATCAGATAGAAAATATTATATTTCTTAGACGGATCATAATTATAAGGCGTATAGACATTCAGACTCTTTGTACCTCTAATGCCTGTGTAAGTTTCTTTTGTGATCGTACCGGCCTGAACACAGGGTTCAAGATACTCTCCGGGTGCAGTATGATACTGTACAGCAGAATCATACACAAAACTGCCGGAAGTTTTTTCTTCTTCCTGAGCCGAAGCTTTCGGAAAATGCTGAATTTCTCTTTTCAGATATTTATGAATTGAAACAAGATCAGTCACTTCTGCTTTTCCGTTTCCGTCAATATCTGCACTTTTTTCGTCATAAGCGTTATTGAAGCCATAAAGCAGACCTTTTTTTGCAAGAATCCAGTCATATACATTGATTATGCCATCGCCGTTCACATCGCCCTGTAAAACAGTTCTGACCGTGCTCTTGCCTGCACCCTGGATTTCCGTACCGGCAACGGCACCGATGACATCATCTACATAGAAACTGTTTGTACTGTTATCCGTCTCCACATAAAGAACCAGATTTTTCGCACCTGCCGGAATTGTAAATTCTGTATTGGCAAGCTGAACCCATTCGCCCTTAGCAGCCGCACCGGTAGCGACTTTATCATAATGAGCTTCACCGTCGGCACCGTCATATTGAAGTGTTAAATGGAACGTATCTGTTTCACTGCCTTCGGGATACATGACATTTGCAGAGAAGCTGTAGCTTTCTCCGGGAACAAAGGCATTACTGAGCTTTTTCGCTGCACCGTTCCAGGCAGATTCACGGCCGGAGCAGTACAATGCGTGATTGCCCTCATAGCAGGCCTCCCCATCAGAGACAATTTTTGCAGAACCTCTGCCAGACCAGCTGTTTTCTGAGTTTTCAAACGTATCATGGAAATAATAGCCGTTTGCATCCGGTTCAATATTCTGAACATTTTTCTGACCGGATTCTAAATTCTTAGAATTATTCCAGTTTTCACGTTCATAATCAAAGAAATCAATATCCGCATAACCGCCGGTTGTCTTGGTCGGATAGCTGTAAATTGCACTTCTGTAGCCTGTAAAGAGTTTCAGATCATAAGTCATATTGATTGTATCTCCGATTTTCGTCCATTCAGAGCCATCCAGAGAATAATAGAAATCGACTTTATCAATATTATTGGAAACGTTAAAATCATTATCTACTGTATTAAACTGAAAATCAGCTTTCAGATAAGCAATATCTCCGGAGAGCGGTACTTCTTCTATGATATTATCATAGCTGTCCGTGATCTGAGCGTTATTTCCGCCATAGACGGCATTTTTTGCCATATAGATATATTTTCTGCCGTCATCACCGACACGGACACCGACATTTCCGTAATTGAACTGAAATGCTGAAAGTCCTGCATAATCTCCGTCTTTCATGTTAGAAGCATCCAGACGAATCGCAGAAGAACAGGCCGGACCCTCTGTACGCATCGTCAGGGTATTTCTCGCATTCATAATGCTCTTGGCGATATGAGCGTTATGCAGTCTCAGCCAGCCGTCACGCTCTGTCACAGACCATGCATTATGATCAGGATTATGATTCCACTGCCATTCCAGCATGAGCTGATCGGAACTATAGCTGAAATCATCATCTTTTGCTAAAGCTGTGCCTGTATAGTCAGTATCAATTGTCAGAGTTGTCGGAGCTTTGCCGTTTATCCCCATCATCGGGAAACCGTCTTCCCATGTGACAGGAACCAGCACCGGAATCCGTCCGACACTGCCATGATCCTGGAATAATAAGCCATACCATTCGCCGGACGGTGTATCAATAATACCGCCCTGAGCAACACCGCTTCCGTAAGTACCTAAACCGGAATTTAAAATTGTCTTGCCCTCGTAATCTCCTAAGAGTTCTTTGCTTCTGTAGCATAACTCAATCCGTCCGGAAGTTGACGGCCATGCAATAACAAATACATAATAATAATCGCCTATTTTCTGGATATGGGAACCCTCTCCGGCCAGATTGTCAAGACCCGTCTTGAACAATGTCTTTTCTGCTCCGTTCGGCTGGAATCCGGTCATATCAGAATTCAGTTCCTTGATCTTAATTTCTCCGCCTCCGCCGTAGACAAGATAATTTCGGCCGTCATCATCCAGGAGCATTGAGGCATCATGATACATGCCATTGATTTCACTTCTTGTCCAGGTGCCGTGTTCAATATCATCTGTTTTATAGATATAAGAATTACCTGTTCCGTAACTGCCGAAAAATACATAGAAAGTTCCGTTTTTATACCGGAGTGAAGCCGCCCATTGTCCGTGTGCATAGTCATGCTCATTCCCGACCAGATTCTGTTTCTCTCCGTCTGCATAAATATCATAGACATAATTGCAGATTTCCCATGATACTAAATCTTTAGATTTCATAATCGGAGCACCGGGTGAAAAATACATTGTCGTACTTATCATATAATAAGTATCTCCTACACGGATAATATCATCATCCGGCACGTCAGCCCAGATAATCGGGTTTGCTACTGTCGTAGGTGCTGCCGCTGCTGTCATTGTTCCGACAGGAAAAGCACAGCTGACTGTCAGCATAGAAGCAGTCATTAAAATGGCTGCCGCACGTTTCAAAATATGTCTTTGTTTCATAATCGTTCCTCCTGTTATAAAAATTTATCGCATTCAGAAATCATAGTCTATTTTCACAAAAATATAAAACATTTTTCTTTACAAATTATACATAATTTATTCAAAAATGTCAACGCAAAATTTGCAGATTAAGTGGATAATTTGCAGGCTTTTAAAAAAAGGAAAAACTCATTCAGGATAAATTAACTCCAAAAAAGTCAGACAAAAAAGAAGCAGATATACATCATCGAACAAAAGGGCGAAAATATGGCAAAAAACGAAAAAATATGGTCAAAATTATATTAGGGTTAATTTTATAGTGTATCTTTGGTATAATGAACACATACAGTTAAGTCACTGTAATCTTTAAATATTCATAGGAAGGTTATTATGAAGAAAGATAAACTGACCACAATACTTACAAGTGCAATGATTTTTGCAGGTTCAGCATTCTGCGGTTGTCCTGTCTCGACAGAAACAGGAGAAACAATGTGGAGTAATCCAAATTTTCTGTAATACATGACAGCTGTGTCCTTAAATACAGACAAATCCCCTGCAACTGTGCAGAGGACTTGTTCTTTTTTCTTTAAACTCTTGGAAAATACAACAATGAATATATTTCATCTCCTGAAAAACTACATATCCCAGCCGGAACAAGCATATATTGAGGTATCATAAAAAATTTATTTCCGGAGGTTATGTTACATGCAGACAAACTATCTGATGAAAATCGGTTCAATCGCAGCAGCTGTAACTTTAGTTATTGCCGGTTCCTGGTACAGTGTCCGGCAGATGAATCAAAAAACTGCACAGGTGAATTCATCAGCAGCTGACGGACAGATTATTATCCTGGATGCCGGTCATGGCGAATCGTCTTAAACATAGTTCATCAGCCGGATTCTGATGATAAAGGCTTTTGTATATTCATTATTTTCTTTCTCTGCACAGATAGTTCCGCCGTGCTGTTCGATAATCCGCTTTGTGATGGCAAGCCCCAGTCCTGTGCCGTGACCGTTTGTTCGAGCGGTATTCTCTGTCACAAACGGCTCGAAAATATCCATATTCTCCGGGAGTGCAGTGCCGCTGTCAGCGATTCTGATAACAGCGTTATTCTCATTTTGGAAGACTGCTATTTCAGCTTTTATGCCGTCCGGATTATGCTTATAAATATTGACAATCAGATTTGTGAAAGCTCGCCGCAGTTCCTTTTTATCTCCGTTTATGATCATCTCACTTTCAGGAATATCAAGTGCAAGTTCTATATGATGGTCTTCAAAGTCATTATAATTTTCTGCAATCACATCTCTGACAAGTGTACATATATTATTAGGCGACATCTGGGGCTGACAGCCGTCTGTTCCGAGTCTGGCATATTCAAACAGCGTATTTATCATATCATTCATGCTGTTCGATTTGCGATAGATAATATCAAATATTTCCTGCTGTTCCTCCGGCTTCACCTTTCCGTCAGAGAGTGCCTTTGCAAATCCCTGTACCGAAGTCATAGGGGTTTTCAGGTCATGTGCAAGTGCGGCGTAGATAAGATTCTGTTCTTCAAGTTTTCGCTTTGTTTCCTGCCGGATGGCACGAGCCGTGAGCTTATAAAACACATATGCTACGGCAATGAATATCAGTAAATTCAGAATCAGATACAGGATTCTTGACGGAGTGTTCTGATTATAATTCGTAACACTGGGATTCAGCTTCTGATCTAATATCTCCCAGTAGATATAATCCAGATTTTTTATGATCACCACTACACTGAAGCAGACAGCGATAAAGCTGGAAAATATTTTATTTTTGAGTGAAAAGCCTTTCTTATGTTTCAAAACGATACCCCAGTCCTCTGATAGTTTTGATATGTTCACTTCCTATCTTGTCCCGCAGACGGCTGATAATCACACGAATCGTATTATCATCCACAGCACCGTCATCATACCATGCAGTTTCGTATATCTGTTCTTTTGTGAACACTCTTTTCGGCTGGCTCATCAGCAGTTCCAGCACCTTGAATTCCGATTTTGTCAGCTCAGTCACTTCACCGTTTTTTATAAAGATACATTTATCAAGATCAAGCTGCATATCACCGGCAGTGATGACATTCTTACTCTCTGTATGAGTCACATTCAGCCGCCTGAGCTGTGCTCTGACCTTTGCCGCAACTTCAAGCGGTTCAAAGGGCTTTGTGATATAATCATCCGCACCGAGGTCAATACCAAGCACTCTGTCCGAAAGTGTCACTTTTGCAGAAATTACCATGACGGGAATATAGTTTTCCCGTTCACGGATAGCCTTGATAAGCTGATAACCGTCAATTTTCGGCATCATGATGTCAACAAGTGCAAGGTCAATTTCCGTATTTTTTATGATTTCAAGTGCCTGTACACCGTCATTTGCTTCATAGACTGCAATGCCGTCCGATTCAAGATAGATTTTCAGCAGTCTGACAATTTCCTTTTCATCATCTGCAATCAGAATATTCGGCATGAACTCACCTCCGATGATAATTATATCACAAAATCTGACCGTTTGCAAGTCTTACCGTTCTGGTTCCGTAAGCCGCACACTCTTCCGAATGTGTGACCTGTAGAATCGTAATATTCTTTTCCTTGTTGATTCTTGCGAAAAGATTCATGATTTCCTCACCTGATACAGAATCCAAGTTGCCTGTTGCTTCATCCGCAAGAATAATCTGCGGAGAGGCGATAACAGCTCTTGCGACTGCCGTCCTCTGCTGCTGTCCGCCGGAAAGTTGATTTGGCATGGATTTTCGCTTTTCGGTCAGTCCCGTGATTTCCAGTATCTCTTCAAGATCGTTTCTGAGTTCGGCTCTTGTGCGGCCTTTTGTCAGCTGCGGAAGCAGAATATTATCCTCTACACTCAGATTCTGTACAAGATTGTAGAATTGAAAGATAAAGCCGGTTGTTTCCAGTCTCAGTTTTGAAAGTTCACGTTCTTTCATTTTTGTAATATCCTTGCCGCAAACTTTGATTGTACCGTCAAATTCTCTGTCAAGACCGCCGATAAGATACAGCAGTGTAGATTTTCCGCTGCCGGATGCACCCATAAGCGAAACAAATTCACCCTGTTCCACCTGCAATGATACATGATTCAATACCTTAGCGGCAGCTTCTCCCCTGCCGAATGTCTTGCTGACATCTGTTACTTCTATCAGATTCATCTTGATTTCCTCCGTTATTCATATTTGAGTTGTGCGGCTATGTTCATTTTTCTGAGTGCTTTTATGGGGAACAGTGCTGAAAGCGTAAACACTATCCACATCAGCAGACCGAGCAGCAGACTGCTGCCGATATTCATGTGTATCGGGATTGTTATCATAAGCCCGTCAAGAAGATTCATAAATATTCTGTACATAAACATTGAGAGCGGAACTGCTGTGATCAGTGCGGCTCCGGAGGCAAAAGCACTTTCTGCCAGAAACATTTTCGACAATCTGCCTCTTGTCAGAGCCGTGGACATCAGTACGGCACATTCACGCTTTCTGCCTTCAAAACCTATCAGACAATTGCTGACTACCCCAATAAAAGTGATACCCAATGCAAGCATTATGACAGCATCAATGATTATCATAATACTGGCACTGCCCTGTTTTGTGCTCTCGACAGCTTCTTCATAGGTCTGTATTTCTGTAATTCTATCCGCAGAATGATTTTTAATCACTGCTCCGACTGTTTCGGGATCACTGCAATCGAGATAGATATTGGACGGAATATCCTTGTAAAGCTCTTTAAATAAGGCTTCAGATATGACAAGTGTCGTACCGACAGAATTTTCATAGTCAGTCAGTGCAATGCTTCTGACCGTCAGTTTCTTTACAGAAGGCATAAAGCCTTCTGCTCTGAATGTGATTTCGATCGTATCTCCATCATGCAGACTGTATTTCCGGGCAAGCCCTTTACTGATAACAATCTCATCATATCCGAGATTATCAGGAATGCCCTCAACACCATGATAAAATCTATATCCGCCTTCTTTCCAGCCGTATATCGGAACACCGTTCGGCATGGATTCTCCGTTGATTTCTATCACATCATTTTTGAAATAACCGTATTCTGTGCCGCTTACGCCTTCAATATCCTCAATATAGGAAAAGAATGTTTTATCAGCAGAATCATTTGTTACAATACTGAGTGAAGCAGAACTGTTTTCATGAGCATAAAATGCACTCATTGACGATGCAAAGCCATACACTACGATGCAGACCGCAGCTGCCGTAAAACACAGTACAGCACTGCCGACTGTACTCTTTTTTTCTCCTGCTTCGACTGCCGCAAGCCTTGCAACAGGCATATTCTGCTTATCGAAAATTTTTACTAAAATCCTGGAAATCAATCGCAGAAGATAGGGAAATAACAGTGCTGCACTCACCGCCGTGCTGACAAAACACAGCAGTCCGCCGAAAAAGTTCTTTGAACAGAAAGCTGTCACACAGGCAGTCACTGCAAGAATGATACCTGCAATTGTGGAAATTTTACTGTATTGATACTGTGTATCTTTATTGGAGAAAATAATATCTCTGATAGAAGTTTTTACCGCTGACAGAATTTCTTTTATCGGGCAAAGACATTCTAACAAGATACAGAACAGGATAACTCCGAAGACAGCTTTCAGATTGATACTACCAAAATCCGCCCGTCCGGAAAGCATTGTCCTGAAAAATAAAGGTCTTATCAGTCCATAAACGGCAATCCCCACAAGTGAACCTGTGATACCATAGGCGATATTTTCTCCAAGCAGTACTGTATAGGTCAGCTCTGACGAAATTCCAAGACTTCTGAAAGTGCCTGTTACGGGCATTTTTTCTGTAATAATCCGCTGTGAAGCCGATACTGTTACAAATATCACCAGCATCAGACAAACCGCAAACAGTACTGTGAAAACTCTCGTGATATTTTCTATCATATTCTGTGTCTGCTCGTTTTCAAAGACAGCCTGTACATTGGCCGAGGGTGAATTTTCTGCAAGCATTTCGACTGCACTGCTGATTTTATTATCATCAGCAATATCTATGTAGACAAGCCTGATACCCGGCATTTCTCCGCCATACAGATTTGCCATGGATTCAAGATTAATGACAATCGTATCACCGGAGCTGAACAATCCGACTGTACTGTCATAAAGTGCACAGACAGTAAAATCAACCGGCTGTTTTTTATCATTATAGAGTGTGATAGTATCACCGACAGAATATCCGAATTCATCGGCAAAATCCTTGCTGACTGCCGCCTGCATACCGCCTATTTCAGCATCATCCGGAAGAACAGCCATAGTCTTTGCACTGTCGATATTCACACCATGAATACTGCATACTTTCTGAGTCAGCATATCATAAGTACCGTCAATATGACGGGTGAAAACAGTTGAGCCTGTAGACATCGCAAGCACTGTACTTTCGGGAATGCCGTCTGCAAAACTTTCATCCAGACTGTAAGCGGCACTGATGATAATATCCGCATTGCCGAGAGCCGCCGAAGAGGAAGATTTCACCGCAGATGCAAGAGACCCCGACATATCAAAGCAGAGCATTGCCGCAAGACTACAGATACTGACACAGAACAGCAGCAGAAAAGTACGCATTTTATGTGCCCACATACTTTTGAGTGTATGCTTGATAATCAGTTCCATTTTACCACCTGCTTACCCTTTCTTCAGGAGAATAATACATGCCGTCTCCCTCTTTCACATTGTAAAGCTTATAAAATGCATCACAAGAGGAAAGCACTGCATTTACTCTTACTTTGCCGGGACTGTGTTCATCCGTTTCAAGAGATTCTATTGCATAGCTGTCGATTCTGGTTTCCGCCATGGTGACTGCATAATTTTCAAAGAAGTTTCTGAGCTGATTACTATCATCTTTCAGAATGTTTACGATACACTCTACAGAGCCTAAATCCGCATAGTTCTCGCCGCTGGTTTTTATGCCGTCCACATGATAAATATCAAGAACAGTATAGCCGCTGAAATATGTCTGCATTTTTTCGGCACGTTCTCTGAATGCCTGTCTGTCCGCTTCACTGAGCCAGTCAGGGGCATACTCGCCGTTTTCGTTATAATCCATACAAGTTGTATCAAAGCCGTGACCCATTTCATGTCCGATGATCCAGCCCAAACCGCCGAAATTCGTTCCTTCATCCGCATTCAGATCAAAGAACGGTGCGTGCATAATTGCCGCTGTAATGGTTACGGTATTATTAGGATTATAGCAGGCATTCACTTCAAACGATGCCATCCCCGGACGGTTCTTGTCAAATTTCGCACCGATATTTTTTACAGTATCATCATAAGACATTTCCCTGACAGCACGGAGTGTTTCTGGATAGCTGTCTTTTATCAGCTCCGCACGGGCAGGGTCAGTTTCAAGGGGAGTACTGTCCGGCAGAATAAACCGCATATTTTCAAGTTTTTTAAGCAGGGCTTTCCGACCGTTCTCCGTCAGCCAGTCTGCATCACTGATAAGTTCACGATAACTTTGTCTGAGCTGTTCGCACATTTCTTTCAAAGCTCTGTCCATTTCAGGTGTATAGTATATTTCAGTATAAATATCACTTAATTCAAAATAAAACATTGTCGCAAGCTTCAGACATACTGCACTTTCCCGGTCTTCTGCCGTGCTGTATGCCGCAAGACTTTCCGCTTCGGTGCTGAGAAACTCCATATTCGCATTGACAAGTTCAGAAATCAGGAGAGTTTTCCATTGCTCCAGATATTCATCTGTCAGCAGTGTGTTTATTTTTTCAAGCTGTTCTTTATCCTTGACATACCAGCCATGATAGGGATTTTCATCAAGTCCGAAAAATAATTTTATGATACTTTCATCAAGATGGGAGAAAACCTGATTCATTTCCTCCTCGGTGACAAACGTAAAAGCTGCAAAGGGATTTTCCGATTTTCCTGCTGAAAAGTCAGTGCTATGAGCAATCTCCAGTGCAAGACAAACTGCATGAGCTGCTTTGCTGTCGGCAGTATTTTTATCATACCCGACGGCCATCAGCATATTTCTGATATTGTTTTTCATGCTGATACAATCATCATCACTGTCGGAAATAGTTTCATATTCTGCACCGCACATACCACGGCTCTGATCAATCATCAGAGCATATTCCCCTGACTTGAAATAATCCTGCTTTACAAGCGGTGTGAACGGAGGATTTGCACCGTAAGAACGATACAATTCAGCCCATAGCTTCATTAGTTTCTGCATATTTTCCGCATTCTCTATCTCGTGACACAGACCGGATATTTCCAGCATAACTGTCGCATTATCTTCAAAATTCATTGCCTGGGAACAGATTTCTTTCAGGAGATATTCTGTACTGCCCGGCTCATATGTTTCGTTTCCTTCGGTGATATTTTTAATCAGACTGAACACTTCCTGAACGGTTTCGGCATCGATTTCTTCAAATGTACCGAAGGTCATTTCTCCGTATGCAGGCACAGTTTCAAGCAGTCGCCGGGCATTGACAGAGCCGTAAAAATCTTCCTGCGGACGGATAGCGGATATATCTATTGTTTCAGTCTTTGCAGATACAGATACAGTTTCTTCCTTTATGCTTTCGGAAGTACAGCCGCATACTATCACTGCTGTGACAGCGACTGCACTCAGGAGTGCTGTCAGTCTCTGGATTCGCTTCACTTTTCAAACACCTCTCTGATAATTTTTTCATCTGACATGCTATATTATATTACCTGCCTCTTAACTGAACAATTGAAAAACATTAACGGAACATTAAAATATTAGCTGTATGATAAAAAGTTATAAATTTATATTGACAAGTCGCATAAAATATAGTGAAAATTACATTAAAAAAATATCATATTTTTATATTGACAATCTGTATAAAATATGTTAAAATTTACTTATATAAAAGATATGAACAGAATAGAATTGTTTATCAATTCATTTTCAGGGGGAATTTTTGTATGAAATATTTATCCAGTCGCTTTGCAGGGATTTTCCTTGCAACAGGGATGATTTTGTCATCCGCTTCCGGTATAATTCCGGAACAGCACAGTTTTCACGCTCATGCCGAAGAAAAAACATATTACTACGGCGATCTTGACGGTGACGAAAAACTGACAGTCTTTGATTTGGTGCTGATGAAAAAAGGCTGTCTGAATCCGGACAGCCTGACCGATTTGCAGAAAGCTCTCTGTGATGTCAGCAAAAATGATACATTCGATACAGAAGATATTCGTTTATTACAGGACTATCTGCATGTCAGAATCAAGGGCTTCCCGTCAGGAGCAGTCTACACACCGCCTAAGTCACAGGAAAATGTCTATAACGGACAAAAAATACTTACCGGAAGCAGAATGTATGAATATCTCGACCGTGGAACATACGCTGTCAGTGCCGGAAATTCGGTATTTATCTCATGGAGACTGCTTGCAAGTGATGAAGCGGATATCGGCTTCAATGTGTACCGCACCACAAACGGCGAGACTGTAAAACTGAATGATACACCTGTCACAGGCGGTACGAATTATACAGATACCACTGCGGATATGAGTCAGGACAATACTTACTATGTCACAACAGTTTACAATGATGTCGAAACGCCTACAGACGGTGAATTCACATTGAAACCCGGTGCATTTGTCGCCGGAGACAAGAATAATGCCGGCTCTGCACAGATTATTCCGATTCAAGAAGGCGGTACTATCCATTTTGTATGGGTAGGCGACTTTAACGGCGATGGTGCTTATGATTTCCTTGTTGACCGCTGTACAGATGATCATCAGAAACTCGAAGCCTATCTGAATGACGGCACTTATCTCTGGACACTTGATCTCGGTGTGAACAGCGAAAATAAGAATAATATTTCTCCCGGTGCATCCACAATAGATGTCGGTATGTGGGACGGTGCAACAGTCTATGACATTGACTGTGACGGCACAGCAGAAGTTCTGGTTCGTATCGCAGATGGTGTCACCTTCGGCAACGGCAAGACATTTTCCAATAATTCCGGCGGAAACGGACAGGCAATTGCTGTGATCAACGGCATGACAGGTACACTCGAAACCTCAGTCAATCTTCCACAGGATTATATGAGCGTAGGGCCTATGGCTTGTATGATGGAAGTCGGCTATCTGGACGGCGTACATCCGAGCCTTGTCTGCTGGCTGAAAAATCGAAATTCTGATAAGAGTTTCAACAGCCTGATGGTCGCCTATGGCTATGCCGGCGGTGACAGCTTTAAACAGCTCTGGAAGTATGATGCGAAAGATATGGGCGGTGCAGAAGCCCATCAATTCCGTGTTGAAGATGTAGATTATGACGGTAAAGATGAAGTTCTTCATATGGGCTATGCTCTGAACGGTGACGGAACACTCCGTTATCAGGTCAAAGATGTCGTTCACGGCGACCGCTGGCATGTGACTGCATTCTCCAATGCAGACAACGGAAAAGAAATGATCGGCTACGGTGTACAGCAGAGAAATCCCAATACACTGCTTGAATATATTTATAATGCTTCTACAGGGAAACTGCTCTGGACAAATTACGGCGGTGACGGTTCTGTAGATATCGGACGTGGTGACATCGGCGATGTTGATCCGACTCATGAAGGCTATGAAGTCTGGTCATTCCAGGGCATGTATGATAAAGACGGCAATAAAATCAGTGATACAAACGCTTATCCGTCATTAAAGCTCTACTGGGACGGCGATTTACTCTCTGAATCTTACAATGACAGCAAAATCGAAAAATGGAACTATGAGAGTCAATCTGTCAGCCGTCTTGCGACAACATGGAAAATCACAGACTGTTCCTCCAGTGACAGAGGTGCTCCGATGTTCTATGGTGATATTCTCGGTGACTGGCGTGAAGAAATCATCTGTACCGGATATGATTATGCAAGTCTGGTTATCATTTCCACAACAATTCCGACGGATTACAGATTCAACACTTTTGCACAAGACCCTGCTTATCGTAACGATATGACTTCTAAAGGCTATGTACAGTCCAATATGCTCAGTTATTATTTCGGAACGGATATGGATACTCCGTCACAGCCGGATATTAATATTATCGGTCAGGTGGCTCTTGAAGAAAATGCAGTATATGCTGTCAGAAATGTCAACAGCGGCCGCTGTCTGGATGTATACAAATCCAGTTCCGCTGACGGTACAAATGTACAGCAGTACAGTACCGTTGCAAGCAAAGCAGGCAATACCTGGACAGTCAAGAAATCGGATGACGGGTATTATTATATCATTTCTCAGCTCTCCAACGGAACAACCGGCTACTTGACAGTAGCAAACGGTGAGAATAAAGACGGTACAAATATAGAAATCTCTTCATTCAAAGGGGGTGACTCACAGAAGTTCAAGCTGAAACGCAATTCTGATGGTTCTTATATGATACTGACAAAAGTTTCCGGTGAAAAACGCTGTGTGGAAGTCATTAATGCTGAAACAGGTGCAGGAGCAAATGTTCAGCAGTGGGTACTGACAGGCAGCACCTGTCAGAACTGGAAGTTCGAGAAAACAGAATAATTTATATATAAAATAAAAAAATCGCTCTGCTGTAACTGCGGAGCGATTTTTTATTTCTAATCAATCCAAAACCGGATATGTCAAATCATAATATTTCAGAATCCGGCATACGATTCACAGAAAGGAGAATTATCATGAAAGATAAACTTCATATTAAGAATACGTTCAAAACTACAGATTCGGAACTGCTCAAAAAGACAGTTACTGCAAAAGTTGAAAAAATCATCAATACACAGAGGTGTGATCAATGCCGAAAGTAGGTATCTATTGTCGTCTGTCTATCGAGGACAGAGGCAAGTTAAAATGTGATGACAGTCAGAGCATTCAGAATCAGAAAGCTATGCTCCGGGAATACTGCAAAGAACGCAGCTGGGAAATCTATGACATCTATTGTGATGACGGCTACAGCGGAATTGACCGCAATCGTCCTGAATTTAACAGATTACTGCATGACTGCGAAACAGGAAAAATTAATATCGTCCTCTGTAAAGATCAGTCAAGATTTTCCAGAGATATTGTCGTGATCGAGCAGATGATCAATGATAAGTTCCTTGAATGGGGAATTCGGTTCATCGGCATTGCTGACAATGCCGATACAGACAGTGAAAGCTATAGTACAATGCGATTATTTACAAGTGCCTATAACGAAATGTATGTCAAAGATATTTCCGCTAAGATTCGACGGACACTCGCCTATAAACGGGAACAGGGTCAGTTTATCGGTTCTTTTGCACCTTACGGATATGCGATTGACCCGAAAGATAAGCATCATCTTGTCATTGACTCGGAAACCGCACCAGTCGTAAAACAGATTTTCTCTATGTATATTGAAGGAAACGGCTATCGGAAAATTGTCAGAACGCTGAATGACCAACATATTGTCAGTCCCAGTGAATACAAACATCAGAAAGGCTCAAATTATGTAAACAGCAATGCTGATGCCAGTCATGCCAAAGGCTTATGGACACAGTCAACGATTGCGAAGATACTGACCAATGAAATGTATATCGGTACACTTGTACAGGGAAAATCGCATCATATCAGCTATAAAAATAAGAAACGGAAAAAAGTCAGCCGGAATGACTGGATCCGGATTCCGGATGCTCATGAAGCTGTTATAGACTTGGAAACATGGACAAGAACGCAGGAACGTCTTCACAGTAATACCAGAGTCGGAAAACGTTCACAGAAACTTTCTCCGCTTTCCGGAAAAGTGAAATGTGCCGTCTGCAAACGGCCTATGAAACGGAATATATATTATAATAAGGCTAAGACAATCAAATATTATGGGCTTCAATGCACTACTTATAAAACCGGAGCGATGAACTGTCCGAATCAGAAGACAATCAGCGGTCTGATGCTGGAGCAGAAAATTCTTGATGAACTGAATCATATCATAGAAAGCTGCTGTCAGCCGGATGAAATTCAGCTGACTGATATTCATCAGAAACAGATTGCCGATCTCAAAAAGCAGCTTTCTGCTCTGGAAGAACGTCATAACTCAGCCAGAAACCGATTACTCTCCATGTATAAAGATAAGCTTGACGGCAATATCTCCGATGAAGATTATGTACTGTTCCGTGAAAATCTGACGATCGAAGAGCAAACTATTTCCGGGCAGATAGATGAGATTAAACAGCAGATTGAAGATTCTCATAAACGTCTGGAAAATGCAGAGAGTCAGAAATATATTCACTTCGACCATCTTGACCGCAATATTGCTGATGAATTTATTGATATGATAGAAATCGGCATGGTCAGCGAAACAGGTGAACGTGAGGTACATATCTACTGGAAATTATAAAGAAATTTATCCCTGTTCTCATTTTAAGAACAGGGATTTTTGATTAAATAATATATTCAATTTTATTATCCGGTTTCATGTTAAACAGCTGGAAAATCTTATCACGCACTTGCAGGAAATCACCGCTGGTACGATCACGATGCTGTCCGAGCGGCACTTCATACACACATTTCAGCTTGCCCGGATTCGGTGTAAGAATCACAATTCTGTCTGCCAGATAGACAGCTTCCTCAATATCATGCGTAACAAAAATGATAGTCTTTTTTTCCTCACGGGAGATTTTCAGAATATCATCCTGTAATTTCATACGGGTAATGGCATCGAGTGCACCGAACGGCTCATCCATGAATACAATCTCCGGATCAACGGCAAGTGCCCTTGCAATTGACACTCTTTGCTGCATACCGCCGAAAAGCTGACGGGGATGTACTTTCTTAAAATTGGAAAGTCCGACAAGATCGATATACTTTTCTGCGATTTCCGCACGTTTCTCTTTCGGGATTTTTTTCTGCTCCAGACCCAGTTCCACATTTTTCTGAACGCTCCGCCACGGCAGAAGCCCGTAATTCTGGAAAATTGTCACATACTTTGTGGAGGGTGCTTTCACTTCCTGTCCGTCGATGGCAATACTTCCTTTAGTCACAAGGTCAAATCCTGCCATTGCATTGAGTAAAGTACTCTTTCCGCATCCGGAAGGGCCTAATAAACAGATAAATTCGCCTTTCTCGATATTCAGTGTAATATCTTCAAATGCCGTGAACAGTTTATCTTTCTGCAAAAAAGTTTTACTTGCTTCTTTGACTTCGATAAAGCTCATTGCTCTGCACCTCCCCAAGCCTTGAGAATCTGCTTTTCCAGAACTTTCAGCAGACCATCCAGAAGCAGACCAATGATGCCGATCACAACAATCGTTGCAAGCAGAATATCCGTCCGCAGATTATTTCTTGCATCAATAATCAGATAGCCAAGACCTGACTGTGTGCCGACCATTTCACCGGCTACAAGAAAAATCCAGCTCGTACCCAGTGCCAGATGAATGCCGTTTGCAATTTGCGGAAATGCTGCCGGGAAGATCACTTTCCACATCAGTGCAGGCTGACGGATGCCGAAATTCTTCGAGACCTTGAAATAAATCGGGTCAATGTTGCCGACTGCCGCTACTGTAGACAGCAGTACAGGAAAGAATCCGGCAATAAAAATAATCACAATCGCCGGAATATCGCCAATACCAAACCACAGCACAATAAACGGCATCCATGCCGTCGGCGAGATAGGCCGCAGCAGCTGTACAACCGGATTGACATACTGAAAGACTTTCGAGAACCATCCCAGAATCAGTCCGAGCAGTACGGCGACTACAATCGAACTGATATAGCCTGCTGCAAACCGATACATACTTGTTCCGATATGTCGGAATAAAGAGCCGTCTCCTGCCATTTCGAGCAGTGCTTTCAATGCCTTTACCGGAGAGGGAAACAATGCTTCATTGAAATGACTGATACTGAACAGCAGCTGCCACAGAAGAATCAGTACAGCAAAGGAAACTATAACATTCTTGACAGAAATCAGTTTTTTCATGTATGACCGCCCCTTAAAAATCATTCTTCACAAATTCTTCATAAGTCGGCGGATTGTCGGAAAGTCCGTATTCTTTCACCTTATCGAACAGCACCTGATAAGTATCCGCAGTAATTTCCAAATCATCATAGCGAATCCATTTCAGTGACAGATCGAGTACGGCATCATCCTGCTGTAAATATTCAACAGCGATTTCCTTTGCCTTCGCAGGAGTCAGATTTTTTCCGGCTTCCTTATAGCTCTGAACAAAATGTGAGGCATCTTCGGTACGGTTTTCAATGAAATCATCTGTCAGCACCAGACCGCAGCACAGGGAATCCTGCCACAGTTCCTCAGAAGAATACAATACATGCCCTGCATTAATTGTCACGGCCTTTGCTCCGAAGGGTTCTGCCACGCAGTAGCCGTCAATCTGACCGCTTGCCAGTGCAGAAGGCATTTCCGGCGGTGAAAGTTCTGTTACATTCACATCATCAACAGTCAAACCAGCTTGAGCAAGTGCATCATTCAGGAGGATATTATGTGATGACTGCCGATGCGGAATTGCAAAAGTTTTTCCCTTTAAATCTTCGGCTTTCTGCACAGAATCGTTTGTGACAATCACATTTCCGTCTTTATGACCGAGAGCGACTGCCTTGATGCCAATTCCCTCCTGTTTGGATTTCATAGCAAGTTCAATCAATACGGAAGCACCGTCCACACGTCCGGTATTCAGTGCATCAAGCAGTTCAGGCCACGAGCCGTATTTGACAAGCTCCACTTGTAATTCATCATCGGATGCTTTCAGTTCTTCAGCGGCTTCAAATACCGGAAGTGCATGAGTAATCGGAAGATACGCAATTTTGACGGTTTTCTTTCCGTCTGTATTTTCACTGCCTTCAGCGGAAGTATTTCCGCAGCCGGTCAGAGCAGCACCCAGTGCCAATGCAGTTAAAAATGCAAAAATTCGATTCTGTTTCATCATAAAACCCACTTTCTTATTTCTTATCATACATAGCGAAATACTATGTTTTGTGTTATGAAATCTGTCACAGCATCCGCTGTGACAAATTTGTGATTTACTCGGCATCCCATCCCAGAGCTTTCCGCTTTGTTCTGAAATCTTCCACAATCTTTTCACCGACCTTTACAGGGTCAGTATTGACGTACATCACAGAGCCGAGCAGTTCTCGTGTACCGTCTTTCAGAAATTCAATAACATTCTTTGAACCATAGATCTGAGCTTCTACACAATGATAGGAATTGATACCCATCAGACGGAAACCAAGTGCGGCATCAATGCCCTTTTCGTTGCCCCACTCCGGAGAAGTAAAGGCAAGCGGCATCTCAAAAATCCTATGCCCCAGTGCATTGGAAACACCTGCAAAAATACCGGAAGAACGAGTATTATCAATACATTCGCCTACATGCCATACCGGAGGCAAATCCTCACCAAGGAATTCACGAAGGCTTTCTCCTGCTTTATCCTGTGCATGTTTACTGCAATAGCCCAGTTTCATCAACGGGAAAGATGCACAGCCATTCGAGAGAATCAGCACATTGTTTTTCAGAAGCACATCTGCCACATCCACAATGCATTTTTCATATAATACTTTCGGATTGTTACAGCCGACCATGTTTACAATACCGAGTATCTGCCCGGATTTAATTGCATCTGCCAGCGGCTGCATACTTCCGAAACGCTTGTGAACGTATTCCACAGAGAAGCCGACTTCCGCTTCTACCTCATAGGGCGGAATATAAACCGGAATCCCCTTTCTCTGCTCGAAACTCTCGATTGCACGGAGAACAATTTTTTCGGCAAGCTCTCTTGTTTCACCAATATTGGCATGATGATGATCATATTCATAACGTTCTGCACCGGGAAGCCTTGCAGATTCACTTGTTGTCACAACCGTTGTTTTGAAACAGCGGGCGACTTCCATAATCGACGGAAATACATCCTGTACATCCGCAACCCAGAGGTCAAGTGCCCCTGTTCCAAGCACAAGTTCTGCAGAAACTGCATTCGACAGCGGAATGACTCCGCCGTAACGATACATTGCGGCAAGTCCTGAACAGCAGATGCCATAGAATTTAATTCCTTTTGCACCGGCTTTCTTTGCAAGGCTGATAAATTTTTCTTCCTGGCCGACTGCTACAATCTGACTGACAAGCGTCGGCAGATGCCCATGAACTGCAATATTTACATAGCCTTTTTCCAGTGCACCGATATTGACTTTGGAAGTGACTCTGTCACCGACTCCGAACAGACTGTCAGTTGCAATATTTGCACCCACAACACCCGAAAAAGTAAATGCTAATCCGCAGCGTAAAAACTGCTGCATAATACTTTTCCAGTCGCCGTCCGTCGCACAGCCCGATTTATGATATGCTTCAAATACTTCATGATATGCACTGATTGGAAGAATATCAAGTTCTTCCCAGACTTTCTGCCGTTCCGGAGGGGCACAAGCCTGAATTGTCCTGTAAGTATCAGGTACGGAACGGGACATATCTTCCAGAAGCACATCTGCCAAATCAGCAGCGATATGTTTCAGCTGCCGATGCTTTGTCGGAATTCCGAAAGATGCGGCAGTATCTTTAATCTTCTGTTCGCCCATAATCGGAATATTGAGTTTTCCTTCAGCCGCCCATTTCAGTGCGAGCATCACTTCTCTTGCGTGCATTCCGTGCTGTGCTGCACCAGCCGCAGCAGAACGAAGCAGATTTCTTGCAACAATCAGATCAGCATCCGCACCACAGACACCTCTTGAGGATTTCGCTGTAATACGGCACGGCCCCATGTTACAAATTTTACAGCAGATACCTGCCAGTCCGAAATTACACTGCGGCTTCTGTTGATCGAAGCGATCAAATGTGGTATCCAATCCGAGCTGTTCCATCCGGAGAATCATCTCACGGACAGCCGGGTCAGGAGTCTGTTCAATGACATCCTGTTTGGACGGGAATGTTTTCCGGTATTCGGAAACCGCATTCATATAATCCCGTATAAATGCCTGCGGATCATCGTCATCCTGATGGTCAGCCTTATGTGTGACAGTCGGGATTCCGTGTTCATCAAAGCAGATCAGTGCACGATGAGAATGAATGTGTGCAGGACTGTGATCATGTTCATGACAGACTTCTTCGTCATGATGATGGTGATGATGTTCAGACATTTTCATTTGCCTCCTTTACAGCAGATACCCGTATTTTCTTCCGGAAAATGCCTTTCGGGTCATGTATCAGCAAGTCAGCAAGCCAGATGACAAGTGCAAATACCACAACCGAAATCCCGAGAAACGCATCATTAAGCATATCTGCCGGAGCCGGTGTGAAATATTCGTCACGCAGTTCCATATATTCCGAAACCGCATCCACCAGCCACATCAGAGAAGCTCCCCAGAACATCCAGCAGAGTGCAGATACACGGTAAGTATTGCCCTTGGTATACCAGATAACCGTACTGATCACAGCAGCGGTCACAGCAATCAGTAATGTCAAATTACTGCACCTCCTGAATAGATTTTTTCTGCCGGATATGATTCACAGCGACCATGCCAATCCAGACAGCTGTCACAAGTACCGCCATACCGACACCGTTTGTCGCCATTTCATGGAGCATTGCGGATGTGGATTCAGAATCACGCATTGCAGTCAGAAACGGAAACCACGGCTGCACTTCTCCATGCCATACATGCTCAAAGGCAAGCAGTACACTTCCGCCCCAGAGCAGATTTGTCAGCCAGCGGGTCTGATGCAGGATTCCGTTTTTCTTTTCAAGTACTGCCTCGGGATTGACTTTTGTGACTGAATATTTTTTATCATGTTTGCTTTCAGCAATTCTGCGTACAATAGTAACAACTGCCGCTTCGACGGCAGGTACGATAAAACATGCCATAATTTTTCTCCTGTTTCTTCTAAACTTATTGATTTTCTATTATTGATTATACCGCAATACAGCCGGATTGTCAATATATTGTGAGATAATTGGCATATACCGTATTTCAATACAATTTAATAGATTTTTTCTATATATGAGTGATTTTCTTTATGTTTATTTTATATCTAAACAGAATTTAATCCATCAAAACATTGACTGTTTTTCCGCAGTTTTCACAATTGCTTTCTACAGCACTCCATGTCCGATACTTTTCGTTTGGATATTCCTCTGTCTGAACTCGTTTCATACAGTAAGGATTGGTGTATTCCAATACAAAAAACCCCTTGCGGACTGTTTCTGCCGCTCCCCTTGCTTCCTTGCTATAATTCATATCGCTGTTCATAGTTTCCTCACTTTACACAAATTCTGTATGAATAAGAAAAACGCTGTCCGGCCTCGAGTGAAACAGCGTGTTTCTTGCGTGACAATTCCGGCTCTGCATTATCAAAATCTGTCGGGACAGATGTCCACGGTTCGAGGCAGACAAATGCTGCACGGTCATCACCTGTTGCAGACCAGACAGTAATACAGTCAGATTCCGGAAATTCCAGTGTGACAGAATGACTGGATTTTTCGGATTTTAAAGAAATTTTATGCGAATCAGGAGACGGCAGAATAATAGAATCATAATCGAAAAGTGTTCTGCTCATAGGCAAAATACGGCCTTCTCTAAGTTCTGTTACTTCCATGCCGTCCTGATGTGTAAGATGTTCCGGCTTTTCATACTCCACATAATAATCTGAAAATTCGCCGTCATTTCCGATAGGACACTGAAAAGCCGGATGTCCGCCAAGATAAAAATACATTGGCTGATGATCTGTATTTTCCACGATATGACAGACTTCCACACTGTCCTGTGAAAGCCGATATCTGATTTCAAGCCGGAAATGAAACGGATACTGTGCCAGTGTGTCGGCATTCTCCGTCAGCTCGAAGGCAAGTTCATTTTCTGTTTGTTTTAAGAATGTAAATTCCATATCTCTTGCGAATCCATGATTTGCCTTCATCTGATATTCTTTGCCATTCACAAGATATTTTTTATCCGCCGGAGCACAGATGAACGGAAACAGAATCGGTGCATAGCGTTTCCATGCGTCTCCGCACTGCCAGAGATATTCTGTTTCTCCGCATTTCAGCGAGTGGAGTTCTGCACCGAACGTATCGGCACTGATTGAAATGTGATTGTTTTGAATTGTATAAAGCATAATTTTTCTCCTTTCATGTTACTGTCAGCGAGTTTAACATGCTAAAATTATATCAAAAAATACAGCATTTGTCAATAGAAAATCAGATTCCGGCATAGCATATAAAATTTTACTAAAAGTTCATTGAAAAACATGTAAAAATATGTTATACTATAATTAAGAAATTTTGCATGAAAGGGAATGACATCATGAAAAAAAGAAAAGCTGCACATCTCCGCACTTTTGCTGTCGTTGCTTTTGTATTGCTTGCACTGTCAGTTGGGTTTCTGATTTTTAGAAATCGGCTGAATGCGAAAATACAGGCTGTCGAAGAAACGCATCTGACAGAAAGTGCAAAGGCAGTATCGGAGATTTTTTATATCAAGCTGGACGATCAGCTGACCATGCTGGAATCACAGGCACGTTATTTTCAAAGCATTGACCTTTCCGACTACAATGCCATGAAAGAAACCATTATGTCTACCAAGGGCATAGGGGAATTTAAAAATATCGGCGTTGCCAATTCTTCGGGGGCGACTATCAATTATAACGGCACATCCTCCGGAAATATCCTGCTGTCTGATTATTATCAGGAAGCTATGCAGGGAAATCATGCAATTTCTATTTCAACTGTTCTGGATGAAGAGGGCGACGAAGTTCTTGTGCTGGCAGTTCCGATTCAGAAAGAAAACCACGTGGAAGGGGTTATCTATGGAACATTCACCAAAGAAACACTTAATTCTATTCTGGAATCTATTACTTTCTCAAACACTGCATCGAACATACTGTTTAACCGGGAAGGGAAAATCCTTGCAAAATCTTCCGGAGGATTCGTCAGGGAAGATGCCCAGTCAGTTGCCGAAGTCATTCCTGATGTGCAGATTCCTGATGACGGCAGTACTGCATCTGTTTATTATACGGATTCCGGACGGCGGTTTATTGCACTGATGATTCCCATCGGCATTCATGACTGGTATTTTACAAATATCATGCCGGAATCCATTGTCACTAAGCAGACAATGCAGATTATGATTTATGTCGGCATGATGATTGTAGTCGTCATTGGATTATTCCTGATTATCCTGCTGCATATTCTGTCTCTGATTCGGAGCAGTGACAAGATTGCGGATATGAACGAGCGTTTCAGGCTTGTGAATAACCAAGCCCATAATATTATTTTTTCTTACAATTACAAATCCCAGACCATGACCGTAGAAGGCAACGTCTCTCATATCATTGCGGACTGCAAACCTGTATACAGTCATGAGGAGGCAAAAGGATTTCTGAAACTGATTCATGAAGAGGATTCCCATATTTGTCAGGCAATCCGCACAATCCCTGAAAGCGGTCAGTCTGCAATACAGGGAGAATTCCGGATTAAAAACAGGGATGATTCTTACTACTGGTACCGGATGAATGCAACTATCATCCGGAACGAATCCGGAAAACCTGTGCAGATACTCGGCAGTATGTTCGATGTGGATGAGCAGAGAAACAAAGAAATGGAACTCATGGAACAGGCTTCAACAGATTCACTGACAGGGATTCTGAACAAAGGTGCTTTTCAGACACAGACCAGCAGAATGCTATCCCGTCCGCCGGAAGCACTGGCACTGTATATTATTGATCTGGATAATTTTAAAGCCGTCAATGATAATCTCGGTCATGCCATGGGCGATAAGGTGCTGACAGACGTAGCAGACAAACTTTCGGAAATCTTCGGCAGTAAAGAATGTGTAGGACGTATCGGCGGCGATGAGTTTGCAGCATTCTATACCAGTGATGCTCTGACAGAAGAGATGATTACAGAGCGTGCATCTCAGATTTGTACACGGATGGAACAGACTTATACCGGCTATGCAACGGAAGTGCATGTTTCTGTCAGTGTCGGTGTTGCAATATACGGAACTGCCGGAACAGACTATGATACATTATACCGCAATGCTGACACTGCTCTCTACCGGGTAAAAGGAAACGGAAAGAATATGTATGCACTTTTCAGGAAAGGAGAAACTGAACATGAAACATAAAATGCTTTCAGCCGCTGCTGCATTTCTGCTGCTGACGGGCTGTCAGAGCAAAACCGATACTGTTTCTATAGAAACGGAATCGCCTGCCGAAACGGCTGTCAGCAGTATCGAATATCCGGTCACAGTCCGTGTGGGCTATTCCACTGGAAAAGATGACCCTCGAGGAATCGCACTCGACAGCTTTAAAGAAACTGTGGAATCCCAAACCAACGGCGATATTCTCATAGAAATCCACCCGTCCGGAGAACTCGGAAGCGACTCGGAACTCATTGCCGGCATGATCAGTGGTGATGTGGATATGACAGTATCCAGTGCCGGAAACTATGCATTATATGCGACAAGAGTCGGTGTGTCAGCTCTGCCGTTCCTGTTCGAGGATTTTGAATCCGCATGGAATTTCATTGACAGTCCTGAAATACAGGAAGTAGATGACGAACTGGAATTATATAATATGCACGTACTTGCCTATTTTGACAACGGATTCCGATGTGTCACAACTTCGGAAAATGCCGGAGCAGTTCAGAAAGTGTCCGATATGGAAGGCTTGAATATCCGTACACCGGAAAATCAGATTGTAATGGAAACCATGTCGGTTCTCCATGCCAATCCCAGAAGCTACCCGTTTGCAGAACTGAAACAGGCTCTTGCGGACGGTGAGTTTGATGCACAGGAAAACCCGATTCCGGTAATTTATAATAATCAGCTCTACGAAGTGCAGAAGTATCTTTCTGTGACGAATCACAGCTATGATGCCATGCCCCTGACAATCCGTCAGGAACTCTGGGCAGACCTGACACCTGAATATCAGAGTATCATCCAGAATGCTGCTAAAGATGCTGAAAGTCAGAACAGAGCACTTGTGAAACAGCAGACAGAAGACTATGTAAAAGAATTGGAAAATGTTGGAATGAAGATCGTATATCCCGATTTACAGCCCTTCCGGAAAGCAACAGAAAGTGTTATGGATATGTTCCGGACAATGTATGGTGAAGAACTGATTGCTTTTGTGACATCCTATGAAAAATCGTAATGAAGTTTTATAAGCTGTATGAACAGCTCCCCCGCCTATAGAGACGGGGGATTCCTGTCTGACAGACCTCATTTGAAAAACTGAACCGGCGGCTCAGTTTAAGTTGACCCGCCACATGGCGGGATTGACGGCGGATGTGTCTCTATCAACGGCGATCCTGAAAAAAATATCAATCTTGCGATTTTATTAAATCTACGGGATATGCTCCGGATGTCCGGCTATACTGTTTTGACAACCCGTGACACAGACCGTTCTATTCATGATGAGGGAATTGAAGGCATTGCCAATCAGAAAAGTTCCGATATGGATAACCGGCTTGCATTATTCAATTCTGTGCAAGGGGCGATCTGTCTTTCGATTCATCAGAATCAGTTCACAGATTCCCGATACAGCGGAGCACAGATGTTTTATTCTGATACGAATTCTGAAAATGCTGCTCTGGCACAGAGACTTCAGAATCAGTTTGTGGCATTCTTACAGCCGGAGAATCAAAGAGAAATCAAGCTTTGCGGAAAAGAATTATTTCTCTGTTATTACAGTAAAAATCCTACTGTCATGGCGGAATGCGGCTTTTTATCCAATCCGGAAGAAGCAGCCCTGCTGATCACTCCGGAATATCAGCAGAAAGTTGCATTTACGCTCTATTCGGCTCTGATTCAGTATTGTGCTGAAATTTCCTGATGCCACTTGACAAATATCATATTTTGCAGTAAAATAAAATAGATCTTCTGATACTATCATGAAAGTGAGGCTGTTTCATGCCTGAAAAAATTACTGCATTTTTTAAGAAATATTCTTTTATATTTTTAATAATAATATTATTATTTATTTTTAAAATTCTGACCAGATCACCGGAAGTTGCTGCCAGAAGTATTCCGGTTTCCCATTCACTGATTATCGAATCTCATCCGGAAACTTCCGAAACGGAAACCGTACCGGAATCCGAACCCCAGGAAACAGAATCTGAAACCGAAACGACAGAACCGCCGGAATCCGTTATGATTGAAGATGTTCCCTATTATTCGCAGGCAGGACTGCTCCCGACCGGATGTGAAATTGTCAGTGCTAAAATGCTGTTGGAATATTATACTAAACAGGAAATTGATATTCATAAAATTATTGATTTATTAGATTGTCAGTATCCGGAAGATGTTGACGGCGTTACCTGTGCTCCGCATCCGGAAGATGCTTTTATCGGCATTCCGGAAGAATCTTCCGGCTTCGGATGCTTTGCACCGATTATCGTGAAAGCACTGAATCAGCTTCTTCCGAAAGAATATAAAGCCGTAGACATTTCCGGCTTCGATTTGCAGGAGATTGCAGAAACTTATCTTCCGCAGGGAAAGCCCGTTTTAGTATGGGCAACTATTTATTTATGGGAACCGCATGAATATTTAGGCTGGTATCTCGTGGATGACAAGGGCAAGCCTACTGATGAATGGTATGACTGGCTTGCAAATGAACATTGTATGGTATTGGTCGGCTATGATGCGGATTATTATTATTTTAATGACCCCTATGATTCCAACGGACTGATTTCTTTCAGCCGTGAAAAAACAGAAAAACGCTTTGCACAGATCGGAAAATATGCCGCTGTAGTAACAGAAAAATAAAAATTGATGCCTATGAATAAATTTGAAAAATTAATTTCTCTGGAAGAAAAACAAATTTCTCCGGAAGATATGCAATTTATTTATCACTGTCTTACTGATGAAGATGCTCTTATCCGCTGTCAGGCAGTCAGTTTTCTCTTATATCCGGAATTTAAAAATACAGAAAAAGACATTCGGCTTTTGCTTTCCATGTGTGATGATCCGGATGCACTCGTCCGCACGGAAGTCTATGATGTTCTTTCCGGATTTCATGATCAAAGAATTCTGATCAGACTTCAGCAGGCTGTTCTGACGGAATCTGACGAACTTGCCCGCAGTTATGCTGTCATGTCATGGGCGGATTCTGCTTCTTATTTTCCTGAATCTATCCGGTTCCTACAGGATTATGAGAAAAAAGAAACTTCTGAAAGCTGTCTTTTCGCATGTGCCTATGCACGGTATCAGTTTCATGATACCGGAAGTCTGGAAAAAATTCTTTCTTTCCTGAACAGTAAAGACTATCGTATCCGCTGTTCTGTAGTGAACTCTCTCCGATATGCAGATGAAAATGATCTGCCTGTGATCTGTCAGGCATTCCGGAACTGTTATGCATCAGAAAAAACAAGAGCCGTCCGCTCGACAATTGAAAAATTTTTCCGGTTTCATAATCAGTATGTACTTTAAAGAATCAGTAAAAGACGTTTTCCCTGTCAGAAAGGATTAAAATATTATGCCGAAAAAAGATAAAATACAGTATGTCTGCACCGAATGCGGATGGTCAACCTCCAAATGGAGCGGCTTATGTCAGAACTGCCGAAAATGGAATACACTCGAAGAAGTCCTGCCGGAAGTTTCACAGACAAATCATACTGTGATTGATTTATCCAATAAAATTCATAAAATTGCAGAGATCAGCTATGAAAATGAAGTACGCTACAGTACCGGCTGCGGAGAACTCGACAGAGTACTCGGCGGCGGCCTTGTCAAAGGTTCGATCGTATTGCTCGGCGGTGAACCCGGTATCGGCAAAAGTACGCTGTTATTGCAGATCTGTCAGTTTATGGGGCAGAATCATACTGTTCTGTATGTCTCCGGCGAAGAATCCGGCAGACAAATCAAACTCCGTGCCGAACGTCTGGGCGTTGCCTCTGATAAATTATATATCCTCACAGAAACGGATGCTCAGGCTGTCAGCGATACCATCAGCATTTCCAAACCGGATATTGTCATTATCGACTCGATTCAGACCATGCAGATCACACAGATTACTTCTACTCCGGGAAGTCTGACACAAGTCCGTGAATGTACGAATCTGTTCATGCATACAGCTAAAAAACTGGAGATTCCGACTTTTATTGTCGGTCATGTCAATAAAGACGGTGCAATTGCAGGGCCTAAAGTCATGGAGCATATTGTTGATACCGTCTTATTCTTTGAGGGTGAACGGCATATGAGCTATCGGGTTCTGAGAGCTGTTAAAAACCGTTTCGGTTCGACGAACGAAATCGGTGTGTTCGATATGCAGGACAAAGGCCTGAAAGAAGTCGAAAACCCATCTCAAATGCTGTTAGCCGGACGGCCTTTAGGGGTATCCGGTACTTGCATCGCCTGTGTAATGGAAGGTTCCCGGCCGATTCTCGCTGAAGTGCAGACATTAGTATCAAAAAGCGGTTATGCCTCTCCGAAGCGAACCGCTACCGGATTTGACTATAACCGCATGTCTTTATTATTAGCTGTTCTCGAAAAGCGTTTCGGCCTTGCCTATGGGAGTCTTGATGTTTATCTGAATATTGTCGGCGGCTTCCGTCTGGATGAACCTGCTGGAGATCTGCCTGTTGCCTTGGCATTATACTCCAGTCTGACAGATAAACCGATTCCGGATAAACTGATTGCGATCGGAGAAGTCGGCCTTGCCGGAGAAATCCGGAATGTCTCGCATATCGTCAAGCGAGTGGAAGAAGCCAGAAGAATGGGCTTTGAAATCTGCATTGTTCCGAAACAGGCTCTGAATGCTCTGCCGAAAAGTTCAAAGTCTCTGCGAATTTTTGGAGTAGATAATCTGAGACAATCATTCGGCGTACTGGCGAAACTTGATTCTGAACAGCAGGAAATCAAATAACACCATATTCCAATTCTTCGGCGATGACTGACCAGTAATTTTCAGAATCAGAAAAAGCGTTCTGATCAAGAGAAAGCATTTGCTGACGGAAAGAATCAGCAAATTGTTTTAATAGTTCTTCTGTTTCATTCAGCGGACGATTTTTAATAAAATGCTGAAATAATGCTATTTCTTTTCTGAATATTTCTGCATTCGAGGCAAGATAACTTGCATACTTATCTTCAGATTCTTCGGTATCCAGATAAAAGACGGCACCGTTTCCGGAAATGCCGATTAAAATCGAATCCATGCCCTCATCTTTTGCGATAATCTGATATTTATTCTGATATAAAATAATATCATAATATTCCGAGGGCGATAAAAATTCCAGTTCCATATTATTTAAACGGAACACAAGGAAAATCTCCGCAGGCATCTCCGACCGGAAAGCCCAGTATTTCCGAAGCGGATCTGCAAAATTCCTCAATCAAAGAATTCCACTGATCTTGAGGCAGTTCGCCGTACAATTGCAGACCGCCCGGCTCGACAGAATATGTGATGCCGTTTGCATTCAGTTTTTTGATTGACGGCCAAAGTTTTTCCCATAACTCTGCCGGAATCGTATAATGAATATTCAAAGTAATATCCCATTCCATAAAATCACCTTATTTTCTGATATAATATTTTTTCCAGAAATTCAAGGCTTCTGCATATTCCTCTCCACACCAGCGGAGCACACCATTTTTCCACAAGGTCTTGAATTTCTTTTCATCCCGGCAAAGATAAAACCGATAATCACAGATACACCAGCTGCAATATAATTTCTTATAGCCTGCTTTTCCGGTTGGCATAAAATAGCTTCTTCTGACGGCACGATTTGCAAAATTTTTCGGACTTCTTCCACAAGCATCAGAAGCACTGTCCTTGCAGACCGGAAATTTTTTATAACTTCTGCTCATAGCCTTCTCCTTTCAGAAAAAACAAAACCGCCGGAATTTCCAGCGGTTTTTTATGGGCCATCGGGGACTCGAACCCAGGACCATCCGGTTATGAGCCGGGAGCTCTGACCAACTGAGCTAATGGCCCAAATATAATATGATATGACAAAAGAGCGGAAAACCGCTCTTTTAGAAATTATGCCGGCACTTATCTGATTTCCCGGGCCGTCACCAGCCAAGTATGTTCGACGTGAGAGAGCTTA
>JAFUWN010000103.1 GCA_017483465.1 Oscillospiraceae bacterium
AGCCGCTTTTGTTTTTCATTCAATAATGGCAACCTTGTCTTTACCTTTTCAATTATTTTTTCTTTCATTCTATTTTCAGCTCCCTTCTTATTTATGATAGCATTTTTCACTTGTTTTGTCAATCTATATCGACTAATTTATTTTTGCACAGTTCCTTAGAAGGAAATACAGAGTATACCGCTAATTTTATTGCTTCTGAACTGAATGCAGACCTTTTGAAGCTTGAACCAAAAAAGGCATATCCTACAGGAAAACTCAGCAAGTTTGTATGGGGCGGAAAAAGTGCTATGATGTCCGAAACTCCTGATTTACAGCCTTATCAGTTTGAAGCAGATTCTTATGACTGTATTATCTTCGGATTCCCTGTATGGGCAAGCAATATCGCACCGCCGCTGCGGACATTTATCAGAAAACATAACCTGAAAGGCAAGAAAATTGCCGCTTTTGCCTGTCAGACTGCTGCCGGAGCAGACAAGGCATTTATCAAGCTGAAAAACGAACTCGGAATCAACAGTCTGGAAGCCGAACTGACACTCCTTGACCCGAAAATAAATCCAAATTCAGAAAATGAACAGAAAATCAAGGACTTCTGTAAAAAATTATGATACTGCAAAGAAATATTTTCAGAGCTGTTTCATAAAATATAATCATTACAGCAATTACCAGTTAAGATTCACTGCTTGATGTTTCTGGTTGATTCAGCAGCAGACTTTTTAATAAACAAAAGTCAAAAATATTCAGTCTGCCGTCCTGATTCAGATCAGCATTCTTCCAGTTCGCAAGCGAAGTCTCCGGAACACCGTGAAGCCATTTCTGGAACAGAATCACATCAGAAACAGATACTTCTTCATCTCCGTTCACATCGCCGGAGATGGTTTTTCTGACTTCCAGTTCGGAAATATCCTTGAATTTGATTTCATGTTCAGCCGCCCATGTTTCCACGTAAGAACCGGGAGTCCCGTAGAGCGTGATTCCTTCCTTAGCACTGCTTTCATAAAGAGCAGTCCAGAACGCATCATCAGCAATTTTCGTCACACTCTCCGGGATGACAAAATCCTGATCGTATTTTCCGATTTTGGCATCGCCCTGTTCGGTGAGAATCCAGCCAGGCCGTTCCCATAAAGACCCGGGAACCGAATTCAGTGACACTTTCCGGAATCGAGACTTCTGCCAGAGCCTCACAGCTGTTGAAAGTATAATCTCCGAGTGTCGTCATGCCGTCAGGAATGACAACGCTTTCCAGAGCTTTACACTGATAAAATGCACGCTTTCCGATTGTTGTCAGACTGTCTGAGAACTGAACGGATTTCAGATTCTGACAGCCTTCAAACAGACTCGTACTGATCGTTTCCAGATGTTTCGGAAGCGTGACGGTTTCCAGAGCGGTACAGTTCAATAATAACTTTTGTCGCTACCCGGCGGATATTGGAATCAAATTCATTGATCTGAATTCCGCCGATTTCTTCGTATTGATAATAAGTCGGCTCGCCTGTCAATTCTCCCTCTCCGCTGATGGTCAGGACACCTGTGATATTGGAAAAAATCTGTCATATCATAGACTATTATAGCATATATTTTTTCGATTTGTCAGTCGCATCCGGATTCACGGAGAGTTCAGCACTGTCCGCTTTCTGATATTTTCCAGCGAGCTGTCCGGCATAGATATAGTAATCCGGAGCTAATTTCTGTAATTCCGGATTGGCATAGAATTTGAACGTATTGTAAATACCCGTTATATAAGTCAGTTCTTCGACAGTACCATCATCCCATGTCAGCTTGATATGATAATCCGGAAGCACCTCGGCAGAAACACCCGCCTGATTTCCGCCGGATGTGAGTGTTGTTCTGCCGTTTTCGAGATTCTTGTAAGTAAAATTCCCGGAAGAGCCGTCAGCAACGAGATTTCCGGCAGTATCATAGAGTCTGAGACCATTGATCAAAGCACCACGAATCAGATAAGTTTCCAGTCCGAGTGTATCTGAAACATGATCACCATCCAGAGAAATATAAACCGTCCCGTTCTGATTATCTGCGATACAAGCATTCATCCGATTCCAGAAATCCTCGTCCTTGACATAAGTTTGCAGATTATACCAGAATAAAGAACCGCCGGCATTTCTCAGACTGCTGGTGATATTCCCCATACCGCTGACGGCAATTTCCGCAGCTCTGGCAAGAGAAAAGTCGCTCTGAATTCCACGGCTTCCGAATTTTGTCATATGACGCATATCGTATTCTTTTCCGGTTAAATCCCAGAAGCGGAATCGAAAGCGAACAGCAGTTCTCTGCATCGCTCAGTAATAAATAGCCTTCTACAAAAAATCCGTTTGTAAAAATCTGTTCGAGTTCGGCCATCTGCGAAGAATCCAGTTTGACAGAAATCGTTTCTGTACGGGATTCTCCGGCGGAAACATGAAGAAGGGAATTCACATCAGCAGAACTGTTCAGAAGCGTAGCGAGCTTGTTATTAATAATCACAGCATTTCTGGATTCATCTGTTTCATAGCCGTCTGTCTGGAGAACAAGAGAAGCCTGTGTGAAAGTCACATCCTGATTGCTCAGATTCTGAATATTGACATCAAATGAAAAATTATTTTTCAGATGATCTCCGAGTCGGTCAGTATGACAGTATCATGCAGGGCATTTTCCATATTGACCATACCTGCCCCCTGACGGCGAGGCACTGACATCATAATAGCCAAGATAAGAAATCTGTGTCCCGTCAGCGAGTCAGATTTTCCGGCAGTTCACTTTGGATTGACTTACTGGGCATGATAATCATTCCTTTCTACAAATTATAGTCATTTTCTCTCTGAAATAATGGTAATATTATACTATTTTTTTATGATATTGTCAAGAATTTCTCTCAAAATTAATCTTGACTTTTCTAATATTTTGTAGTATAATAAAATTCATGATGTATTAACAATAAGGAGACACTACAATGAACAGCAAAGCACTGGGACATGATGACTCTTCCGGTTTCAATTTTGTAAAAGAAATGCTTAACGGTGATCCTACTGCGGGCATTAATTTTGATCGTTTGCAAAGACATCCTCAAAAGGGCTATATCATATTTGAATGGCTTCTGTGTGAAGAAACACAATGGGTTACACCATATACAAGTCATCCCCGAAAATACTGGAATCAAAACAAAAGAAAATTTATCTCTCTCTGGAATGTGGCACAGGCTTTACATGCAACATTGTATCTGGTAAATTACGCAAAACAAGGTACAGCACATCAGGATGAGATTCTTGTAATTGAGGTTCTTGATCTGAATAAGGATGGTATTGTAAAAGAAAACGTCACGAAATACACTCGCAGTTCTTTTCAGAATTGGTTCAGACAGCTTAATCGTGAATGTTTAAAAAATGATATTGCATAAAGAAATACATATGACAGGTCACCGGGTAGTATAATACAATTCGGTGGCTTTTTAGTTTCTATACAATTGTGAGAAAAGGAGGATAATTTTTATGTATCGTGAACTATTCTGTAAAAACTGCGGAACTCGCCTGACAGAGAAATTTCTTCAAAATGAAGGTAATATTCCGTATTGTGAAACCTGCGGAGAATTCCGGTTTCCGTCATTCAATACGGCTGTCAGCATGATTGTCCGCCATCCGGAAAAACCGGAACTGCTCCTGATTCAGCAGTACGGAAGACCGCATTTTATTCTGACTGCCGGCTATGTGAATCAAGGCGAATCGGCTGAAAATGCCGTCATCAGAGAAATCAGCGAGGAACTCGGAGCAAAGGCAGTTTCGGTTCAGTTCAATCAGAGTCAGTATTTTGAACCGTCCAATACGCTGATGCTGAATTTCAGCTGTATGCTTGAACATGCGGAACTGCATCCGAATCAGGAAATTGATGCGTATCAATGGTTTGATTATGCCTCAGCTTTAGAGCATATCAAGCCGGAAAGCCTTGCAAAAAAATTCCTGACGGCATGGCTGAACAAACAGGAGGATTTTACATGAAAATCAGAACAATCCGGACAGATACTTAATCAAAAAAGGAGCATATTTATGAAAGACAAAAAAATCCGCTGGGGAATCATCGGAACAGGCAGAATCGCTCATACATTTGCGGAAGCTCTTTCCGGCTGTGAAGAGGCGGAGTTATATGCAGTCGCATCCAGAACGGCTCAGAAATCTGCTGATTTTGCTGAAAAATTCGGCTTTCTGAAATCTTACGGCAGTTATGCCGAACTTGCTCAGGATGAAAATATTGACGTTGTGTATATTGCAACGCCGATGAGTTCGCACTATCATGATGCAAAATTATGTCTTGCACATGATAAAAATGTTCTCTGTGAAAAGTCCGTTACGCTGAATTTGCATCAGCTGGAAAATCTTCTCGAACTTGCAAAGCAGAAAAATCTCTTCTTTATGGAAGCCATGTGGATGAAATGCCGTCCGGCTTATCGGAAAGTGATGGAATGGCTCAGAACTGACAGAATCGGACAAGTCCGGTATATCAAGGCCGATTTCAGCAATTTTGTTCCCTATGATGCCAATGACAGATTATTCCGTGCTGACTGCGGAGGCGGTGCCCTGCTTGATCTTGCTGTCTATCCGCTGACATTAATTCATGATGTATTGGGAATGCCTGAAAATATGATCAGCAGTGCAAATATTCAGAGCGGCATTGACTGGAGTAATCATATTTTATTACGCTATCCGGATGGTGTTTTTGCCTCTGTTGACAGTGGTTTTGAGATTCCGCTCAGAAATAATGCAGTCATTTCCGGTACTGATGGAATGATTCTGTTCGGAGACTGGTTTCTCTGTACCGGAGATGTGACTTTATATAACAGAGCCGGAACCGAAACAGAATCCTGTCATTTTGAAAACCGAATCAACGGCTATGAATACGAGATTGAAGAAGTGCATCGCTGTCTGAAAAACAATCTGAAAGAAAGCAGTCTGATTCCGTATCAATCCACAGCCGGAGTCATGAAAATCATGGATGAGTGCCGGAAACAATGGGAATTTTCATTCCCGGATGAAATTTGTTAATATCTCTGATCAGCAAGAAGCATTGAAGTTATATAATGCTTCTTGTTTTTTTGTCAGAAATTAGCTGCTGTTGCATACTTTACTAAAATGTTGCATAAATCCATGCCGGCAGATATGCCGTTGCAGGAGTCATGATTTTGTTGCAAAAACAAGAGTTTTTTTCAGCGTGTTGCAACTTTCAAAGTTATGTTGCGTTTTTGACAAATATATTGACGTTTTTACAACGATATGGTATGATATAATCACAGCACAGGACATCGCCGGATCATAAAAGGAGGAATGAATCATGACTAAAAAGGAAATGGAATTTCTGGGCGGCAGAATGAAACTGCTTCGGGAAAAAAACGGTGTCAAGAGCCTCGAAGCAATGAGAGAACTGCTGACAGCCAGCGGCAGTGAAGAGTATCGTGTGGATAATAAATCAACGCTTTCCAGAGCTGAAAGCGGACTGGCAGGAGAAAAAACTATTATCAAATGGGCAAAAGCCTATTGCAGTGCGTTTCATTATTCGGAAAAACAGACCGAACAGTTTCTCCGTGGAGATAAAATTGCTGTTCCGGATACCTCGGCATTGCTGAAAAATCCTCAGCTGGTAGATGAACTCGGAGAAAAATATAATATCGTTGTGATTCCTGATATTGTCATTCGTGAGCTGGATGGGATTAAAAACAGCAGCAACCGTGCTCTTGCAACTCGTGCCTGGGAAATCATCAGGGGAATCGGTTATGGTGACAGAGTCATCAAAATGGAATATACAGGTGATCATACGATTGAAAAAGACGAACAGATCATCTGCGTAGCGAAAAAAGCTGCTGTGAAATACGGCTGTGAAGTACAGATTATTACGGATGATGCCGACTATTCAGCATTTCTGAAAGGTGATGATACTGTCACAGCACTGCATTTAAGGGAATATATGATCACAAAGCAGAATCTTGTCAATATGAAAGGCCTGGTAGAGCTTGATCAGTATTATGCAGATGATTACTCGGACATCCTGCCGCCTGATGAAGATGAAATCAATGCATTTCTGCCTGACGGGAATACTCTGATTATCTCAATTGTCCGCAACCGCAGTCACAGCTTTGAACAAAGAAAAGCTAAGATTCAGTGGCTCATTGCACATGGTGCTGATGTGGATAAAAGAGATTGCAGCCGAAGATATTTTCCTCCGCTGACACATGCCATTCAGATGAATGATTATCCTATGTTTCTTTTTCTGCTGAATACGTGTCATGCAAATCCGAATGTCGGAAGCAGAAATCCACACGATGCCGGAAAATTGAGACAAAAAGATATCAAGCGTGAAAAAAACGAAGGAAATATGCCGCTGATGGTTGCGGCCTGGGACGGTAAAGTCGAATTTGTAAAAGCATTGTGTGCTGATGAAAGAACAAGTATTAATCAGCAGGATGCAAACGGGTTTACTGCTCTGATTAAAGCCTGCTACTGGGGATTTCTGAAATGCAGAGATATTCTGATCGAAGCAGGAGCAGATACTAAAATAGTGGATATAGATGGCCTGACTGCGGAAGAGCATTATAACGGCTTTCTGGAAAGCGGCAGAAAAAAGCCGAATAAACAAAATAAGAAAGGCAGGCGATTTTTATGATAGACCGTGCCTGCATTAGTATCAATAACCGCTGTAATCTGAATTGTGCTTACTGTCATTTTCATACACCCGAAAAGACGAAATTTCTTACAGAAACAAAAATGGATATTTATACAATTCTTGATAATATCAAACAGCATATTGCTCACTATGATATACAGCAATTCAAGCTCGGATTTGTGGGGAACGGAGAAGTACTGCTTGATTATGATGCTCTGCACAGTTATATTGAATATATCAGCGATGAACTCGCTGACGGCAGAATTTCTGCCTATACGATTACGAACGGTACACTTGTAACCGAAAAAATGCTGCAATTCTTCAAAGCTCACAAATGCAGTATAGGCTTTTCAATAGACGGTCTGCCGGAGATTCATAATAAACTGAGATGTAATACACATGCAGAGGTACTGCATGGCATTGAACTGTATTATTCTGTAAACAGATGTTTCCCCTCTATGAACTGTACGGTAGGAAGGGAAATCCTCGACAGAGCTGATGATACAATAGCTTTCTTTGAACCTTTCGGCAGCAGAATTACATTTTCCAGAATGATCGGAAAAGAAAAGATTTCACTAAAAGAATTTCATAATTTTCTTAACAAAGCCCGGCAAAAACTGCATGTCCGCACCGGAGGATATGACTGTACTATGTACGGCGGCAAGTGCGGAGCAGGGATGAATAATATTTTCTATGCCAATAATAAAATCTATCTTTGCGGAAACTGTGTCGATCTGCCTGCCATTGCAGAGGCCGCTGCTCCGCTGGATTCCCTCTCTCCTCATATGCCTGTATTTGACAGAAATACCTGTTATCGTGAGAATATGAACAACTGCTTTCAAGTTCTGAAGGAGGAATCAAAATGAATATTCAGAAAAAAATCATCAAATGCTCAAAGCGGAGGCGAGAAAATTGAAGTATGTACTCTACGGATTGCCCTGTGCAGGAAAAACAACACTGTTTGACGGACTGACTACCCCTGTTATGCACGGCAGTGCGGAACTGAACAGAATGACAGCAGGAAAATTTTCTGATCTTCCTGATTCGGAAAAAAATAATCTGCGAATCAGATATGCTCAACAGCTGAAAAAAAGAAAAGATAGTTTTATCTCTGACGGTCACTATTCTTTCTTTGATGATGTAGTCTTTACCGAGGCTGACGGTGATTTGTATGATGTATTTATTTATCTGTACTGCGAGCCGGAACTTATCAGTGAACGGCTTAAACTTTCTGCTAAGAATCAACACTTTGCCAAACTGTCTGCGGAGCGAATCCGCAAGTGGCAGGATTTTGAAATTGCCTGTCTGCATTATGAATGTCATAAACGAAATAAAGATTTTTATATCGTAAACAGCATTGTTTCTGAAGATTTACAGGATTTTATCAATAAAATTGAAAATGGATTCAGCTCTTATAAACTCGCAAAGTCTATTGCGGATAAGATAACTGACAAATATCCTGAACCTTGCGAACTGCATATCTGTGACGGAGATAAGACAATTATCAGGCAGGATTCTTTCAGAGTTTGTACAAACGGCTATATTACTAATGCTTTTGACAGTAATTTTTATACAGGCTATCAGTCGCTGCAATTTACCAATGAAGTCTTCACATTGAAATATGATACGGAAAAGCTCGGTACGATACAGCTGAATGATATGATATACAGCAGAATCGCTGACAAGAATTATGTTGTACTGTCATCCGGTATAGGTAAGCTGTGGGAACAGCTCGCAGTACAGTACGGACTGAAAAATGTCATAGCTGATACACTGATCTCAGCGGATACAAAATATTTCGTAGTCAAGCTATTGCAGAAAAAAGGATATACTGTTATTGCTTACGGTGACGGCAAAAATGATCTGTATATGCTCAGGCAATCTGATACAGGCTATTTGTATATTGGCAGCTATCTGAGCCGTTCTCTTAAAAATGCTGATATATCGGGAATTAAGCTGCTTTATGATAAATCTCCCTGTATTCTTGCAGATACAAATGATGAAATTGCTGATGAGATTGCAATTTGCAAATCTGATTCTGGTATCAACGGTTCAAGACTTGCAGAAGCTCATTTCAGACTTGGCAAAATAATCGGCAAAGCAATGTACAATTTTGTACCCAATACCGATACTGCTGTTATCGTACTCGAACGGGGCGGCCGGTTCTTCGGAGACGGTGTATATACCAGTTTTGGAGGAACTTTTTATAGCTATAATCCTAAAAAAGACAGACAGCCTGCTGTTCATAACGGCATTGCCGTCATAGTTGACAGCGTTATCAATACAGGCAAATCCATTCTTGAAACAATAGCTGAATTAAAACAGCTTTCTCCTGATATAAAAATATTCATTGCAGCTAATGTCATTCAGGAGAAAGCATTGGAACTTCTGCGGGATTATAAAATATTTGCAGTAAGAACTTCTGCAAACGCTTTTACAGGCAGCAGACAGGCAGAACAAAAAAACGGAAAAGGCCCCGATACAGCAGACAGACTGTTTAATTATATTAACTGAATTATAATATATACCAGTATTATTAAAAAAGCCGGAGTCGCAGGATTCCGGCTTTTATTGAATGTACCGGGGTATTTGGAAGTATTCCGGACAGATCACTGAAATTAATTTTCAAATTTATTTTATCATAAAAATTGAATTTTGTATAGTACCCCCAGGGGAAAATGCAGTGAAAAAATATTGCATTTTTTTGATTTTCATGGTATAATATGAATGTGAAATTCAGTCGTACTGTGATGAAATATCATGAAGAAAGCGTTTTTGCATTAGAATAAGAAGGGATATTTTATGGATAAAGATAAAGAAATTCAGAATCGTTCAATTAAAAAAATAAATTCTGTTTCTTTCAGGCTGCCTATTCTGTTTGTGGTCAGCTGTATGATTATTATATTAATATTTGTCATAATGCTGTATTTTAAGTTCCAGAACCGGATGATTGCACAGTATTCCTATATTGCTGAGGGTGCAACAAAACTGATGGCTCTGGAGCTTGACGGAGATAAAATAGACGAATATCTGGAAAAGAATTTTGAACTTGAAGCATATCAGAAAACACTTGATAAATTCTATAAAATCCGTGACAGCTATCCGGATATATTATACATGTATGTCTATCGCCTTGCCCCCGACGGCGGGACTGTGATTTTCGACCTGAACAGTATCGACGGTACGGAAGATGCCTGCACGCCGGGAGAGCATTATGAATTTCAAGATACATTCATGCAGTATATTGATGATTTATGTGCCGGAGCTGAAGTTCCTGCAATCATCGGACAAACAGAAGACGGGTATATGCTTACTTACTGTAATCCGGTTTATGACAGCAATGGTGTGCTGCAATGCCATGCCTGTGTGGATTTTTCTATGGAAGCTCTGCATCAGGAAGACCTGAAATTTATCTATAGTATTCTTCTGGTTTCCGGATTGGGAACAATGGCAATCATGCTGTTCGGAATCTACAGAATCAAGAAAGATGTCACAGAGCCTCTTGATAAAATGTCACATGCAACTGAAAAATTTATTTACGAAACACAGGAAGACCATGCACAGAATATTAAAATCATGAAAAATTTAAATATTCATACGCATAACGAAATTGAAAAAGTCTATCATGTATTTATTTCTGTGATGGAACAAAGCCTGCATTTTATGGAAAATCTCAGCAAAGCTGAAACAGATATTAAATTCAAAAATGAACAGATCGGACAAATCAGTCAGGAAGCTTACAGAGATTCCCTGACCGGAGTAGGAAGCAAAGCAGCATACAGTAAAAAAATGACTGAACTCAATACAGAAATTCTGAACGGCCATGCAGAATTTGCTATCGTCATGATTGATGTGAATCATCTGAAAAAAATCAATGATGAATGCGGACATAAAGCAGGTGATATTTATATTAAAGGCTGTTGTCATCTGATCTGCGAAACATTCAAGCATTCTCCTGTATTCCGGATCGGCGGAGATGAGTTTGTTGCTGTCCTGACCGGACAGGATTATCAGACCCGGTATCATCATGTAGAATCCCTGCGGTCAGTCTATGCAGAAACTTATGAAAATACAGAACAGGAACTATGGCACAGATATTCCGCTTCTATCGGAATGGCAGAATGTGCCTCTGATGACAATACCGTAGAATTAGTATTCAAACGAGCTGATAAGGCTATGTATGAGGATAAAGCAAACTTCAAAAAGAAGTACGGCAGTTACAGATAAAAGACGGCAGAAGCATTTTTTTCAGAAAGAAAAATAAAATATTCAGATTTTTTTTGAGACGGCCTTATCTTTCTAAGATAAGGCTGTTTGTTGCTTTTTGCTGAAAATTAAAAAATATTTTGTGTAAAACGACAAAAATTTTCGCAAGACATTGCGAAATATGTTGCCTTATGATATAATATAAGATAGTGTCAAATATGAAAAGGAGTTATGCTATGTCTGTTACATATGAGGGCTTGTGGAGAATGCTGCTGTATCGAAATATCACTACAGCAGAATTGAGAAAAATTACCGGCATTGCCCCGAATACTATGACAAAATTGAAAAAAAATAAAGAAGTTACACTTTCTGTTCTCGGGAAAATATGCTCTCTTTTAGAATGCGACTATGGAGATATTATCAGCTATGTTCCTGATGATTGTACAGTTTCAGATGATGTTGCAACATTTGGAATCAATAACAGACGTTATTTAGGAAACAAATATAAATTGCTTCCTTTCATAACAGAAGTTGTCAACAGTCATTGCGGTCAGATCTCTTCAGTGGCAGATATCTTCGCCGGTACCGGAGCAGTTGCTTCCGCATTCAGCGATAAACAAATCATCACCAATGATCTGATGTACAGTAATTTTATTTGTAATTTTGCTTGGTTCAGCAGCCAGGCATTTGACCGTTCTAAGATCGTGAAAATTATTTCAGGATATAATACTATGACTGTAACTGAAAATAATTATATGACCGAACATTTTTCGGATACTTATTTCAGCCGAGCAGACTGTGCAAAAATCGGCTATATTCGAGAAAATATTGAAGTTCTCTATACTCAGCATAAAATCAACGAAAGAGAAAAAGCTCTGCTGATAATGTCATTGATTTATGCTATGGATAAAATTGCCAATACTTGCGGACATTATGATGCCTACAGACAAGGAACCGTTTTTGATAAACAGCTGGTTCTTTGTGTTCCGGCTGTCAATGCCTTAAATAATCCGCTGAATCAATGTTATAATGAAGATGCCAATGAACTTGTAACACATATTTATGCCGATCTTGTGTATATTGATCCCCCCTATAATTCACGGCAATACTGCGATGCTTATCATTTGCTGGAAAATATAGCAAGATGGGAAAAACCTGATGTATATGGTGTAGCAAGAAAAATGGACAGATCTGCCATGAAAAGCAAATACTGTACAAG
>JAFUWN010000104.1 GCA_017483465.1 Oscillospiraceae bacterium
GCAACCGTTCCGAACGTCTCAAACTGTCCACACTGCAAAAACAGTCTGAACTATCTGCACATAAAAAAGAACCGCCTGAACATGTCAAGCGGTTATAAAGTATCTGTTTAGTTTTCTTCCGGCTCTGCCTGAGCTGTATTTTTATGCATATTTTTTCAAGAAATCATTCGGCAAAATCGCCGGCACTTCACTGTTTTTAAAATGCTTGATATTTTGTGTGATAATACAGTCTGCTGAAAATTCTTTTGCACATTCAGTTTGCAAGCAGTCTTCTACATCTGAAAAATAGTCATTTTGTAGCGAGTCAATGATTTTTTCTTTGTCAATGCCGACAACTGTCATAATGTTGCAAATATCTGTCAGCATAGATTTTCTTTCTTCTGTTGTGAACTCTTTCCGCAGAATATAGAATGTATTCATAACAGAGTGTGCGGCAATGCAACAGTCAATTTTCTTTTCCGTGCAAAGAAACATGATTTTTCTTGCATCATCATAAAACATCGGATTTTTTGAAAAGTAGTAAATTAAGATATTAGTATCAATCAAAACTTTCATATCCCGTATTTTTCCTCCCTGTATTCTGCAAGTTCTTTTTCAGCGTCAAGATCTGGGATATGTCTGCACATTTTTTCAAGACGTGTAAAGGATTCCCTGCGTTCTTTCAGCTCCTCGGCTTCATCCGGAACGGGATAAATGATGCTGAAGTAAGCAATAAATCTTTCGAGTTCTTCTTCTGAAAACTGTCTAAGAATGCTGTAAGCCTGTTCTTGTTTACTCATAGAAATCAATCCTTTCTTTCTGGTTCACTTGTTCATGTTTCTGTCGATGTTGTCACGCTCAATAGTTTCGGCAACTGCACGCTGTAAAAATGCATTCAGACTCTCGCCCATCTTTTCAGCGTGGGCTTTAATATTGTCTTTTTGTCCTTTCTTTACTAATAATGCCATTCTATCATATGTCTTTGCATTCCAGCGGTTTTTCACTGCTGGGCTTGTTTTTCCGCTCATGTTCTCAGCTCCTTTCAATTATAGTATATCATAAATTGCATACTTTGGCAAGTATGCAAAATGCACAAAGATAGCATTTTGAATTTGTGCATTGATACAAACTTTTTAAAAAACTATTGACATACTTTGCAAACTATGCTATACTAAGCTTACAGTCAAGCAAACAAGCAAGACTGCAAACCAAAAAGAAAGAAGGTGAAACCGATGGAAGAAAAAATCAAAAAGCTTACTAAATGCGTAAAGCTACTTAGCAAACTTCTGATTGCGATTTGCGAACTCCGTACATTCGCAGTTGTCGCAGAGCTGACCATTAAGACAATCATTCAAGTCTGGACAGCAATCTAAACTCAAAACACGGATGCCGAGGGGGAACCCCCTCCGGCAGAAGTGTTTCAAGAATATTATACCATAGAAAAGAGGTGTTGTCAATGGGAAAATTAGTAATTCGCCTGATTTGGGAAATTGTCAAGTTTCTCGGTCTTACAGTCGTTTGTGCCTGCCAAATCTGGGCTATTATCATAATCGCTAAGCTGTAATTGCTGAAAAGTAAGACCTAAAAGGCAGACGTAAAAAAAGAAAGCCTGTCCACACGCTCACAACGCAAAACAGACTTTCACAGAATAACAGGAGAGCGGCAACCTGCCGCCGCTCTTCTGAAACTATTATAACACAGCTCCGGCAGGATGTCAAGCAAAAATCATTCATCTTTGTTCGGTTCATCATCCGGCACATACTCCAAAATGTCGCCGGGCTGACAGTCAAGCAAACGGCACAAAGTTTCAAGAGTTTTTACAGAAATATCAGTTTGCTTATGCCTGAATTTCTGCAAAGTGTTTTCATTCAGCAACTTATTGATTCTGATATAATTTGTGTTATATCCGGCTTCTTTCAGGGCTGAAAGAACGTCAAATTTATATCGAATGTTCACAAAATCACCCCCTATTTTATTATACTACAATTTTACACGAAAAACAATGTAAAAAATGAACAAAAAACTACTTGAAAATTTGTGTAATATAATGCTTGACATTACATGAAAAATCATGTAAAATATAATTACAGCAACAGCAAAGGAGGTGAAACCAATGAAGCGGATAAAAAGCAAAAAGAAAAGCAGCCACAAGAAGCACACCGAAAAAATACTGCTTGTAACTGCAATTCTGAATCACGTTAATTCAGTGATGAACTTTGCAAGTGCTCTGTTAAACTTCGCAAGTCGTTTCCTGAAGTGATTGAAGTTATCAGCCGGAGCGTTCCACTCCGCTCCGGTTATGATAAGTATAGCACAGAATCCGCATATTGTCAAGCCCTTATTGAATGAAAAGAGGTGAAAAAATGATTGCTAGTATTATCGCTTTAGTTTTAGCAACAGTAAACATGATTGCAAGCACAGCTTTTCTTGCATACGTTCTAAAAAATTTCAGAAGCAAGAAATAACTGTTCTATCTCCTGGGCATGAGATGTAAAACTATCCGCCCACCATACCAGCCGGAATACTAGTCAACAGCTAAAAAATAATCTACATGCCAAAAGGCAAGAAAGGAAGATCATTATGAAAAAACAGTATGAAGATTTTACAGGTGCATTATTCACAGAGGAAACCGAACCGGTAGCAGCTGAAAAGGCATACACTGCCGAATACATCCAGAAAGCAATCGGATTTAATCCGGAACACGTCAAGATCACATCCCATGCGTGGACTAACTACGACGGCACAAAATCAACCGTTTTCCGTGCCGCATTTGTTCCCGGCACATCCTACAGAATCCCGGCTAACTGCCTGAAATCCGCCGCCGCTGACGTTGTTTTCACGGTTCTGTCAAACAACGGAAAGACTGTTAAAATCGACAGTTTCGAGAAGTACAACGGCGAAATCAAGACGGAAACAGGCAAGAGAAAGCCCGTTTGTTCTGGTTCGCATGGTATCTGGTGCAGTTACGACCCTGAAACAAACAAATTCAGCGGTTCACAGTCAAAGTATCCTGTTGAGTTTATCCAGATTGACACAATCGACCTTGCAAAAGTTAGCCGCTGGACTTCCGGACGTGTTTCTTGTGTCGAATGCGTTCCCATGGCTCCGGCAGAGCTGGAAGAATGGAAACAGAATACAGGCACAGCAACCACAAGCCCGGCACAGCCTGAGCGGAAAGAAGTTGCTGAACTGGATTTTACGCCTGTTTTTTATCCGGTATCAGAAGAACTTGCACGGCAGCACAAGCACATGATTTCGTGGGATGAGTACAAAACCGGAAAAGTTACTGCTGAATATCAGGAATCTGTAAAGGCGGCCTATGAGCTTGCAAGAGTATCAAGCGACCCTGAAAAAAGCCTGTATTTAGCTAACTGCTATTCAAAACGCCTTGCACGCTGGTATGATGACTATAACAGAAATGGTGCGGCCTGCCCATCTATCATGATTGCAGGACCGGCAAATTTCCCGGTGCGAAAAAAAGAAAAGCAGAATGCACGTTTTGACACGCTGATGAAACAGTATGACAAAATCAACCATTTGCTCGAGAAAATCAGAAAGCCGCACGGTTACGACACAGAAATCCGCCGTGATACCATCACAGCAGAAGAATTTGAAAATATCCTGTATTTTGAAACAGTGATAAACGAAGAAGAAAACCGCTTGCAACTGGTTTTTGATGGCAAGCCGGAAGAAGCAGAAAGAAACATCCTGAAAAAACATGGTTTCAGATGGTCTCCACGTTATAAAATCTTTGCCCTACTGCCTCGATTGTGTCGCTGATGGTAAGCACAAGGCCTTTTTCTGTGGTAAGCGGTTTCACCGCTTCCAGAATATCCTCGCAACTGCGATAGTTATACTTTCCGAAGTTGTTTCTCTGGTTTTTCGGTGCTTTCAAATCTCTTTGGATTTCAGCAATCTTTATTAAAAAATCTTTGTTCATAAATTCGCCCCATTAAAACATTTTTCACGGTAA
>JAFUWN010000105.1 GCA_017483465.1 Oscillospiraceae bacterium
AAAGTCATATTCTGATATTAAAAGTGAACTCTCCCCGCCTGAAAAGACGGGGATTACTGATTTTTAATAAAACCAAAATTGATAGCAGAGGTGAAACTTTTGAAAATTGCACTCGCACAAATGCAGATTTCTTCTGAAATAGAAGCAAATTTTGAAAAAACAATCCGTCTGATGAAAGAAGCCGCCTTGAAGGGAGCAGATTTGATATGCTTTCCTGAAATACAGCTTACACCATTTTTTCCGCAATATGAGAAGAAAGATGTGTCTGCTTATGTCATGAATGAACATTCCCGATATGTCAGGACAATTTGTAAAGTATGCAGAGAAGAGAGAATTTTTGCAGCTCCTAATTTTTATATGGAGGAAAACGGTAAAAAATATGACATGAGTCTGCTGATTGATGACAGCGGCTTGGTGATTGGAAAACAAAAAATGGTTCATATCGCACAATGTAAGCATTTTTATGAACAGGATTATTATACTCCGTCTGAAGAGGGATTTCAGGTATTTCAGACTAAATTCGGAAAAATTGGAATTGTTGTCTGCTTTGACAGGCACTACCCCGAAAGTATCAGAACAGAAGCATTGCGTGGTGCAGAACTGATCATCATACCAACTGCAAATACAACTGCTGAACCCTCTGAGCTGCAAAGATTTTCTGTCCCGTTTCCGAAAAGAGTTTTCAGAGTATTCAGAAAAGCTTCCTCAAAAGCGAAAACTCCATTTCTGATCGGACTTCTGAACGGCTTTATGCCCTGCGGTCCTCTGCAGGCAATGTGGCTGATTGCCCTTGCAAGCGGAAGTGCTTTAAATGGAGCAGTATCAATGCTGATGTTCAGTCTCGGAACGCTGCCGCTGATGCTCGGACTTGGTTCGCTTGTAGTGATACTCGGAAAGAAATTCGCTCATACGGTCCAGAACGCAGGAGCAGTCATTATTGCAGTCATGGGACTTGCACTGTTCACACAGGGCGGAGCATTGAGCGGTATACTGCCTGTAGGAATCGTATCGGCAGGGTCGGCAAAGGATATCGCTGTGAATATCGGAGGGGTTCAGATTGTGAGCAGTGAACTGACACCCGGCAGCTATCCTGAAATTACCGTACAGAACGGTATACCTGTCAAATGGAATATTCATGCAGAAAAAGGCAGTATCAACGGCTGTAATAATAAGATCATCAGTCATGACCTGGGTATTGAATATGAATTTCATGAGGGTGATAATATTATAGAATTCACTCCCGAAAGTACAGGCGATATCAGCTATTCCTGCTGGATGGGAATGATTTACGGTAAAATTCATGTAAAGGAGTAAAAAATTTATGAAGCAATATCAAATCACCGGTATGAGCTGTGCGGCGTGCAGTGCGAGAGTAGAAAAAGCCGTTTCATCCGTTAAGGGTGTCACCTCCTGTTCCGTCAGTCTCTTGACAAATTCCATGGGCGTGGAGGGTACAGCAAGTTCTGCTGAAATCATCAGAGCAGTCGAAAACGCAGGCTATGGAGCTTCTCTCAAAGGTCAGGAGAAAACAGCAGAGGATGATACTCTTGCCGATAAGGAAACACCTGTACTCATAAAGCGTCTAATTGCCTCGGTTGTGTTTCTTCTGCCGCTGATGTATCTGTCTATGGGACATATGATGTGGGGCTGGCCTCTGCCGGCATGGTTCGACGGAAATCATGTGGCGATGGGTCTGGTTCAGCTCCTGCTGACGGCAATTATCATGGTCATCAATCAGAAATTCTTTATCAGCGGTTTTAAAGCCGTGATTCATAAAAGTCCGAATATGGATACACTGGTTGCAATGGGTTCAGGAATTTCATTTTTATGGAGTGTTTATGTCCTGTTCCATATGACAGGTGCAGTGGTCGCAGATAACGAAGAAGCCGTTATGAATGATATGATGAACTTCTATTTTGAAGCCGCTGCGATGATTCTGACTCTGATTACAGTCGGAAAAATGCTCGAAGCACGTTCAAAAGGCAGAACTACTGATGCTCTGAAAGGGCTTATGGAACTTTCTCCCGAAACTGCCGTGATCGAACGTGACGGCACAGAACAAATTATTCCTGCGGAACAAGTCAAAATCGGGGATGTCTTTGTGGTGCGTCCCGGTGAGCATATCCCTGTGGATGGAATCATTCTTGATGGAATCAGTGCGGTTGATGAATCCGCCCTGACAGGTGAAAGCATTCCTGCTGACAAATCAGCCGGCGACAGCGTATCCGCAGGAACTGTCAACCAGTCGGGATTTCTCAGATGTGAAGCCGTGAAAGTCGGAGAAAATACAACGCTCTCTCAGATTATAAAAATGGTCAGCGAGGCCGCCGCTACAAAAGCTCCGATTGCAAAGCTTGCCGACAGAGTATCGGGCATATTTGTTCCTGCGGTCATCTGTATTGCACTTGTCACTCTTGTGATCTGGCTTGCAGTCGGTCAGACTGTCGGCTATGCCCTTGCAAGAACAATTTCAGTCCTTGTCATCAGCTGCCCGTGTGCGTTAGGACTTGCGACTCCTGTTTCGATTATGGTCGGAAGCGGTGTCGGAGCGAAAAACGGCATTCTATTTAAGACGGCGGTTTCTCTCGAAGAAACAGGCAAAATGCAAATGATAGTTCTTGATAAGACAGGCACTATCACGAAAGGAGAACCGTCTGTCACGGATATTCTTGCAGCAGATACGGATGAACAAACGCTTGTCAGAACAGCTTACGCTCTGGAACAGAAAAGCGAACACCCTCTTGCAAAAGCGATAGTCACCTATGCGGAAAATCAGAATATCCCTCTTTCGGATGTGACTGATTTTACAGCTCATGCAGGAAGCGGACTTTCCGCACGGCTTGACGGTACTGTTTATTATGGCGGTAATTCTGAATTTATCGGCTGTAAAGTGAAGATTCCCGATGAAGCAAAGCAGACTGCACAGCACTTGGCAGACGAAGGAAAAACACCGTTATTCTTTGCGGATGATAAACATCTGCTCGGTATTATCGCTGTTGCCGATACGATCAAAGAGGATTCACCCGAAGCAATCGCACGGTTCAAAAATATGGGACTGAAAACCGTCATGCTGACAGGCGATAACGAACGCACAGCAAATGCAATCGGAAAACAGGTCGGCATTGATAAGGTCATAGCCGGCGTTCTCCCGAATGAGAAAGAAAATGTGATACGCTCCCTGCAAAATCAGGGAAAAGTTGCTATGATTGGCGATGGTATCAACGATGCCCCTGCTCTGACCCGTGCGGATATCGGCATTGCCATCGGTGCCGGAACGGATGTTGCTATCGATGCCGCTGATGTCGTACTGATGAAAAGCCGTCTGACGGATGCCGCTGCCGCATTACGGTTAAGCCGTTCCACAATGCGGAATATCCGGCAGAATTTATTCTGGGCATTTATTTATAATATTATCGGCATTCCCCTTGCGGCAGGGGCATATATCAAGCTGTTCGGCTGGGAACTGAATCCGATGTTCGGAGCGGCGGCTATGAGTCTTTCAAGTTTCTGCGTGGTGACAAATGCACTCCGGCTCAATCTTGTGAAACTCTACAGTACAAAGCATGATAAGCCGATCAGAAATCAGGTATCTGAACTGCATGTCGATACTCCAAGTAAAAAAACATATACATTGCAGATTAATGGAATGATGTGTCCGCACTGTGAGGCGACTGTTAAAAAGTGTCTGGAAGAATTCTCCGAAGTGCAGGAACGGAAATGCAGCTGACCCCTTTCGCAAAAGCAAACATTTCATGAAAAAATCAAATATTTCCCCTTATCGGGAAACAAATCTGAAGATAGAGAAAGTATACTGCAGAACAGATACTCAAGATTTTCTGTATGGTGAAATGATGAACTGAATCAGATGGTGTGCATGAAGGACAATGGCAATTTTAGCCCGTTTTCAGACTTTGCTGTTTGGCAGAGCCTTTTTTTGTACTCCCGATTTTATCCGAAGAAAGGACACGTTATGAAATAGTATCTGAAGCATTATCCGTAACCGGAAATTTTGATTATGATTCTGTTTTATGTTCGGTGTGAAAATTATCAAAGAAGAAAATTCAGAACAATGAAACAGAAGCCAGTCCGGAAAAATCAGGACTAACTTTTGTAAAGTGACGAAACACAGGCTTGATTTTTTCACATAACAGTGCTATAATATTGTTAGCTATAGCTTACCGAAATGAAGGAGGATATTATGAACATACCGAGAATCATTCTGGACGGAATTGTCATGTGTGTGATTTTTAATACTGTTGTTGCCTTATTTTTCATGGTTTTACCGCAGGCATACAGTGTCATGTTTCCGAAATCCATCAAAGAAGCCGCTGCCCCTTATGTGAAAAAACGAGAGATAAAACTGATGTATTGTATTCTGCTGATACTGTATTTTCTGATGTTTCTTTATATGGCAGTGAGTGCACATTTTGCAGAAATCACAGGCTTTTGGAATTTGTTCCGGGCGGGATATATCGAGATGATGTTTGTGAATGTCGGAGATTTTGTGCTTCTTGATGTGCTTGGAAGACTGTATGTAAAAGATAAGAATATGATAAAAGGTGCAGAAAATCATCCCGGCTGGGAGTGGAAAGAATGGAAAAAACTCGCCATACCGGAACACGGGCTTGCATGGGTGCTGATTGTCTGCCCGCTGGCAGGCTTGATTGTTGCAGGAATCAATGCACTGATTGGCTGAAAGGAGTGGAAATATGGGATTTTTATTTTCATGTGCAGAAAAAATTCTGCTGAAATGCAAAAAGCCGGATACCATGACGGCATCAGAACGGCTGACTCAGGCAAGAAACTATAATCAGAAACATCCGTTTGTCATGCCGACAGATCATCAGGTCAGATACAGAAAAATCATGATTGAACAATATCCGTGCGTTATCATGCGGCCGCATGACGGAAAGGGAAAAGGTGCAGTATTGTACATTTTCGGCGGAGGCGGTCTGCTGTCGGCGTGGAAGCCTCAGCTTGCTATGGCTCGGAAAACAGCACAGGATTCCGGTGCAGATGTATGGTATCCGATTTATCCGCTTGGGACGGAAGTCAGTCTTGCAGAAACGCTCAGAATCCTGACAGAGGTATATCGGACTATGCTGAAAAAATATCCGGCTGAAAAGATTATTTTTGAAGGCGGTTCGTCCGGTGCATCGGCGGCTCTTGCACTGATTCTGATGAATATTAAGAAATCTGCTTCCGACCGTCTGCCGATGCCTGGGGCTGTGATTGCACATTCTCCGTCAAGTATTCCGCTTTCTGAACCGGAATGGAAACAGATGGAACAGAAAGCAGAATTTGATTTCATGTGCAGTATCAATATTGTCAGAAACTGTCAGGAACTGTTTCAGTTGGATGATGATGCAGAACAATGGATGATTTCACCTGCACACGGAGATTATACAGGTGCACCGCCGTTATATCTGTTTTATGGCGGACATGAAATGCTTTCTTCCTGTGTGCCGTATTTTGCGGAATCTTTCAGAAAAGCCGAAATTACGTTCCGAATTCATACAGAACCGGGGATGTTTCATTGTTATTCTATGTTTCCGGTAACAAAGGAATCTGTCAAAAGCTACTGTGCAGGAATCCGCATCATCAGGAAAATCATACAGGATTAAATCAGAAAGTGAGGGTTTACTATGATGAAATATACCGGAAAATACTGGATAATGCTTGCACCTCTCGTTAAAAGGTCATTGAAATGGCATTATGAAAAAGGCTTTGCAGGCGATATTATGCAGAAAGCAAAGCCGATTTACAGGGATTTGCTGAATCGTATGGATGATATTGGTGCAGATAATCCAATGGCTTCCAATGTCTATACAAGTTTTATATTTATCGCCGTCTGGAAAGCTGCTGAAGGAAAAATTACCGTCAAGGCACTGCGTGAGATTTCAAAAGAAGTCATGCAGTTTAAGCCATTGAAATTAGCAGGACTGTTCATCAATGCCAATCAGAAAAAAGGCATTGAGTCTATCAAAAATACAATGCTGAAAAATGCACAGTGGCTGGAGGAACATCCACAATATAAAAAATACTCATGGGATTTCAATTTTGATGAATCAAAGCATAAAGACGGCTATTATTATCATTTTTCACAGTGTCCGCTGAATACGTTTGCAAGACGTGAAGGTCTGCTTGAAGTTCTGCAAGTCATGTGTGATGTGGATTATCTGTCTGCCGGACTGATGCACGCTAAATTATATCGGGAGCATACACTTGCATCAGGCGGAAAAATATGCGATTACTGGTTTGTCGGCGATAAAATCGAAAATCCGGAATAAATGAAGATGCTAAGGAGTAGTGCAAAATGAAATTTACTGTGATTATAATAGAAATGCTTGTGTTTGCAGGTATCTTTACTGCTGTGCTTTTCTCACTTATCAATAAAAAAGAAACAACAGCAAGTATTCATAATTATCCGCCTGATATTCAGGAGGAATATTTCAGAACGCATCCACGCAGAGATGTATCTTACCGGTCAAAAAATGTCATATTTGCAAAACTGCTCGGTTTGCTGATGTTTACAGCGATTCTGACAGGATGTGCAGTTTTGGCAGGAGCAGGCAGTTTCCGTCAGGGATTTCTGCTCGCATTCGGTCTGATGGCATGGATTGGAGTCTATGATACATTTTTTCTGGACTGGGTTCTGTTTGCAAATATGAAGTGCTTCCGTCTGCCCGGCACGGAACATATGGACAAAGCCTATCATCAGAAATGGTTTCACCTGAAAGGTATGCTGTTCCCCGGAACGCTCTTTGCCCTGATTGTTTCAGCAGCAGTCGGCTCGATTGTCATGCTGATACGTTAAGTTTGCAAAATCGAACAGACAGGAGTATGACATGATTTTGACAATATTATTAACATTTGCACTGATGATATTATTGTTTCTTTCTATCTGGATGGCGACAATTTTTATGCCGTTCGCAGTACTGGCAAAAAATTTTCCGGAAGATATACAGGAACGGCTGGAACCTCGCCTTGCAGAGCTTGAAAAACGTCCGTTCAAAGAAAAAATCATCGGGCAAATCATATTCATTCTGTGCATGAGTGCTATACTTGTGGTTATGCTGATTGGCGGTATAGATGGCTTTTACAGCTGTCAATGATGCTGTTTTCCGCACGTCCTGCAACAGCTCCGGGGGTGACTGCACCGATGATTTCGCCGTTTACAGAACAATCCACAATTCGGAAAGCTGTTTCTTCTCCGTAATAATACAGCCCTGTACCAATCAGACCGCCGACATGTGTCGCACCCGGTACATTCATTTTTACTGTGACATGACAGTTTTGAATAATGCCCGGATATTCGTGAGTTTCCACACCTTCTGCTGCAAGAGCAATATCTCCGACAGAATGCGTACCGCTGTAGCCGCACAGACCGCCGACTGCATGACAGCCTTTATCAGAGATAATTTCCACATCTGCTGTACAATCCGTAACAGAATCCATCATTTCTAGACAGCCGGCAATTCCGCCCAGACCAACGGGTTCATTGCCTTCTGCAATGATTTTGCCTTTAGCGGTACAGTTTTCCATGGTACCGCCAAAACTGCCGCCGATAATCAGTCCGCCGCATTCAGCCACGTCACACTGGATAATTCTTCCGTCTGAAAAATCATTGTCTCCCAGCACACGGATAGTAGTACCATCCACACTGCAATCATGTACATGATTGGTAGAACCGCCTGTAATTCCGCCGATGGCATTGACGGCGGCAATTTCATTTTCACCCGTCAGGCTGACATCATGAATTTCGCCCATATTATAGCCGACTACTGCACCGACAGCCATTGAAAAAGTATCTGTGCAGTGAATCTGAATATTTTCTGCTTTCAGATTTTTGACTTCGCCGAGATTCATGCCGATAATGCCGGCACCGCAAACCGGAGTATCGGAATCAAAAGTCACATTGGAGATCGTATGTCCCTGTCCGTCGAATACTCCCTGAAACATACAGGAATCGTCATTCATATCGTCAAGATTCATAGTTCCGATGGGTGTCCATTCCACACCGGAACAATCAATATCTGCTGTGAGCATCACAGTTTGTCCGGCATAGCCATTCATAGAACCATCGGTTACACTTTTTGCAAAATCGACAAGTTCCTCTGCGGTTCCGATTTCAATTATATCAGAGGATTCTGCCGGTGATTCGTCTGCATTTTCCATATCTGAGAGATTTTCTTCTGCAAACAGTCCGATGACATTTTCAATCAGAGCATCATCACAGTCCGCCGGAATACCTGCCGCAAGCCAGTAAGCATAGGCACCTTCTGCATATTTAGTCAGTTCTTCTTCATTGCTTCCGTAACGGAATTCAATATGATATGTTGTCGAGGGCGTATCCGGAAACACGACAAAATATCTGAATTCTCCTGCATCTGCATCGGAAGTTTCATAAAGATAACCATCCATCATGCCGCCAAGCGAGAAATCTTTCACAAAAGCGTATTCATGTGAAAATACTTCACTGCCGTTTTCGTCCAGACCGGAAATATGACTTCCGTCAAAGACAAACTGATGGACATCATGAATAAAATAGCAGTCAAACTGTGCAGTTTCCGGATTATCATAAGCATTGACAGCTTCCTCACCGTAAAGCGTACCGGTGCAGGCACTTTTGAGCATATCCGCACACATTTCCGCCATATCTGCACCGACAATGGATTCGCATTTGTCAAGCCAGATCTGGTCATACTTCGGATCACAGATGACAGTAAAAAGCTCATCATAAGTGCCCTTGACATCTTCTAAAAGCTGTTCTGCGGGTGACAGTTCCCTGACAGATTCTGCTGTCTGTGATGAGAGTGTATCTGTAGCAGTATCTTCCTTTGTACCACATGAACAGAGAGTCAGCCCCATTGTCAGAGCCATAGTAAATGCAAGTAATTTCTTCATAAAAATTCCCCCTTGGAAAAGATAATATTTGATTAGCAATAGCTAACTAAATAAAAACCGTTTTAACTATAGCACAAACAGCCGAATCTGTCAATACTTTCTTCCAATTTTTGTAATACTGTGCATGAAATTATACAAATAAATAAAAAATATATGTTTATCATACATGCTTCCGGCAGTTATCGATTTTATAGTTTTACTACGCTAACTATAAAAATACAGTTAAATAAAACTGTAAGCAAGAATCAGCAACAATAAAAATGTAGTATTTTATTCAAAAAGTAACCGCCGAAACTATTGACAACAGCAAAAAAATATGATATACTGATTCTGGTTAGCTATAACTAACTTTATTATTCTAAGTGAGGTAAATGAAATGAAAAAATCAAGATTGCGTAAAAAACAAATTCTAAGTGCTGTCCTCTCTGCGGCACTGCTGACAAATTCCATTCCGTCTGCTGTTTCTGTCACAGCAGCTTCTGCTTATAAAGACGGAACATATACAGGCACAGCCCAAGGCATGAACGGCGATATTACCATATCTGTCACAGTTTCCGGCAGTGTGATTTCTGCAATTAATGTGCTGTCTCAGCAGGAAACTCCGGCATACTGGGAAGAGGCACAGACAATTATTTCCAATATCATAGCCGCAAATCAGACAGAAGGCGTAGATGCTGTCAGCGGAGCAACTGTCAGCAGTGAAGCCATCAAAAAGGCTGTAGATAACGCACTCGCCAACAGTATTGATTCCGGATATTTTGAAAGCGGCAGCGGAAGTGAGTCAGACCCTTATATTATCAGCACTGCTTCTCAGCTTTCCGAATTCGCTCAGCATGTTGATGACGGTGAAAATTATCTGGGACAATACATCGCACTCGGTGCGGATATTGATTTATCAGATACAGGCCTCTGGAATCCTGTCGGGGCAGAAGGTGCGGCAAGTGCGAATTTAGATAAAATCTTTGCCGGCAATTTCGACGGACGGAATCATATAATCAAAGGTCTTACGATAAAAACAGAAGAAGCTTATACCGAAGAAACCAATCTCGGATTATTCTCAACGCTTCTGAGCACCGCAAAAGTATCGGGCATCCGTCTGGAAGATGTCAATATCGAAGTTTCCGGCGAAAAAGTAGTAAGAGCCGGCGGCATTACGGGCGATATTACAAGCAATGCCGTTTCCGGAACAGACGGTCATGCAATCATAGATAACTGTACTGTGAATGGTTCTGTATCTTCCAAAACAGATGCGGCTATGGCAATGACCGGCGGTATTGTCGGCAGAGCCTCCGGAAATGTCTATATCACAAACTGTATTTCTGATGTCACTGTGAATTCATCATCCAATACCAAAATTGCTTATGGTGCCGGAATTGTTTCTATGGCCGGCAATGATACTTATGTTGTCAACTGTGCCAACAGGGGAGATATTACCGTACTGACAGCAAGCGGATTCTCACTCTATGCAGGCGGTGTTGTAGGAATGATGACTTCCGAACAGTATAACTGTTTCTCGACAGGCAATGTGACTGTCGGTACCATTGCACAGGCAGATGCTGTCAATAATGCCGGTATCATCAACGGTGCACTCATGCCGGCTGCTTCCGGAAACTATGATTATTATGTATCAGATGCAGTCATTTACTATATGGATGAAACTGCTGTCACATCCGCTGTTGAATCTGTATCTCACGGTACAGGCTCTATGAATGAAGAAGGCACTTTTACTTCCGAACAGATTACAGCAGAACAGTTAAACAGCAATGAATTTGTAAATATTCTCAATAAAAATCTGTATGCAGTTTCTAAGACTCTGAACAATGAAAATATCGATGCAGAACTGAAACTCTGGCAGTTATCAGAGACAGGAACTCCTGTTCTTTCTGATGAAATTTTTATCAATGATGTTGTAGATGTTTCCATATTTGAAGCCGGAGACGGTACAGAACAGTCACCTTACCAGATCACTACAGCCGAACAGCTCCGGACATTTGCAGATTCTCTCTCTGAACATATTGACTATTCAAATATATTTATAGAACTTTCAAATGATATTGATGTATCAGATACAGAATGGACACCGATCGGAAACAGCAGTTATGCATTTAACGGCAATTTCGACGGAAAGGGCTATACGGTATCAGGCTTGCATATCGGCACAGCAGAGACAGCAAAAGAACTGGAAGCCGGAAAGAATTATCTCGGATTTTTCAGTATTCTCGGCACAAATGCCGTCGTGAAAAATCTGAAGCTGACGGATGTGCTTATCAATGCTTCTTACAATGCAAGTGCTTATGCCGGCGGTATCACAGCGGCAATGAACTCGGATGACAGCGGCTACAAAGGTGCTGTGATTGACAGCTGCTCTGTCGAGGGTAATATCACAGTCACAGCGGAAACAGGAAATAATTTTGTCGGCGGTATTGCTGCCTATATGTATAAAGGTGCAATCATCAACTGCAAAACAAATGTTGATGCTTACTGCACAGTAAAAACCGGCGGTGCATACGGCGAAACGGGCGGCATTGCAGCTCTTGTGAACAGAGGCCTTGTCGCAAACAGCTACTCACTCGGCAATGTCTACGGAAGCGGTAACCGTGAAGACGAGGGTATGGCTGTGATCAGTTCACTTGTTGCAGTCAATGCCGGCTATCTGGTGAACTGCTACGGAAACGGTCAGCATGAAACAGATGATTATTCGCTCTATACAGGTGCATTATCTGGCTGGATTACAGGCATCGGACATACTTATGACTGCTACTATAACAGCGAAGCTTCCATGAAAATAGGCGAAACTATTGTTGACCCTGTTGCTGATGTCGGAACAAGAGTGGCCTCCGGTGTCAGTGAGGACGGGCTGGTCTATACAGGCGGTGTGGTGTCCGGCAATGAAGCCTATACTTCTCAGAATTACAGCACAATTGCTGAAAAACTCAATGCAAATTTTGATTCGTTCCCGGCAGATCTTGCCTTGTTCGGATTAACAGAAGATTCGCTGAAAACCTGGCAGTATAACAATGAAGTCACATTTTCTGATGAATATGCCTCTGCATCTTATGTACAGCCTGAAGCAGAAATCGTGACCAAAGAAGAACTTTCTCTTAACGACGGCACATGGTACGGACGTGATACTAATAAGGAAGTTATCGTGACAATTACTGTGAAAGACGGTGAAATCACAAAAATCCTCTCTTCCGATGGCTCAACAGATGGTGATGCTTATCAGGAAGCACTCCAGAATGCAAAAGAAAAATCAACTTATAACGACAAGACAACTTATGATGCTGCTGATGTATCAAAATTCGCAGGCGGCAAGGGTACAGAACAAGAACCCTATCTTGTCAATACAGAAGATCAGCTCCGTTATATCGCAGAAGCCATGAACGAAGATGTTGACTGGGAAAATATCTGGTTCGCTCTCGACAGTGATATTACACTGACAGGCGGTGACTGGCTCCCGATTGGTCATGCGATTCAGGCAGAAATCAACGGACAGAAAGAAAATTTCTCTGTCTATCCGTTCAGAGGAAACTTTGACGGAAGAAATCACAGCATTTCCAATCTGACTATCGGCAGTGAAGAGGCTCCGGCAGATATCTACCTTTCCGGACTGTTCGGATTAGTGGCAGGTGTGCATGATACCAACGGAACTCCGACAGAAGATGAACGCCTTGTTCATATTCAAAATATCAATCTCAAAAATATTGCAGTCAATGTAAATTCCCGTTATGAAGCAAATGCCGGCGGTCTTGTCGCATGGGCACAGAATGGCTTCGTGATTGATAACTGCTCTGTAGATGGTATCATCAATGCCAAAACGAAGGAATCCTTTGCAAGAATCGGCGGACTTGTCGGAAGTACGCTCCGAGGTGTTATCACAGACTGCTGTACAGATGTGACTGTCAATGCTTCTACAGAAACCTCTTCTGTCTATGCAGGAGGTCTCGCCGGAATGACAAACCGTTCCGCACAGGTCAACTGCTATACACTCGGCAATATCAGTGCAAATGCAGAAAGCAATAATAAAGCAATGGTCGGCGGACTGATTGGTATGTCCGGCGGTACGAATATCAGCTGCTATACTTACGGAAACATAGAATCACTTATTACTACTGTCGATGTTGGCGGCATTAACGGCAGAAGTGCAGGCATTGCGGCAGACTGTGAATGCTATTTCAACAGCAGTGCGGTATACAAGACAGCAGGCAAAGAAATCACAGAAAAATCAGTTTCCGGAACTCTCGTTGGCGGAGAAATCCGTACATCTTCAAAGACATCCGAAGAAATGGCTTCCAAAGACTTTGCAGATATTTTAAATGCCAATAAGGCAGATATGACCAAAATTCTGCAAGAAGTCAGTGCATATCTCGAAGACATGACCGAAAATAACAAGGAAGGGCTGTCACATCTTCTGTTCTACACAAATGACGGAACTGACCTGAATACATGGGTCAAGAGCGATACTGCACCTGTATTTGGAATTGAAGAAACAACAGAACCCACTACAGAAGAAACAACCGAATCTGATACTACAGAACCCATCACAGAAGAAACAACGGAATCTTCCACTGAAACTGTAAATATCGCATCGGATGAAGAACTCTGCAACTGGGCAAAAAATGATTATCAGAAAAAGAACGGCACATCCGATACAACTGCCGCAATCAGCGAAAAAAATAACGGCGATTATGAAATCACTATCACAGATAAATCAGGCAAGATACTGGATCAATACACAATTGACCCTAAAACCGGAACAGGTGTTAATACAGCCGGTGAAACGGTCAATCTGCCGCAGACAGGAAATAATGCTTCAGGTACAGCGGCGGCGGCAGCCAGTGCAGCGGCTCTTACTGTCTTAGGTGCTTTTGCTGTTATAAAATCCGGTGTTTTTCGCAGGAAAGAAGAAAAAGAGTAATTGTAATGCATAAAGTTCAATATCTGATATTAATTGCATGACTGCTTGCCTGATTTAAAAGCAATCTAAGCATATATGGATAATAAGCCCGTTTTTCTGAAGAAGAAAATGGGCTTATTTCTGCAATACTGTCAAAAAACAATACTACAAGAACACGTTCCTGAACTGACAGAACACTTTGCAGAAAGTCTGCTGATGCACCCTATGGCAGCAGATAACGGAAAATATCATGATTCGGAAATCTGTTTTTCAGGAAATTCAATGACAGACTGGCAGTCTGTCGCTTTCGGAAAGAGTAAATGAAACCTGTGCTGATTATCAGACAAAGTTATTCATCATCGCCGTGCAGAACATCAAATTCGATAGACTTTACTGTCGTTTGGCGGTATACTCGTTATCCGGATAGGACACAAGCATAGAAGTCAGATAGCCCTTGTAATTGAAATCGACGGAATATGGGAAAATTTTTTAAATTCCGTGTCGCTGCTGCTCTTGTTCCAACATCCGCTGAACAGGAAATTCAGAGCATTGAGCATAGTTGCCTGTTTGAAAATGAACTGTAATTCAGCAGGAAAGTTCTGATAACTGTCTGGAGAAATTTATTTCTTGCATTGGGATGTTTCAGATTGTTCAGAGCCTTTTCACAATAGGGTTTCAATTGGTTCATGAACCGGAGCAGAGAGTTTTCGATGCTCCGGATTTCTTGTATCTTTTTGATGATTTCGTTGGGGTCAGCCGTACTGTTGCAGAGGATACTGTCAATATGCTTAATAGTTTCTGATACAAATTTTTCAGCTCACCTTCTGCAAGCGTGTCATACTCCGACATTTCTTGACGACCTTGCCAAGACCTTGCTCATTAGACCTGTTCGGAAACTTTAAAGTGAATGCTGAAAATTATAGATGGCACAAATCAATGTAGCACGAAGAGTAAATCTTTTTCTTTTATTTCTGTAGCGTGAAGAAAGAATACGGAAACGTTTGATATAACGGTTGATA
>JAFUWN010000106.1 GCA_017483465.1 Oscillospiraceae bacterium
ACAGTTCTGAATTAAGCTGGAATTTTAAAAAACATCCGTTATTGAAAAATCTCTGATCACGTGATCAGAGATTTTTCAATAACGGATGTTTTTTAAAATTCCAGCTTAATTCAGAACTGTCCCAGTCCTGACGGGATAATTCTATATTTTCCTGCACAAGTTCCTGAATTCTGTCAGAATCAATATGCAGATACGGCAGATGTTTCAGATTTCTGGGCTGTAAATTCATGGTAGGATTCAATAAATATAACAAATATCTGGCTGTATTGCTGCACAGGAATGCAAGCAGAGCATTCTGCTCCCTGTCAGAATCCACAAACAGGCATGACCCGGCGACATCAAAGAGAAATCCAGCCGGATTTTTCCGGAAACTCGGCATTTTAGAGATAAATGTCCATGTCAGAGACGGACGGAAATAATATTCTTTATTTTTAATTCTGCCTCCTGCATGATGCTGATTCAGTTTTTCATGAAATGCAAGCAGTTCCCGACCGTTTTCCTGATAATTCAGAACATGCAAATGATTGCCGTACCATTTGCGATAGCCTCCGCCCTTATGATACGGAAACCATTTTTTATGACTTTCCTGAGCCTGCTGAGCATTTCCGGCATCGAAGCAGATATTTTCAAATTCGACTTCATGCCATAATCTGACAAAGCGGGGGTTATCCGAAGTAGTGAGACCTTGTTTCGGTTCTGCAAAGCTTTCAAGTTTGGGCATTTCAAATAATTTCAGAATCTGTTCGGAAGCCCAGTAGACCAGAGGCGAATCCGGAATATGAAAAAACAAATCCTGACTGATTTCATAATATTTTGCCTGATGATGCAGAAAGGCAGAGCGTTTCTGTTCCGTATCAGGAAATTCACAGAGATCGTAATAAATTCCGGTGCTGTGCAGAGGCTTTTGTTTCTGCATAATAAAGCAGACACTCTGCACAATTGTGCCGACATCCGCAGTATCAAATGCACATGCCCCCAGATGCAGAAGATGCAGAATTTTATGAGATTCCAGAATTTTCTTACGGAGCTGTGAAAATGCCGGAAGAAACATCCAGTTCTGTACAGTCAGAAGAGCACAGAAGCCGTTTTCTTCTGTAAATGCTGAACAGCGTTCGATAAAGCAGGCATATAAATCCCGGAAACTGTCGGGATATTCTGTCCTTACAAAATGCAGAAGACTTTCCGGCATACCGGCATTGCCCATATAAGGGGGATTGGTGACGACAATCTGAAATTTCTGTTTTAAGATTTTATCCGTCTCCGGATTTGCGGAAGCATATGCAAGAGAGCCTTCAGGTTCATCCGGAGGAAAATCATAAAGCTGAGGCCGGATGCCGGAAGTTAAAAAATCAGCATCATATTGCAGAGCCTTGACAAGCAGAACAAATTCTGCAATTCTGCGGGCACAGGGGTCAAGTTCGAGGCCATACAGATGATTCTGCAAAATCAGTCTGACAGCTTTTTCAGGAGATTTCTCAAGAGTCTGATATTTCTGCATCAGCAGTTCAAAAGCTGTCAGCAGAATATGTCCTGTTCCGGCACAGGGGTCAAGAATCCGGACAGCTGTCAGATCTTCCGGAATTCTGCCGAGTGTCTGGGAAAGCATATATTCCGAGAGCCATTCGGGAGTAAAAAACTGTGTAGAAACAGGGATTTCTGATTCTGCGATCTGCTTATGATTTTTATCAGAAAAAATCCGGTCTTTTTCATCGGCATGATAATACTGGTGCATCCAGCTGACAGCCTGTACAGGATAAGTTTTATCAGGCAGGATTTCAGTCAGAATTTTCCTGATCTGCTGATATAAATTTTCCGGAAAAGCAGGCCTGACAAATTCCGGAACAAGCTGTTCCGGTGTATAGGGCAAATTCTGCTGACAGAGATAATATTCTGCAATAATATAAATAAAAGCCTGATAAGCTGTTTCCGGAGAGAAACCGGAATCCAGAAGAATCCGTTTTATCCGGAACACACCGGAACGGAGCAGTTTATAATTCATCTTCATGCTTATCTGTCTTTGAAAATCACAATCGGAATCGGCGGACAATTCTGCCGATTGACGAACGGCATTTCCACAACGGTATAAAAATTACTGTCGAGTGCGGGCAGAAATTCCAGCAGGGCATCCCGTTCCCGGAAACCGGTTTCTCTGCCATAATACAGAATCAGAGTCATAAGGCCATCGGGCTTTAAGAGTTTCAGCCCCTGCTGAATGGCTTCGATACTGGATTCAGGCTTTGTAAAAATATGATGGTCTCCGGCAGGAAGCCAGCCGAAATTAAATGTAATACAAGAGACAGTTTCCGGCTGAAAATAATTCTGCATATTGGCATGACTGTCCAGAATCAGATCAAAATTAGATTTCTGATTTCTGAGCAATAATTCTCTGGTACTGTCAAGAGCCTCCTGCTGAATATCGAATGCCGTCACATGACCGGAAGCACCGGTCAGTTCTGACAGAAACAGTGTATCTCTGCCACGTCCGGCAGTAGCATCAATACAGAGATCGCCGGGGCTGACATGCAATTCTAAAATATGATGAATAATCTGCAAAGCACTGAAATGTTTTCTTAATTCTGCCATAATTTCTCCTGATTTTAATCTGTAATATAATTCTGATAAAATTTGATAAAATCCTGTCTGCCGAATGCCGGAATTTCATTCCATAGTTCAAGCATGAGCCTGATTTCTGCGGCAGTCCGGGCTTGTGTATTCAGGCTTTTATCAGGATTAAACTCTATATCTGTAAAATGATCATAATTTTTAATCTGCTGAATTTCTTCCGGAGAGAGCGATTCTTTCACAGCCTGAATATAAATATAATCATAAAAAGCGGTTCTGGGTTCGAGTGCCCATGTTACACCGTCATGATAAAAGCATTTCAGATCGCCGGATTCTCTGAGCCGGGGATCTTTCTTGACTTCCCGGAGAGAAACTTCCAGAAGGTCTTTATATGCTCCGCCATACTGGAAAACTTTGGAACTCTGAAACACGCATTCGAGCGGATAGCCCTGATATTTCAGATGAAAGGCACTGAGTTTCAGTCCCAGAGGATTTCTGCTTTTCGTACTGACTTCGAGCGGATTGGCATCCGGAATGATCTGTTTCAGAGCTGTTTGCAGACTGTCTGCATTTTTCTGTTTCTGTGCGAGGGACAGACCAGAAATCCATTGAAATTCGATTATTTTCATAATAATTTTCTGGTTCTGTGAAACACAGAATGCAGGTCTTTTTGCCATGAAAATTCCCCCTTATTTTTGCATGATAACTGCATAATGATTATTTTTCAAGATTCAGCAGTTTTACTTTTTCCCGGAACTCCTCAACAGAAAGATTGCTTTTTTCAGCAGCCTGCTGTTCCGTGATCAGACCGTCCTGCACAGCAGTATACAATGTCCGTAAATGTCCCTTTTCATAGCCCTGGGAAAAATCTTTTTTTAAATCAGAGATTATTTTTTGTATTTTCTCCATTCAAACTCTTCTTTCTTATCATTAATATTTCCGGATGATAACCCCGTCATTTTTCCAGATACTGTCTTCCGGAACCACACCGCGCACACAGCTTGTCGGATAAATATTGGAATTCTGACCGATTACAGTACCGGGATTCAGGACACTGTTACAGCCGACTTCGACAAAATCACCGAGCATTGCTCCCATTTTCTTGAGTCCGGTTTCAAGAGGTTCACCGTCTGTCTTGATGACTACCAGCGTTTTATCAGACTTGACATTGGAAGTAATCGAACCGGCACCCATATGAGAATGATAGCCCAGAATGCTGTCACCGACATAGTTATAATGCGGCGTCTGAACATGATCGAATAAAATAACATTTTTCAATTCTACAGAATTGCCGATGACACAGTTTTCACCGATCAGAGCACTGCTCCTGATGAAAGCACAGTGCCGTACTTCGGTATTTGCACCGATAATGCAGGGAGCACCGATATAGGCACTGGGGAATACTTTGGCAGTCTTATGAATCCAGACATTTTCAGAGACATAATCATATTCTTCAAAATTCAGAGTAGCACCGAGAGCGATAATCATATCTTTAATGCCTTCGAGAGCCTCCCACGGATACCGGAACTGCCGGAGATAATCCGCAGCGAGGGTATAATTTAAATCATATAAATCTTCAATTGTAATATTCTGCATGGAACATGCCTCCTGATAAAAATAGTTTTCTTTAATCATAGCATGTTTTGCAGAATCTGTCAAGAGATTTCTTCATCCGGAGCAAAAACAGAACTGAACATTCAACATTTTCTGTGCTTTTTTGTACTGTTGCCGGAAAAACCGGATTTTATTGAATTTTGCTTGACAACAGTATTTTCCTGTGCTATAATAAGAACGATATGAAAAATATCATATTTTATAAATTTTGAGAGATAGGAGAAACACAAACATGTTTACAAAAAGATCTGTTGCGACTGTTATTATTCTGACAATTGTAACCTGTGGATTCTATAGTCTGTACTGGTACTGGAGTGCTATGAAAGAACTGTATGCTGCCGGCGGTCAGAGCATTGGAAATCTGGATCCTGTGGTACAGTTTATTCTGCTTTTCGTCTATGTCGGAAGCGTATTCTTCGGCATCAATGCCAATAACAATCTGAATGCTGTCAAGGCACAGAGAGGCATCCAGCCGGCAGACAACCAGGTACTTTATATTATTCTTTCTCTGATCTGCCCGATTATCCTGATTGCTATGGTACAGGATGAAATGAACAAACTCGCATAATGCTGAAAAGATTTCAAAAAGCCGCCTTATGGGGCGGCTTTGTTTTCATTCTGATTATTATCTTCACAATCTGGACTGACCGGACGGGAATCGGCATTCCTTGTCCGTTCCGGACACTGACACATCTGAACTGTCCGGGGTGCGGCAATACCAGGGCAGCTCTTGCCTGTCTGCATCTGGAATTCAGAAAAGCTCTGCAATATAATTATTTATTCCCTGCGGAATTTTTATATTTAATCTGGACTGCTCTGAAAACCTGCATCAATTATATCAGAACCGGAACACAGACACTTGTCACGCCTCCGAAGCGGATTAATATTTTATTTTTAATCTGTCTGATCATCTGGCTGATTGTCAGAAATATTCTGCATATCTAAAGACCGGAAATCCGGTCTTTATTTTTTTGAAAAACCTCTTGACAAATATCATATTTTATGCTATACTGTATTTGTAATATATATTATATGCCGTATAATATTATAAAATTAAAAAGAAAGGAAAGATGCTATGTTTCCTATCAGTGCGGCTCTGCTCGATGCAATGGTTCTGGCACTGGTCGAAAAAGAAGCCACTTACGGTTATAAAATCACACAAGATATTCAGAATGCCGTAAAAGTTTCAGAATCCACACTCTATCCGGTACTCCGGCGATTACAGAAATCCGGAGCACTTGAAACTTTCGACCGTGCCCATAACGGCAGAAACAGACGCTATTATCAGATTACCGATCTGGGAAAAGCTATGCTGATTCAGTACCGGAAAGACTGGACAGTTCATAAATCACAGATCGATGCGATCTTAAAGGAGGATTTATTATCATGACAGCAGATGTTTTTCTGACTCAGCTCGAACGCTGTCTGCATAGCCTGACAGCAGAAGAAAGAGAAAATGCAATGACATATTATCGGGAGTATCTCGAAGAAGCCGGAGAAGATTCCGAACAGGCAGTCGAAAGCTTAGGCTCTCCGCAGTCCGTTGCAGAGCAGATACTTTCTGAAATGCGTGAGAATCAGAATATTACGCTTGAAGAAACAAAAACAGCAACACCGTCATCAAACGCCGGAAATACGATTTTAGGCATTCTTATCATTATAGTGACAAGCCCGTTCTGGGGAACACTTACGATTTTATGGCTGATGTTATTATTTAGTTTAGCTGTGATTCTGTTATCAATGATTTTTTCAGCAGTTTTAGCACCGATACAAGGAATTTCATTATTATCCGGCCACCTGACAGGTGAAGGCTTATGGGCGATCGGTTCCGGCATTTTCTGTCTGGGAATGGCTCTGCTGTTATGGAAGCCGATGTTTTTATTATGTCAGTATCTGACAAGATCGTTTTTTAATTTCTGCCGGAACAGTTTTAATATTTTATTCAGAAAGGATATATAATTATGAAAAAATTACCTAAATTATATTGGATTATCAGTGCAGTCATCACAATTGCCGGAATGTCAGTCATGACAGTTGGAGCAATTCAAAGCAAACAGGAAAATCAGAAGAGTCAGCCGATAGAAATTCCTTCCCTTTGCAAGGGAGAAGAATTGGAAAATATTATCATCAATATCGGCTCTGCGGATGTGATCATAGAAGCTTCTCCGGATGATACTGTTTCTCTGAAGCTCTCGAATGATCGGCAGTTTGAATATCAATTGGAGAATCAGACTCTGGAGATCAGAAATAAAAAAAATTCACTGTTCTGGGATATTCAATTTATAGATATTGGTATCATACAGAATGAAAATCAGATTATATTATCTCTGCCGGAAAAGGAATATAAAGAACTGAAGCTCTCCTCCGGTGCGGGCGATATGAATTTTTCTGATGTCGATGCGGAAACGCTGAATGCTTCGGCCGGAGCAGGAAATATTGACTTGAATAAGACAGAAATAAAATCTGATTTTGCGATTGATCTTGGCTCAGGAAATTTTACTGCCGAAGATTGTCAGTTTTCCGGAATCAGGATTCAGAACGGTGCCGGTGAGACCAATATGCAGAATGTCACATTGGCCGGAAATGCAGAAATCAAATGCGGAGCAGGTAATATTACTATGATGCTTTCCGGAAACGTACAGGATTATCAGATTGACTGTTCTGAGGTAGTCGGAGAAGTTACGATTCAGAATCATAATCTGAAAAATACGGGTTCAGAATCGGCACAGTATCAGATCAAAGCAAATACAGTCGGTAACGCAGAATTCACTTTCACAGAATAAAAAAATCAGCCTGAAAAGCTTACTGCTTTTCAGGCTTGTATCTTTTTCGTTTTCCGGCATAAGGCAGAGGAGAAACCTGTGTCATCAGAATATTATTCGGGATAACTTCCGTATTGATATAACGCTTGAAATCTTCAGAAATATATTTTCCGAAATGAAACCAGCATAATTCGTCATCTGATAAATCTTCCAACAGTGAAACAGCAACGATATTGATGACAGCATCATCACCATCGAGCCACATTCTCTCGATAAACTGACAATATTTCCGGATTAACACCGGATTTTCCTCAGTCAGGAGCATTTTTCTCAAATCCGGTTCATGAAACAGCATATTCGTATAAAATACATGACCGAGCACTTCACCGAAAAATTCGATATCTTCGAGAGCCTTGTCTTTCTGATCGGGGAACTCCTGCATGAACAGTTCAGCGAACTGATCTTTATTCAATTTCATGTGAGTTCCTTTCGTTTCTGGAGTTCATAGATAAATCTGACAGCGATTTCCTCCGGAACGAATTTAGAAGCGAGCACACCTAACTTCATGCCGAGGGTCGGAATCATAATACCCTTACCCTCGAAAGAACCGTCAATGCCATAGACAGCCGCATATTTCGGAGAGATCGGCTTTGCTGAGAACGTGACTCCGGCACGGTTATTGAAATTCGTATCGACAGGCCCCGGACACAGTGCACCGATCTGTACATGTGAACCTTTTCTCCGGAGTTCCTCACGAATCGCCGTTGTGAGCCGGACAACATAATTTTTAGAAGCATAATAACTGGATAACAACGGCCCTGCCAAGAATCCGGCACTGGAGGCGACATTTAAAATCATCCCTCTGTCACGCTTGACAAAATCTTTTAAAAATAATTTTGTTAAGATATGCACAGCACGGATATTGACATCAATCAATTCTAATTCTGTATCGAGATCCGTTTCTGTAAACTCTCCGAACACGCCGAAACCGGCATTATTAATCAGAAAATCAATCTGCATTCCCTGACAGAACTGATATAATCTCTCCGGAGCATTCCGTTCAGATAAATCCAAAGCGATATATTTCGTATCAACTCCGAATTTTTCTGCCATGCGTTTCAGAATCTTTTCATTTCTGCCGGACAGAACCAGCTTCCAGCCGAGTTTATGCAGATACAGAGCCATCTGCATTCCGATTCCTGATGTCGCTCCTGTGATGAGTGCATAGTTCATAGTATCAACCGCCTTTTTATGAATATAATTTATGTTCTATTATAACATATTTTCCAAACAATTGCAAGCCTATTCTGAAAATTATGTGAAATTCAGAAAAAAATCTGCAAAAGCTATGGACTTCTGAGAAATTCTGTAGTATAATAAAAAAAGACTGAAATTTTATCGGAGGTTATGAAAACATGTCAGTTTTAAAACGAATCACAGCCGGTCTGACAGCCCTGAGCTTAGTCGCTGTCTGCACTGGATGCAAAAACACAACCACAGCAATGACAATCGATGATTATACTGTTCCGGCAGGTGTCTATTTATATTATTTAAGCTCTGCCTATAACAATGCGATTTCCCAGCTTGCAGAAGAAAATCCCGATCTGGATACGGAAGACATCAAAGCCGTGAAAGCCTCTGTCTTGGAAGGCAAGGACATCCGTACATGGTGCGAAGATAAAGCAATTGAATTCTGTACTGATTTTGTTGCTACAGAGAAAAAATTCGATGAACTTGGTCTGACTCTGAGTGAAGAAAATCAAACTAATATTGACAGTATGATGGCATATTACTGGCCGAGCTATGAAGAAACCATGACAGCTGACGGCATTAGTGAGGAATCTTTCAAGAAAGTCATGATTTCCAGCTATAAGAGCGAAGAAATTTTCAAATATTATTATGCAGTCGGCGGTGCAGAAGGTGTCACTGATGACGATCTGAGAGAATATTATATTGAAAATAACATGCGTGCCCAGTATATTGCTTTTGATCTGCACGACAGTGAAGGCAATCTGCTCAAATCCGAAGGCAAGGCCGAAGTCAAAAAACTGGTTGATGAATATCAGAAACGTGCGGAAACTGCCTACAAAACCGGCGGTGCAGAAGCAGTCATGACAGAAATGGACATGATTCAGGCGGATTATGCTGCCTATAAAGAATCGGTTGCCGCAGAAGAATCCGCTGCTGCCGAGGAAGCTGCTGCTTCTGAAGATGGAGGTACTGTAGAAGAATCGCTCGCTTCGTTCGATGCACCTAAGATTCTGACCGCTGAAGAACTTTCTTCTGATACAGAGGCTGAAACAGAAGATACCACTGAACCGGAAACAGAATCTGAATCTTCTGCTGATGAAGAAAATACAGATGCCGAATCCGATTCTGACTCTTCTGCCGATGAAGAAAATACGGATGCCGAATCTGAATCTGAATCTTCTGCTGATGAAGAAAATACAGATGCCGAATCCGATTCTGACTCTTCTGCCGACAAAGAAAATACAGACGAAACAACAGATTCTGATATAGATGATCTTGCACTCGAAGAAGATGCCGAATTGGAAGAAGAATCTGTTCCCTATCAGAATGAAAATATTATCAGCATTATCAATAAAGAAAACTATGACAGCGAAGAAGATATTTATTATACTCCTGATGAAGCTGTCTATAATCAGCTGCTTTCTGTTACAGAAGCCGACTACGGAAAAATTTATTTCGTCGAAGAAGATGAAATGTATTACCTCGTTACCCGTTATGATATTACCCAGCGTATGACAGAAGATGACCTCTGGACAGAATCCGCTTCCGAAAATGTACTCTATGCCAAATATCAGAAAGACTTTGAAGCAAAACTGGATGAGTGGTCAGCTGCCTTGACAGTAACCAGAAATGCTCCTGCTTTCAGACGTTATGATCCTTATGAATATCATTTTTAATTTTCATAAAAAATAAATCTCTGCCGTGTATTTTTAAAATACACGGCTTTTTAATATTTCATGAATTTTTTGTTTTTTTATTGCAATTTATTTTCACTTGTGTTATAATAATTATAATTATTTCGTGATTCTTTTACTCAAATTTCTGGAACTGAAAAGGTGACGACTGCATGAAATTCTCTTCTGCAAAACAGACTTCTTCTTATCAGGGCTACAGTCTCCTTGCAACTGTAATCCTGTTTTTCTCTGCCATACTTCTCCTGACCGGCTTCGCTCTGCGGACACATACCCTCACAAGGAAACAATGCTATACAGAGCTTTCTGTTTCTACCAAAGAAGCTATGCAGGATCTGGAAACCCATTTCCGGAGCGACCGTGTCAGTCTCCGGATGCTGGCAAGTATGCTCTCCCAGGAAGAGAGCCTGTCTTCTATCAATGTCAGCAGTTATCTGGATATTTATGATGTCAACAGCCTGATTTCCAATATCGGCATTCTCACGCCGGAAAATACCTGCATTCAGCTCCGGGGAAAAGAAATTGATGCCTCCGGTGTCATGGATTATCAGAAAGAAGTTCTGCTTGGCGAACACATCAGCAATTTACAGCCTTCTCTGACAACCGGAGATTCCATGGTTGTCCGCAGTTTCATGCCCATCCGCCGGAGCGGTAAAACCATTGGTCTGCTCTATGCAGAAATGACCCCTTCCAATATTGCAAGAGCCTGGTCTCCGTCAATTTACAACGGCTCCTGTACATTCTGCATTATCAGCCGGGAAACCGGTGAATTGATCGTCAATAACTGGAATAAAAACATACATTATATTTCTGATCTGGATTCCGAATCTTTGCAGAACAGCATTTTAGAAGGCAAATCAGCTTTCCGTGAAATGCAGACAGAGCAGGGCGATGTATTTCTTTCTTACATGCCTATGGAACTGGAAAACTGGGAAATTATGGTTTCTGTCCGCAAGGAGGAAGTTTTCTCTTCCGCAGATGAAATTGAAGCTTCTATGAAATGGTTTCTTGCCGGGATTATGGCATTGTTATCGCTTTATCTCGCATGGATGCTCCGGATTAATCACTATTCTGTTCTTCATGCTAAAAAACAGGCCAATATTGATATTCTCACAGGTTTGCAAAACCGCAACTGCTATGAAAATTACTGTGAAAAAATCAAGTCTGCGGAACGTCTTGCCTGCATTTATATCGATGCCAACGGCCTGCATGAACTGAATAATACAAAAGGTCATCTGGCCGGAGATCAGATGCTTCGTTTTATCGCCGATACACTCAAGATTTATTTCGGTGAAGATACTGTCTATCGTATCGGCGGAGATGAATTTATTGTATTTGATAAAAATCAGTCTGACAGTAAAATACAGGAGATTCTGGAACAGGTAAAAACAGAAATTGAACGGAATCAATATCATATTTCTGCCGGTTACTGCCTCGGCACAAAAAAGATTCAGCTGAAAGAACTGATCAAAACCGCAGAAATCCGGATGTATGAAGAAAAAAAGAAATATTATGAAAAAATAGGCCGTCCTGTCCGGAATCATATCAAAGAGGGGGAAAATATTCTATGAAAAAACTTACTGCCCTGTGCTGTGCTATGGCACTGCTTCTGCTCACTTCGTGCAGTACAGAACCGCAGGAAATCGTTATGGAATCAGAACAGAATATTCCGGAGGCAGAAACTGTCTTCCGCATGTATTATCCGACAGAAGTTTCTACATTGAATTACCTCGTAACGAATACTTATAATGAAACTTATCTTTCCGCCAATCTGATAGACTGCCTGGTTGATTATGATATTTACGGCAATGTCATGCCGGGGCTTGCCGAAAGCTGGGAATCTAACGATAATATGACGGAATGGACATTTCATCTCCGGAAGGGTGTGAACTGGCTGGATTATCAGGGAAATGTCTATGCCGAAGTCGTTGCAGATGACTGGGTGGCAGCAGCTGAATATGTCAATCATGCCCGACATGAATCAGATATTCAGTATATGTATACTTCCGGTTCTGTGGTACATAATGCACAGGCCTACTATGATTATACAGCATGGCTGATTTCTGATCAGAATCCCAAAGGCGGAGAACATCATGAAAATGCCCCTGAACAGGAAACTCCTGCCGAAGTCCGCCCGGAAGATATCGGCGTAAAAGCCCTGGATGATTATACACTTGTCTACACACTGGATCAGCCGTGTCCGTTTTTCCTGAGTGTTCTGAGTTATCCGTCATATATGCCGGTCAGCCGGAAATTTCTCAAAGAAACCGGCGATATGTTTGGCAGAGACAATAAAAATCTTCTCTACAACGGGGCTTTTATTCTTTCGATATGGCAGCCGCAGGAAAAACAGACCCTGATCAAAAATCCTTCCTACTGGGATGCCGGACATGTCTATCTTGACAAAGTAGAACGTGAATATAATCTGGATGCTTATCATGTCCAGGGCAGTATGTTCCTGGAAAATAAAATAGACTATGCCGAAATCAGTTTTGAAGAACTGGATAACTGGATGAATAACCCGGAAACACGGAAACTCGTACACCCCGACAGACCTGATAATTCTTACAGTTATTTTTATACTTTTAATTTTGATCCGCAGTTCGATCAGAAATATGAGCCGGATAACTGGAAACTCGCTGTCAATAACGAAAATTTCCGCCGTGCCCTGATCAGTGCGATCAATAAAAATGATTTATTATATCTTTATAATCCCTATCATTATGAATATCTGGTCAATCATACGATTACACCGAAAGAATTCACGTTTGCCAATGGAACAGATTATACACAATATCCTGCTTTGCAAAATATCACAGATAATTATAATCCTGCATCAGCTGTCTCCAGCCGTGACAAGGCTGTTGAAGAACTCACAGAAGCCGGAGCTTCTTTCCCGATCAAAGTCCTGATGCCGTATAATCCTTCTATTCTGAACTGGGAAACAGAATGCAGACTGGTCGAATCACAGATTGAAGAAACTCTCGGAACGGATTTTGTGGATATTATCGTAGAAGCAGGCCCTGAAAGCGGATTTCTGGCCTCTATCCGCCGCAGCGGAAAATATGCTTTCATGAAATGCAACTGGGGAGCAGATTACGCCGATCCGCTGACTTACACAGAGCCTTTCAAAGCCGGAAATGACTATATCTTCTGGGATCAGAGTCAGAATCCCGATACAAAGGCATTATTTAAAGCATGGTCAGAAAAAGTCAGTGAAGCCGAAACCGTCTATAATGACGATCAGAAACGCTATACACTTTTTTCCGAAGCCGAAGAAATGCTGATTTCTCATGCGATTGCTTCACCGTTTGCCATTGAAACCGAGGGACATATTGTTTCTAAGCTGAACCCGTTTGAACGTGAATATGCCTCTATCGGCATTGTGATGCAGAAGCTGAAATACTGCAAATTAGGGGAAAGCTCTTTCAGTATGGAAGAATATGAACAGGCCTATCAGCAATGGCAGCAGGAGAGACAGGCCAATCTGAAATAAAGGAGTATTTATTTTGATTATCAAACCAATTGCTTATATTCATACAGATTTTAAAGAAAAATTCGGCATTCCCCGTCAGGCCGGACGCATTCCGGAACTGTACGGCAGAATCATTTTTGAACCGGAGTTCCGGAATCCTGATGCCCTCCGAGGCATTGCAGATTTTTCCCATTTATGGCTGATTTTTGATTTTTCTGCTTCTCATCGTGATGACTGGTCGCCAACTATCAGGCCGCCTCGTCTGGGAGGAAATCAAAGAGTTGGTGTATTTGCAAGCCGTTCACCGTTCCGGCCGAATCCGATCGGACTTTCCTGTGTGAAACTGGAAAAAATCGAAAATCAGACAGAGCTGCTTGTCTCCGGAGTAGATCTGCTTGATCATACACCGATTCTGGATATTAAGCCTTATCTGCCCTATACAGACAGTCATCCGGAGGCAACCGGCAGTTACGGAGAAACTTTGAAAGAATATCATCTTGAAGTGCTTTTTCCTGAGCCTCTGCTTTCCATCCTCCCGAAAGAAAAACAACAAGCTGTGATTGCCTGTCTTGCGGATGATCCACGGCCTTCCTACCAGCATGATCCTGACAGAATCTACAGTATGCAGTTTTCTGAATTTGATATTCATTTCCGAGTACATGAAAATCAACTGGAAGTTTTAAGCATTGATTATCTTTGATCAAAAAACAACAAAGACTGTTCCGTAACGAAACAGTCTTTATTGCTATGTTCTTTGATTTTTGATCTCGAATGCCGGCACTTATCTGATTTCCCGGGCCGT
>JAFUWN010000107.1 GCA_017483465.1 Oscillospiraceae bacterium
CCTACAGGCGAAACCGGAGCGACTGGACCTACAGGCGAAACCGGAGCGACTGGGCCTACAGGCGAAACCGGAGCGACTGGGCCTACAGGCGAAACCGGAGCGACTGGGCCTACAGGCGAAACCGGAGCGACTGGGCCTACAGGTCCAACCGGAGCGACTGGAGCAACTGGTGCAACCGGAGCTACCGGAGCAACTGGTGCTACTGGACCAAGAGGAACAACAGGACCGCCTATGCCGCCTGCGGCTGCAGTTGCAGCAGTTCCTGATACTGCTACTCTGCAAGAGGTCGTACACTGTATGAATAGTGTGATTACTGCACTTCAGGATGCTGGCTTAATGGAATCCTGAATCTGATCCCCGTCTTTCCGGACGGGGATTTTTATTTTTTCATGTATAAAAATTTAATTTCGGGGAATAGTATCAGTACGGAGGTGATCACAATGACATCAAAAGAATTGTTATATGTAGAAGATGCTCTCGGTCATGAACAGTTTTTCCGGACAAAGTGTGCTGAAACAGTTTCTCAGCTTCAGGATGAATCTTTAAGAAACTGTGTCGATCAGCTGGCACATCAGCATGAACAGATTTTCTCAAGTCTTTATGGCTTGCTGAATTAAGACAGGAGGCGGAATTATGAACCGTGATCAGAATTTAATGGAGAATCTTCTGATTCTTGAAAAAAGCGGCTGTGATATGTATCTGCATGGAACAATCGAAGCAAGTTCCGGCGATGTACAGGACTCTTTCAAGTCTGCACTGAATGATTCTCTGCATATGCAGGAGAGAATTTATTCTGAAATGTCTGCAAAAGGCTGGTATCAGCCGGATTGTGCGGAACAGACAAAAATGCAGGAAGTTCGTCAGAAATTCTGCTGTTAAGAAAATAAGAATCAGCTCCGTCTGTGATGACAGACGGAGCTTCTTGATTAAATATATGAAAATATTCATAAAAAATTAAGAAATAATTTTAAATAAATATTGAATTTTTTGTGAATTTATGTTATGATGAATATAATATTTAATACAGGGGGTTTTTGATGTGAAGCAGAAATATCAAATTAAGAGTGTATGGAAAAAAATGACAGGTGCTTTGACAGCAGTGAGCTTGTTATGCTGTTCTGCACTGACGATTCCGGCCGATGCTGAATATGCCCGTGTTGCAGTACATGATCCGTCAGTGATCAAATTAGAGGACGGCAGTTATTATATTATCGGTTCGCATTTAGCAGGTGCTCGGTCTACAGATCTGATGAACTGGACAGTTACGGCAAATTCTGATAAAGGTACGAAAAATACGACATATTTTAAAGATATTTATACAGATCTGGAAAAACCGAATACATGGTCAAATACTTCAGCAAATTATGATTTATCCGGAAATCTCTGGGCTCCGGATATTGTCTGGAATGAAAATATGCAAAAATGGTGCATGTATCTGAGTGTCAACGGCGATGACTGGCATTCTTCAATTGTACTCTGCACAGCGGATAATATTGATGGCCCTTATACTTATGTGGATACTATCGTATATTCCGGGTTTGAGACGAAACCTGCGAATGATGCAAATAATTATAAAAATACGGATGTCGAGAAAGTTCTCGGCAGCAATCCGGATTTAAGCCGCTATCTGACTTCGGCAGGCCGCTGGAATGCGGAATATGGTACTAATGCAATCGACCCTTGCACGTTCTATGATGAAGCAGGAAATTTAAAAATGGTCTACGGCTCATGGTTCGGCGGAATTTTTATGCTGGATTTAGACGAAAATACCGGCCTGAGAGATTATACAGTAAAATATGAAACAGTTGATTCCGGCACAAATAAATCTGATGCCTATCTCGGAAAGAAAATCGCCGGCGGCCACTGGGCATCCGGTGAAGGACCCTATATCGAATATATGACACCTCCCGGAAGCAATGACGGTTATTATTATTTATTCCTGTCTTATGGATATTTTAATAATAAAGGCGGCTATAACATGCGAGTATTCCGGAGTAAAAATCCGGAGGGGCCTTATCTCGATCAGAACGGCAACAACGCATTTTATGAAACTGTTACAGGCGATGCCAATACTGCCGGAAACATCGGTGAACGTTTGATGAGCAATTATCAGTGGTCATGCAATTCCAGACCGAATACGGCTCAGGGGCATAACTCTGCATTGTTAGATGATGACGGAAAATTATTTGTGATTTATCATAATAAATTTGATGATCAATATGGATTCCATGAAGTCCGTACACATCAGCTGATTATGAACGAAGACGGCTGGATTACAGCAGCTGCTTATGAATATTCCGGAGAAGAACTCTCGAAAAAAGGCCATGCCCTCGAAGCCGTTACAGGAGATTATGAACTGATCTGGCATAATCCGAATCAGAAATTCGTGAACGAGAAGTCTGCTGATGTCGAAAAGCCGATTAATATTACACTCAATGCTGATGGTACTGTTACAGGCGATATTGAAGCCTCCTGGACTATGACAAACGGTACACCCTATATGAGCTTTACATGGGGCGGTGTGACTTACAAAGGTGCATTTATCGTTCAGAATGATGAAGCAGAAACCCCTGTCAAGAAAATGACTTTTACAGCAACTGGAATTAATATCTGCATCTGGGGCAGTAAAAAGGAAGCATATGATATTTCAAAAGATCTGGTAAACAGAGCCGGAAGCGGAAAGCTCGTCTATCAGGCCGATGAAAATGCCGAAAATAATAATTTAATTAAAATCGGTGATACGAATTTATTAAGTGATGTTTCGTATTATATTACTAATAAATTCAACGGTCTGTCGCTCGACCTCGCCGGAGCAGAGACAGCTGACGGCACAAATATTCAGCAATGGGGTCTGACCGGAGGCAGTCAGCAGGAATGGAGAATTGTCGCAACCGGAAACGGCTATTGTAAGATTGTCTCTATGACTGACGAAAGCAAGGCTGTTACTGTTGACGGCAATAATGCTGATAACGGTCTGAATATTCAGATTGCTTCTTATACCGGTGCGGATAATCAGCAGTTCAAGTTAATTCAAAATCGAGGTTTCTATGGCATTGTCTCAAAATCTTCCGGAGATAAGGCCGGTCTGGATGTCTACGCATGGAGCGAGGAAAACGGCGGTAATATCAATCAGTGGGAATATTGGGGCGGAGATTGTCAGCTCTGGTATATCACACCTGTTTATCCGGAAGTGAATGACTCTGATTATGTCATCAAGAGCGTAAACAGCGGTTTATGGTTATCTTCAGATCAGAATAACAGTGTAATTCAGGATAATCAGGAATCTGTCTGGACGGTAACATCCACCGGAGACGGCTATTATCAGATTTCAGATCAGTCCGGAAAGGCTCTGACCGTACAGGATGGCAGTGCAGAAGACGGAAAAGATATTTATTTATCCGATGCAACAGGCGACAACTCTCAGAAATTTAATTTATATTTAAATAATGACGGTTCTTATTCGATTCTGACAGCCGTATCTGATTCCGGCTCTTCACTGGATGTCTATGGCATCAGTCAGGAGGCAGGAGCAAATATCTGTCAGTGGGATTTCTGGGGCGGTGTCGGTCAGAACTGGATTCTGATACCTGTCGCAGAAGCAAAGGAAATTCCTACAGAAACCGAAACTGTGAACGAAACAGAATCTGTTACAGAATCTGAAACCGTGACGGAAACAGAATCCGTTACAGAGTCTGAAACTGTTTCAGAAACAGAGAATTCTGTTCTTTATGGCGATGTGGATTGTAATGGAACTGTCAATATTCTGGATGTCATTGCACTGAACAGAAATCTTCTCGGAAAAGATACCCTCAGTGACCAGAGCCGGAAAAATGCCGATGTCGATCAAAATCAGCAAGTCGATTCTGTTGATTCGCTGAATATTATGAAATATATCGTCGGATTAGTAAAAGCTTTCCCGATAGAATAATAAATATTACAGAAACTCTCCGGTTCTGGAGAGTTTCTTTTTGATTTGACAAATCCGGAGAAACATAGTATAATAAATATAAGAGAAAATTACAGAAAGGAATGTGTTTCTATGCTTGCAAATTATCATACACATACTTACCGATGCAATCACGCTGAGGGCGAGGACAGAGCCTATGTTGAAGCTGCAATCCGCAACGGCATGAAAGTGCTCGGTTTTTCCGATCATTGTCCGTGGGTCTATCCGGATGATTATGTTTCTTATACCAGAATGTACCTCGCTGAAGTCGAGGGCTATTTCACCAGCCTGACAAAATTACGGGATGAGTATCAAAAAGATATTACAATCTATATCGGCTTTGAATCGGAATATATTCCCGAACTGCTTCCGGAACAGGATAAGTTATTAGCTGATTATCCTGTCGATTATCATATTTTAGGTCAGCACTTTCTGACTCGTGAGCCTAGTTTTTATACCGGTATCGTTGTCGAAGAAGAAGCAGTTCTGAAACAATATGTCGATTCTGTGATAGAGGGCATGGAAACAGGCAGATATGTCTATCTTGCACATCCTGATCTGATGGGCTTTTCCGGTTCCCGTGAAATTTATGATAAGCATTATATCCGGCTTTGTGAATATCTGAAAGCTCATGACTATCCTGTAGAAATCAATATGCTGGGTGTCGTCGGACATCGGCATTATACAGACGAACACTTTCTGAAACTTGCCGGAGAAATCGGCTGTAAGGCAATTATCGGCTGTGATGCCCATCAGCCGCACAGTCTTGATTTGCGTTCCGGTCAGTCGGAATGTTATCAGATGGCTGTCAGAAACGGCTTGAAAGTCATAGATTATCTGCCCGGTTTAGGAACAAAAGAATAAAATCAGGACAAATTTTTGTTGATTTTTCCAAATATTAGCTAAAATTCACAATTTGTTCACAGAATATTCTTTAAAAGTTCATGATGTTCATGGTATAATAATAGTATATCTATTGAAAAAATATTTAGTAAGAAAGGGCGTGTTTGCTATGCCAACAGATGTATTTTATCGCCTTACTCCTGTCAAGCAGCAACATATTATTGACGCTATCAAAAATGAAATCACCCGTGCGCCTTTTGAAGAATTTTCGATCTATAATGTTGTCCGGAGCTGCGGTATCTCAAGAGGAAGTTTTTATCAGTATTTTGCCAATAAAGAAGATATTATGATCTATCTGCTTTCTGCGTATAACCGGAGCGTGCTGGAACGTTTCATGCAGTCCTTGAAAGAAAATAACGGCGATCTGTTTACAGGTCTGGAAGACGGCTACCGCTTTGTTGTCAGAATGTTATGCTATAAAGAATCCAAAGCATACAGACAGCATTTGTTCTGTAACGGTGATTTCTATGAAAAACTCTGGAGAGATCATGATTTTTCTGTAGAAAAATATCCTGCTCTGCTGGAAGCATTGGAATTGATTAATATTGATAAGATCCGGGTCAATGGCAGAGAGGAACTCAAAACGCTGATTGAAATCTGCATGGCATCCGTTACAAGAGAATGTATTACGCTTCTGATGACAAACTGTACGGAACAAATGGCCTGTGACAGTTTTCAGAAAAAACTGGACTTGCTCAGAAAAGGCTATCAGCTTGAAGAAAGATAAAAAATGCCCCTGTTATGGGGCATTTTCTTTTTCAGATTCTGCCTGCTGTTTCAGAATCAGGGCAAGCAAGAAATAAATTCCGGTACAGAGCAGATTTTCAAAAGAAAATCTCAGATATATCTGTATCAAAATCAGAATTACAGACAGCATCATACAGGCTGTGAAATTTTTGTTTTTTCTGACTGCCGTCAGTCCCAGAATTCCCATGAAAATATAGAGAATTGCTATCATACAGTACATGACAGAACTGAATACCAGCATGACACTTCCGACTGCATTCAGTCCGGGCAGAGCCGTATCCGGCTTTCCGTTCAGAGATTGTGACAGATGATGTGCCGACAGCATCAGATAACAGGAATACCCGGCAGACAGAAAATCAGAAATACAGTGAATCAAAAACAATTTTTTTATTTCTGTCTGAAATAAATATAATACCGAACAGAGCAGACAGAAAACTGCATAGATCAGAGAAGCTGTGTATTGCAGACTCCAGTCCGTGATTACGGCGATTCTGACAGAATCCAGAATCAGATAAATCATACATCCTGTCAGCAACACACCGGATATTTTTTGAACTCTCATGCTTACTGCTTATAATCCTGAATGATTCTGACAATAATATCATGCAGGGATTCCACTTCATAATCACCAATAATCGGCTCAAGATGAGAATCTCCAATGCCGGAATCGTCTGTTAAAAATACATAGCTGCCGTTGGTGCAGATTGCCAGTGCTCTGCCGAAAAGCTCCGTTTCTCTCGACCCGTTGGAAGATACTACCGGAATGAGATGAATCCCTTTCGCAGAAGCTTCTTCAATAATTGCTTCAAATTCTGTGCCGTCATGAGGCGGAGCATCATAGATTAAAAATGCAATCTTTACAGATTCTGCATTCCATTCAGGAGAGAACATGGTTTCTTTCAGAATTTCATAGACAGCTTCCGGCTCATCACCGCCGCCGGAGGCGAATTCACCGTTTAATTTATTCTTGATTGCCTGAATATCATTCGTGAAGCCGGAGCAGTTTGTAACATATTCATCGCCTTCGTCTTTATAGAAATTTACAGAATATGTTGTATTTTCATCACCGACTTCTTCGGCAATCGAGCTGAAATCGCTCTGGAGATATAACATTTCATCTCCCATAGAACCCGTAGTATCGACAATAAACATAATCTGAGTATCAGAATATAATTTCTGTTCTGTATCAAGTACAAATTCATAGGAGAGATCGCCTGTCTGGACATTGCCCTGTTCATCGGCAGCATTCTCGAATACATCCGAAACCGTCTGTGAGATTTCGCCCTGTGTAGCCGTCAGGGAAACGCCTGTATGATTGGAATCAAAGACATAAGCTTTTCCGTTCTTGTCTGTCACGGCTCTCCAGATTGCCTGTGTATCGCTGTTGAGTGTCACTTCTACATTCGGCAGGGGAGTGCCTGTACTGTCCGTTACAGTAACAGCAATTCTCTGTGTGGGATCGAGTCCGAAGCTTGGAAATGTGACTAATCCGGTATTAACCAGATTCGAGAAGAATCCCCAGTTTTCATGATCAGTCCATTGTCCGGCGGTGAGCATTCCGACAACGGATTCTCTTTCCGGTTCTGGCTCTGGTTCAGGTTCGGGAATCGGTTCGGGTTCCGGAAGCGGTTCTGGTATACCTTCTTCCGGAATCATATCAATTCCGTTCAGAGCGTCAGCAGATTTTACGGCAGAAATAGCGGCTTCTGCACCGTCTGCGACGGCATCGGGACTGAATGCAATATCCGCATCACCGGCAAAAGCTTCTGCTTCGGCAAAATCTCCGGCATCATCAGCAGCACCGGCTTCTTCAGCGGCAGGAGCAGCGGAAACAACACCCTCATCACCTCTGACGGCTTCTCCGGCGAAATCTGCGGCTGCATCGGCAGCGGAGGAATAATCGGCTGTAAATGTGTCATTCATTTCCGAACTTGCACCGCATCCGGTATAAGCAAGCATAGTCAGGACGGCGGCAAAGGCCATTAATTTTTGATTTTTTTTCATGATAAAAAACTCCTTTCAGATTTAAAAAA
>JAFUWN010000108.1 GCA_017483465.1 Oscillospiraceae bacterium
CTTTCTAAAAACACGATTAAAAACTACTTGTTTTCTGTACGGAAATTTTTTGAGAGCTATCCGAAACTGACAAAAGCCAATGCTATTGCATGGAAAGCACAGCTGATGAAGGAGGTCAGTCCGAAAACAGTTAATATTCGTTTAAACGGGCTGACACGGTATGCTGAATACAAAGAAATTTTTTTAAAAATTAAGCATATAAAAATTCATAAGACTGTCTGCACGGAAAATGTCATTACAAGAGAACAGTTTCACTATCTTATGGACTGTCTGAAAAAAGACGGTCAGGAACAATGGTATATCAATATTCTGGTTCTTGCCAAAACCGGAGCAAGAATATCAGAAGCTTTAAAACTTACAAAAGCCGATGCTCTGAGAGGATATGTAGACCTGTACACAAAAACTAAAGTAAGGCGAATCTACATTCCTGCAATTTTAACAGAACAGCTTGCGGAGTATCTGTCTGGCATGGAAGACAGCGATTGTCTGATGCATTGTAATAATTCAAAAAATATTACAAGCCGGGGTGTTGCAGAAGCATTGCAGCGATTTGCAAAAAAATATGATATTCCAAAAAATGTGATGCATCCGCATGCTTTCCGTCACTTGTTTGCAATCGAATTTCTGAAATCAAACGGAAATATCACACTGCTTGCTGATGTTCTGGGACATTCCGGGGTCAACACGACAATGATTTATACCAGACTTTCCGGAGAAGAAGTCACGCACTGGATGCCGCTTCCTGAACTGTCTGAAACGAAAGGAGAAAATCATGACTGATAAAGAAAAAGCAATCGTAACGCTGTACACCGGATATGCAATGCTGTCCGGAGAAAGAATAAATGAAGTGTATGCTTATGCAGCAGAGCTGATGAGCCGTCCGGTCTATACGCATGAACTGTTTTCTGATGAAGTACAGGCAAAGGTAAAGCCTGCATTCATTGCCCTGTGTGCAGATGAAACGCCTGTCATTGACCTGAAAGATAATGATTTCGGCTGCATTCTGGCAGCAGCTGTCCGGTACAGTTTAGGCAGCAGAACCTATATGCCCAGTCTGGTGACCGGCTTCATCAGGCCTCTGCTGCCGTATCTGAATGATCACACGATTTTGAATCTTCAGAAAGATATTTCAGAATGTAAATATTATGGCGATAATTGTGATGTCCGGACGTGGACAGAATTTCTGAAGGATGTCAACGCTGAAATCGAAAAGAGAGGTGAAACTTTATGAGTTTATCATTCAACTTTAATTTATCAGCCGGTCAGCTTCCGAGATTACAGAGCATTGATTCCATTTCGGCCGATGATGCTGATCAGGTATCTTTGCCGGAATTGAATCAGGAACTCTCTTTCAGCGGAGAAGTCAGTTTTTCTGAGGCAAATCCGAGTTATCAGGAAATTCTGAAACTGGACAGATTCCTGACAGCTGCCGGAATTCCGCATAGAACAAGCAGACTGTTTGACGGCTGGAAAATATCATATACCCCATATGACAAAGAAGTATCAGATGTAGTGGAACATTTTGGCAGTTGTGGCATGGAAAATGACAGGATGGAAATCAACGGCCTTGCTGATCTGATAAGAATTAATCCTGCAAAGATATTTGATACACTGGGAGTTTATGGCGATATCAATGCACTGGAAGTATTTGTTTTCTGGTCGCAGAATTATCGAAAAATCAATCCGCAGTACAGAAAAGGTAATTTCTTGACAGCATGGAGAGAAGTTCTGAAAACGTTCCCGGCTGTCAGTGAGTGTCCTTTGCTGAGACTATGCTATAATCTGGCAAAAAAGCCCTATGCCGATATGCTTGACTGTTTCAGCAGTGCAGAACTGGCAGAAATATTCGCTCTGGCCGTTTTGTTCGAAGATGCTGAATTCATTGCAGTGCTGACCGGCTGTCAGACAAGGAAGCATCTTATCAGCTATATTCTGGATGAGCTGATTCAGACCGCAATCAATCAGAAAAACTATGACATTCAGCTTATTCTGACAGATTACAAGCACAGGAATCATTTGTACAGAGAAAAGAAATTTTACTTGTAAAGGAGAAAATGTCGTGAAAGTGACTATTGAAGAAATCATCAGAAAATATGATAACCGTAATCAAGAAAAACATCAGATTGCCGCCTGGCTGAAAGAATTGGAACAATTGCGGAAACAAAGTAAAGCTTCATGCTGGACACTGTGCAGCGACCGGATGCCGGACAAAATGCAGCTCTGTCTGGTTTATTGCCGTGAATGGGACTTATTTGAAGATGACTGGTGCAGAAGCTATTGTTTCCGTCTGCTGGAATATCTTCCGGATTTTAAAATCTGGAATATCAAAACACCTGTACAGGTCATTGCATGGATGCCGATACCAGAACTTCCGGGAATATTGCGTTCACGTTACTGTATCAATGCGGTATAAAAATGATTGACAAAATTCCGAAACTATGATATAATAAGGATAATCCCAAATAATCCACTTTATCATTTTTAAGAAAGCTTCCGGAACTGATGTAATCCCCGTCAGTTCCGGAAGTTTTTTATTGACAAAATGCCGAAATTTTGCTATAATTAAGACAATGAAAAGTAATGCAGTCTGCTGTAAATCATACTGGAGGGACTGCAATGCAAAGAACCGTCGGCAAACGTATCAAGTATTTAAGAGACCAGCACCACATGACACAGAAAGCATTTGCAAAGCAGCTCCATGTGTCGGACAAAACTGTGGCAAGCTGGGAATCTGACCGTACAGAACCCTGCATTTCCTGTATTCTGGAAATAGCAGCATTGTTTCACGTATCTCTGGATTATCTGCTTACGGGAAAAGAAGACCGCACTCTTTGATTTCGCTCAGAGAGTGTGGCCTTTTTTCTCTACATTTTGTAGAATTTCATTGACACTTCGGTATAAATACTATATAATAGTAATAATACAGCAGACAGTTTTTCCATTGCTTTTCATAAACCTTTTTGCCGTCGGAAGGCGGTATCTGGCAGAGTAGAGTACTGGCAACTCGCAAGGTTCATACCCTTGAGACAGGCGGTTCGATTCCGTCCTCTGCAACCATATCAAATGTAGCTTATGCCGGAATACCTTCTCGTTTGGCACAGCTCCGGCAGATGTCGGAGCTGTGTGTTTATTTTACATAAAAGGATTGATACATCATGCCAAAAAAAGCCAAACATCCGTGTCGGCATCCAGGCTGTCCGAATCTGACTGATGACAAGTACTGTGAGGAACATAAACATCTTTATCCAGACAGACCGTCATCATCAAGCAGAGGCTATGGAACAAAATGGCAGAAGGCAAGCAAAGCATTTCTCCGGAAACATCCGTTGTGTGCTGCATGTCAGGCAGATGGCAGATACACACTTGCAACTGTTGTTGACCATATTACACCACACAGAGGAGACAAGAGCCTGTTCTGGAATCAGAATAACTGGCAGCCGCTGTGCAAGCCATGTCACGACCGAAAAACATGGCTGGAAGACAGCAATCCGGAGTATCATTACTGATGGGGTGGGGGATTAAAATCCCTGTGATACACGCAAGTGAAGACCGGTGTGCAGTTTCGTATGTAAAAATTGGAATTCAAACAGGGCATTAACCTCTGTTTTTCAAAGAAATCAAACAATTCAAACGAAAATCAAATGCAGAAAGGAGTATCAGACATGGCAAAAGACGGAACACGCAGAGGCGGTGCCAGAGCCGGAGCAGGCCGAAAACCGAAAGCCCTGACTGAGAAACTGAAAGAGGGAAGATCAGCAGAGATTATGCTTGAACCCGTCGGCTTGTTTCCGGAAGATGAAAACCCTGAGCTTTCTGGTTTGCCTCCGCTGAGCGATTTTCTGACCGAAGAGCAGAAAGCAGCTGTGCCTTTAGAATCCAAGGCGATCTATGCGGAAGTTTTTCAGTGGCTGAAATCCAGAGGATGTGAAAATCTGGTCAGTCATCTGCTGATTGAACAGTATGTCATGAGTGTGGCACGCTGGATTCAGTGCGAAAAGGCACTCTCGGCAAGCGGATTTCTTGCCAGACATCCTACAACAAGCGGTACGATTGCTTCACCGTATGTGCAGATGAGTCAGGCATACATGAAGCAGATTAATTCTCTCTGGTATCAGATTTATCAGATTGTGAAAGAAAACAGTTCCGGAGAATTTCACAGCAGAAGCGATCCGATGGAACAGCTTCTTAGTATGTAAACAAATACCGCCCTGCATTTGAGCAAGGCGGCAAGATAAAGAGTTTCAGTGAATATTCAGCTTTTCGAGCAATGCTTCCTGAAGTACAGCGGAAAAATTGACACCGGCACGTTCAGCCATAATATTTAGCCAATTTGGAATTGTCAGCGTTTTTTTGACTGCTTTCTTGTCAAAAAATTTGCGATATTCCAGTGTGTCACAGGCAACCATAGAACAAGAACTTTTTGAAATTTTTTAGAAAAAATAAAAAATTTTTTCAGGTGATAAATTGCGTAAACTAGAAAACTATGTACCTACCAGATTTATGGCCGAGAACTCTCACTATGATAAGAAAAAAGCCGATTTTGCTGTGAATTTTATTCAATGTCTGTGCCATACAAAAGGCGAATGGTACGGAAAGAAGTTCGAGCTGATGGACTGGCAGGAACAGATTATCCGTGATATTTTCGGAACAGTCAAATCAGACGGATACAGACAATTCAGTGTAGCTTATGTTGAGATTCCAAAGAAAAACGGTAAATCAGAAATTGCTGCTGCTGTTGCTTTGCTGCTATTATGCGGCGACGGAGAACAGCGTGCTGAAATTTATGGATGTGCCGCTGATCGGGATCAGGCAAGCATTGTTTTTGATGTCGCTGCTGATATGGTAGCACAGAGTCCGGCATTATCAAAGCGAATCAAAGTTCTGAAAGCCAAAAAACGGCTTATCTACGAGCCGACAAATAGTTTCTATCAGGTTCTTTCTTCCGAAGCACACAGTAAACATGGATTCAACGTTCATGGAGTCGTGTTTGATGAACTGCATACTCAGCCGAACCGTGAATTATTCGACATCATGACAAAGGGTTCAGGCGATGCCAGAAAGCAGCCGCTCTACTTTCTGATCACGACAGCCGGAACGGATATACATTCTGTTTGCTACGAACAACATCAGAAGGCTAAAGACATTATTGAGGGCAGCAAAACACCGCAGACAGATACACTCTCTATGAAAGCGGTTGCTCTTCCGTCCGGACATGTCAAGGCAAAAACAACACCGTCCACGGATAGTACTGTGTATAACGAATGGTACGATTCTGTACATCTGCCTGATTTTTCTGTTACCACTACACCGTAAGGAGACTGCATAATGGCTGTTACTCAAAAAATTAAAATTGATGAGCTGGAAGTTCCGTTCCGTGCGAGTGCATCTGTTCCCCGTCTGTACCGTGCAAAGTTCCGGAGAGATATTTTCAAGGATTTGATTATGCTCCGCACAGCTATGAAGGACTCCATTGATAAAAATGCAGAAAAAGCTGAAGAATCCCAAGCTGATGAAAATCCGGAGAAATCGGAAGAAACTTCTGAAATCCTATTTTCTTCTCTGAGCATTGAAAATCTGGAAATGTTCGAGAATATTGCTTTTATTATGGCCAAACATGCCGACCCGGACAACGTTCCCGACAATCCGGAAGAATGGCTCGACCAGTTCAGCACGTTCAGCATTTACACAGTTTTCCCGAAACTGCTGGAACTCTGGAATCTGAATACGGAACAGCAGGCAGAAGCAAAAAAAAACATCGCCCAATTGACAGAGAAATGACTACCCCTCTTTTCCTCTTGAGGTGCAAACAGCTCGGCCTGTCAATGGCCGAGCTTGATTTGCTGACAATCGGTATGATCAATGACATGTTCATCGAAAGAGACAATGATGATTTCAAGTATGCTCATAAGGCAACTCAGGCGGATTTTGACAATTTCTGATGATTTTAAAGAATAAAATGAAATATATTTTTTATTGTTATTTGTATGAAAGCAGTCAGCAGCACAGAATCGAAATCGAAAATGCTGACTCTCTGGAAGAAGCAAAAGAAAAGCTGAACTCCATGATTGAAGAGGATTTTGATATTATCCTGGCAGAAACAGAAACGATTTAGGTGATACTTCATGGCATCCAAGCGGATTAAGGGATTTACAGTCGAAATCGGCGGCGATACCACAGGTTTGTCAAAGGCATTGGCCGAAGTTGATAAAAATATCAAATCGGCACAGACAGACCTGAAAGATGTAGAACATCTGCTGAAACTCGACCCGACCAATACAGAACTGCTTGCACAGAAGCAGAAACTTCTGAATGAAGCTGTTTCTGATACCGAAAAACGGCTTGAAACGCTGAAAACTGCCAGCGAACAGGCCGCTAAGACCAAAGATAATTACTCTGCCTGGAAAGAGCAGTATGATCCGATTCAGCAGGAAATCAACAAAACTGTTGAGAACCTGAAAAAACTGAAAGTACAGGATGAAAAGGCAAAACAGCAGCTTTCTGAAGGCAAAATCACACAGGAACAGTATGACAAGCTGCAGAGTAAAATCAAGAGTACAGAAGAGAATCTGCAAAACCTGAAAGACAGGGCAAAAGCGGTTTCTGATGAGTTTGAAAATCCTGTTTCTCCGCAGCAGTATGATTCCTTGCAGCGTGAAATCATCGAGACAGAACAAAGCCTGAAGAATCTGCAGTCTGCCGAAAATCAGTCAGAAACTGCATTTGATAAGCTGCAGCATGAGATTTCCGAACAGGATAAAAAGCTGAATCAGCTCAATCAGGAATACAAGAATGCTGTCCTTGAAAAGGGAAAAGATTCCGATGAAGCAAAAGCCCTTGCAAGCCAGATTCAGGCTCTCAGCCAGAAACAGAAAGAAAATAAGTCTCAGCTCGAAAGTGTAGAAAAAGCCGCCAGTGAACTCCGGAATACGGAAACTTCTGCCGGAACAGCATTCGATAAGCTGAAACAGGAAATTTCTGAACAGGACAAAGAACTTGATAAACTGAATACGGAATACAAGAACGCCGTTATCGAAAAGGGCAAAGATTCCGATGAGGCGAAAGCACTTGCAAGCCAGATTCAGGCTCTCAGCCAGAAACAGAAAGAAAATAAGTCTCAGCTCGAAAGCGTGGAAAAAGCTGCTCATGATGTCACAGCAGAAGAAAAAACGCTGACAGAACGTCTCAAAGATCAGAAATCAGAACTGGATAAGCTGAAATCTGAATATGTCAATGCTGTTACACAGTATGGCAAGAACTCAAAAGAGGCGAAATCTCTTGCAAAACAGATAAGCAGCCTTTCCGGAGAAATCGAGTCCGAAGAATCCGCACTCCGGCAGGCTGAAAGTTCTGCTGACAAATTTGATAAAACTGTCAGGGAAGTCGGTGAAACTTCTGAAAAGGCCTCCGGAGGCATTTCCTCCGCTGCCGTTGCTGTCGGTACGTTCATCGGGAGTCTTGCTTCCAATGCTCTGCAAATCGGCATCGACAAGCTGAAAGAATTCACAACTTCTACAATTGAAGTCGGTTCAGGACTGGAAAGCAAAATGTCCGGTGTGGTTGCGACTTTAGGCTATAATCTGGAAGAATTGCATAATCCGTCGTCCAAAGCCGCTTATGATCTTGAAATGCTGACCGAAAAAGCCAAAGAAATGGGTCGGACAACAGCATTTTCATCCTCCGAAGCTGCCGATGCACTGACCTATATGGCTATGGCCGGATGGAAATCGGAACAGCAGATTGTGGCTCTTGAACCCGTTATGAACCTGACTGCCGCTTCTGGTGAAGAATTGGGAACTGTCGCTGATATTGTTACCGACAGCATGACAGCATTAGGTCTGAAGGCAGAAGATGTCGCCGGGTATGCGGATATTCTTGCCGCTGCTTCTTCCAATGCCAACACCAATGTAGGAATGCTCGGTGAATCTTTTAAGTATGCCGCTCCTATCATTGGTACAATGAGCAAGGACGAAGAACAGGCTGCTAAAAACACCAAAGATTTGGCAATTGCACTCGGTACAATGGCAAATGCCGGAATCAAGGGCGAACAGGCGGGCAGTGCGCTGAGAAACAGTATCATCAATCTGGTAAAGCCGACCAAACAGCAGGCAGCGGCAATGTCACAGCTGGGACTGATTGCAACTGAAACGACCAGAGTATTTGATGACGAAGAAATTGCAAAAGCACAGTCCAAAGTAGCTGACAAGACAGCGGCACTTGAAAAATATCAGCTCTCCTATAATGATGCCGTTGCCAAATATGGAGACAGTTCCAAACAGGCACAGACTGCCCTGATTAACATGCAGACTGCTGAAAGGCATCTGACAGAAGCACAGGACGCTCTGACACAGGCACAGCAGGGAACAATCCAGACAGTAGCGGGGCAGTCGGTATTTGCTGACGAAGCCGGAAACATGAAGTCTCTCGGTGAAATGGTGGACATTCTCCGTTCGGCTCTGGGCGATTGCAGTGCGGAACTGTTTGACAGCGAAGGCAATCTGAAAGACTATGATACAATCCTGTCAGAAGTAGAACAGTCTGAAAACGGTCTGACTAAAGCAGAACAGCTAAAGAATGCTGCTATTATTTTCGGCAAGCAGAATGTTGCCGGAATGCTCTCCCTTATCAATGCTTCTGCAGAAGATTATGGCAAGCTTGCTGATGCTATCTACAACTGTGACGGTGCAGCGGAAGAAATGGCAAAAGTCAAGCTGGATAATCTTGCCGGAGATGTCACACTGATGAAATCCGCATTTTCCGGATTGCAGGAGGCTATCTTTGACGGCTTAGACCGTCCTCTCCGGAAAGTGGTGCAGTCCCTGACAAACAAGCTGCTCCCTGCCCTGACAGGAGTGATTGAGGGCAAAGGCGGTGCGGAAGGTGTTCTGAGAAGTGCTATTGTCAATCTGATGACAACACTTTCCGTTCATCTGAGAAATCTTTTGCCGAAAATCATGACCATCATGGGGACGATACTTTCTGCAATGATGCAGACCCTTCCGCAGTTCACAAGTCTGGCTGTTACGCTGATTACCGGACTGATTCAGGGCTTTATCCGCAGTCTGCCCCTGATTGTAAGTGCAGCACTCGACCTTATCACAGCTCTGACAACCAGCATCATGCAGCTGCTGCCGGAACTGATTCCTGTAGTGACGGAGATTGTCACAACACTTGCAAACGGTCTGAAAGAAAATATCCCGCTGATTTTCGATGCAGCCGTTGACCTGATTCAGAATCTCATTACCGGTATTGCCGAAAATCTGCCCTTGATAGTGGAATCTGCATTGTCGCTGATAATGGCTCTGGCTGACGGTCTGCTGAAAGCTCTGCCGGAACTGCTTGCAGTACTTCCGGATTTAATCAGGCAGCTTGCAGACGGCTTGTTATCCAGTATCGATATGATAATTGATACAGGTCTGACGCTGTTCCTCGCACTGATTGATGCTCTTCCGGAAATCATTACCGGACTTCTGGCTGTTCTGCCTGTTATCATTACCAGTCTTGTCGGCGGTCTTCTGGAACGTGTTCCGGCGATAATTGATGCCGGAATCACTCTGCTGACAGCTCTGGTTGACGCTCTTCCGGAAATTATCGAGGGCATTATAGAAGTCATTCCGGATATTATCACGGCGATTCTGGATGCGGTATTAAGCAATCTTCCTGCTATCGTAGATGCCGGATTCCGGCTGCTGGTTGCCCTGATTGACAAGTCAGACGAAATTCTCAATACGATTGCAAGCCTTGCACCGGAAATCATTTCTGCTGTTGTAGTATCCTTGCTTGATAACTTAGGCACAGTATGGGAAGCCGGAAAAGAGGTATTTTTCAAAATTGGAGACGGTCTGGCAAGTGTGATTGACTCTGCCAAAGACTGGGGTGCTGATGTTATCGGCAATCTGGTTGACGGTATTTTCAGCGGTATCGGAAAGATTGCAGATGCTGCCGAAAATGTCGGCGAAAAAATATGGGAGTATCTGCATTTCTCAGAACCGGAGAAGGGACCTCTTGCAGATTTCTCAAGCTGGATGCCTGACTTTATGGGCGGTCTGGCTGACGGTATTTCCTCCGGACAGGGAACTATTGAAAATGCAGTAAAATCATGCGGCAGGGCGATTTCTGACCTGACACACAGTCTCTTGTCTGATGCGTTTACCTCTCTGACAGCAAAAACAACAAAATCCATGCAGAAGATTGATTCTGTTATCCGGAGTTCTCTGAACGGTATCAGAAACTTTAATAAACAGTCGCTGAGTGCTGTACAGGCGGATTCCTCGTCATTATGGACGGGTATCAGCAATACGGCAGTGAAATCCCTGAATGACTCGCTGACAGCGGTCAGCAATCAGATGAACAGACTGCAAAATATGATCTGGAACGGCATGAACAATACAGGCAGTTATATCAGAAATCAGGTCAATTTATCATGGTACTGGGGCTATGATCTGATGCAGAATCTGATAAACGGAATCAATTACCAGATGAGAAATCTGATAAATACAGTTTCTGCTGTTGCAAATGTGATTCATGAATATCTTCACTTCTCCGTTCCGGATAAAGGCCCTCTGACGGATTTTGAAAGCTGGATGCCTGACTTCATGAAGGGGCTTGCTGACGGACTGCTGAAAAACAGAAAGATTCTGGAAAAAGCCGTGCAGAGCGTTTCTGAAACGATAAAAATTTCTCTGGATACAGAAGATTTTGACGATCCGTTCAAGGGAAATCCTGTCGGTTCTGCCGGCGGGACAGTCAACAATTATTACTCAACAGATAACAGTCAGACCTTCAACCAGACCAACAACAGCCCGAAGGCACTCAGCAGATTTGACCAGTACCGGCAGAGCAAAAATCTTTTCAGAATGGCAAAGAAAGTGTGATTTTATGTTTGTTCCCCTGTTTTCGCTCCGGATTCAGAACACCAAAGGTGAAACCTTCGAGCTGACCAATGACACGGCGAACTATATCGTTACTGATGTCAGCGGTCTGCTCCGCCCGGCAGCAGACATCCATACCAGTACCGGAACAGGTGACGGAGAACTGTTCAGCTCCGCACGAATCCAGAAGCGGAACATTGTCATCACGCTCCGGCTGATGGGCGACATTGAAACGAACCGTCAGCGGCTTTACCGGGTTTTCCCGGCAAAGACCGCCTGCACGGTGTTCTATAAAAACAAAAACCGGAATGTCCGGATTGAAGGCTATGTGGAAGTCATAGAAGGCAGCATTTTCACGGAACGGGAAGAAATTCAGATTTCGATTATCTGTCCGAAACCTTACTTTGAAAATCTGAATATGCTGCAAGCGGAACTTTCGAGGATTACGAAGCTGTTTGAATTCCCATTTTCGATACAAAATCCGATACCATTCTCAGAACGCCGGAATCTTCCGCTTTGCACAATCGTCAACCGTGGTGATGTCCATTGCGGGTGCATTATCACTATCGAAATTTCAGGAGAAGTGCAGAATTTGAACATCTACAACACAGCTACGCAGCAGTTTTTCGGCTTGGATTACATATTTCAGGCTGATGATGTCATTACACTGAATACGAAGCAGGGAGAAAAAAGCATTTCCCTGTTCCGGAACGGCGAAACAATTAATTTGTTAAGCAGTATGAAAACCGGGTCTGCATGGATTCAGCTTGCTGCCGGATCAAATGATCTGACGTTCACAGCGAGTGATACAGACAAAGTAAAAATTCAGTTCGCTGCTGTCGAGCTTTACGGGGGTGTCTGAATGAATTTGTATATCTGGAAATATGATGGTCAGAAATATCAGAAAATGCTTGTGATTGATTATGCAAGCTCCGTGATCTGGGTTCGGCGGTTCAGTCAGGCCGGAGAATTTGAGCTTTATCTTCGTGCAGATGCGGAACTGCTGAAACTGTTTGCCGAAAATGAAACTCTCATCACAAGAGATGATACCGATACTTCCATGATTCCGGAACGGATAGAACTGACAACTGATCCGGAAGACGGTGATTATTTAATTATATCCGGCTGTTCTTCAGAAAGTCTGCTCGGACGGCGGATTATTCCGACAATGTTCTCTTACAGGGGTACAGCAGAAGATTTTATGAGGAGTGCTGTCGCAAATCAATGTATGCAGCTGAATCTGAGATACCGCAGAATTGAGCTGATCAGGCTGGCAGAACGTCACGGCTATGCGGAAACAATTGATAAACAGGTAACAGGTAAAAATCTCCTGGATACAATATCAGATGTCTGTGTATCGTATCAATATGGATTTAAACTGACATTCGACGGAGAATATTTTAACTTTGATATTTACAAAGGCACAGACAGAAGCCTGAATCAGACGGAAAATTCTTATGTACTGTTTTCTCCTGAATTTGAGAATATCGGCAGCACAAGCTATATTCTTGACAGAACCACAAGTTATAACTCTGTTACAATCGCCGGAGAAGGTGAGGGCAAAGACAGAATCAGGCTCGTGTCCTATGATACAGCAGTATCCGGAATTTTTCTTCGTGAGAAATGGCTCGATGCCAGAAATATTTCATCCAAAACAAATGAAGGTGATCTGACAGAAGAAGAATACGTTGCTGTATTATCACAGCAGGCAAGGGAAGAACGGGAAAATTCTAAAGAAACTCAGGAATTCAGCGGTGAAATCCTGAATACGGATATGTATCGGTTTGGTGCTGACTACAATCTCGGAGATACTGTTTCTGTGATAAATCAATACGGAATACAGGGAATCGCTGTTGTGACTGAAATCACAGAAGTAGAAGATGCTGAGGGTTACAGGATGATTCCCACTTTTTCAGAATGGAAGGTGAACTGATGATTACATACGGATTTTTTGATTCTGTCGATGGCGACAGAAAATACAGTGCCGATGACATTTCCAATTTTTTTGAAACACTGATTCCGGACGGAGTCATGGCCGAACCGGAAAGCACGTTTCAGGTGCTGGCAAGTTCCGGCCTGACTGTGAAAGTTTCTCCTGGATGGGGGTTCATTCAAAGAAAATGGATTCACAGCGATGCAGATGTATTCCTGACACTCGATCAGCCCGATATTATCCTGCATCGGTGTGATCGGATTATACTCCGGCTGAACCGTCAGCTCCGGACGATGGAAATCGGTATTCACAAAGGCACTGCTGCCGAGGGTGCATATGCACCGGAACTGCAGCGTGATGAGACTGTCTGGGAGATTTCGCTTGCCCTTGTGTTTGTATGGGCAGGCACAGTCGAAATCACACAGGCCGGAATCCAGGACGAACGGAATAATGCTGCTCTCTGCGGCAGAATTATCGGACTGGATAAAATCAAGAATTTAGAATCTGCTGTAGATGTTTTTGAGGATAACTGCTATCATTGCAATGGTTTTTCTGATAACATCGCTCTTCCGGCATTTATTGAGACCTGGAAGCAGTCTCATTCTGGAAAAGTCCTGAAAATTGTCGGAAATTTCGGAGTAAGTGATGACTATACAGAAATTGATGATCTTCCGTACAGCATGAACTGTCAGGCTGACATTACTCTGGATTTTGCTGACTGCCGTATGATTACAGCGAAAAACAGGCCGTTTGCTTATTTCAGGAACTGCACAATAAAAAATTTAAATTTGAATTATCCGGATTTGACTGCTGCCGAGGAATCTGCTTTGCTGAATTTGATAGATATTCAGAAGGCTGTTCTTGAAAGCTGTCATATTTATGGCAGATTAGATAACAACTCTGGAATTATCGGCTATCACATGCATAACGGAAGACTGATAAACTGTACTGCTGATTTTTCTTCTGCTGCTCCGCTCTGGGGTATCATGACAAGCGGAGATTCTTTTATTTCAAATTGTGCAGTGACAGTTTCAGGCATAGGAGAAAATTTTGTTTATGGCATTGCTTCGATGGATGTACACGCTTCTGACAGTCAATTCAAGGCTATTGGAAAAAACGCATCAGGCGGTCAGGCAAACGGAAACTTTACAGAATGCACTTTTTGCGGACTTGGTGATTTAAACGGATACGGATCCCATATCACAGGCAGTCTGAATGCCAATAACTGTATTTTTAAAGGCTATACAAAAGATACAGAAAACGGAGAAGGTATCGGCATTTCTGCCGGAAGCCGTGCAAAGGTTCTTCTGCATGGTATCACATGTCCGTCAGAAACTGTTCACGGGTACAGTCAGACCGGATCTCTGACTGTCGCTGACGGCGGTCAGGGCTATTATGATGGCATACTCTATACAGACCCGGTTCTTCCGGTGACAGATACAGTTGTGACCTATACGGATTTTGTACCGACATCTGTCATGACACAATCTGCATATGATATGATCACTCCACGGCTGAATAGGAATTACATTTTGACGGAAGATCAGGAGTGATACTATGATTTTGAATCAGGCCAAAAATATCATGCTCGGCAGAACAGAGATTCAGAAAGCTTATCTCGGAACTCAGCTTGTCTGGGAGCGGCATACGGGCTATGATGAAACCAAAGTAGCCGTTGTGATTTTGGATGAACATATGCAAAAAACA
>JAFUWN010000109.1 GCA_017483465.1 Oscillospiraceae bacterium
ACGGCTTTATATGTGATTCTGGTATTGAAAATTTTATAATGGAAATTACTTGTTTCTGAAAAAGGTCTGACAATTACGGATTGTGAAGTATTCTCAAAAGTAATTCTATACATATCCCGATAGGTTAATTCGGTATTTTGATTACTGTTAATAATATCTTTTATTTTCTGTTTAAGTTCGGGATTATTTCTTGCATGATTTAGCCAATCATAGGTCATTTCCATTTCTTACTTTCTCCAAATCCTGATTACCATATAAAAGGAATCAATCTGTATTTTACTTTCTTTTGATATTCCGGATAGCCTTTGAGACCCTCTGTAAGAATTTTTTCTTCATTGCGGATTCTTCTGACAATAATAACCGGATAACACAGAAAGAGCAGAAACGAAATCCAGGAACCCAGTATCAGCGGAACAGACAGGAACATCAGAATAGTTGCCGTATACATCGGATGACGAATTATGCCATATAATCCGGTATCAATCACTTGCTGATTTTCCTGCACTTCGACCGTTCGGGAGAGATAGGCATTTTCTCTGAGAACTTCTGCATACATCGAATAGCCGAACAGAAACACCAGAGAAAAAATAATCACAAACAAGTCGGGCAGTACTGACCACTGAAAACGGTAATTCAGTCCGGAGAGGACAAAGCCTGCTAAAAACAGCAGACCGCTGAAAGCGACTACTTTTTTCTGTTCGGGTTCAGATTCTCTGGCATTTAAGCGTTTTTGCAGAAGTTCCGGATTTTTCAGAAATAAGATAATTCCCATAAACAGCATAGGGATAAATAAGATTCCGATAAAAATCCAGCCGTTTTTATAATGCATTGTTCCGGCAGGGAGGAATAATAATCCTGCAATGATGCATAATCCTGCAAGAAATTTTGTAACTGCCTGAATTAACAATTTCTGCTTTTTAATCATTTTAATCTTCTTTCAGAAGCGGCAGTATTATTTTGCAGGCAGAGCAGTGATAAGTTTCTGTCTGCGAACCGGAAAGAATCATCTTCGAGAAAGATTTTCTCTTGAAAATATTTTTCTGTGCTTCTTCTTCAGAAGTAAAAGTCAGTATCATCTGACCAATACCATCTGTAGAAATGAAACCAGCATTTCCGTTTTCCATTTCCTGACCGCATTTCGGGCATAACATCATAAACGCTCCTTACTGCTGTGCATTCGCACCGCTGACAATTTCGGTTAATTCCTGTGTAATAGCACCCTGACGTGCCCGGTTATAGAGCAATGACAGATTATCAATCATTTCAGTCGCATTATCCGTAGCATTTTCCATAGCAGTCCGGCGGGCGGCCTGTTCGGATGCAAAAGATTCTACAATTGCACCATAGAGCAGACTGGCAACATAGCGGGGAACAAGCTTATCAAAAACTTCTTCCGGAGAGGGTTCATATTCGACTGCACATCTTCTCGGATGACTGCCGGGCATTTCATCCAATGGGATAACTTCCATTTTCTGAGCGACCTGCATGATCGGGGATACATAGTTTGTGAATACGATCTCGACAGTCTGGAGTGATTCATGTCTTTTATAAGTATTCAGAATCAGTTCTGCCATATCCATAGCAAGATAGATATTCATATGCTCTGCAATATGATCATAGGCTTTCAGGATTTTGACATCTTTGTTCTCGAAATAATCGACAGCTTTCTGACCGATCGGCATGACAATCGGATTGCCGCCCTGATTCTTGATCTCGTTGATTCTTGCCTGAGCGATTTTCAGAACATTGGAATTAAATCCGCCTGCTAAGCCTCTGTCTCCGGCGATCACGATCAGCAGACAAGCACCTGTGTCAGTACGCTTGCGGACGAACTGCGAATTAAAATACGGATCTTCAGCAGCGATTTCAGACATCAGTTTATAAGTCGCTTCAAAAAAGGGCTGAGCGGCTTCGGCACGGTCTTTGGCTTTTCTTAATTTAGAAGAAGCAACGAGTTCCATAGCCTTAGTGATCTGCATTGTACTCTGCACGCTGTGCATACGGCGTTTAATATCTTTCAGATTAGCCATAGTATCACCATTGTTGATTGAATTCCGTCAGGGCTTCGCCGAGAGCGGCTTCATTTTCCTTAGTCAAATCTTTGGTATCCAAGATAGAACGCAGCACTTCCGGATGACTTTCATTCATGAATGAGGATAATTTTTCCTGATATTCTTTGATCTTTGCAACCGGAATCTGATTCAGATAGCCCTTTGTGACGGCATAGATAATACATACCTGCATTTCTACCGGAACAGGGGCATTTCTGTCCTGTTTGAGTACTTCTACGATACGTTCACCCATAGCAAGACGATTTTTGGTATCTTCATCAAGATCAGAACCGAACTGCGAGAATGCCTGTAATTCTCTGTACTGTGAATAAGATAATTTCAGAGAGCCGGAAACTTTTTTCATAGCCTTGATCTGAGCTGCACTTCCGACACGAGATACGGAAATACCCGGATTCACGGCAGGACGTACACCGGCATTGAACAAGTCAGTCTCTAAGAAAATCTGACCGTCTGTGATGGAAATTACATTCGTAGGAATATAGGCTGATACGTCTCCGGCCTGTGTTTCGATAATCGGCAGAGCCGTCAGCGAACCGCCGCCGTAATTCTCGTTATAACTGCAAGCTCTCTCCAGTAATCTGGAATGCAGATAGAAAACATCTCCGGGAAACGCTTCACGTCCCGGCGGTCTCTTCAGCAGCAGAGACAAAGCACGGTAAGCAACGGCATGTTTGGATAAATCATCATAGATGCATAATACATCCTTACCCTGATCAAGAAAATATTCACCCATTGCACAGCCGGAATACGGTGCAATATACTGCAAAGGTGCAAGCTCTGATGCTGTTGCTGATACAATAATCGTATAATCCATCGCACCGGCTTTCCGGAGCGTTTCGGCAACGTTTGCGACAGTCGAACGCTTCTGACCAATAGCAACATAGATACAAATAATATCCTGACCCTTTTGATTAATAATCGTATCAAGGGCGATTGCTGTTTTTCCGGTTTGTCTGTCTCCGATGATCAATTCACGCTGACCACGGCCGATCGGAATCATAGAATCAATTGCTTTGATACCGGTCTGCAAGGGCTTATGAACTGATTTTCTTGTGATAACACCGGAAGCCACTTTTTCAATCGGGGCACGTCTGGAAGTATTCAAAGCTCCCTTGCCGTCAATCGGCTGACCGAGAGCATTCACGACTCTGCCGAGCAGTTCATCACCGACCGGAACAGACATAATTTCGCCTGTTCTCTTGACGGAAGAACCTTCTTTAATATCTTCATCAGAACCAAGCAGAACCGCTCCGACACTGTCCTGTTCCAGATTGAGTGCCATACCATAGACACCGTTCTCGAACTGAATCAGTTCGCCGGACATGCATTTCTCAAGTCCGTGAATATTGGCGATACCGTCACCGACTGTGATAACCGTACCGACATCGGACAGGGAAATCTGTGCATGATAGTTCTTGATCTGATTTTTAATAATACTGGATATTTCATCCGGTCTCAGATTCATAGAGAAAATCACACCTCTTTCTCATAAAATTAGTTATTCAGAATTTTTATCAGAATCCTGATTTTTATTTTTTTTGATCAAATTGCAGTAAAGTGCATAGGCAATTTCCCAGCAGCCGTAATCGAGCAGGAACAGGAAACAAAGCCATCTGCACGGCGAGATCAGTCCGGCGATAAACAGGAAGAATCCACCGAATAACGGCACACCGGAAATATGTTTCTTTTCTTTTCTGCTGATAATCAAAGCACCGTAACTCAGAAGCACCTGTATCAGACCGATGATACCGATAAAAATACTTGCATACCAACGGACTTTGAGATAATTGGCCTCCATATTACTGCTGAGCGAATGCCTGTAATCTGCCTTTGAGGGAATTATCCATTCTGGTATCGCCATACTGGACGATCATACCGCCCATCAGCGATTTGTCAACAGATTCACGGAGCAGAATATTTTTCTTTAATTTCTGCTGTAATTTTTCTTTCAGGGCGGTTCTCTGAGTCTCTTCGAGCGGAACGGCAGAAGTCACAAACACTTCGGCAATCTTGAACGCTTCATAATATAATTTATTAAAAGCATTCCGGATTTCAGAAATTCTGTTGATTCTTCGCTTTTCCACCAGCAGGCAGAGAAAATTTTCAGTAATGCCCTGTTCTTCGCCGATGATTTTCTGCAGGACAGAAATTCTCTCCGGAAGTTCCAGAGTCGGAACATCCAGGAGCGTAATCAGTTCCGGATATTGTAAAATCAGATCCGTGAACTGATTGATTTCTTCATAGATTTTCTGTTCCTGATGTTCTTCCTGTGCGAGCAGAAACAGGGCTTCGGCGTAGACATGTTCTACTGTCTGCTGTGTCATGACTGTTCACCTATATTCTGAATAAAATCATCAATGAGCCGTTCATGATCGGCATTGTTGATTTCTTTTTCCATAATTTTTTCAGCCAGTTCCATAGCCAGATCAGAGATTTCGCCCTGTAATTCTGTTCTGGCGAGATTCTTTTCACGTTCGGTTTCCAGAGTTGCTTTCTCACGGACGGCCTGAGCTTCATGACGGGCTTTCTCTAAGATCGAATCGCCTTGTTTCTGAGCGATTTTTTCAGCTCTTCTGATAATAGTTTCAGCTTCTTCTTTTGCTCCGGAAATAGCCTGAGCATATTTTTCTTTATCAGAATCAGCAGATTTTAAAGCTTGATCAGCCTTTGTATAGACATCTGTGACTTCTTTCTGACGCTGTTCGAGAATCGCATCAATGCGTTTGAACAAAATCAGCTTGAATGCTAAGAAAATCAGCCCTGTATTGATCAGCGTGAATAAGATCGTACCGACATCAATTGATAAAAAATCCAATTTTCTGCCTCCTGTAGAGTTTAGCCGCTGACTTTGTTGATAAACGGATTGGCAAACATCAGCAGCAGGGCAACGAGCAGGCCGTAAATACCGGTAGATTCCGCAACGGCACAGCCGATAAACATGGTTCTTGTCACAGCACCGGAGCTTTCCGGCTGACGGCCGATGGATTCGCAGGCTTTGCCGACAGCATAGCCTTCACCGATACCAGGGCCGATACCGGCGATCATTGCCGTACCTGCACCGAGGGCAGATGCTCCCAGTACAATAGCTCTTGAAAGTTCTGTGTAATCAACATTATTGGTTTCCATAATAATACCTCCAGATTATTTTTTTATAAATTTTTTATGTCTCAGCATTGCCGTCCGCATTGGAAATATAGACCATAGTCAGCATGATGAAGATAAATGCCTGCATGAAGCCGCTGAACAGGTCGAAATACAGGGACATTACTGCCGGGATACCGATAGTCATGAACGCAACGCCGATTTTTGCAGTGAGCACAGAAAGTGCATAATATAACAGACTGGTGATTACCATACCGCTTACGACATTGCCGAAGTGACGCAGACTCATTGAAACCGGAGTTGCCACTTCACTCAGGATATTAATCGGCAGCATGACCGGAACAGGGTCTACATAGCCTTTCAGATAGCCGCCGAAACCGTGTGTCTTGATATTCGTACCGTGAATCAGTACAAACGTAATCAATGCCCATGTCAGAGGCACGTTGAAATCTGCCGTAACCGACCGCAGACCCAGCATACTGATCAGACTGCCCAGAATCGAGAATGTAAACAGTGCTCCGATATAGGGTGCAAACCATTGCCAGCGTTTACCCATCGTATCTTCTACGAGTCCGTAGACGGTTTTTACTGCCCATTCGGCAACGGCCTGTTTTTTGGAAATATTTTTTGTTTTCAGATCGCTGGTCAGCCAGAGCAGCAGAAGCGTGACGGCTAAGATAATCACCCAGCTCAGGACGACTGTTTCTGTCAGATTGATCGTCAGACCGCCGAGATCAAACGAACACACGATCTTAGGGCCGCTGACATCCACACCATCGGGAGAACCTCTTAAAAAATCACTGATGCTCAAGAATAAATCCCTCCTGCCTTAAAATTTTTTGTTTGTTTGCCTGCTGTTCACAGATAAGATACCGAAAATCAGTTTCGGATAGAGAAACGGCAGTACACAGGAAACGGCATCTACGGATTCCAGGAGCAGTCCGGCGGCAATCACAGCCGAAGCAATCAGCACCCGGAGCAGATAGCCTTTGAAATCTTTTGTTTTCCCGTAATACACAGCGTTCAGAATACTCCTGCGGAGCAGGAATAAATTACTTATCATGCCGATACTGCCCAGAAGCAGACCAATCAGCACAGCAATCCGGAAATGAAACAGAAACAGAGAAACAATCCATATCAGCAGATCTAAAACAACTGTTCCGATTATGGCAAACCGGAGTTCTTTTTGCAAATCTTCCTGCATGGTTTCACCTCATCTCATTCTGTCCGCACAATATTAATTATACTATGATTTTACAGATATGTCAAGAAAGATGTGAAATAAAATATTTTTTTCTGAAAAAAAAGCTTACTGTAATCTACAGCCAGCTCCCATATTGTTAATATATTCACTTCCAAGAAAGATTATAGCATATTTTTCCGGATTTGTCAATAGCGGGAAAATAAAAATATCCTCTGAAACCAGAGGATATTTTAGTTATTTTTTAAAATTCAATTCTGCCCTTGCGTTTTACATGCAGAGCACGGTCACGGATTTCACCGACAGCAGGATTGAGAGCCTTGACCGGATATTTCTGATCATCATCCAGTTCAGCCATTTCAAATACCGGAAGCAGAATTTCAAGCTGTTCTCCGGTTTCGCCCTCGCCTGTCAGAGCAGGATAGAAATGCGGGTTCGGAATCATGGCACCGTTGCGGAGCAGTGCAATTTCGGCAGTTTTCGGATCACGGGCATGTTCCAGAACCAGATCACCGTTATCAGCAAAATTGATATGCACAAAGCGTGTACCTTCCTGTTTACTGAGAATTTCGGCACTGGAAGCCGCCTGGAGATAAGCTGCTCCGGCATTTTCACGCTTGGCATTCATACGGGATTTGAATTCTTCCAGATTCTGACGGAGTTTTTTATTCTCTGTCTGCAAGATATTATACTGCTGTTCTGTCGTATGAATTTTTTCCTGTAATTCCGCCTGTTTCTGAGCAGTCTGGATATTCACCCTGTCAAGCTGAGCCTGTAACTGTTCGTTCTGTTCCAGAGCATTTTCCAGTTCAGAACGCAGATCTTCGTTTTCTTCGGCGGCTTCTTCCAGCTGAGCACGGAGATCACCGAGAGAAGTATCAGCATCATCTTCATCGAATGCATCAAGATCATCACTGGCCGACTGATTTTCCAGTTTTTCAAGAAGTTCCTGTTTCTCCTGTTCGGATTCCTGATATTTCGACTGAAGATCTTTCAGCTGATTGGCGGCATTCTGCAAAGCGGTGCGGAATTCGTCATTCTGCTTGACAGCCGAATCCAGTTCGTTATAGAGAACTTCAAGTTCTTCCTTGTCTTCCTGCTGTTTTTGGAGAGCTTCGGAAAGCTTGTCAGACAATTCCTGATTTTCCTGGCCGGAAGCCTGGTTCTGTTCCAGAGCAGACTGGAAATTCTGAGCCTGTGTGACAGCGAATTTCAATTGCTCTTCGAGTTCCTGTTTTTCCTGTTCGAGAGAAGCAAGTTTTTCGGAAATCCTGGAATATTCTGTTTCTTTCTCCTGTTTGGCAGAGATTTCAGTAATCAGGTCATTGATCTGCTGGGAGGCATCGGAGAACTGTTCGGCAAGCTCCTGTTTTTCCTGTGAAAGCTTATCATAATCGGCCTGTAAGGAGGCAAGAGCCTGTGTTTCAGATTCCTGATTTTCCTGAAGTCTGGCTGTAAGGGTTTCCAACTGTTCGGCAAGTTCCTGTTTTTCACGGGATAACTTGATTTTTTCAGATTTCAGAGCAATTACTTCCTGACTGTCGGAATCCTGTTTCTGAGAGAGTGTTGCAAGAGTTTCTTTCAGCTGTGCGAGTTCCTGAGAAGCAGTTTCAAGCTGTTCGGCAAGTTCCTGTTTTTCACGGGAAAGCTTGATTTTTTCAGATTTCAGGGCAACAGTTTCCTGTTCGCCGGATTCCTGTTTTTCCTCCAGGGCGGACTGGAAATTCTGAGCCTGTGTGACAGCGAATTTGAGTTGTTCTTCAAGTTCCTGCTTTTCCTGCAAGAGCTTGTCATGTTCAGAACGCAGAGCAGATAATTCGGAATTTCCGGAATTCTGCTGATTGGTTAATTCTGTAATCAGATCATTGATCTGCTGCTGTGTATCAGCGAGCTGTTCTTCGAGTTTTTGTTTTTCGTCAGCAAGTATCTGATTTTCTGTACGAAGTGCAGAGACTTCCTGACTGCCGGATTCCTGGGAAGATTCCAGATCTGACTGGAATTTCTGAGCCTGAGATACAGCGAATTTCAACTGCTCTTCGAGTTCCTGATTTTTCTGAGTCAGAGCAGAAAGTTCATTCTGATCAGAATCCTGTTTTTCTGTAAGCTGCGTATTCAGATCAGTGATTTTCTGCAATGCTTCTGCGAGATCGGCTTCTGCCTTTTTCTTCTGACCGAAAAGCTCTTCACGGTGTTTTTCACGGAGTTCAGCCAATTCCTGTTCATGATCAGCATGATCTTTAGCAATGTTTGCACGGAGAGCAGCAATTTCTGTCTGAGCTTCTTCGAGAGCAGAATCATCAGAAGTTTTTTTCGGCTGACTGGTTAATTCTGTAATCAGATCATTGATCTGCTGTTCAGAATCGGCAAGCTGTTCCTGGAGGGCTGTTTTTTCAGCCTGTAAATCAGCAAGCTGTTTCTGCATTTCTTCCGGAACAGAATCTGCATTTTTAGCGGCATCCCGTTCGGCACGGAGCTGTTTCACCTGTGCAGCAGCATCTTTTAACTTGCTGAAAAATTCCTGATTCTGATTCTGAAGCTGTTCGTTTTCAATACGGAGTTCGGCAACTTCTTCATCTACCGGACGGGCAGGAATATCGGCTTTGGATTCCAGCTCGGCACGGAGATTTTTAATCTGATTGTTAGCTTTTTCAAGTTCTGCCTGAAGAACGGAAACATCTGCGGAAACTTCCGGAACAGCAGAGAGTTCCGGTCTGATGTTCAGTTCGTCACGGAGCTGCTGAATCTGTGTTTCTGCATCAGCAAGTTTCTGACGAAGAACAGGAAGTTCCGGATCAGGAATGACGGCATCCGGTGCTTTTTCTTCCAGAGTGCGGCGGAGTTCTGTCAGCTGAGTCTGATATTCAGAATTCTGTTTTTCGGCAGTTTCCAGAGAAGCACGGAGAATTTTCTTTTCCCGTTCGCTGGCCTCAAGTTTATCTTCAGCCTCGGAAGCAGGAATTGAATTTTTCTCTGTATCAGAAAGCTTTTCTGCCAAAGCATCTTTTTCAGAACGGAGCGTATCAGCAAGGGTTTCTGCCTCGGCTAACTTTTCCCGGAAATTCTGATTTTCTTCCAGAACAGAATCCAGTTCTTTCTGGATTTCAGAAGCAGTCTGCTGTTCCTGAGCAATTTTTTCTTTCTGTTCTTCCCGCAGATCGATGATCTGCCGGGCGGCATCGGCCAGTTTTTCACGGAAAGTCGTATTTTCTTCTGTAAGATTTTCAATCTGTGTCCGGAGTTCTTCATTTTCTTCGCTTTCAGAAATATGAATTTCTCCGCTGCGGCTGAGGCCGTATTCAAGTTCTTCGCATTTTTTTTCGGCTTTTGTCAGATTTTCCTGAAGCTGTTTGCGTTCGTCACGGAGCTGACCGCAGCTGTGTTCCAGGCGTTCGATCTGTTCATGAAGATTTTTTTCTTTATTGGAAGAATCCGCCTGTTCTGCTTTGATCTGAACGGTTTCGGCAGCAGCTTTTTCAGCGGCTTCTTTTGCTTCCCGGACTTCTTTCTGCTGAGTCTCCAGATCGCTTTGCAGTTTTTCGCATTTTGTCTGGAGATTCTGATATTTTTCCTTTAATTCCTCGAACTCTGCGGAATTCCCTTCGGCCGAAACATCTGTCTTGAAATCAGAACGGCTTTTGAGTTTCGAGCTGAGTTCCTTGTTGCGTGACTCTAAAGCATTGATTCGATTACGGTTTTCCTGTGCGAGCTGTTTCATAGACTGCACAAACTTCTGGTTTGCCTGGATACTGAGTAGCAGAAAGACGATAATCACCATCAGCAGAGCGACAACAATAATTAAAAATATTTCCAAAATCTGTTCCTCTTTTCCTGAAAATGAGCGTGATTATTTCATATCCGGCAAAAGAACAATCTTGCCTTTCTTTTCAAGCTGAATGCCGGATTCGTCTGTTTTCATTTCAGCCGGCTCTATGGATTTGAGGCTGTATTTGATTTTCCAGTCTTCCAGCAAGCCTTCAATATCAAACAGGTTATTCAGGGGGCGTACACTGCTGGTGGTTTCCATGCCGGAGGTAAAGCCCTTGTAGAAATGCGGGTTCGGATAAGCCTTGTTCTCGATTACAACAATCGGAGCACCCTTGGCAGGCATTTCGGACAAATGCAGTTTGGTACCGAGCAGCATAACGTTCAGGAATTTGCTGTCTTCATGCTTGTCTACTTCGAGAGGAGAAGTAGAGAGCTTGAACGCTTCGTCTTCCTGGGATTTCGGTTCTGCGGCCTGAACGGATTGCACAGTCGGGGCAACAGGAACATCAGGCACTTCGGGAACTTCCTGCGGCTGTGCGGAAACCGACGGAACAGAGCCGCCCTTTGCAAGCTGTTCTTTCAGTTCTTCGATTTCTTTGCGGAGAGCTTCGGTATCCATGTTGGACTGTGCTTCGACCATAGCTTTCTGCTGGATGAGCTGTTGTTTTTCGATTCTCAGGGAATCCAGTTCATGCTGCATTTCGTCATAGTCCAGACCCATTTTTTCAAACTGTTCCTGAATGGTGGGAGCATCGGTTTTCTTTTCGGATTTTGCGGCTTTTTCGAGTTCGTCATTTTGTTTCTGAAGCCACTTGTTTTTATTGGACAGTTCGCTGCATTTTTTCTGGAGCAGAACGGCTTCCTTGCTTTTCTCCTCCATCTGGCTGAGCTGTTCTTTGAGCTGCTTGTTGACATTCTGAAGCTCATCGACTTTATCTTCGAGTTCTTCTTTTTCTTCGATCAGTTCTTCCATTTCCTCGTCCATTTCGTCATCATCATCACGGGCAGGACGCTCTCTCTTGGTGACATTCTGATTTTCGAGCATTTCGAGCTGTTCTTTCAGAAGCTGGCGTTCGTTGCGGAGATTATCGACTTCTTTGAGAAGCTTTTCGTTCTTTTCATGCAGAATCTTGTTGGCTTTGGCCTGTTCGGGCTGTTTCTGCTGGAGTTCATCCAGCTGAATCTTAAGCTGATGATTTTCTGCATTCAGATCATCGACTTCGACAGAAAGCTTTTCGCCTGTTTTATCCTGGGCAGGAGAATTCTTGGCTTCTTCCAGTTCGGCCTTGAGTTCTTCAATTTCTTCCTGCAAGTCCTGATTTTCTTCACGGAGCTTGTCATTAGCAGCAGTCTGTTCCTGCTGCTGAGCGATCAGCTTCTGAATTTTTTCATCACCGGCACCGCCGTTCTGGAGGGCATCCAGCTGTTCCTGCATTCTGGATTTTTCGGTTTCCAGTTTCTGGACTTCTTCTTTCAGCTTGGACTGTTCCTCGCCGCCTTTTTCCATGGTGGCTTTCTGTTCGTTATAAGCCTGATACCAGCGGTAGGTCTTGCCTTTTTCGTTCTGGAGTTCGGCAGCAGTAGCATTCAGGCCTTTCTGGAGTTCGGCCATTTTGATTTCGCACTGTTTCACATGCTTTTCGTAAGTACCGGTAAGATTTTGCCATGTCTGGAGTTCGCCGTAATACTCTCTGGATTTGTTGCTTTCTTTAAACTGGTCAGTATAGAGCTTTACAAGAACATTATACTGGCCTTTTCTGTCTTGTTTTTCCATGATGTTCAGGCACTGGGCGGCCATAGAATGAATGCGGTTGACTTGGTCCTGTGTCAGTTCCATAATAAATTCCTCACTTTAATCTCTTGATATATTGCTGAATGCTTACAGCAGATGATGCTTGGCTTTGGCGGTCAGGATTCTTCTGACACTTTCATTGATCTGTTCTTCGGAAAGCTCGCCGGATTCTACAGCGGCGGCTACGGTCTCTACTGCATCGGACAGGTCTTCGGGCATCAGAACAACATCGACACCGGCCTGAAATGCGAGGAGAGCAGCTTCTCCGGAAGAATAATTTGCGGTAATTGTATTCATGTTATGGGCATCTGTGATAATAATACCGGAATAGCCGAGGCCGTTTCTGAGCCAGTCTGTGACTACGACATGAGACAGGTCAGAGGGCATGTCATCTCCGGCACAGCTCATAACCTGATGGCCGACCATCACAAATTCTGCACCGGCGGCAATACCGCTCCGGAACGGAACAAAATCTACGGCATCCAGATCTTCATAAGTACGGTCAATCAGAGTGGTGTCATCTTCGTGGGTATTTCCGTCTTCTGCACCGAGTCCGGGGAAGTGTTTGAGTGTGGCACTGACCTGGCCGGAACTTTGCAGACCCTGTACCATAGCAGCAACCATGTCGGAAACAACAGCAGGGTCATCACTGAAAATTCTGTCCTGCAGCTCGTTGTCAGGATTGATATTGACATCTGCAACAGGAGCAAAATCCAGATTAAAGCCGAATTGGGAAATATCTTCTGCGATCTGTGTACCCATGGTGCGGACGGCTTCTGTATCGCCTTCTTCGCCGTAGACAGCCATATCATCAAAGAAACGGGTATCCAGGCTGTCAGATACACGGGCAACCGTGCCGCCTTCTTCGTCCACGGCAATCCACATGCCGACATGATGCACTTCTTTCATATAGTCCTGAGCACCGGAGATCATGTCTTTGGTCTGTTCTTCATCTTCCAGATTCTGGGAGAAATACACGATACCGCCGACAGGGGATTCGTCAATCGCAGCTTTGGTAAGATCGCCTGTCTGGACAACAGCATGAATATCTTCTCTGTCGACCAGCACTTCGGGAGTGACGATGAACATCTGATAGATTTTGTCTTCCAGTGTCATATTCTGCATTGCCTCTTCTGCGAGGAGCAGATTGGGGTCAGAGGCTTCTGTCACGGGTTCGGTTTCAGGCACCGGCTGGGCATCGGGGATGACAACAGGGTTCACGCCTGTTTCTTCGGGCCTTTGCGGAATGTTGACTTCTGCGGACTGACCGGCCTGCTTTTTCCGCTGTGCATAGAGAGTAAACATTGCTACAATCAGACCTGCACTGATCAGGATGAGGATGACCAGAATCATCAGTTCACGGGTTTGCTTCTTCTTTTTTTTCTTGGATTTTGCTTTTGCCATGCAGTTAAGAACCTCCTGTTTTTTAGATCATTTTAAAAACAAACTGCACAGCTTTGGTGATTTTACAAGTACTTTGCAAAACTGAACAAAAGCTGTACAGTGGCATTTTCAGATTTACCCTATTTGTTTGCTTGCAGAATGCATGTGACAGCAGCCGGAACAGGAAAACTGACGGAAAAGGCCTGCTTTGATTTCCGGTCATTTTCAGAATGTTTTATAAATTAAGTATAACACATTCTGATAGATTTGTCAATGTTTTTTTAAATCCTGAATTGGATTTGTCAATTTTCACAAGTTATATTCTGAAAAATTGTTGTTTCTGATATGCGGCTTTCTGCAGGAAGAGAAATTCTGTCCAGTGCCTGTTTGTGTTTTCTCTGTATCGTGCGGGGGTCATAGAACATGGCATCGGCAATTTGTTCGTTAGTTTCATAGGCAAGATACTTCCGCAGAAGAATGGCTTGTTCCTGCAAATCCGGCAGAGTGAGAATGATACGGCGGATTTCTTCCCGGATTATGATCAGACTGGTAAGCTGTTCCTGTACCTGAGCAAGCGTATGCTCCAGCTGCTGATGCAGATCTGAACATTCTTCAAACAGCTCCAGTTCCTGAAGCAGAGATTCGTCACGGCGGCAGACAGTTTTCAGAGCATGCAGATTCTGTTCGGCTTTTCTGGCACGGGAAAGCCACAGTATTTTTTGGTTCTGTAGTTCGGTCATAAAAAAACTCCTTTCATTAACAGCAGGAAAAAAACAGAAATTGTATGGTTTTGTACAAGTTTTTGAAAAAATATATCAAAAAAATATTGACTTTGTTGTGGAAAAGTGTTATAATAATAACATGGAATCTGTATTTTAAAAGGAGGTTTTTTTATCTATGAAAGTCAGAAAACTACTGGCGGCAGTCATGGCTTTTTCCCTTTGTACAGCCGGCTTGACAGCCCTGACAGGCAGTGCGGAAACAACACCGCTGTTCGGGGATATTGACGGCAGCGGCGATATCGATGCAACAGATGCTTCCTGGATTCTGCGGTATGCCGCAGATGTCGGCTCGGGAATTTATGACGGTACACTGGAAGAGTATGTCAGGAACGCCGGCAGACCTCAGCCCAAAACAATTACAGACGGCGGCGAAAAACTGACCATTGCTTCCTGGAATGACAATGATCTGAAAAATATGATCGAAGTATTCAATCAGGATTATCCGGATATTACAGTAGAATATGTCAACTGCGGTGCAAACAGCGGCGGTGCCGCAAGTGAAAAATACCGCTCGTTCCTTAACAGCGGCGAAGGTGTCGATATGTTTATTGCAGAATCCGGCTGGATTCTGAATTATATCAATGATGAAGGCTATTCCGTTCCGCTGTCGGAACTCGGCATTACAGAAGATGATTATACCAATGCTTATGATTATACAGTGGATATCGGCACGGATAACAACGGCGTTCTCAAAGCAGCAAGCTGGCAGGCAACCCCCGGAGGATACTGCTATAATGCAACACTTGCCGAACAGTATCTCGGCATCAAGACTCCTGAAGAAATGCAGGCAAAAATCAGCGACTGGGACGGCTTTGCCGCAATGGCTGCAGAACTCAGCGAAGCAACAGACGGTTCTGTGACAGTAGCTGCTTCTCTGGATGATATGTGGCAGTGCTATGCCACTTCTACCAATTCTCCGTGGCTGATTGACGGAAAGATCAATACACAGACCGCACGGGAATTTACAGAAATGATTGTGCCCTATGTACAGAATAATTCTATTGATGTCTCTGTGGCTCAGTGGGGTGAATATGACTGGATGGTGCTCGGCAAGGAAGAAGGCACACTCGGCTATTTCTTCTCGACATGGTGCCTGACTGCCGGAAATCAGCTGGAACAGATCTGCGGTGCAGAAGGTAACTGGAGACTGGTGCAGGGGCCGCAGGAATATTTCTGGGGCGGTTCATGGCTCTGTGTATCTCCGAATTGTGATAACAAGACAGAGGCAGCCCGGTTTATTAAATATTTCACATCCGATGCAGAAACTATGGAGAAATATGCATTAGCTTCCGGCGATTTTGTGAATAACAAAACCGTTATGGAGAAAATTGCAGCAAGTGATTATTCCAATCCGCTGCTCGGCGGTCAGAATCAGTTTGCGATTCTGAAAGATGCAGCTGTCAATATCAAGCTGAATGAAACTATCACAGAATATGACGAAGATCTGAAACTGAGTCTCCGTCTGGCTCTGCATTCCCAGCCGATGTATTCGGCAATCTATGACGGCAATATCGATGCTGTAGTAGAAAGTTTCCTCGAAGAAGCGAAGAATACCATTCCGGAACTCTTCCCCGAAGAAGAAAGTACGGAAAGCACAGAACAGGAAGCTTCATAAATCAAAAAAATCAGCCTGTCCGTCAGAAGCGGACAGGCTTTTTTTATTTCAGGTTTCCTGCGGAGTTTCCGGCATTTCTTCGGAAACTTCTTCCGGAATGGGTTCAGATTCAGGTGTGTGTGCCGGAGCTTCCTGTACTTCGACAGGGAAGAATTTCGCAATTTTCGGATAATTCTGCATTTTCTTCGAGAACAGATCATAGCCGATACAAATGCCGTATGCCGCTATGCCGATCATGAGAATAAAATAAGACATTGCATACTGTGATTTTGCTTCTGCAAGCATATGATATAAAATTCCTCCCAGAACTACCAGAGGCATGGAAACAGCCAGGAAATTCCTGTTTTTCAGACAGCCGGCCACTGCCAGCAGACAGCCCCAGAAAATTAACTGTGCATAGAAATCCATATAAGATTTGACTTTATCTGCACCGTCATAGCATACCCACTGTGAAAGTTTGCCCTTGTCTTTATACTGTTTTCTGACAGTGTTATTCCAGATGCTCTGATAGCTTGTCTCATTCCACTGGGAAGTAAATTTTCTGTAAAAGAAATCTTTCCGGTACTGCGGATTTTCTTTGAAATACTCCAGTCTTTCCTGAAGCAGATTTTCAGAGTATGCCCGCATAGCTTCCTGATTCATATCCAGTTCTTCAAATTTCTTTGTGGTATAAGTTCCCCGGTACCATCCCGGAGCACGGAAGCCCTCGCACATGCCCATGGCAATCCAGGACACATAAGGCAGAGAATCGCCTAATTCCGCACCGCTTTTCTTTTCATAGTGCGAGATCACGCCCGGCAGCATAGACATGCCCATCACACCGGCAAGAATCACATAAACCGCATCTTTCAGCAGCTGTTTTCTCCGGAGCAGCTGAATTACGGCAATGATCAGCATCGCAATCATGACAATATAATTATTATTCTTGATCATGACAGCAATGCCCAGACAGATTGCCGAAACAATCGCCATCCAGATTTTATTTTTCCTGAAATACAGAATCTCCAGACATAATGCCCATACTGAGAATGCAAATGCCGGAATGATTCCGTATGTGAATGAACAGAAAATGACAGGCTGAGCACAGACAGAAAATAATAACACTGTCATATGACGGGGACGCTTGTCTTCAAACAATTCATGATTGATCAGAATAATGCCGTCATAGATCAGAGCCAGAAAGATGACATTCATAACCTGAATAAAAATCGTTGTTTCCGGTTCACCGAAATTCGCCGTTGTAATTCTGTATAAAATCTCCGTCAGGAAGATATAGCCTAACTGGAACGGATATTCCTGCAAATAAACATCCGACATGCCGGAATAGTCTCCGGAAGCGAATTTCTTTGCATATTCCGTCACATAGGCAGAATCGAAAGTCGGTTCTACCATCGAGGAATTGACCCAGATCACACCCCACAGAACCGTCCAGACGGTCATGAAAATCAGTTCTGTCCGGAGCGAGAGCTTCTTCATTTTCGGAAGAATCAGAAAACACAGGATGCCGAATACAGCAAGCATGATCAGATTGATCAGAAAATCATCATGATAGAAAATGACAGATTCCTGTGCTTTGAAAATTCTGATGACAACGCTGTCTACCTCTTCGCCCTCTTCGATCGTCTGCATACCGGTAGTCGAAAACAGACTGATGATACTGAGCATTCCCATAATATAGATCATCAGAATGCTGATGACAATTCTGGAAAAAGATTCCAATTTTTCCGTAAACGTTTTTGACATGATAATAAAAGCATCCTTTCCTGAAAAATTCAGACAGTCTTATCATAGCACAAATCAGAAAAAAAGTCAATATCATGGCATAAATTTACACAAAAAATCAGGACTGCATCTTCTGATACAGTCCTGACGGAAATTATGCTTCATTGGCAGCAGAAATTTCTGTGATGACCTCGCTCAGCAGATTTGCCGGGAGCGGTTCGTATCTCAGAAATTCGAGTGTGAAACTGCCCATGCCTCTTGTCACCTGACGGAGATACATAGCGAAATCATGCATTTCACGTGCAGGCACTTCAGCAGTAATGGTAGTTTCGCCTTTTTCAGCCGGATTCATACCCAGCACACGGCCACGGCGTTTGTTGAGTTCGCCCATAATATCACCGGTATTTTCATCCGGAGCGGTAACATTCAGCGTGCTGATCGGTTCGAGCATAACAGGGTCGGCATTTCTCATGCCTTCTTTATAGGCGATCGAAGCGGCCATCTTGAAAGCCATTTCAGAAGAATCCACAGGATGATAAGAACCATCGAGCAGAATCGCTTTCAGACCGACTACCGGACAGCCGGCAAGTACGCCTTTCTTAACGGCATCCTGCAAGCCCTTTTCGACAGCAGGGAAGTAGTTCTTCGGAACAGAACCGCCGAATACTTTTTCTTCAAAGATTAATTCATCACTGACACAGGGTTCAAAAGCGATTTTTACATGTCCGTACTGGCCGTGACCGCCGGACTGTTTTTTATGCTTGCCTTCGGCTTCGACTTTCTTCCGGATGGTTTCACGATAGGCAACCTGCGGAACAGAAAGTTCTACTTCTGCACCGAATTTATTTTTCAGCTTGGTAACGGCAATTTCAAGATGCTGTTCGCCAAGACCGCTGAGAATCATTTCTTTTGTCAGAGGATCCTGTTCATAAGTCAGAGTCGGATCTTCTTCGACCAGTCTCTGCATACCGCCGGAGATTTTGCTTTCATCGCCCTGATTCTTGGCCTTGACTGCCATGGAATAGCACGGGTGCGGGAAATCAGGCATCAGAGCTTCGGCAGGATTGCCGGCAGAATACAAGGTATCGCCTGTAATTGCTGAAATCTTTACAGCGGCGATAATATCACCGGCTTCGGCGGATTTGATTTCTGTCTGCTTCTTGCCGAGCAGAGTGTAAATCTTGCCGATTTTTTCTTCTGCATTGGTTCTGGAGTTCATGACAGTCATATCCGGGGTGATTTTTCCGGATAAAATTTTCAGATAAGACATCTTGCCGACAAACGGGTCAGCAACGGTCTTGCATACTAAAGCCGCAAGCGGTGCGGATGCATCGCATTTTATATCCGAGGGCACTTCATCAGCGGCCGGAACCAATAATTCAAATTCTTTCAGCAGCATGTCAATGCCGGCCATAGTCGCAGCAGATGTGCAGACAACCGGAGTAATCAGCCCCTGATTCATGGCATTGTGAATGCCGTCAGTCAGTTCTTTCTGTGTGAAGGCTTCGCCCTCGAAAAATTTTTCCATCAAGGCTTCATCCGTTTCGGCAACGGCCTCGGAAACGGCAGCAACAAGGCCTTCCAGACGGTATTCTTTTTCTGCTGTACCGATTTCTGTAATTTCCGATTCTACAGCCTTGCCCTTGGCATCATAAGTGTAAGCTTTCATTTCGATCAGATTTACATAAGACGTAATCTGAGCATCTTTGATCACCGGAACCACAACCGGACAAACCGTAGGGCCGAACACGGTCTTGAGTTCTGTCAGGACATTGTAGAAATTTGCATCTTTATCATCTGTTTTGGTAACTGCAAACATTGTCGCTTTGTTCATTGCCTTTGCAGCAGCATAAGCTTTTTTCGTACCGACACGAACACCGGATTTTGCAGAAACTGTGATCAGAACCGTATCAGCAGCGGCAATACCGGATAATTCTTCGCCTGCAAAGTCCAGAATGCCAGGGGTATCAAGCAGATTCATCCAGTAATCTTCATACTGGAAACCGGCCAGAGCGGTGGACAGAGAAGCTTTACGCTTGATTTCTTCGGGGTCGAAATCGCAGACTGTAGTACCATCCGCAATTTTTCCGTGACGGTCGGAGGCTCCGGCACAATAGAGCAGAGCTTCGGCTAATGCGGTTTTACCGGAACTGTGATGTCCGGCGAGGGCAATGTTTTTGATTTTGTTTGCCTGAATCTGGTTCATAAAAAAATAACGCTCCTTTGCTATAGAAAAATATAAAATATAATATGCAGTTTCCTGCTGATTTACAGAAATCATAAGCTAATATTTATTATAGCATTAATATCATGCTTTTGCAATGCACAGAGATGAATTTCTACATAATTTATATATACTGCGTATTTCTTTTATGCAATCTGCATAATAAAATTGCTAATTTTTGGATTTTCTGCCGTTTGGCAGGGAAACTGTTTTTTTCTTGACAAATCCTGATAAATATGTTAAAATAAAACATAATAATTATTTTAACTGTGAGGTATATCATTATGAGCGATATGTTTTTTTTGATCAGAAACGGCATAGTCCTCGGCTACAGAGGCTATGACACAGAAATTACCGTTCCGGCAGAGGCTGTCAAGATCGGTGACAATGCATTTCAGAATCATCCGCTGATCGAGAGCATAATCATTCCGAAAGGAGTAAAACAGATCGGCTTCTATGCATTCAGCGGCTGTAAGAAACTCCGTAAAATCGTCATTCCGGAGAGCGTAAAGAAAATCAATAAACATGCTTTTGACAGCTGCAAGGCTCTGGAAGAAATTACGTATCACGGTGTAACTGTCAGAATCAATGATAAAATCAAGACAGAATCTGTTTTCCGTCTGATTGATACAAAAGATCTGACGATTCTGGAAAACTGGTCTTCTTCGCTGAAATATCAGTATTTATGGGCGATGTTCTCAGCGAATCCGGAAGATAAAGATATTTTATCAGCCATCAAGAAAAATTTCGTCAAGATGTTCAAATATCTGATTGATGAAAATGATACGCAGACAGCTGAAAAAGTCCTGAAAGAAACCAAGCTTGTCAATAAAAGAAATCTCGAAAGCATTACAAAATATGCCGATGAAAAACAGGCATCTGAAATTCAGAATCTCCTGAAAGAATCTCAGGAAGAAAAAGAATGACCGACCGGGAACGACTGGAAAAATATCGTCAGAATATGCTGGCACATGTTCTGCTGAAAAGAAATCCGGAACAGAAATTTGAAATCTCTCCTGAAAATAAACTCATCAAATATAATCATGATGAAGAACATGTTCTGATTCCGGAGGGAATCACCGATATTGATGAGTATGCCTTTGCTTGCAGTCATATGAAAAGCGTTGTGATTCCGGAGGGAGTCATAAAGATCGGACAATGTGCATTCGCGAACTGTTTGGAACTGGAAAAAATAACGCTTCCGACTACCATCGAATGGGCAGACTCCGGAGCTTTCAGTAACTGTGTTTCATTAAAAGAAGTCATCTGTTTTGATATGCATTTCTGTCTCAGAGAAATTTCAGATACCTGCAATATCAATGATATTTTCAGAGTAATTATCCAGCGGATTCATACCAAATTTATCGACAGAGATCGTTCCGGAAACTGGGAAAAACTTACAGAGCATCTGCTCAGTTGGTATTTTCAGGAAAATAACACTGCTGTCAGAAATTATCTGATGCAGCATTGTTCAGAATATTTTCTTTATCTGATACAGAAAAAGAAAACCCATTGGGTTCAGAAATTTTTGGATACAGATATTTTCACACAAGATTTCAGCTCAAAAAAAGAGATTGATTCCTGTATTCAATTTGCCAATGCCATGCAGGCTTATGAAATTCAGATTCTGCTGATGAATTACAGACATCAGCATTTCGGTGATGAAGATATTGCAGAGAAATTAAAGCTGTAAGCTGGGAAAAGGAGCGTTTTGAAATGAAACTTGTTGATCTGGTCTGCACAAAATGCAATGCTGCTCTGCAAGTCAATCCGGAACTGACAAGATGTATCTGTCAGTACTGCGGAAATGAAATGCTGATTGATGACGAAATCAAAAAAAGACAGGTAGAAATTACCAATGCTTTCGAGTTCGGCTATCAGCAGGAAATGGGCAGACAAAAAGCAATCCAGGACTATCAGGAACAGAAAAACTCACAATTCCGTGGACTTCAGAAACCTTCATGGGAAGATCAGGCCAGAGTTGTCGCAGAGAAAAAAGCAAAAGAAAATAAAAAACTGGAGAAAGCTGCACTGGTTCTTGCGATTTTAGGGCTGATTCCTATGCTGTCGATGTTTTTTGTCATGCAGTTCTGTAGTTTTGTCGCATGTCTGCAAGTTTTTATGGAAAGAAAATTATATGATTTCAATCGTACTGTAGTGAGAATTACTGCGGTTCTGATTGGCATTGATACTGTGATAGGCGTACTCATGTTCCGTTCGATGTTATAATGCAGATAAAACAGAAACACAGCGTATCTTGTATGATCAGATATGCTGTGCTTTTTTTATTATTTTACTTTGAGAAGTGCTGCTGCCCAGCCTTCTTTTTCTTTGACAGTGATTTTCTCGAATCCATGGGCTTCAAGTTCGGTCAGAACTTCGTCCGCACGTTCGATAATAATGCCTGATACAATCAGATATCCGTCCGGTTTCAGGAATGTTCCGAACAATCCGGACATAGCAATCAGGACATCCGCCACGATATTGGCATAGATCAGATCATAGCCGGAGCCGATTTTTTCTCTCAGCTCCTGATCAGAGCAAATATCTCCGCAGTAAGTATGATATACTTCCGGACTGATATGATTTTTCTCTGCATTTTCGAGAGCCGTCCGGACGGAGTTATCTACAATATCCACAGCAGCTGCCGAATCCGCACCGAGCAGCATAGCTCCGATCGAGAGAATACCGCTTCCGCAGCCGAGGTCTAAAATCTGATCATGCGGTTTCAGAACTGCTTCTGATAATTCTAAGCATAATCTTGTTGTATGATGCTGACCGGTGCCGAAACTCGAAGCCGGATCAATTTCTAAAACGGTTCTGTCCGTATTTTCCGGAATTTCCTCCCATGACGGCTTGATATATAATTTTTCTCCGACAGGGAAGGGTTTGAAATACTGTTTCCAGTTATTTGCCCAGTCATCTTCTTTGACATTATTTTTAGAAATTTCCAGACTGCCGAAAAATTCCGCATCTTCTCTGCATTTGAGATTTGCAGTCAAATTCCGGATACCGGAGAGCTGTTCTGCACCCTGAGCATCATCCGGCAGATAGAATGTCACACTGGTATCACAGTCCGAGAGCTGCATGACATCTTCGTCAATATAATCCCATTTTCCTGTTTTATCATCCAGAAATTCCTGAAAGCTTTCTTTATCCTGTGTGACAAAGCCTTTCACACCGTAATCCGTCAGCAAAGCACAGAGAATCTCCAGTGCCGGTGTTTCGGTCATAATTTTAATTTCCATCCAGTTCATGAAACATATCATCCTTTCTCATAACAAGAACCGCCGTGCAATGCCGGACGGCGGTTCCTGATTTTTATTATAATTCTGCGAAATTGAGGGCAATCCAGCCTTCAAAGCCGTTATAGAGCACTCTGCCCCATTTGAAATCGTCATCTGTTTCAACAACATTCAGAGAAGTATTGGCAGGGATGACTGTCAGAATTTCAGAATCTGTATTGGTGTCTGCACGAAGATTCAGGTCAGCCTTGACAGTAAATCTGATCGACATGAGAGCATGTTGATCTTTAATTTCAATCAGTGTGGCTTCGGCCTGTTCTTCAGGGATATAAAGCGTTTTGGTTTTCCTGATTTCATCAGATTCCGTTTCACCGACCGGAGCAGTTTCAGGGGCATCCTGTATGATGATTTCAATCTGTCCGGAAACTTCTTCGGCACTGAACGGTTCACCGAGTGTTTCCGACTGGATTTCCACGATAGGTTCAATCATAGTTTCAGTAGTTACAGGCAGTTCTGTCTGGACGGCTGCTTTGGTAGTAATGACAATTTCTGTAGTTGTCACGGGTTGGGTAGTAACCGGAGCAGCAGTTGTTGTCATCACAGTGGTTGTGGTTGTTTCTGTAACAGTTGTCGTTGTAACCGGAGCAGATGTTTCAGGAACAGCCTGTGTTGTGGTTTCACTGATAATATCTTCAATAATCACATCCGGCACGGATTCTTCTGTTGCAGAAGTTTCCACAGCAGCCGGAGTGGTTTCCGGTTCAGTCTGTACGGTAGTTTCTGTCACGGTAGTTTCGGTCGGTTCTGTTTCCGGAATTGTCTCTTCTTCCTCAGAAGAAGCGGAATGCTTGCCGGTGAACAGCCGCACCTGTGTCACAGTGCTGACATCATATTTTTCAAACAGAGAAGTTGCCGTACTGCCGGGATCCATCATTGTGACTCTCGAACCGTTTACGGAATCAATTGCTACAAAATGTGTATTTTTTCCGCTGCTGATACGAGCCATGACATAATAGCCGGCATCCAGGAAATTTTTAATTTCCTGTGCTTTTTCGGCCTGTGTCGTGCCGTGCAGACTATTGTCTACATTAGTCACATACTTGAAATCCGGTGCATAGCCGGATAATGCCCACCAGTTCAGACAGCCGTAAGAATCAAGGCCGCCGTTCTGGTTCAGATATTCTACCATCACACCCGGGTTGAAATCTTCGCTTGTAACCGAGCCGGAATGCACCATCAGAATGGCTGCGGAAGTGACGGCACAGCCGCTGCTTTTGACGGTATCCGAGCTTGTTCCCAGAGTCATTGTGCTCCAGCTGCTGCCGTACTGTTTCCATGACTTGTAATCTTCACTGAATCCGTAGATCAGAGAATTTCCCAGCAGGGAGGCACTCATGACTACAGAGAGAATTGCACCTGCAACAGCAAGCTTGTGTTTTAGAAAATCCATTGGAATTCATTTCTCCTTTCGTTACGCTTTCTGCGTTTTTTGTTTTTGACGGTTTAATTTTGCTTCTTGTCTGCGTTGTTTTGCCTGATCTTTCAGGAACTGTATACGATCGTCCTGCCATTTCTGATATTGCAGGGCAATCTGCTGTGAAGTCATGACAGAAGAATCTGCCTCAGAAACATGACTGTATAACAATACGTCAAGAGCACTGAAAAACTCCGGTTCTGCAAAGAACGGAAGAGAAGCTTCAGCCAGCTCCCTGACGGTAGTGCTTTCGGGGAGATGCATCACATGACGCATTCTGAGAAATACGGCAGCGGCACTTTCAGCCGGTGACAGGCGGGAAATTCTTTTCCGGAACAGCTTTTCCCGGATACGGGGCAGGAAGAAATAGACAATTCCTGCAATCACACCGAATCCCAGCAGAATAAAGCCCCATCTGGTAACATTCTGGTTTTCTGCTGTGCCGGCTTCCGGGAGATCCATACTGGAAACAGTCGGTTCAAAACTGAGCCATCCATAGCCGGAAATATACACTTCCGGAAATGCATGGGCATCACGGACTTTAATCAGATAATTGCAGTCACGGTTCCGGAAATTGCCGTCATACATCTGATTTAAATTATAGCCCTGTACATAGCGTGCAGGCAGGCCGATACTCCGGCAGAGCATAACCATTGCCGTAGCAAATTCATAGCATACACCTGTCTTGCTTTCGGTCAGGAAATATTCTGCATTGGAGCCTGCCGGCTTCTGATAGGACTGATCATAAACAAAACCTTCTTTTACGAAATAGTTTTCGATTGCCCTGGCTTTGTCAAAATCGGAATCCAGCCCGGCGGTAATCTGTTCGGCAAGAGTTTTAATCACATCGCTGTCGAAATCCTGAGCATGTACGGTATGCAGATAGGCATATGCTTCCTGATATTCCTGTTGTATTTCCGTCAGTAAAGCAGATTCTTCCGGAGCAGTTTTTTCAAGAACAGCCTGTGCATCCTGTAAGAGGGTTTCATATTCGGAACCGGATAATCTTTGCAGAACCGGCAGGACAGTTCCGTATCTTGCATACGTATCGGAATAATACCGGATATCTGTCCAGCCGCTGATACTGCCGCCGAATGTGTTGGTTTCGGAAACTGTCAGACGGTTTCCGGCCGAAACAGTGGGAGAAACAATTCTTGTCGGGGAAGGAAGTATCTGCGTAGGATAATAAATACAGCACAGAGAAACTGTCTGTAAGTTCTGTTCCGTCAGTACTGTACCTGCCAGATCGGAAAGCTGATAAGTTTCGGCAAAATCCGTATCCTGAGCAGCGGCATCCAGAATTGCCTGTAAGACATCCTGCGGCCGGTAAGTCAGCTTACTGCCGGTTTCATAGTCCTGATCCGGATAGTCATATTCACGGATTACCGACCAGCTGTCATCAGACTGATAATAAGAATAGGTCTGTGTTCTGAGCCGGAGAGCTTCCGGAGAAGCGACATAATAAATTGTTCTGGTATTATTGGAAGTGCTGAAAGAATTATCCGTCGTATCGGTAAACATACTGATCGCATTCATGAGCACATCAGACCATGTGCTGTAGGACATGGCATTTTCGATAAATTCACGGTCAGCCGTAAGAGCGGGCTTCGGGATGATCGCCGCCGTGATCGAAAAAACCAGTACATAGACAGCAATCGACATGCTGCCGTGAAAACTCGGCAGATAGCGGATTTCTTCCGGATTCCGGAGCTGACGGCAGTAAACCATCAGCAGGAAAAAGCTTGCCAGTAAAATAATCACCAGTACGGCAGGCATGTGAATTCCTTCTTTGGCATACAAACTGAGCGGAATCAGCATAATCAGAAACTGCATACTCATCCTGTAGCGGATTTTGGAAAAATAATACACAGCACTGGTCAGGAATCCCAGCATCAGAAAATAAATCGAGATTGTATACCATGCCGAGAACGTCACAACGCTCTGCGGTGTCAGGAACCAGACCATAAAACTGATCGGATAACCGATCTGTCCGTAATTGGTAATCATACGGACGATTTCCAGTCCGGCAAACAAATATACGATATAAGTCAGAGGCCCGATCAGTTTATGTTTTGCAACAAAATCATAAAAACGCATCATCAGCCAGCTGATCAGCACGGCAAAAACCGTATAAAGCCAGGTCATGCCGCTGTGATAGTAATGCATGACGGTTGTTACAAGAAATACTGCATAGAGCTGTACAGGGTCACCGATCAGCTTTTTGAAAAATCTTGCTGCCGGCTGCTGTGACAGCTCCTGTAATTTATGCCACAACGGCATCACCCCGTTTCTGAATATTTTATTTTTTCAGATTCTGCATTGCAAAATCTTCACCGATTGTCCAGATGGCATCAAAATTCAGCAGAGCCGTGTTATCGCCTCCGGCCGGACATACGCCGCATACATAGCCGAGATTTTTGAGATTCCCTGCTTCGGCGGCGAGAGCTTCATCCGGTCTTGGTGTATAAATCAGATATGCTCCTGCTTTTTCGTGACCGGCACTGAGATCAATTCTGTTTCCGTCATTGACGAAATCAGCAGCGGCCATTTCTACAGCGGCATTTCTGACATCATCTTCGCTTTCCAGAATCAGCATTTTCCAGTTTCTCTCAGAAGCAAACCGGATGGTACAGGGGATTCCCTGCCGGACAAGCAGAATCAGAAAGCCGAGAGCACCTTCCATGATGATTTCACGGCGTTTCAGAGCCGTTTCGTTAGTTTCCGGCTGAAGATCCAGAATCACAGTCGGTCTGACAGTAGCCGCCGCTTCGTCCATACGGACAAGGAGTTTCTGCCGTTTGGCAGACATTTTCCAGTTAATGCGTTTTAAATTATCTCCGGGAATATATTCCCTGTGAATATAGCCCGGCATGGACTGGGCAGAATATGCCGCCGAGGATTCTTCTTCCTCGTCATCCTGTGTCAGGACAATATCACTGACAGTATGCAGAATCACATTCGCATTCGTCAGCGAGGGAATTTCCGGAATCACACCGATTTTCACGGCTGCCGGAACCTGCTGCACCGGGAATTTGAACCAGCCTAAATAATCATAGACAGCCAGTTCCTGTATGGAAACCGTACCGCATCCGGCATAAGCGGCCGTCATCTGGAAAGGCAGTTCGAGCGGTTCTTCGGCAGTCATGGCACTTTGTACCGGCCGGGTATCTTCCTGACTGAAATTCAGATCTGAACTCATATGACATCTCAGAAACGGCACAGGCAGACGGCCGTCTGCTGTAACAGTCAGCTTTGCAGTAAAGCTCCGGCCTTTCGCTAAATAAGCAGGTGCTTCGAGCCGTGCAGAAATCTGTCTTGCGGCTCTCCAGCTCAGTAAGACAGAAATCAGCGGGGCAAGAATCAGAAAACTCCAGACGACAACACCGATATCACCGTCAAGATAATGCGTAAACAGATAGGCCATGCCGAACATTGCCAGCAGACCGAAATAAAATTTTGAGCGTTCGAGCAGAGCAGATATTCTTTTCATGAGAAGCTCCTCATGCTTCCGCCGGAACGGGAAGCGTTTCCAGAATCTGACGGACAAGAGCCTCCGGACTGCCGAGACTGTTCCGGCCTTTCGGAGAAAGCAGGATTCTGTGCGACAATACCGGAACGGCAAGTTCTTTTACATCATCCGGCGTTGCAAAGCTTCTGCCATGGACGAATGCCGCCGCACGGACGGCTTTATAACAGGCAATACTGCCTCTGGGACTGACACCGAGTGCAGACAGGTCGCTTTCTCTGGTCGCTCTTACGAGAGCAAGAATATAATTCTTCACCGGGTCGGAAACCTGAACAGTATTGACTTTCTGCTGTAACAGACTGACCTGATCGGTAGACAGCACAGCTTCTGTGATATTCGTAATCGGATTGCCTTCGCCGTTGCGTTCGAGAATGGCGAGTTCTTCGGAAAGTGTGGGATAACCCATGGAAATTTTCATGAAAAATCTGTCCATCTGGGCTTCCGGAAGATGATACGTTCCGTAAGTTTCCACCGGATTCTGAGTAGCAATGACCATGAACGGAGAGGGCAGAATATGTGTCTGACCGTCAAGGCTGATCTGATGTTCTTCCATGATTTCCAGCAGAGCAGACTGCACTTTCGGAGAAGCACGGTTGATTTCGTCAGCCAGCAGGAAATTACAGACAGCCGCACCCGGACGGTATTCCAGAGAACCGTCTTTCCGATTGACGACAGAATAACCGGTAATGTCCGAGGGCATAATATCAGGGGTAAGCTGAATTCTGTGAAATTCTCCGCCGACGGAACGGGAGAGAGCGGCTGCGAGCTGTGTCTTTCCGACACCAGGGACATCTTCGAGCAGGACATGACCGCCGCAGAGCATAGCAATCACAGCTTGCAGAACCGTTTCATCCTTGCCGACAATGACTTTGCCGACACTTTGCAGAATGCCTTGTACATCTTTTTGCATAGAAAATAAAATCCTCCTTTTTATTATAGCATACCAAATTGCATTTGTACAGTAGTATTTTGAAAAAAAATTTAATTTTTTTTAAATTTCTTAAAATTTTTTAGATATTTTCCAGAAAAAACCGGACAGCCCATGGCAGACTCTGTTTTTCCCAGACCTGTATAATTTCAGAATCCTGAAATTTCAGGTCATCTCCGGCAGTCCGGCATAATTTTTTCGCAGGGTCGAGCAATAACACCGCATCACAGCTGAATTTTTTTAAATAAAAATCCGTATCCGGCTCACCTTCTGCCGGAAACGGCAGAAGTATAACAGCACACTGCAATTCTTTTTCTTTCTGAATCGTCTGGATTTTATCGGAAAATTCCTGTAATTCGGCTTCTGTGAGGGTTCCTGTCCGGTCACAGACATAAGCAGGAATTTTTTCAAATTCCGGGAGAATTTTCTCCAGAGCATCGGCATAATCGGCTTCTATCAGGTCATAAGTCGCTCCGGAGAGCAGGACAGCAGCTTGTGTCTGCGGCAGATATGTACTGCATGTTCCGGCTGTGAAGATATAGTCACGATTTGTATCATTATTGATCAGGACTAAAAAACCGTCCGGCAGTTCCGGATCTGCAACGGTTTTATAATATTCTGCGGCGAACTGTTCCGGAGAACTGCCGTTCAGATGATCAGTAATCACAACAAAAGCATTCATCAGCCGGGAAACAGAAAGCCACTCCAGATAAGCATTATGCAGTTCTGCTTCTTTTTCGGACAGGCCGCCGCATTCGTCAAACAGGTACGGATGTTCCGGCACAGAAAAATATTCTGCCCGTTCTTCGATAGAATGCGTTTCCGGTTCGGTTTCGGGTTCCGGTTCTGTCACAGCAGCAGATTCTTTTATAATTTCCAGTTTTCCGGAAACAGGGACAGTGTCCTGCTTCTGACAGCCGGTCATCAGAACGGCAGAAATCAGAAACAGGCATAAAAATTTCTGCATAGTGCCTCCTTACTGCCCGGCAGATGCTTCGGGAGAAGAATAAACGGTGTGTTTGAGTATCTGCATATTGGCATCAAAATCCACCTGAAGCACGGACTGGCCGTCAATATCGGCAGGGGAATAAGTACCGTCAGCAGGAATTTGCACTTGTGTAATATCATAGCCGACTGACAGCGGCACCCGTAGCGATAATAAATACATTTCTGTATCAGACATATTAGTCCCGAGATGGGGCATAGCCGAAGTAATCAGTTTCGGCACGGCGGTGACGGCTTTGGTTTTGGCATTTTCCAGAAGCTGGGTCATCACTTCACGCTGACGGGAAGTGCGTTCAAAATCCGCATTGCCGACATACCGGATTCTGGCATAGGACAGAGCCTGTTTGCCGTTGAGCAGATAAGTACCGCCGTTTTCGATAAAATCCGATAACGGGTCATCACCGGCCAGTTCGTTTACTTCGCTCTGGAGAATCACGTTCATAGCCTGGGCTTCTTCGTCAGAAAGTGTGACATCCACACCGCCGAAGGCATCAATAATACCGGCAAAGCCCATAAAGCCGACAACACAATAATCATCAATGCTGATCTGATAATTCTGTTCCAGCGTATCCATCAGAAGCTCCGCACCGCCGTAGGAATAGGCCGCATTGAGCTTGTTATAGCCATAACCGGGAATATCTACATACGCATCACGCATGAAAGAAGTCAGATAAATCTGCTGTGTTCTGGAATTCAGCGAGAACAGCAGCATAGTATCAGAACGGCCTCGTTCCGCACCGACATCACGGGCATCCGTACCGATCAGCAGAACGCTCCGGACATAACTTCTGTCGAGTGTTCCGGAAGTTACAGAACGCTGACCGTCCGGGAGTTTTTCAAGCTGCCGGATGAGCAGAATGGAAATCGCTGAATAAATAATAAAAATTGTCAGACAGAAACTGATCACTTTCCAGATTAATTTCCGGGCTAATTTTTTCAATAAACCGCCTCCGTGAGAATGTTTGTGAGAAGATGTTTTTTGAGAATGCTTTTCAGAGTCCTGTTTTTTCTGTGATTTTTTATGACTGGATTCTGCTGTTTTTTTAGGCTTTTTATTTTTTTTCTTATGATTCTGTGAAGAGGTTTTCTGAGCAACATGATCATATTTTTCATAGGCACCATAACTGAAATCATTGTCAGGTGCTTCATTCTGAAAATTCGCATACACATCCGGCTGAGGGGGAATTTCCAGTTTCTGCGTGCGGAAAGAATCGGAATTTTCAGGCTGTTTCGGAATCCTGAATTCCTGTGTATGAATGGGAGCAGTATGGCCGGCATTTTTATACTGCAAAGAGGGAAGTTCTTCCGGCTGCTGATAGATGTCATAGAATGTATCCGTCCGTGGACGGGGAAGATCGGCATTATCTGACCGTTCAGGCGTATTGTTCATAAAAACAGCCCCCTCTCAGAATAAGCGTCGGATATTCACGCACAGGACAGTGACTAGAGAAACAGCACATTGCAGAATCAGCATCCAGGCAGGTGTGACACCTACATGCAGAAGCGATTCCATCACAACAAGCACAAGTCCGATCAGAATCCCGACAGCCTGTAAGAAAATTCCCGCAGTCGCCGCATTTTTCACGACTTTGGAGCAGGCAATCAACCGCATGATATTGCTGAAACTGTTCGTACAGGCCATAGAAGCACTCATTTCCTTGACAGGTGCGGTTTCTGCCCGGTAGATTTCTGACATCTTAGCCGGAATAATTTTAACCATTTCGGCAGGAATATCAAATAAATCGGAGAGCTTTTCTTTTGTGATAATCGGGTCAACACTGTGAATGATCAGCGAAAGATTGCGTTTGACGGCCTGCTGTACCCAGAAATTTACATTTTTGTCGGACTGGAGTTCAATCACAAATAAAGCAGACAGATTGCCGGAAATGGAGAGATAAACGGCTTCACGGTCATCTCCGGTGAGTTCGGCTTCTTTGGTTTTCGAGGGAATGCCTTCGATTCTGTGACTGAGCATCATCTCACGGGTACCCAGTAAAATCCGCTGATTGTGAATCCAGCCGCATAAGCCGAGCGTATCTTCATAGACAAAATTTTCAATCGGATAGAGCATCTGTTCTTTGCCGTGCAGGACTTCATTGAAAACCCGGCTGAAAGCACTTCCGGCATAACGGGAGAGACTGGCAGCAGCCAGCAGAGTTTCTTCCGTCTTGACATTTGAGTACATCTTGACACCCCGGAGCTGGACAGAACCTTCCGGAAACAGAGAAGAAGCATCGATCATGATAGAATTGGTATCATAGAAATCATCTACACTCTGATAGCCGAGCAGTAATGCACCGTGACTGGTCAGCTTTTTGGAAGCCTTGAACAGCGGCAAATTTACGACAAATGTAATCGCCGCACAGCCGGAGGCAACGGCAAACATGGAAAATAATCCCAGTGCATAGCCAATGCCGCCTCCTGTCACAAGTGCCAGAATCAGTGCCGCAAGCAGAGAAAATGCACAGCTTGCCGGTGCAGCATAGCGGCAGAACTGATCGGCAAGATCGGCCGAATAGGTATATTTGCGGAAATCTTTCAGAGAATCTGTTTTTCTCATGGCCGCTGTTACAGGGAAATCATCCACGGCTCCTCTTGCAAGGGATTCCGCATGGGCTTCATCATCAATAATATGCAGACCATAGCAGTCGAATCTGTCAGAAGCGGTTTTCAGATTATTTTCTTCACGGTCGATAATAAATAATTTTCCTATTGTATGCAGAAGCAGAATGAAAATTGCACACGGCATGAAATGACTTGCCAGTCCGTTGTGCTGCATACCGAAAATGCCGAAAAAAGAATCCAGCATACAGGCAAGCCAGGCAATCGCCGCAGGAGTGTCCGTATCCGCACGGAACTGCACCAGACGGCTCAGACCGTTCTTCAGAGCCGGCACACAGACCGATGCCGAGGCAAAGCCAAGCAGAAGCTGCATCAGACAGATCAGATTTTCCGGAATGCTGTTCAGCCAGGGAAAGTCAAACGCATACCGGAGAGAAAGGTACATACTGACCACTGCCGCAAGCATCAGACCTCCGGCACGGAATGCCACAGCACTCCGCAGTTCCTGAATATCGGTGCGGATGTCGGCAGTTTTCTCCAGTTTCATCATATCAGAGATATGCTGACGGCGTCTGGTTTCAGCGGCGGCTTCTTCCGGTGTTCTCCGGATGGTGACATCAAGGGAATCTGCCGTGAGCGTGCTGCGTTCGGAAGCACTCAGATTCATGCTGGTTCGCTGGGCACGGGGGGCAGGGCTGACATCCACGGGCTTGACAGGCTCCTGCTGCGGAACTGCTACCGGAACAATATCACGCAAATCGAGCTGAAGCGTTTCCGAGGCCATTGCCGTGACATCATCCGGACGGGAAAAGCGTTTCTTTTTCTTGTTTTTGTTATATTTTTTGGCATCATGAATCTCTGTATAAGCATATTCGCCGTCAGGACGTTCTTTCTCGTAAGTATAATTTTCTTCTGTTTTCTGATGACGGCGGTTTCTCTGGGCTTCTCTGGCACGGGTAGAATCGCTCATCCGGCGGATTTTGGAAGAAGTATCATAAACCGGTTCGGAAGAAGCTGTGCCGGAGGGATTGTCGTTTTTTCCGCTGTCACGGGACGGCGAGCCGGATTCGATGAAAGAAACCGTAGTGCGGCTGCTTTCCAGTTCATGCCGGGCACCTGGCTTCCGGAAAACCAGGTTTTCGTTGACAGGTTGTTCTGTTGTTTCTGTATGCTCTCTTTCTTTTTTCATGTATGGGGGTCTCCTATCTGTTGAAATTTGTTCTTTGTCTTACAATTTCATACATAAAAATGCCGGCGGCGACAGATGCGTTCAGTGAAGTGATTTTCCCCAGCATCGGCAGCTTTACAAGAAAATCACATTTTTCACGGACAAGGCGGCTCATGCCGTTTCCCTCCGAGCCGATGACCAGTGCCGCCGCACCGTCAAACGAAGTTTCCGTATAGAGTGTGCCGTTCATATCCGTGCCGTAAATCCAGATGCCATGCTGTTTGAGTTTGTCAATCGCAGCGGCGATATTCGGCACACGGGCAACAGGCACATAGCTTGCCGCACCGGCGGAAGTTTTATAAACTGTCGGTGAAAGTGCTGCACTCCGCCGTTTGGGGATGATTATGCCGTCTGCTCCGGCAGTTTCGGCAGTACGGATGATCGCACCCAGATTATGCGGGTCTTCGATCTCGTCACAGATAATCAGAAACGGCTTAGAGCCTTTCTGTTCCGAAACGGCGAGCAGATCTTCCAGGCTGACATAAGAAGCACAGGCACCAAAGGCAACAACCCCCTGATGCACACCGCCTTCGGCAAGCTGGTTAAGTTTCTGTTCATTAGCAGTTTTGACAACCGCACCGTTCTGCCGGGCGAGTTCACGGATTTCTCCGAGACTTCCGCCGCTTCCGCTGAGGTAGACGGTATCAATCGTCTGGCCGCTGCGGAGTGCTTCACGCACAGGATTGCGGCCGATGATCATATTTTCTTTTTCGGGCATAGCATTCACCTTTCTGTAGACGGGAATTTTTTTTGCAGTTATTATTATTATAGCATGGTTACAGAAAAATTACAAGTACTTTTTGGCGGTTCCTGCAAAAAAATTATAGTTTCATGACAGTCAGGTACAGCCAGATGCTTCCGCTGCCTGCGGCCATACCCAGCAGGAACAGCAGCCAGCCGGGGAGAGTTTTTTTCTGTTTCTGACCGGCCGGAAAATAATCCAGTGTTTCCATCTGAGCGGCCTGCAGTGGGACTTCTTTAATATCCGGCTTGAGATAGAGCACCGCTCTTTCAAAATAGGCACTGTCCGGGCGGTTGATTTCAATTACTTTCTTGTTTACGCCTTTGATCATAAAAAATAGCCTGCCTTTCTTTTCTGATACAGTCAGCATGGGCAGAAATCCGGCAGTTATACAGAAAAAGCCGGTAACAGATTACCGGCTTTTTGAATCAAGCAACACTGAATTATAAAAATTAATACTGACTGGCAACCTCAGTAAGAGAATCAATCAGGCTGTCATCACTGCCGGCACCGAGCCAGCTGGAATAAGGTGTTTTAGTACGTTCCGAAGCGGAAGTTTTTCTGGCAGAATAATAGCCGACATAATTCGTAGTAACGGAATCAGCGGTAATGCTGCCCTGTACGATATAATTATTGATATAAACAGCCCAGCACTTATTTTCCGCACCGGAAACGGTTCTGTTGACTTCTCTCACGATTCTTGCCACAGCAGCTTCCGTCACATCGCCGCTGTGATCGGCACTCAAGGCAATATTGGGGGATGGCAGGGAATCTACTGTTGGAATATAAGAAAACCTGCCGTTCTCATAAGCAATCTGAACAATTCCCTCTAAACCGCTCTTATCACTGGCTACACGATCGATAGAAATGCATTTTTGTGCGGATGTCTGTGCGGCATTATAGACCATTTTCGCATCAGAATTTGAAGATTTAATACGGGACTTCCAATAATAAGTTGACATAGTAGGTGCAAGGATTGCCGCTAAAATGCCGATGATTGCAATTACTACAATCATTTCAGTCAGAGTAAAACCTTTTACTCTCCGAAGTTTATTTTTCATGTTTACACACCTCTTAATCAGAAAAATTTTTATTTCATATTCCGTTCATGAATTTATAATTTAATTATAACATTTATTCTAAAAAAAGTCAACATATTATCTGTATTTTTTTTTGCCGCAATATCAACAAAAATACAATCCTGTTTTTGGTGATATTTTAAGACCATGTGCCGGTTTCGGCAAAAGCGATAGCATTGGCAATGGTATTATTCGTGTCATGCTTTGTGTTATTAGGCATAGGATATGTGCCGAAATATACGTCTGAAGTGGATTTTCTCCAGCAGGTGGCAATTACAGCATCATCCTTGATCTTGACAGCCCAGTCCTTATCTACCAGATTATCGTGATACTGATAAATATATCTTGCAATGACAGGATCATAGACAAGAGAATTTTCATCAGTCGGTTCTGCCGGGTTTGAGGAATTTCCTGTGTAGATTCCGGCAGGAATCGGGTGTACAATATCCTGTTCACGGCAGGCAACCATGCCGGCATTGAACAAAGTTTTGGCGGTAGAATTTGCCGAAGAAAATTTTGCTTTTGATACATAACCAAGCATACTCGGAACAAGAATTGCTGCTAAAACACCGATAATGGCAATGACAACAATCAGTTCCACCAAAGTGAAGCCTTTCGGATTTGTGAATATTTTCTCTCTTTTCATCTTCAACGCCCCCTTAAACAGTGAGTATAAAACTTGAACAGATACTTGTTTTATAATACATTATAGCATGTAGTTCACAATTTGTCAATAGTTTTTTTAAAAAAAATCAAAAAAATAATTTAAAAAACAGTTGCAGATTCTGTGCAGGAATGCTATAATTAATATCAGATAGAAAGAGAAGGAGATAACAACATGCTGAAAAAATTATTTTGCCGGCTGGTCAGCATCTTGCTGACCACAGCTTTTCTGTGCGGAATATTCTCCGGATGTTCCCGGGAAAAAGACGACGGTACGGGCTATCTGTTTACCTGCACCATTCCCGGCAATCCCGGATGTATCGACCCGCAGTACACGGAAAACCAAAACGCTCAGATTGTAATAGAAACAATCATGGAAGGCCTGCTCCGGCTGGATGAAACCGGTGCTGTTGTGCCGGCAGGAGCGGAAAGTTATCAGATTTCTGATGACGGACTGCTGTATGAATTCAAACTCCGGAATGACTGTACCTGGATCAGTGCCGGAACCGAGGAAAAAGATGCCAAGCCTGTCACTTCGCTGGATTATGTCTTTGCGTTCCAGAGACTGCTGAATCCTGAAACCCATGCTCCCCATGCAGAAGAATATCTCTGCCTGAAAAATGCCGGGGCTATCCTGAACGGGCAGGAAAAACCGGAAAAATTAGGTGTTTCCGCTCCGGACGGCGGTACGGTCATCTTTCAGCTGGAATATCCCGAAGCAGATTTTTTATATCTTCTGACACAGAACTGTGCCGTGCCGTGCAATCAGGATTTCTTTCTTTCCACAAACGGCAGATACGGCCTTGATGATCAGACGATTCTGTGCAACGGTGCATTCTGCCTGACAAAATGGGCCTATGATGACTACGGCAGCGGAAATTTTCTGACGTTCCGAAAAAATACTCTATATCATGATGCCGGAACTATTTCCCCCTCGAATCTGCAATTTACAATCATGCGTTCCCGGAAAGAAGCAGATGAAGATTTTGCTCAGGGCAATTCTGACTGTATTCTGACAAATACCTATCCGGCAAAATATCTGAATTCCAAAAACTATACTGTCAGAAACAGCTGTACCAAAACCATCGGCCTGATTTTCAATCCGGATGACGAAATACTGAAAAATCAGAAACTCCGGCAGGCTCTTGCCTATGGCATTGACCGAAACGGCTATGCCGACAGGCTCAGCGGTAATTTACAGCCGGCCAGCGGTCTGATTCCTCCGGCTGTTCAGTTTCTCGGCAGGTCTTACCGGGAATTATATGCAGACGAACCGCTTGTTTTGCCGTATGCTCCGGAAGAGGCCATGCAATGCTTTGATGAAGCCTTTCAATCTGTAACGGCAAACGAAATCAGCAATCTGAAAATCCTGATTCCGGATTCGTTCAGTGATACGCAGGCTGTTTTATCCATCTGTCAGGAATGGCAGGATTTATCAGGCCGGTATATCGGCATTGAACTGGTTTCCCCTTCGGAATACCAGAGCCGTCTGGATTCCGGTGATTATACAATTGCACTCTATATTTTTGAAACACCCCGCAACAGCTGTTATGCTTCTCTGCAAAGTTTTCTGAGCAATGCCGAAACATTCGGCTTCGACAGCAAAAATGCAGATATGCTTCTGAATGCTCTTTCCGGAGAGAGTCAGCTTTCCGATCAGGTTGCTCTGTACGGCCAGACAGAAAAAGCCATTCTCGAAACCAACTGTTTTCTGCCGTTATTCTATCAGAATCTGTATTTAATCTATACTTCTGATAATACCGATATTTTCCCTAAACCCTTTACAAATTCGATTGATTTCCGGAAAGCAAAGCATTTTAAATAAAAATACTGTCCTATATTTGTATAATTCAGATAAATTTATAAATTCCTCTTGATTTTTATTCTGATCTATAGTATAATATAAAAAACAGATTCAGGAAGGAGAAATATCATGGACGAAAAAGAATATAATCCAGAAATTTTCACCCTTACGGATGAAAAAGGCGTTGATCAGGAATTTGAGCTTATGGACATCATGGAAGAAAACGGAACAATTTACTATGCACTTGTTCCCTATAGCGAAGATCCTGATGCTGTGATCGAAGACGATACCGAGCTTGTCGTTCTGAAAGTCGCTGAGGAAAACGGTGAAGAATTCCTCTCTACGATTGATGATGACGAAGAATATGAACGCATTGGCAATATCTTCATCCAGCGGATCAGCGAAATGCTCGAAGCCAGCGACGAAGCAGCAGCTGAAGCCGAAGCCGAAGCGGAAGCCTAATTTAATTTAATAATTTACTGCCTTGTACGGGTAAATATAGCTATTATAATCCAACACTTATATTACGGGAATCTTATGCTCTGACTTAGGATTGCAGACCTCCTGACCAAACTGTATACAGTTTGTGCGGACGTTGGGAGCGAGAGAATTTCAGGCGGGTACCCACCTTGCGGAGACGCTTGGTTTTATTCTCTATATGACGGCAAGGCGGTTTATTTTTATCAAAATCAAGACCGGCATTTCTGCCGGTTTTTGTTTTTCTGTCAGGAATCAGAGGTGATGACATGGCTTTTATCAGTATGATTTTTGTATATTTCATAGGCTTCTGTATTCTGCTGGGACTCGGAATCGCTCCCATTATTGCCGGAACAATTTTATATCATAAGACAGAACGGAAAAAACTCGGCATCGCCCTGAGAATCTTAGGCTATGTGATGCTGATTCCTATGCTGATTTTTGGTCTTGCCGTACTGACTGCGATATTTTGGAGGGTTTCATGAATTTACAGTTTGATGAATCAATGGAATATATCACACGCTATCTGACCGCTCAGGACGAAACAGAACTGACACTTCCGGAGGGAGTGAAGCTGATTAATTCAGAAGCATTTGTCAATTCTAAGAATCTGGTTTCTGTCAGACTGCCCTCAACGCTGGAAGAACTTCACTGGGGAGCTTTCAAGGGCTGTATGGCTCTGAAAGAAGTCTCCCTGCCGGATAACGAATGCTTTATTGATGAAAATGCTTTTGCAGATACTGCTGTCGAAACGCTGTATCTTCCGGAGTATTTTGTGACAATGCTTCCCGTTATGAAACGTCCGCTGACAGAACAGGAAGAGTATTTCCGGAATCTTCCTCCGGAAGTGCTTTTTCAATTGATAGACCTGCCGGACAGTTACTACCGATATGAGGAAACCTATGACTATGATGACGAAGCACTGGATGAAGCATTCGACCCCTATTTTTTTGATCGTCTGGATAGGGAAGATGCATGGTGGGAAGTCGAAAACGCAGGCTTTTATGAATGCATTTACGGAATACAGCCCCGGCAGGATCCCGTTTTGTGGCCAGTGCATCCGGCTCCTTATACAGGATTAGGCTTTATCTGTCATATGCCGAATCTGAAAGATATTTGTCTTGATCAGAATAATCCGTATTATACTGTTTTTGATCATGCATTATATAATAAATCCCGCTGGAGACTGCTTGCGGTCTGCGGAGGAAGAGAAACGATCCGGATTGCAATTTCATGTAAAGCACTCCCTATGTGCATATGGGAAGATAATTATGATGATGAGGAGGATACTGCAATTCATCCGGACAGACTCGGAAGCTATTCCCTGAAAGAAATTTCTGTCGAACAGGGAAATACTTGTTATTCAGCCTATGACGGAGCTTTATATGATAAAGACAAGCAGTCATTAATTGCCGTTCCTGTCATGAAAGAGAAAATTCAGTTTCCGGAGACAATCCGCAGAATTGAAGCTCATGCATTTCAGAATACTGTCATGAAAGAAGTCACCATTCCGGAAACAGTGGAATTTGTCGGTGAAATCAGCTGTCAGAAAGAACTGCTGATTAAAATTCAGTGTCATGACAGAGTCTTTCATTGTAATATTGAGAGAATCAAGAAGGATTATGGCACACAGTTATGCTGGCCTTCCGATGAAGACGGTAACTGGTTCATTCTGAAAACAGTCCGGGCACAAGACCCTGCACAGAGCTTTTCTTTATTTGAGGAACTGATACAGGAATATCAGCAGGAATTAATCATGGATTTCTGTGAACGCTATCCCGGAAATCAGGCATTCTATGAAGCATTGCTCCGGCTGGGAAAAGAAATGACAATGAAATTTATGCAGTATCATTGCTTTTCTGAAATGAAACATCTGCTGGCTCTGAAAGGCCTTTCTGACTCCGATGCAAAAGAACTGCTGACAATTGCCAATCAGAAAAAATGCTATGAAATGCAGATGCTCCTGATGAAATATATTTCCGGTTTGTCGCAGAATCCCTTTGATGAGATTACCGATAAATATTCACTCTGAAAAAAACAGTACAGGTTTTGATACCCGTACTGTCATTTTTTATTTCAGAAGATTTCCGTCTTTATCATAGAAAGCATTGGTTAAGATCATAATCAGATCTATCAGTGTTCCCAGTCCGAACAGTCCTCCGGTCAGAAGCCATAACAGACCTGTTCCGAACTTTCCGGAATAGAATCTGTGCAGACCCCCAAGGCCGATAAAGCCCAGCAGACACATCAGCAGAGCTGGTTTCTTATGACGGGGTACGGCTGCCGCCGGTGAAAAACTGCCCTGTACATTCATCTGATAATTTTTGAGATAATCCGGATATTGTTTCTTTTGTACTGTCGGCACCTGCGGCTGCTGAAAATTCTGTATCTGTACCGGCTGAGGTTCTTCGACCTCACAGCGGCAGTAAGAGCAGATTTTCTCGTTTGGGGTCAGATTTGCACCACAGTGATTGCATATCATAAAAATACCTCCTTATCCGTTTTGATTCAGATATTCCTGAATATAATGTTCGGCATTCAGAACCTCCTGTCTCAGTTCTTCGGCAGACATGCGATAAGCACCGTTTCCGAGAATGATCATCTGCTCGGTTCCGTCCGAAGTAGCCACCCTGACTCTGTGTTCTTTGGTCAGATCATGGGAAATACGTTCAATATACGTATCAGCCGTTTCAGCTTCTTTCGTATAGACAACATGGATATTCCTGCTGATTTCCTCGATACTGCCGGGATTTCCCTTGACTTTATAGGCATCGAAAACAATAATCATTCTGCACCGGCGGATTCCCTGATAATTGCTTAATTTATGAATCAGTTCCGCACGGGCGGCCTCGAGGCTTTCGGCAGCGATCTGTGAAAGCGTTTCCCAGGAAAAGATAATATTATAGCCGTCTACCAGTAAATATTCCTCGCCTTTAGGGACAGGCTTTGCCTTATATTTCACCTGTTTTTCCGTATGCATGACATGAGCATCATCCCGTTCGTCATGCTGAATTTTTCCGTAAGTCTGCTCAAAAATTTTCATTAATTCCGCATCCTGTGCATAGCTTCCGGTATAGGCCTGACGGACAGATTTATGAACTTGTTCCGGCTGAGTCTGAGTTTCCGGTTTCAGACAGCTTTCTGTATGCATATAATTCTGCACTTCATTCCATTTGACGAGAACGCCGGCACCGTGAGAGCAGAAAACAGAATCCGGTGAATGTTCGGGATCGGCTTCCGGATGATAATCAAATTTCTGAATCACTTCTTCCGGATTGGCACAGGGGGCATATCCGGCAGGCAGACAGGAGAGCACGCCTCTGCCTCTGGTGTATTCCATGACATTTGTCCGATATGTCATCATAACCGCAGCCGGAGCTTTTCCCTCGATGACGGAAAATTCTCCGAACGTCTGAGGCGGTTCGAGCTTTGCCCCCTTCATCTGCAAATCCGTGACGGCTCTGCCGAGAGATCCTGCCGGAAGTTTCAGCGTAAACTGATAATACGGCTCCAGCAGAACAGATTCTGCCTGCATTAGCCCCTGCCGGACGGCTCTGTAAGTTGCCTGTCGGAAGTCGCCGCCTTCGGTATGTTTTTTATGGGCTTTTCCGGCCGTAAGTGTAATTTTCATATCTGTGATCGGAGAACCGGTCAGAACACCGAGGTGCTGTCGTTCTGCTAGATGCGATAAAATCAGTCTCTGCCAGTTTCTGTCGAGCTGATCTTCCCGGCAGGTGCTGGAGAAAATCAGTCCGGAACCGGCCGGAGCAGGTTCCAGTAACAGTCTGACTTCGGCATAATGCCGGAGCGGTTCATAATGCCCCATACCCTCGACTGTATTTTTGATACTCTCTTTATAGGCAACCCCGGCGGCCTGAAATTCAGCCGGAATATCAAATCTTTCTTTCAGAATATGCTGAATCACAGCAAGCTGAATCTCGCCCATCAACAGCACATGAATTTCCTGTAACTGTTTCGAGAAGCTGACATGCAGAAGCGGATCTTCCTGCTCCAGTTTCCGGAAAGCCATCAGAGCCGTATGTATCTGAACCGTTTCCGGCAGAATCACAGAATATTGCAGAATCGGTTCCAGCAGGGGAGTATCTGTATTTTTCTCGATTCCGAGGCCCTCGCCTGCGTAAGTATGGGATAATCCGGTGACGGCACAGGTCATGCCATGAAAGACTTTATCCGCAGGCTGGAATTTCGCACCGGAATATAATCTGATCTGATTAATTTTCTCCTGCCATTTTGTGCCGTCAGGAGCAGTATCTTCGAGAATATCGCGGACATGCAGTTCACCGCCGGTAATTTTCAGATGCGTCAGCCGTTTTCCCTGTTCATCTTCGGTAATTTTATAGACTTTTGCTCCGAATTCCGGACACTCCGGAAGCGGAAGCGTATAAGCAGCAAGCAGATTCAGAAATGCTTCTGTACCCTGCAATTTCAGACCCGAACCGAATACGCACGGAAATACATGTCTTTGCAGAATCGCCTGTGAAATCGCTGAAATATCAGCTGTTCCGGAATCAAGTATCTGATTCATGAGTGTTTCATCACAGGTAGCAAGAGAATCATAGAACTCCTGATTCTGTTCGGAAAAATCAACACAGTTTTTATGCAGATGTATCTGAAGCTCCTGCATGAGTTCAGTTCTGGATTTCAGCGACAAATCCATTTTATTGATAAAAATAAACACCGGAACATGACTGTGATGCAGAAGTTTCCAGAGGGTTTCCGTGTGGCTCTGAATGCCCTCCGAACCGCTGATGACTAAAACAGCATAATCCATAACATGCAGAGCACGTTCCATTTCGGCAGAAAAATCGACATGTCCGGGGGTATCGAGCAGAGTAAAATCCGCATCGGGAAGTGTCAGGCGAGCCTGTTTCGAGAAGATTGTAATTCCCCGTTCCCGTTCGAGTGTCTCGGTATCTAAAAAAGCATCTTTATGATCGACACGGCCTGTTTTTTTCAGTACACCGGCATGATAGAGCAAGGCTTCGGAAAGTGTAGTCTTTCCGGAATCGACATGTGCCAGAATTCCGACAGTAAGATATTTCAAAAGCATTCCCTCCTTTCTTTATTAGCTTTATTATAGCACAGAATCTTCCGGAATGCAAGAGGTTATTCCGGAAACTGTACATGTCCTGTCTGAATTTCATCCGGAGTCAGAGGAATATCATAATCAATGATCACATCACCGTAAATATCTGTAATCCGGAATGTAAAAGGCCCTGCACCGAGGTTCATGCTCTCGAAATAATTATAATTTCTTCTGGGAAGTTCAATAAAATTGCCGTCAGAATCAAGATATTCGAGTTTCGTAATCGGGTATCTATGATTTCTGACCTGCACACCGCACCAGAATTCCGTACTGCCTTCTTTATACTTATAAGAAACAGGAGCATCGGCGGCACTGTCGAGCGGAATAATTTTCCAGGTCACGGGTACACGGCCTTTCTCAACAGGAGCGATTAACGGGAATGCTTCGGTATACAAATCCAGATCGCCTTTTTTGCCTTCGGGGAGTAAATCCGTCACAAGCACATGAATCGTACCGGATTCGCCTGTGACTTCCAGATAGGCTCCGGCGAGCTGAGCCGTGTTATAATCTTCCAGATTCATAGCTGTAATCCAGTAATCGTCTTTAGAAATCGGGTCGAGCATGGCACAGCCGCCCTCATAGCCGCCGCCGTAGAAAGTTGCATCGCCGGAATGTACAGTATTTTTAGGTTCGAGAACATCTTCTTCCGAGGGCAGACCTCTGCGTTTGAGCAGAATCCAGTCATAAATATTGACCTGATTGTCATGATTCAGATCATAGGCAGGAGAAACCGGCTCGGAACGCTGTAACAGACTGTCCTGAAGCGTTCTGACCGAAAGCTGTTCCGCACCGGCCGGAATACTTCCGGCAAGCAGCAGAAAACCGCAGAATAATCCGGTAATTCTGATTATTTTTTTCATCATCATAATAAATTCCCTTTCTGATACTGAAAAAGCTGCCGCAACTGCGGCAGCTTTCTGAACAGGCATTGTTTATTTTTTTCTCTTGAAAGCATTGTCAAGCCTTGCCATTTTCTTTTTTTCCTTTGCCTGCCGCATCATATCGGCATCGGCAGAATTATCCGCACCGGAAGAGGAAGCAGTATCATCAGGATCATCCATGAAGTTGGCAAGACGGTTTTTAAAAGTCGAACCGTCACTTTTGGCCGGAACAGTACCTGTCTGAGAATAATAATTCGACTGCTGATAAGCAGAAACCTGCTGACTGTGTGCGGCCGGCTGGCTGACATACATACTCTGCGGCTGATTGGGCTGCATATACATGCTCTGCGGCTGGTTCGGCTGCATGTACATACTCTGCGGCTGGTTGGGCTGCATATACATGCTCTGCGGCTGATTGGGCTGCATGTACATACTCTGCGGCTGATTGGGCTGCATGTACATACTCTGCGGCTGATTGGACTGCTGCTGCATATATACGCTCTGCTGAGCACGCTGTGCATAGCCGTACTGCTGAGCATAGCCATACTGCGGCTGCTGCTGTGCATAACCGTACTGCGGCTGCTGATAGCCATACGGCTGCTGCTGCGGATAAGGCTGAGCCATTGTCTGCGGAGCAGCATTCGGAGCAGCTCCCTGCTGATAAAAAGGATTGCCCTGATCGGTAGCGGCCGGCTGAGCCTGCGGCTGTTCTTCTTCTTCGGGTTCTTCAGGAGCTTCGGCGGCCTCAAAACCGAAATCACCGTCTGCGGAGAAACCGGTGAAATCATTGGCAGAAGCTAAAGGATTCTTCGGGGCTTTATTCATTGCCGGAGGCGGTGCAGCAGCAGCAGATTCGGCTGCAAATCCTTCTTTCGGAGCTTCGGACTGTGCTGCCGGTTCTTCAGGAGCTGGTGTACCGGCCATCGGGATAGGAGCGGCTTCTGCTTCCGCATTGGGAGCGAAGAGTTCCGAAGCCTTGACGGTCTGATCCGGAGCAGTAAAGATTTCTGCATTCTGGTTGCCCGGGTTTGCACGATACAGCAGACGGAAGCATTCTTCACAAGGCTGCTTGATTTCCAGCGTACTGAACGAAACAGTTACTAATTTTTCAATCAGAGTTTCTCCGGAAGGAATCATTGACATGATTGCATTATACTCCGGACAGGAACGCATAACTTTTCCTGCACTGACTTTTACGCTTGTCACACCGGCATAGACTGCCTGTTTTTCGGATGTCACAAGCACACAAAGTTCGGAATCGCTGCCGGAAACCAGCTGCGGTTCAATATTCTTGATATCCTCGGTCAGTTTCACAGCAAGATTATAAAATTCCTGAGATTCCATGAAATTACCTGCCTTTCCTTAAAATATTGGATTATGCCTGACTGAAGAAGCAAGGTCTGTCCTTGCCGTTGGCCTTGGCATTGTAAACGGCCATGATGGCACTGTCAAGCAAAGTTTCAGAAGTTCTGCCGTCACGGGGATGGACGACAATGCCATAGCTGGCAGTCAAAGAGAGATTGGCACCCTGTACGCTGACAGGTTCACCGAACAGGCGGCGGAGCTGTTCGATTGTGTTCAGGACATCGGCTTCGGTCTGTTCGCCGCTCATCAGCACACCAAATTCGTCACTGGTTCTGGCAGAGATGTATTTATTGCCGCAGTAACCGGAAATACGTTCAGCGAAAACTTTCATTGCGGCATCGCCGGTCTTGGGGCCGAACGTGTCGTTAATGCCCTTGAAGTTATCAATATCAATATAGATAATCGTAAAAGGCACCTGATTTTTAACAGCTTCGTCAATCTGTTCACGGAAATAATGCATATTATTCATACCGCTCTGGCGGTCATGATACGCAAGTGTTCTGAGGGCTTCATCTTTTTCCTGAAGCAGACGGTTCGCATCCATGATCTGTTCATACTGTTTGGAAAGCTCTGCACGCTGGGTTTCGCTTCTGTCCAGAAAGTAATAGATGAAATACAGCATCAGGATGGAAATGACATCAATAGCAACGCCCTGCAAAGCCGTGGTCTGACCGTTTATATAGGCCATCAGAGCCATTAAAGTAGCGAAAACGTTCAGAACACAGCCGGCAATAAAGCCTCTTTTCCCGTTGGTGACAACCAGTGCAGTAGAAATGGCAATTTCCACCACAGAACCGATGCCCACATAAGGCCGCAGCGAATCCGGCAGAAGAGGCCCCATAAGGAGATACATGATGATGTATAAAATAATGCAGATTACCATTATGATAATATGTCGGGTTTTGTTTTTTTCTTCCATAATTACCTCAAATCCTTTTTTTGATTCAGCCCCTGTGCTGTCAGCCGGAAAGACCGGCAGCACAGGGGAAATTTATAGTGTTAGCTAAAGAAGCATGGTCTGTCTTTTCCGTTTGCCTTGGCATTGTAAACAGCCATGATAGCATGGTCAAGCAGGATTTCCGCATCGTTGCCGTCTTTGGGGCAGGAGACGATGCCGAAGCTTGCTGTGACGCTGAGTGTTGTCATCTGAGCGGTAATCTGTTTGCCGAAAATAGAGCGGAGCTGTTCGACAATATTAAGAACATCTGCTTCTGTCTGTTCACCTGTCAGGATAATGCCGAATTCGTCGCCGCTGACACGGGCACACACATAGCGGCGGCCGCAGTAAGCAGTTACACGCTCGGCGTAGATCTTCAGTGCGGCATCACCGGTCTTGGGACCGAATGTATCATTGATGCTCTTGAAGTTATCAATATCTACATAAAGAATGCTGAACGGCATTTTCAAATTGATGGCTTCATCAACCTTTTCACGGAAATACCGCATGTTATACATGCCTGTCAGGGCATCGGTATAGGCGATGGCACGGATGGCCTCGTCTTTTTCCTGCATGACACGGTTGACATCCATGATTTTTTCATACTGCTCTTTCAGTTCCTCACTTTGTTTGGCACTGGTATTCAGATATGTCAGAATAATGGACATTGTGATAATATTCACGATTGGCGTGAAAATACCCGGCAGACCGGTAGCCGAATGTGAACGAAGCACAGAAATCGCCGCACTCATGATACTCATAGAAGATAAAATGCAGGCAACAATAAAGCCTCTTTTACGGTTTGTTACAACCATGATCGTATTCAGCACAACCAGCAGAGAAGAAAGCACACCCATATACGCTGAAACTGCCTCAAGCTTCAACGGTCCCATAATGGCCCACAAAATCAAATAGAAAAGACTACAGATCACCAGAACCACAATATGCATGGTTTTATTTTTTTCTTGATTTTCATTCATAAAAATACCTCATCCTCTCATTTCGCCCTATAACGCAGAGCAGTGCTTTTATTCCTCCACGGCAAGATTCGGATTCCGGCGGAGCTTGTTTTTCAGACGCTGCTTTGCAAGTTTTGCCTGCTGTTCTGCTTTCCGCATTTCGGCACGAGCCTTGTTCTTCTCTACCTGTCTCTTAAGTGACTCGGCGCCGTCCTTGACAAGCTGCTTGTCAAAAATACAGGACAGTGAAATATCGTCCTGTGTACCGAAATTGGTACGCTTTGTCAGGTTGCGGACTACGATCTTGTCAAAATCGGGCATATGCTCCAGATGGCTGGCAATAATCGTATGATAATCCAGAAAGTCCTCACTGCTCCGGAACGATGTGAACAGACCGTCGGTCGATACAAATACCGCCATCGGAATTTCCATCATATAGAAACAGTTGAACATATCAATTGCATTGGAGTTACTCATAGAAGCCGTCATATTGGCCGGTGCGGATTCGTCGTCCACGATCGGCATTTCTGCTTCTCCGTCCTCGTCCAGAACAACCAGGCTTCCGTCACCGATCTGAATGCCGAAGACATAATCCTTTGCCATGACGACAGCAATCAGAGTCGTACCATAGATGGATTCCATCTTGATGGCCTCAAGCTGGTCATCCGTAAACGGAGCACGCTCTTCATCGGTCACAGGATTTTTCCTGTAGTGCTTGGAAACCTCACGATTCCATCTGGAAATAATCTGCTTCTCGATCTTCCGGATGACATCCTTCGGATTTTCCATGAAGCTTTCTTCAAATTCTTCCGGGTCTCTGTAGAAATTTCTTACCGTTCGCAGAGTTGCCCTGACTGCGAGTCGTGAACCGACATCGCTTCTGAAATGTTTTTTGCTGCCGTGACCGTCAGCAACAACGGCGATGGAATATGCCTCTGTTGACTGAAAATTTGAGAAGTCCTGGCAGACTGTACCTTTCGCTACGTGGCTTGCGCCAATGACGGAATGACAAAATCCCTCATACATAGCGAACACCTCCTTTCCCTTTCGTTACCATCTGCATCTTACCATCCGGCATCAAAGGGAACATTGTCGCCATAGCCTTCGGATTTGATGATTTCCTGAATCTGCTGACCCAGCATTTTCTGCTTGGTTTCAA
>JAFUWN010000110.1 GCA_017483465.1 Oscillospiraceae bacterium
GATATTATTTTCGGTCAGTTAAGACTGATTATCGCTACTATGGATATTGAAGAAATCAACGCCGACAGAGATAAGTTTCTGATTGCGGTTTCTAAAAACGTTGAAATCGAACTGAAAAAAATCGGTCTGCGTCTGATTAACGTCAATGTGACGGATATTACCGATGAATCCGGTTACTTAGAGGCACTCGGTAAAGAAGCTGCTGCAAAGGCTGTCAACGATGCGAAAAAGAGCGTGGCTGAAAAGAACCGTGACGGTGAAATCGGTCAGGCAAATGCTCAGCAGGAACAGCGTGTACAGGTATCTGCTGCAAATGCCGCTGCGATCGAGGGCGAAAATAAAGCGAAAGTTGCTGTGGCTCAGTCCGAAGCGGTTCGCCGTGAACGTGAGGCAGAAGCTCTCCGTCAGGCAACTGCCGCCGAAGCTGTGCAGTCTGCTAAGGCAAAACAGGAAGCTTATGCTGCTCAGCAGGAAGCAGAAATGACCCGTGCCGAACTCGAAAAAGCGACTCAGAAAGCCGATGTCATCGTAAAGGCCGAAATCGCTAAGGAACGTGCCGAAATCGCCGCCGAAGCAGAAGCCGAAGTAACCAGAAGAAAGGCTCGTGGTGAAGCCGATGCGATCTTTGCTAAGATGGAAGCCGAAGCAAAAGGTCAGCAGGAAATTCTGACCCGTCAGGCCGAAGGTATGAAAAAGATTGTCGAAGCCGCCGGCGGTGATGCCAATGCTGCTGTCAAGCTTCTGATTGCTGAAAAAATTGAAGATCTGGTATCAATTCAGGTTGAGGCTATCAAGAATATCAAGATTGATAAAATCACTGTCTGGGATTCCGGCAAGGGTTCGGACGGCAAGACCTCTACGGCCGATTTTATCTCCGGTATGATGCAGTCTGTTCCGCCTCTGAATGAGTTATTCAAGCAGGCCGGCATGGAGCTTCCTGATCTGTTAGGCAGGGAACATCCGGAAGAAAATGTGATTCATGAAATTCCGTCAGTTTCCGGTGAAATCGTTGAAGAAGAACCTGAAGCCGCAGAGCCTCAGAAACAGGAAGAAACCGAACGGGAACAGCGGATTCAGGAAATGATGAATGCTAAGAAAGCCGCAGAACCCCGCATTGATTACAGCATTCTTCCGAAAGATGAGGGAATCAATTTAGAAGATCTGACATAACATCCTGTATCAATCACAAACCGCCTGAACGGGAAATTCAGGCGGTTTGATTTCATATGATCGGTTCGTATTCTGTGACAGTATAGGATTTGTTTTTTAAATCTATGATATAAGCAAAACAATAATTAAGCTGTCTGCTCCATTCGATGTCGTCTTCTATATCACCGTTATCATAGAATAACTGCATTTTGACGAGCGTATGCACAGCATAATCATCTTCCTGATAATAAGCATCTCCCTCATGAAAAGGTTTCCGGAAACAGATCAGAGTTTTTTCCTGTGAACAGACTTTAAAATCCGGCAGAATCTTTTCCCATCTGCACCAGCGGTCACGGAGAAATCCTCCGTCATCATCACAGGAATGCAGAACATAATCATAAAAGCTGTCTGTCTCCGGAGTCAGAATTTCTGAAATCTGCCGGATCAGCTGATAGAATGTCATGTGAATTCCTCCTTTTTTTATTTTCATTCTAGCATATTTTTATGATAAAGTCAAGTTCTTTCCACAGTTTTGACTGCATAGAATAAATAAAATTACAGAATTCTGACAAATTGCAGTCAGGATTCTGCTTTTTTCCAAAAAACACTTGCAGTTTTCCGGAAAATATGATACAATAATGAAAGCATTTGTTTCAATGCTGAAAAGGAGTTGTAGAATTATGACAAAAATGAAAGTAGCTGTATTATTTGGCGGTGCGTCAAGCGAACATGATATTTCACTGAAATCCGCTACGCATATTATCCGGAATATCCCTCGTGATAAATATGATGTTGTCTGCATCGGCATCACGAAAAAAGGCAGATGGCTCTATTATCCGGGAGATATTGAAGCGATCGCTTCCGGCGACTGGGAAAAGAATCCCGATTGTACTTCGGCAGTATTGTCCCCCGATACGGTGCATAAGGGCTTCCTGGTGATTGATAACGGAAAAGTGACCGTCAAGAAAGTGGATGTCGTATTCCCCGTGCTTCACGGTAAGAACGGAGAAGACGGCACTGTGCAGGGCTTGCTGGAATTGGCAAAGATTCCTTATGTAGGCTGCGGCTTGTTAGCTTCTGCGGCCTGCATGGATAAGGCTGCTGCACATACGATTCTGGAGTATAACGGCATTCATATGGCAAAATGGAAGCCCGTTTTCCAGAGAGAAATGAATCATCTGACAGAACGCTGCCGTGAAATTGCAGAACAGCTGGGCTATCCGCTGTTTATCAAGCCGGCAAATGCAGGGTCTTCCATCGGCGTGAGCCGTGCCGAAACGGAAGCGGAATTGATTACAGGTGTGAAACAGGCCTTTATTCATGACGATAAAGTCATTATTGAAGAATGTATCGTCGGCAGAGAACTGGAAACAGCAGTATTCGGCTATGATGCACCGTTTGCTTCTGAGGTCGGAGAAATTTCAGCGTGCAATACGTTCTATGATTTTGATGCAAAATATGTTCTGAGTGATTCTAAATTAACCATTCCGGCACAGCTTCCGGTTGAGAAAGCAAGAGAAATTCAGGCAGTTGCTGTGAAAGCTTATATGGCGATCGGCTGTTCCGGTGTGTCTCGTGTGGATTTCTTCCTGAAAGAAGACGGCGAGGTAATTCTGAATGAAATCAACACAATGCCCGGATTTACATCAATCAGCATGTATCCGAAACTGATGGAATACATGGGTATGACCCCTTCTTATCTGGTGGATAAAATCATTGAACAGGCCGTTGCAACTGAAAGAACCTGCTGATTTCCGGAGGGAGATATTATTATGAATCGTGATGCAATCGGAGTATTCGACTCCGGCCTTGGCGGTCTGACAGCAGTCAAAGCTCTGAACGAATTTCTGCCGAATGAAAATATTATCTTTTTTGGAGATACTGCAAGAGTTCCCTACGGTACAAGAAGCCGGCAGACGATTTTGCGGTATACAAAAGAAGATGTTGCTTTTCTCCGCCGTCATCCGGTCAAGATGATTATTGCCGCCTGCGGAACAGTCAGTTCCATGCTCGGGACGGATTCTCCTGTAGATGACATCCCGTTTACAGGGGTAGTATATCCGGCGGCAAAAAAGGCTTCTGAAGTCACAAAAAACGGAAGAATCGGCGTAATCGGAACACCTGCGACAATCAAGAGCGGCAGTTATGAAACCGCTCTGCATACAATTAATTCTAAAATTGATGTGACGGCGATGCCCTGTCCGCTTTTGGTACATTTAGTGGAATATGGCTATACAGACAGAAATAACCAGATCACCAGACTGGCCGCCGAAGAATATCTGACCCCCATCCGGAATGCCGGTGTGGATACGCTGATCATGGGCTGTACACATTATCCGATTATCAGAGAAATTATTGCTGATATTATGGGCGATTCTGTCACGCTTCTCTCGGCCGGAGAAGAAGCCGCCCGCTTTGCCAAAACCTGTCTTGAAGAACAGGATCTGCTGACGGATAGCACTGAAAAAGGCCATAATATTTATTATGTCAGTGACAGTGTTTCCAGTTTCCGGGAAAATGCAAAGAATTTTCTTGCAGATGCTGCATACGGCCAGGTGTTCAGCAGCCGGATTTAATAACGAAAGGGTGAATCTCTTGCCGGAAGAATTAAAAAATCAATGGGCAATGATGCTCAGAAGCATTCAGTATGATGAGGACGAAAAAACAGAAACTGTCCTTAATACAGAAATTTTATATTATATTGATACCAACGGAGAGCGTGTCATTTCTTATCAGGAGTCTGAAACAACAGGAATGGAAGGCTCTGAAATGCAGCTGAGAATCTCGCCGGATAATATGGTTTCTATTATCCGGTCAGGAACGTATCAGACACATTTGTTTGTACAGGTCGGAACAAAGCATTTCTGTCATTATGAAACTCCTTACGGCGATTTCGCTGTCGGAGTGTTTGCCAGATATGTCAGAAACCGCCTGACGGATGAAGGCGGTTCGCTCAGACTGCGGTATACAGTCGATGCCAATTCGACTTTGTTATCTGATAATGAAATCTGGATTGAAATAAAGAAATACGGGAGTTGAAGAATCATGACAAATATGATGGAAGCTGCTCAGAAACAGCTTCGTGAAATGCTGATGCAGGCAATGGGTCAGCTGGTTTCAGAAGGAAAAATTCCGGCCGAGGCTCTGCCGGCATTCAGAATCGAAGTTCCGGCCGATAAATCGCACGGAGATTTTTCGTCTAATATTGCAATGGCTTCGGCAAAGGCTCTGCACATGCCGCCGAGAAAAATTGCAGAATTACTGATCGAAACGTTTTATTTCAAGGGTTCTTATTTTGAAAAAGCAGAAACCGCAGGACCCGGCTTTTTAAATTTCTTCTTGGAGAAAAAATGGTTTTCCGATACGGTTCAGGCGATTCTGGATGAAACGACAGAATACGGAAAATCCGAAGACGGCAAGGGCAAAAAAGCTCTGGTAGAGTTCGTTTCTGCCAACCCGACAGGGCCGATGCATGTCGGCAATGCCAGAGGTGCGGCTCTCGGTGACGGAATTGCCTCTCTGCTCGAATGGACGGGCTGGCATACAGAACGGGAATTTTATATCAACGATGCCGGCAATCAAATTGAAAAGTTTGCAACTTCTCTGGAAGTACGCTATCTCCAGAAATGCGGCAAAGAAATCGAAATGCCCGAAGATGCCTATCACGGTGCGGATATTACGGCTCATGCTGAAAATTTCTATGCCGAATATGCTGATCAATTTGCCGATACCGACAGCAAATCCCGCCGTGATGCACTGGTTGCCTTTGCTCTGCCGAAGAATATCGCCGGTCTGGAACGTGATCTGAAAAGCTATCGTGTCGAATATGATAACTGGTTCAGTGAAAGCACGCTCCATAAAAACGGTGCTGTGATGGAGATTGTCAATAAGCTGACAGAAAAAGGCTATACTTATGAACAGGAAGGTGCTGTCTGGTTCAGAGCCGAACAGTTCGGAGCAGATAAAGATTTTGTCTTAGTCCGTGCCAACGGCATTCCGACTTATATCGTTCCGGATATTGCCTATCACTGTGATAAGCTGGTAACCAGAAATTTTGATAAGGCTATCAATGTTCTGGGAGCAGATCATCATGGCTATGTGCCCAGACTCAAAGCCGCTCTGAAAGCTCTTGATGTCGATACGGACAGGCTTGATGTCGTTCTCATGCAGATGGTCAAGCTCATGCGTAACGGAGAAGCAATTAAAGTCTCCAAGAGAAGCGGAAAGGCAATCGGCCTTGTTACACTGCTGGAAGAAATTCCGCTCGATGCGGCAAGATTTTTCTTTAATATGCGTGAAGCGGATTCGCATTTTGAATTTGATCTGGATTTGGCAGTAGAAAAATCTTCTCAGAATCCTGTATATTATGTCCAGTACGCTCATGCAAGAATTTGCAGTATTTTAAGAACGCTTCAGGAAGAAAGCTTATATCAGGAGGGGACACCTCTGAAAGATCTTCCGGCTCCGGAGACACAGCAGGAAATTGAACTGATTCGGCATTTAGCTGCTTTCCCGGCTGAAATCTCTGCTGCTGCAAAAATTTATGATCCGTCCAGAATTACAAAATACGCTCTGGAACTGGCAAATTTATATCATAAATTTTATGATGTCTGCTCGGTGAAGAACGCTGAAACGCCGGAACTGCGTGAGTTCAGAACTGATCTTTGCCGTGCGGCAGGACAGGTGCTCCGCAATGCAATGGCGATTCTGAAAATCGACTGCCCTGAAAAAATGTAAGCTCTTCCCTGAAAAATTACAGAACGGTTACAGACAGAAAAAATTTTTTTGTGATGAATATACAAACAATTTGGAAAAAATTCGCCGTTTTCACGAAAATAAATAAAAAATTAACAAAATGTTCATACTATGTTCATAACTGTATGTTACAATTTGTAATATGTAAAGAATATACGAAAATTATACCAGTAGTTACAGATTAGATGGTAAAAATTTAAAAACCAGAAAGGAAATCAGCTTATGTCAAACAGATTGTTTCAAGGACTCGTTCACCAGATGCGTGATACTATGGATGCTACCATCGGTGTTGTAGACGAGAACGCAACGATTATTGCGTGCAGCGATTTGGCAAAAGTCGGCACAACAAACGAATTTGTTTCTCTCGATCTGAGCGATACCCATGATATTTTTATCCGTGACGGCTATACCTACAAGCCGTTCGGTACCCGCTCAAAGCCCGATTATGCAGTATTTGTAGAGGGTACAGATGATACAGCCGCAAAGTACGCAAGTATCCTGTGCATTACACTCTCAAATATCAAGCAGTATTATGATGAGAAATATGACAGAAATAATTTTATCAAGAATGTCGTATTGGATAACGTGCTGCCCGGTGATATTGTGATCAAGGCAAGAGAACTGCATTTCAATGCAGAAATCAGCAGAGTTGTCCTGCTGATCAGAATCGTTTCTTCCAATGATATTTCTGCGTATGATGTCATTCAGAATCTGTTCCCGGATAAGAATAAGGATTTCGTGTTTAATATCACAGAATCTGATATTGTTCTTGTCAAGGAAATCAAGAGCAGCGTAGATTCCAAAGATCTTGAAAAATTAGCCCGTTCGATTGCAGATACCCTCAGCAGTGAGTTTTATACCAGAGTCAATGTCGGCATCGGTACGGCTGTCACAACTGTAAAAGATCTGGCAAGATCATTCAAAGAAGCACAGACCGCTCTGGAAGTCGGAAAAGTATTTGATACGGATAAGATTATTGTCAGCTATGATAATTTAGGCATTGCTCGTCTGATCTATCATCTGCCGACTACACTCTGTGAAACATTCCTGCATGAAGTATTCAAGAGAGGCAGTATCGAATCTCTTGATCATGAAACATTGTTTACGATTCAGAGATTTTTTGAAAATAATCTGAACGTATCTGAAACTTCCAGAAAATTATTTGTTCACAGAAATACGCTCGTATACAGACTGGAGAAAATCAAGAAGCTTACCGGCCTCGACCTGAGAGAATTTGACCATGCAATTATTTTCAAGATTGCCCTGATGGTCAAGAAATATTTACAGGCGAATCCGACAAAATTCTGATTTCTTCCCGAAATTGCGTTTCTTTGCCTGACAGTTCCGGCTTTGGTAAACGTTGACTGTCAGGCAAAAATTGTGCCCTGAACAAGAAAGAAAGTGGGTATATTCCGGATTTATGGTAGAATTAAAAGACGTTTCTGTGACATATTCCAGCGGTGTGGATGCCCTGGAGCATGTAAATCTGAAAATCAATGACGGCGACTTTGCCTTTGTGGTCGGTGCATCCGGTGCAGGCAAAAGTACGCTGATTAAATTATTGCTGAAAGAAATCGATGCCACAAGCGGAACTGTAATCGTAAACGGCTATCAGCTCGGAACACTCAGAAAAAACAAGATTCCGGAGCTAAGAAGAACAATCGGAATTGTTTTTCAGGATTTCCGGCTGATTTCTTCTATGACAGTCTATGAAAATATTGCATTCGTTCTGAGAGTAATCGACTCGCCTCCGAAACTGATCAGAAAACGTGTGCCCTATGTGATGAGCCTTGTCGGTCTGCAGGAGAAAGCTCATGCCTATCCGCATGAACTCTCCGGCGGTGAAATGCAGAGAGTAGCGATCGCCAGAGCTTTAGTCAATGACCCGAAATTAATTATTGCCGATGAACCTACCGGCAATATTGATCCTGAATTGTCTTATGAAATTGTAGAGCTGCTCCGGACGATTAACATGCAGGGAACAACTGTTCTGATGGTTACCCATGAGCATGAACTTGTCAAGAGATTCGGCGGAAGAATTATCAATATCACAGACGGACAGGTTGTCTTTGATGAAATTATGGAGGGAACAGACTATGAAATTTAGCGGCATTCGCTATCTGGCCGAGCAGGGGATGGAGAATATTGCCAAAAACAGAATGATGGCATTTGCTTCGTTCTGTGTGCTGCTGGTATCGCTTTTATTAGTAGGCAGTTCCGTGCTGGCGTATGAAAATATCAGTTCTATGGTCGGCGGTGTGGAAGCACAGAATGAAATTATTGTCTATATGAATGAAGATGTTTCTGAAGAACTGCTCTCGGAAACAGAAATGCTGATAAAAAATATTCCGAATATCACACAAGTGCAGTTCTGCTCCAAAGAAGAAGAATATCTCGCACTGAAAGAACGCATGGCGGAATATGATGTGCTGTTTGATGCGTTGGGTGATGATAATCCGCTTGTGGATTCGTTCCGGATTAAAATAGCAGATATTACCCAGATGAATAAAACAATTGCACAGATTCAGCAGATTGAAAATATTATGAGAATCAATGCCCCGTATGAGTTTGTCAGCTTTCTGACTCAGCTCAGAACAATTCTGACATGGGTGATGGGTGCTCTGATCAGTGCCATGATTATTGTCTCGATGGTGATTATTTCCAATACAACAAAGACCAGTGTCTATGCACGGCGGGAAGAAATCCAGATTATGAAATATGTCGGTGCAACGGATGCGTTTATTCGTGTTCCGTTTTTTATTGAAGGCATGATTACCGGTTTTCTTGCCGGATGCGGTGCACTGGTTGTCACATGGCTGGTGTATGATGCTCTTGTGAAGATGATAGAAAATCAGGTCACTTTGCTGAATATCATAGGCATTGGCAGTATTATTGAATTTGATACCATTTATGTGAATACCGCTTTGGCCTATGTGCTCGGCGGTGCTCTGATCGGAGCAGTCGGGAGTGCATTCAGCACAAGAAGATATATTAACGTCTGATCTGAAAGAAATCAGAAATGTTTGCTTTTAAAGGAGTGTGAATTCTGCTTTTTGCAGAGTATGATTTATGAATAAGTGGATATGGAAAAAAGCCCTTGCAGTAACACTGGCAGCTGTCACATGCAGCACATTGCTGCTCGTACATCCTGTCGGTGATCATCATACAGAAACAAAAGTACAGGCAGCGGCTACTATTGCAGAGCTTGAAGCCAGAAAAAAGGAAAATAATAAAAAAATTCAGGAATATGAAACAAAGCTGTCTCAGTTTTCAGAAAATCAGAAACAGGCCGAAGCTTATCAGACAGCCCTGCAGGAGAAAATTAATGCCTTACAGAACAATATGCAGATTCTTGATACAGAACTGGAAGGCATTAAGAAAAATATTTATTATTTGGATGCAGATATCAAAACTCTGGAACAGGAAATGTCAGAACAGGAAAAGCGGATTGAAAAAGGCCTTGAAGAATTCAAGCTCCGTATCAGAGCTATGTATATTACCGGAAATGACAGCGTGATTTCTGCTCTTGCAGGAGCAACGGATTTTTATGATCTGCTCTCGAAATACGAATTGATTGCCTGCATTGCCAAGCATGATGATGAACTGGTAAATAATCTGAAAGCAGAACTGGAAGCCTACGAGCAGAATAAAAATACGCTCCAGACACAGAAAGCCGATCTTGAAAAAGCAAAGGCCGATAAAGAATCCATGCAGAAAGAAATGCAGAATTCTATGAGCGAACTGAGATTTGCTTATGCAGATTCCCAGGCCGAACAGGAACGCCTTGCATTTGAACAGCAGATGGCCAGCCAGTCAATTGCAGATCTGGAAGCGGATAATACTCTTGCAGATTCTGCCGAAGCTGAAATCCGGGAACAGATTCGCCGGGCTGAAGAAGAAAGAAAAAAAGCAGTTCGGACAACTGCCGCAGCAGTGAAAAAAGCAGTATCTTCCACAACAGCAGTTACAACAGCAGTTTCTGAAGCCGAAACAGGCAAGCCAAATGAAACAACGGTTATAATTTCTGAAAAACAGACTGAAACCGAGGCTCTTTCTTCTGCTCCGCAGACTGCCCCGGTGATAGAAACAGCTGCTTCAAAAGAAAATCAGGAAGAAAATGTAATCAAGGCGATTACGACTGCCGCTCCGCAGACCACAGTAAAAGCAACAACGGTCACAACGACTACGACAACTGTGAAAATAACAACAACAACAGAGGCTCCGACAGAACCTGAAACAATGCCGGAAACCATTCCGGAAACAATTCCGGATTATGACGAAACAGCTTTCGGATGGCCCTGCCCTGGATATTATTATATCTCCAGCGGTTTCGGAACAAGATGGGGTACAACTCACAAAGGAATTGACATTGCTCAGAATGCCGGTGCTGATGCCGTTGCTTCCCGTGCCGGAAAGGTGATTAAAATTAATACAAGCTGTACGCATAACTATGGAAAAAACAGCAACTGCTGCGGCAATGGCTATGGAAATTATGTACTGATTGATCATGAAGACGGTACGTATTCTACTATGTATGCCCATTTGCAGTCGGTAATTGTATCAGTCGGCGATTATGTCGAGAAAGGCCAGACAGTCGGCTATGTCGGCACAACAGGATGGTCTACAGGTTATCATCTGCATTTTGAAATCCGTAAAGACGGTGTTGCTGTCAATCCGAGTAATTATCTTAATTATTAAGAATAATAAAGACAAGTGATATTTATGAAACAGATTCGTTTGCTGACTGCTGTCGCAGTCACAGCACTGTGCTGTGCTGTGACTTTCTCAGGAACAGTTCTGGGAATGCAGCATTATTATCATAAAACAGAACAGAAATTTGTGCGGCTTTCCGATCTGGATGACTGTATTCAGAATAATTATTATACAGATTTTGAAGAAGAGGCACTGATGGACAGTATGCTGAAAGGCTATGTTGCCGGACTTGGCGACAGATATTCCCAGTATCTGACTCCTGATGAATATGATGCACTGATGACAAAAGAATCCGGAAAGACAGTCGGAATCGGTGTCACGGTCATGCAGAATGAAGAAGGCTATCTGGAAATTATCAGTGTACAGGAGAATTCTCCAGCTGAAAAAGCAGGTCTGCAAGCCGAAGATGTGATTCTTGCCGTATCCGGAAAAGATGTTGTACAGACCGGCTATGAAGAATCTATCGCAGAAATCAAAGGCGAAGAGGGAACTTCTGTAGAACTGCTGATTCGGCGTAATAACGAGGAAAAAGTTTTTTCTGTTACCCGGGAAACTTTTGATCTCATGACTGTCAGCAGCGAACTGCTGAATGAGCATATCGGCTATATTGCAATCAGCAATTTCCGGGAAAATACAGCGGAACAGTTTCAGAATGCTCTGGAAGAACTGCTGAAACAGGGGGCGGATTCTCTGCTTTTTGATGTCAGGGATAACGGCGGCGGTCTGCTGACAGCCCTGGAACAGATGCTCGATCCGCTTCTTCCGGAGGGAGAAATTGCAACAGCAACCTATCACGGAAATAAAACAGAAGTGATTGTAAAATCAGACAAACAGGAAATCAATCTGCCAATGGTAGTTCTTGTCAACGGAAATTCGGCCAGTGCAGCGGAATTATTTTCGGCCTCTCTGAGAGATTTCAAGCAAGCGAAGCTTGTCGGAACACAGACATTCGGAAAGGGAATCATGCAGGTGACAACCCGTATGGAGGATGGCGGCGGTCTGACACTGACCGTTGCGACCTACCAGACCACAAAATCAGAATGCTATCATGGAGTTGGTCTGACTCCGGATGTAGTGGTGGAAATCTCTGAAACAGATACTGAAGATGTGCAGCTGAAAGCTGCTGAAAAATTATTGGAATAAAGCAGGTGAAAGCTTTGCTGTTTACTGTAATGGAAATCAGAACAGAACAGGAGATTATAACAGTTTCCGGCCGGACAAGTACAGGCATAGTCGCAGGTATCTGGAAAGCAGACAGACTCTCTCCGGTAATCGGAGAGAGTTATCAGATTGAACTTGATTTTACAGTCACAGAAAGAAATGCTGTCACGGTTCAGAAAGCTCCTGTCAAGGCATGTACGGAAATCAGGGGGCATAACATCAGATTTACTGCATTATGCGAATCAATTGATGAGATTTATTATCTCCGGTTCGGCTTTGATGGTCTGGAAATGCTGGAAATCGCTCATGATGACGGAACAATTCAGGAGGGCGATTTCATCAGCTTTGAAAAAGAGATCAGAGAAATCGGCATTTATCCGTATTAAAAAATTTTAATTTGATAATATGCAGGAGCATTGATATGAAATATGAACTGACAGCGGATTCGTTTTCGCTTGCATTGAATACGATTGTTTTTGAATCAGATATAGAATATCCGAATAATACAATTTTAGAGGTAACTGTTGAGAGCGGAGGCTTTCGGGCCTGTACGACAATGGATATTGATATCAAAGAATTCAGAGTATTTATATCCGAGATCAATCGTTTATATGAAACGTTGCAGGGCGATACTATGATAAAAGAACCCTACGGAAGTCAGAAGATTCAGTTTTCCGCTGATAAAAAGGGGCATATTCTTGTTTCTGGATTTCTTCATAATAATTTCAGAAACGGAAATCATCAATCACTGGAATTTGAAAATTCTTTTGATCAGACTTTTCTGAAAGCATTTGTGATGGCATTAAATGACATGAATTCATAAATTCTGAATAAAAAAACAGCCTCCTGCAAGTTTATGTTCCTTGCAGGAGGTTTGAAATTACTGAGATTATGCATTCGGTGCAATATTCAGCATATCAGAAATTGCTGAAAGCACTGTTCTTGCGTTAGTAATGCCGTTAATAATATTATCCACCTGATGCGAGTCAGAAAGTCCTGTCTTGCACCAGAATGCAAAATGTTCACAGTTATTGACAGCCAGGTCATAACTGCTCTCACCGAGGCGGCTTTTTGCTCTTTCGACAGTTTCTTCTGCTGTATACAGATGATAATCCGGACAGCCTGTCAGAATCTGCTGTAAATCCATTGCATCAGAAACTCTTGTGAATACAGAATCTCCGCCGTTAGTATAAATTTTTTCAAACTTGCCGTTCTTATCGGGAAAATTAATGAAGAAGAAAGAAGAACTGCCTCTGAGAAATTCGCTCATCGGAGCTTCATGTACAGTCACGGCATTTCCCTCGAAATCGCCGTTTTCCGCAGCATAGTGAATGACTTTATCATCACCGATATAGACAGCATAATGCTCATATACACCACGCTTCACACCGATAATATCTCCGGCCTGTAAGAAAGCTTCTGAAGTGAGTCTTTTTAATTTCTCTTCCATTGCAGAGCGTGACCCCCAGGCTTTCCGGACATTATTTTCATCTAAGATTCTGGCATTTCCGCCGAGTTTATTCACCTGTAATTTATAGCCGTTGACGACCATCAGCGTATCCCACCAGACTTCACCGCCGAGTGTGGGGGTTTCGATATTCGGCATATCGCCCCAGTCATCAGCATTCAAATGTCTGGCAAGTGTTTCAAGCAGGGATTCATTTTCAGAATATAAATATTTCATATTTCCTCATCTCCTTTTCTGATATTATTTTAGCTGATTTCTATTGTTTCAATCCACACCATAACCCTGATGATGTCAAAAAATATAAGCCATGGTGGTTCTGTTATTGATAGTATAGCATATATTTTTGATGTTGTCAAGTGGATTGCTTCATGTCAGTGGGAGATACCAATTCTTTCCGCTCCCACTGCCGTTTCATAATGTCCACCGCTTAAAGAAGCGGGGGATTCAAAATTTTATTAAAATGTCAATAGTTTTTCTGATTTTTCTCTTGACAAATCTGTTTTTTCATAGTATAATAATATTATACCAACGGGGCATTAGCGCAGCTGGGAGCGCGTTACACTGGCAGTGTAGAGGTCACGGGTTCGATCCCCGTATGCTCCACCATAGTTTTTAATCCGGAAACAAGGCTATGTTTCCGGATTTTTTCGGCTTTACAGTTTTTTATATTTTCCGTCCTTCCATTCTCCGACTTTTTCTTCTTTTCCGCCTTTAGGCTTATGCCAGACATCTCCTGTATAAGGATAATTCATACCTAAAATCTGATATTTTCCTCTTTCGAGATATTCAAACAAACGAGTCTGAATAAGCAGATCATCTTTATCTGTAAAATCCATACCGCCGTTCAGTCTGTTATAACAATAATCTGACGGCTGAAAATCTTTTGGTGCAATACCTTTTGCTTTTGCAATCTCCACCAGCTCACTGGTAGTTTTTATCATATCACTATCTTTATGTGCTTCTCTATACTCGTCAAATGCTTCCCGCACAGCATTTACGATTTTATCTTTTTTCTCTTTTGCTGTCATAGTGCTCCCTCCTGTTTTTATCAAAGATTAGCAAGAAAACCCCCGCCTCTTAGGCGGGGGATGAATTGCGTCCCACCGATTGACAAAAGTTTCTAAATATGAGATAATAAAAATAGAATCTTGAAAGGCGGTGAGAAAATGGCAAATAAGGCATATCAATTTCGGATATATCCTACAGAAGAACAAAAACTTCTGTTTGCAAAGACATTTGGCTGTGTCAGACTGGTATACAACTACTATCTGGAACAGAAAATTAAGCTGTACCAGAAAGAAAAAAAGAATTTTTCCTATACAAAATGTTCCAACGATATGACAGCACTGAAAAAAACAGAAGATTATCTTTTTTTGTCAGATGTGGATAGTATTGCCTTACAGCAGTCACTCCGTCATCTTGAAGATGCCTTTCAGAATTTTTTCAGCCGTCCGGCAAACGGATTTCCGAAATTCAAATCCAGACGAAAAAGCCGGAAATCTTATACAACTGTGTTTGTAAACGGCAATATTTCTTTAGAAAATGGATATTTGAAACTGCCGAAAGCAGGGCTTGTCAAAGTCAGACAACATAGAGCCATTCCAACAGATTACAAGCTGAAATCTGTCACAATTAGTCAGTCTGCAAGTGGAAAATACTATGCAAGTATCTTGTTTGAGTACGAGAACCAAGTACAGGAGCAGGAACTGCACACCTTCTTAGGACTTGACTTCTCTATGCATGAACTGTATAAAGACAGCAATGGAAGTGAGCCAGCTTATCCACGGTATTACAGACAATCCGAAAAGAAATTGCAAAAAGAGCAAAGAAAACTTTCGCTGATGCAGAAAGGCTCAAAAAATCGCGAAAAGCAGCGTATCAGAGTTGCTATACTGCATGAAAAAATAGCAAATCAGAGAAAGGATTTTCTGCATAAGCTGTCAAGGCAGTTAGCTGATGTATGGGACTGTATCTGTATTGAAAATCTGAATATGCAGGCAATGGCACAGTCTTTGCATTTCGGAAAGTCCGTCTGCGATAACGGCTGGGGCATGTTTACGGAATTTTTACGTTACAAGCTCGAAGAATCCGGAAAGAAACTGGTAAAAATAGACAGATTCTTTGCAAGTTCACAGACTTGTTCCTGTTGTGGTTACAAAAATCCTGAAACAAAAGATTTGTCTGTCAGAGTATGGGACTGTCCGGAATGCGGTACACATCATGACAGAGATGTGAATGCCGCTGTGAACATCAGAAATGAGGGAATGCGATTAGTTTCCGCATAGCCTGAAAAAAGAACCGTGGGACACACGGGGGTAGCTCGCTTATGCTTAGTACACTGGTACTATCGAACGAGAACCGACTGCCCGCTTTTGTGGGAGGAAGCCCCCGCCTCTATAGGCGGGGGAGGATGTCAC
>JAFUWN010000111.1 GCA_017483465.1 Oscillospiraceae bacterium
AAAGCGGAGCAAATCCGACATTCTGAAATTCCGGAATCGCTGATGCAGGAAATGCGTTCGTCTGTGATTTTTTTGGGTGCTATGCTCGGCAGAACAGGAAGCTGTGTGCTTGGCTATCCGGGCGGATGCGAATTAGGCCCCCGGCCGATTGATCTGCATTTGCAGGCATTTCAGAAAATGGGAGTCAGAATCCGGGAAGAAAACGGGATTCTGACCTGTACTACGCCGAACGGTCTGCACGGAGCAAAAATTCATTTGCAGTTCCCGTCTGTCGGAGCAACGGAAAATTTAATGCTTGCCGCCGTCCTCGCAAAAGGAGAAACGGTCATCACAAATGCTGCCCGTGAACCGGAAATTGTAGATCTGGCCGGGTATCTGAGAAAATGCGGTGCAGATCTCGCAGGAGAAGGAAGCAGTACCATTGTGATTCATGGTGTGAAAAAACTGACCGGCTGTACATACCGGATTATGCCTGACCGGATTGTTACAGCAACATGGCTCGCCGCTGCTGCCGTAACCGGAGGAACAGTCAGATTATTGCAGGCAGATACTGCCAGCCTCGAAGGGATTCTGGATGTATTTGAACAAATGCACTGTTCCTGTAGTCATACCGGAGACACGATCTGTTTTTCTGCCGGAAAGCATATCCATGCTGTACGGAGTCTGAAAACAATGCCTTATCCCGGATTTCCTACTGACGTACAGGCGATCGTGACAGCTGCACTCTGCACGGCAGAAGGCACTTCTGTCGTAGAAGAGACAATTTTTGAAAACAGATTCCGGCATGTGGATGCTCTTGTGAAAATGGGTGCGGATATCTGCACAGCCGGCCGGATTGCTGTCATTCATGGCGTGAAGCAGCTGCACGGAGCTTCTGTGAATGCTACGGATTTAAGAGGCGGTGCGGCTCTGCTTGTTGCCGGTCTCGGAGCACAGGGGGAAACCGTTCTGACAGAAATTTCCCATCTGGACAGAGGCTATGACAGCCCTGAAAAAATACTCCGGCATGTCGGAGCAGATATTGTCAGAATCTGATTTTTTTGATTGATTTTATCATAACAGGAAGTGAGCAGTTTTGAGAGATATTGAAAAAACAAATATGGCACACGGAGCCAGTTCCCGCAGAATCCGCCGCCGCAGACGTGGCCGGCCGCTTTATGCATTTCTGGTTGTGGTGCTTGCCTTTGCGATTATTATTACACTGTCAATGACGGTATTTTTCAATGTGAAAACCATCCGTGTGACAGGAGATGCCGAATATTCCGCAGAAGAAATTGTTCAGCAGGTCGGTGTGTTCGAGGGTGACAACATGATGCGTCTGCATCTGGAAGATCTCGAAACACAGGCCGAAGAACTGCTCATCAATGCCGAAACGGTCGATATCAAACGCCAGTTTCCAAGTACGCTTGTGATTGATGTCAGAAAGGCCGTTCCGGCTTATAATGTACGGTATGATGACGGCACACTGATCGTCAGCCGGGAAAATAAAATTCTGAAAAATACAATGGATCCTGATGATGGGCTGATCACAATCATCGGCTATCAGCCGGAGGAAACGACGCCCGGAAAACATCTGACTGCTGCCGAAGAACGGCATGAGAAAATTTTCTCGGCCTTTCAGGAATTAATTCAGAATGCCTCTCTTGCTGTGCCGATTATTTCCGTGAATATGTCGGATATGAATGATATTATTGTCAATTTTGATCATAGAATTGAATTTGATATGGGCAACTGGAGCGAACTGAATTATAAAATCAGTTTTGCAGAACAGGTGATCGCCGGACAGTCCGGAGAAAAAGAAGGCTATCTGACTATGATCGGCTCGAATCAGTGTGCATTCCGGAATAAGACGGATGTGATCAATGCCGAAAAAGCCGCAGAACGCCGGATTGCTGCTCTGCAGGAGACAGAAGCGGCCGCTTCGGAGTCTTCTGATCCGGAAAACGGGGAGTCCCCGGCACTCTCTCCGGAACAGCCCGCCGAAGAATTTGCAGACGTTCCCCCTGAAATGCAGAGCCTGCCGGATACATGGGAGTAAAATTGAATAAAAAATACTGTATATTTTTGTGAAAATCACGCAAAAAACAGCAGGCAAAGTTGTATGTTTCAGGAAATTTTGAAATTTTGTCAAAAAACTATTGCAAAATAAAAGCAGATGTGCTAAAATAATATTATCTAAGTATTTTTTACGGAATTTTTGATTCTGGTAGGAGGAAATAAAATGACAGACTTCATCTACGAAGAAGCGTTTGAACCCGATGTAAATATCAAAGTGATTGGTGTCGGCGGCGGCGGCGGCAATGCTCTCAACTGCATGGTGGATGCTACCGATGTCAGCGATATCGAATATGTGACAATTAATACAGATGCCAAGGCCCTGAAAAATTCAAAGGCCGCTACCCGCATTCAGATTGGTGCAAAGCTCACAAAAGGCAGAGGAGCCGGCAATAAACCCGAAATCGGCCAGCACAGTGCGGAAGAAAATATCGAGGAAATCGAAGCCGCTCTCAAAGGGGCAGATATGGTGTTCATTACTGCCGGTATGGGCGGCGGTACCGGTACCGGTGCAGCTCCTGTTGTCGCAAAAGCTGCCCAGCAGATGGGGATTTTAACAGTCGCTGTTGTCACAAAGCCGTTTGCGTTCGAGCGTGAACAGAAAATGCGTCAGGCGGAAGCAGGTATTGCAGAATTACAGAAATATGTGGATTCCCTGATTGTTATTCCGAATGAAAAACTGCTTGCCGGTCTGGAAAAAGCTCCGACAATGAAAGAATCGTTTGCTCTCTCGGATGATATTCTCAAAACCGGTGTCAAGAGCATTTCTGATCTGATTGTCGAAGAGGGATATATCAATCTGGACTTTGCCGATGTGTCTACTACTATGAAGGGTGCAGGCTATGCACATATGGCAATCGGTCATGGTTCCGGCAAGGATAAGGCAATGGAAGCGGCCAAGGCTGTTATCAGCAGTCCGCTGCTGGAAACTTCGATTGCAGGTGCAAGAAGATTGCTGATCAATATTGCTATGTCTGAAGATACACTCGCATCTGATGTCGATACGGCTTCCAAGATGATCACAGAAGCCGCTGCTCCTGATGTACAGTTTATTTTCGGTGCGGCATTCAAAGAAGATATGCAGGATGAAATGACAGTGACTGTTATTGCTGCTGATTTTTCTACAGGTGAGGAAAAAGAAGAGGAACCTGAGGAAGAAGTGATTCCTGTTCCGAAATATGCTCCGAAAACTTCCAAGCCGGCAAAGCCGAAGAAAGAAGCCGTTCCCGTTGTGATTCAGGAAGAACCGGAAGAAGAATTTGAAGAATCCGAAGAACCGGAAGAAGCCCCCGAGGAGGAAACTCCTGTACGTTCCGCAAAATCGGATGATAACAGCTATATGCCCAGACCTTCCGGTCAGCAGAGAAGACCCTCTGTCAATGACATGGACATGCAGGAAATTTTTGATATCCTCGGAGGCAATTAAGCATGTCTTCCAATGGCGTTCTGAAATCGGCTCTGCTGGGCGGTTTCGATAAGAATTCCGCCGAAAGTTGTGTGCATCAGATACTGGACAGGCTGAATCAGCTCGAATTGCAAGCCGGATTTCCTTTGACAAAATTCGATGAACTGGCATTTAAAAAAAGCACATTCGGTTCTGGCTATACAAAAGAATCCGTTCTGACTTATATCGATCAGCTTCAGGAAAAAATTCTGATGCTCGAAACTACAATTAAAAATTAAACTATTTTCCGCTCCGGCGATCAATTTGTCGGAGCGGTTTCTTGTTTTTAGTCAAATTGCACGAATTTCCGTCCTGTAATTTTACATAAATTCGCTTGCAACTGTAAGAAAAATATGTTATAATAAACATAGTAATGTGATACAGGAATGCAAAATTTATCCCCTGTGTAAAGAAAGTGAGTTGTTATTACTATGTCTATTCCTACCGGTGTACTCAAACCAACCAGAATCGGCGGCGGTTTTGAAAAAGAATCCGTTCTGACCTACATCGACGAACTCCAGAAAAAAAATAATGAACTGGAAGACGAAAACAAAGAACTCCGTGAAGCCCAGAGTGCTGAACAAAATCAGCTCGTGCAGGACTATAAGCGGGGCGAAGAAGAGGCTAAACGCCGTGCTGCGGAGGCCGAACGTGAAGCTGAGAAGAAAATTCAGGCCGCTGAGAAAAAAGCTTCTGAATTTGAAAGAAAATTCAACGAAGCTACAGATAAAGCTGCCAAACTCGCAGAAGCTCTGAAAGGCGAAAAAGAAGCTCGTCAGTCTGATATTGAAAAAGTCAGAAAACAGCTGGAAGAAATTACTACCAGCAATGCGGACGAAGATAAACTCAGAGAATACCAGCAGGAAATTATGGAACTGAAAAGCGAAATCAGTGCCATGAGCATGGAAGCAAATGAACTGAATACTAAGCTGGAATTGCAGGAAACAGAACTCGCTGATCAGAAATCCAAAGTCGAAGATGCTGAAATCGAACTGGAAGACCTCAATCAGTCTCTGGATTCCAAAGATGATGAAATCGCTGCCAAGGGCGAGGAAATTTCTTCCCTCAAGGCAAGAAATACCCAGCAGGAAGCCGAATTGCTCGAACTCCGTGCTTCTGAAAGAAGTCTCCGTGATCAGGTCAGAGAACTGGAAACCAAACTGGATGAACTGAAAAATCAGCCTGCTCAGAATGTGACTGCGGATATGTTCGGCGGCTGGATGGCCAGCCTTGCCAAGAATGCCGAGAAAGAAGCCCATGAACAGGTCGAAAATGCAAAGAAAGAAGCCGAGGAAATCGAGAAAGAAGCCAGCGAAGCTGCAGAAGCTATGATCGCAGAAGCTGAAGAGCGTGCTGCCGGTGCTAACGGCGAAGCGGATAAGATTCTCAATGCTGCCCGGGAACAGGCTGCTCAGGAATCCGCAGAAAGATTGAAACAGGCAGAGGCAAAAGAAGCTAAAGTTCTTAAACTGACCGCTCAGGTACAGGCTATGCTGATGACACAGATCGCCGGCCTGGAAGAAAATTTGCAGGTAATTCAGGAATCTGTGATGCAGGCTGTGGAAGGCATGACGGATAAGCTTGATGAAACCGGTTCGCTGATCGAAAAGGCTAAGGCAGATATTAACGCAGAAGCTGAACTCCCGGATGTGGTTCCGGCTTCCAAGCCAGAAACCAAGCCGCAGGAAAAAACCGAAATTAAGCAGGAAAAAGCTCCCGTACAGGCTCAGAAAGAAAAACCGGCTGAAGTTAAGAAACCGGAAGCCCCTGTAATCGAAGAAATTACACTCGAACCTGCTCCGGAACAGAAGCCCGTGGCAGAAGAAAAGACAGCTGAAAAAGCCGAACCCGTTTCTGTCGCTTCTATGGCTCCTGATCTGTCCGCTCTGCTTGCCGAAGCGGAACAGGATGTTACGGAACCGCAGTTCGCAGTTGAACCTGAGAAAAAGCCGGAAGCTCCCAAACCGGTGCAGCAAGCTGCTCCTAAACCGGTTGCTTCTATGGCTCCTGATCTGTCTGCCCTTCTTGCAGAAGCAGAACAGGCAGTTGTCGAAGAACCCCAGGCAAATGAAAATATCTTTACGCTTCAGGAAGAAACTCCGGCAGAAGCCGATACGTTCCAGCCGGAAGAAGAAAAGATTCTTGATATTGACAGCTTCTCCCAGTCCGGCGGTATGATGAATTTCAATACCGGTATCCGTGCCAGAGCTGCCGGTGCTCCGCCTCAGCAGCAGGGCGGTAAAAAGAAAAAGGGCAATGATTTCGACTGGGATGAACTGATTGCCGAAAATAATGCCGCAAGAAAAAAGAAAAATAAACCCAGAAATTAATAATAAATCCGAGGTGTGAATCAATGCCGGAACTTTTGAAACTTAATGCACAGAATCTGAAATCCTGTGCCGGAACACTGCATGTCGGAGATAAGATTCTGTTATCAGGTACTGTCTATACTGCCAGAGATGCAGCACATAAACGGATTGCCGCATTGCTCGATTCCGGCGGCCCTACACCTTTTCCGATTGAAAATGCTGTGATTTATTACGCAGGTCCTACACCGTCACCGCCCGGAAAGCCGGTCGGTGCGTGCGGCCCTACAACTTCCGGCAGAATGGATCCTTATGCTCCCAGACTGCTTGATTTAGGCCTTGCTGCTATGATCGGCAAAGGAGAACGCTCTCAGGCGGTACGGGATGCCATTGTCAGAAATCAGGCAGTCTATCTCTGTGCGGTCGGCGGTGCGGGTGCTCTTGCTGCAAGATGTATTAAAGATCTGCAGGTAATCGCTTTTGAAGATCTGGGATGTGAATCCGTCAAAAAGCTGTATATCGAAGATTTCCCGCTTGTTGTCTGCAATGATGCTCACGGCGGAGATCTCTTCTCGCAGGGGCGTTCTCAGTATGCCGGATAATCTGTCACAGCTGACGGATGAGGAACTTGCTGTTCTCTCGAAAACTTCTGTTGAAGCCGAGACCGAACTGCTTTCCCGGTATTTCCGGCTGATCCGGTTTCATGCCGGACGTTATGCCGCTGTTTCTGCTGATGCTGAAGATCTTACACAGGAAGGACTGATTACGCTTCTGCGTGTGATGAAACAGTTCAATCCGGAACAGGAGACAAAATTTTCTTCGTTTGCACAGGTCTGCATTATTAACCGGATGCGTTCTCTGGTACGCCGCCAGCAGAATGCCGATGTGCCGGATGAAGATCTGATTCGTAACCTGGAAGAAAAAGGCAGTTTTATTGATCCTGATACACCGGAAAGTATTCTGATCGAAAAAGAAAGCTATGCTGATTGCTGTATGCAGGTCATGGCTCTGCTTTCAGATAAAGAATGGGAAGTTCTGCAATGTGTCCTGGATGGGCTTTCTTATGCCCATACTGCGGAACTGCTTGGAATCAGCATAAAATCAGTGGACAATGCCATGCAGAGAATCCGCCGGAAAATGCGGGCGGTGCATAGTCCGGATTCTGATGGGAAAAAATAATCATGCTCGACTCTTGTATTATTACAAGTGCGATATAGAAAGGGCTTATTGCTTAATTGCCGTAGTCCGAAACAAAACATCTGAAATAGTGAGGTAATTAATTATGTACGAAGACAAGACTTTAATTTGCAAGGATTGCGGAAAAGAATTTGTTTTTACTGCCGGCGAGCAGGAATTCTATGCCGAAAAAGGGTTTGAACATGAACCCCAGAGATGCAAGGACTGCCGTGCTGCCCGCAAAGGTGCTCCCAAAGCTGCCAGAGAAATGTTCACTGCTGTCTGTGCAGGCTGCGGCGGAGAAGCAAGAGTACCTTTCCAGCCCCGTGAAGACAGACCTGTATATTGCAGTGAATGTTTCGCAAAAATGAAGGGCGAATAATTTAATTCAAGAAAGAGGTAATGAATCATGACAGTAACAAAAGATACAATTATCGGTGATATCCTGGACGAAGATTTCGACGTTGCTCCCTATTTTTTAGAAATGGGAATGCATTGTCTCGGATGTCCGGCCTCCAGAGGTGAGACGATCGAACAGGCCTGTGCTGTTCACGGTACAGACCCGGCTGAACTGGTTGCTCAGCTCAATGCGTATTTTGAGAACAAGTAAAAACATCAGGGGCGGCGGAATCTCCGCTGCCCTGTTTTTTATCAAGGAGTAAATAATTTATGCTGAATCAGAGACTGCTTGCCTGTGCTGGGTTTGTACAGGGGAATTTTATCTGCGATGTCGGAACGGATCATGCTCTTCTTCCGGTGTATCTGGTAAAGAATCAGATTGTACAGCAGGCTCTTGCCTGCGATATCCGGAAAGGGCCTTTGCAGGCAGCGGAAAGTAATATCAACCGTGCAGGATTAGCAGATAAAATCCGGATGATTCTGTCTGACGGATTGCTGAATGTTCCGCCTGAGGGGGTCACAGATATTATTATCGCCGGAATGGGCGGTGAGACAATTATACATATTCTGGAAACCTGTCCGTTTTCACTGGAGAAAATCAATCTGATCTTTCAGCCGATGACCAAAGCTGAACTGCTCCGGAAATGGCTCTATGAAAACGGTTTTGCAATCCGGAAAGAAATCTGCATTCCGGATAAGAAATTTTTATATGCTGTCATGCAGGTGCGTTTTACTGGAAATGTTATCATTCCGGACGGAAAAGAGATATATTTCGGAAAAATGAATCTGTCAGATGAGAATGGCCTTGCTTATGCGAAAAATCAGGTCGCCCAGCTCATTCGGATACGAATGGAACGTTATTTCCGTGAAGGAAAAAATCCGCCGTCTGAACTGAATGACAGCATAAACAGTATGCTGATAGCAATAAAGGAGTATGATAAAAAATGATAACAGTAAGAGATATTTATAATATTATTGATCAGTCCGCACCGTTCGGAACACAGAAAACATGGGATAACTCCGGTTTTCTGATCGGTGATCAGAATCAGGAAGTTACCGGAATTCTGATTTCACTGGATATTTCCGTCAATGCTCTGAAAAAAGCTCAGGAAACGGGCTGTAATCTGATTTTTTCGCATCATCCTGTGATTTTCTCGGCATTGAAAAATATTTATTCTGATACAATTGTATATCAGATGATACAGAATCATGTTGCAGCAGTCTGCTGTCATACGCCGCTGGATATTGCTCAGGGCGGTATCAATGATCTGATCGTAGATAAATTGAAATTATTTTTAGAAATAGAAAATAATATAGAACCTATCGAAGCAGACGGCTTCGGCAGAATCCTCAGTCTGAAAAATTCCGTCACTCTGCCGGAATTTGCCGGAATCGCAAAACAGGCTCTTGCCTGCGAAGTGGTCAGATATTCGGCAGAATATCAGGATAAAATTAAGAAAATAGCAATTTGTTCCGGTTCAGGGGCATCTATGCTCGAAGAACTCGCCGGACGCTGTGACTGTTTCCTGACGGGGGATGTTAAGCATGACAGATGGTACAAAGCTCAGGAATTGAAGATTGCTCTGCTCGACTGCGGGCATTATCATACGGAGATCATTATGATTCCGTATATTGCTCAGGTTCTCCGGAATGCCTTTCCGGAGTTGAAAATAATCGAATTTGCAGAAGGGAATCCGGTTCGTTATGCATGAAATTTTTCTCTGTCCGGTTTGCGGAGAACTGCTCATAGAATCGGAAAAATTATATTGCTGTGTAAAAAATCATAATTTTGATAAAGCTCGCAGCGGCTATGTCAATCTGCTTTCTGTCAGGCGGAAACATGCAAAACTTCCGGGGGATAACCCTGAAATGGTCAGAGCAAGGCGGGATTTCTTAAATCATGATTATTATCAGCATTTGCAGGAAGCACTTTGCAAAGCCGTTCTGAAATATATGCCGTCTGCCGGTGTCCTGCTTGATGCCGGCTGCGGAGAAGGATATTATACAAAGAAAATTTCTGATGCTCTGCCGGAAGAGTGCTCCTGTCTGGGAATTGATATTTCTAAAACTGCTGCCGATCTCGCTGCCCGTGCGGATAAGAAAACCCGTTATGCCGTCGGAAGTGTGTTTCATCTGCCTGTGGGAGAGCAGAAAATTGATCTGCTCATGAGTGTGTTCGCTCCTTATTGCGGCTCGGAATTTCTCAGAGTGCTGAAATCTCAGGCATTTTTTATCATGGTTATTCCGTCAGCCAGGCATTTATGGGAGCTGAAAACTGCCGTCTATGACAAGCCTTATGAAAATCAGGTCAGAGACTATGCTCTTGATGGGTTTGCTTTCAAAGAAAAAATAATCTCTGAAAAAGAAATTTTAATTTCCAGTCCTGAAGATATTCAGAATTTATTTCAGATGACTCCTTATGCCTATCGAACAAGTGCTCATGAACGGGAACGTCTGGAAAAATTACAGTCATTGCATGTCCGGACGGCTTTTGAAATTTTAATCTATCAGAAAGAAGCGTGAAATTATGGCATTTGACGGTGCTTATCTCTATGCAGTCAGGCAGGAAATAGAAACTTATCTCGGTGCAAGAGTGGAGAAAATTCATCAGCCGTCCAAAGATGAACTGATTCTGCACTTGAGAAGCTATCAGGGAGCTGTCAGGATTCTGATCAGCATTTCCGGTGACAGTGCCAGAATTCATCTGACAAAAACCGGAATTGAAAATCCGCCTGCACCGCCGATGTTCTGTATGCTGTTAAGAAAACATCTCGGCGGCGGAAAGTTTGCGGGAGTCCGCCAGGACGGTCTTGAAAGAATTTTATTTCTGGATTTTGACTGTATCAATGAGCTGGGCGATGCCGTCCGGCTGACACTCGCCTGTGAAGTCATGGGCAGATATTCCAATTGTATTTTAATCAGTCATGACGGGAAAATTATTGATTCTCTCAAAAGAAATGCCGATGTCACAAGAGAAAGAGTACTGTTATCCGGTTTTCCGTATGAAATGCCGCACAGAAATCAGAGACTGAATTTTCTGGAAACAGATGATGCTACGATTCTGAATGCTCTGCTGCTTGCTCCGGATAACGAATTATCCAAAGCGTTATTGTCTCTGTTTGAGGGGGTATCGCCGTTATTAACAAGAGAATGGGCTTATTATACCTGTAAATCCGGTGTGAGAAGTCATGAGTTAAATCAGACTCAGCAGGAAAGATTGTTATATATCATCCATAAAACAGCCGGTATGCTGAAAAATCAGGAATATCAGTTTCATATCCTGACGACTCCGGAGGGAAATCTGAAAGATTTCTGTTTCTTCCGGCCGGAACAGTACGGAAATCTGATGCTCGTCAGGCCGATGGAGTCGGCAAGTTCGGTATTGGATATATTTTATTCTGAACGGGATCTCAAAGCCCGTATGAAACAGCGGGCTAATGATTTATTTAAGCTCCTGATGACCCGAATCGAACGGATTACCAGAAAAATCGCCAATCAGAAACAGGAACTTGCTGAAACAGACAAGATGGCACAGAATAAATTATACGGAGATTTATTATCAGCAAATTTATATCAGATTCAAAAAGGCGATCACTTTGCCAAAGTCATGAATTTTTATGAAGAATCCTGTCCGGAAATCCTGATTCCTCTGCAAAGCAATCTGACACCCTCACAGAATGCACAGAAATATTATACACTTTATCGAAAGGCTGCTACGGCAAAACAGAAACTCTCCGAACAGATTCAGCAGGGCGAACAGGAGCTTGTGTATCTTGAAAGTGTATTTGATAATCTGACCCGTGCCGAAACAGAAAATGATCTGCTGCTGATTCGGGAAGAACTCGCACAGCAAGGCTATCTCAGACTCCGGACGCAGAAGCAGAAACCTGTGAAACAGGCTCCGCCGCTGGTGTATCAGTCAGAAGACGGTTTTCTGATTTTAGTCGGCAGAAATAACCGGCAGAATGATCAGCTGACTCTGAAACAGGCCTCAAAACAGGACATCTGGCTGCATACGCAGAATATACCGGGGTCACATGTAATATTAGTGACAGAGGGGAAAGAAGTATCTGAAACGGCCGTTCGTCAGGCCGCCGGTCTGGCAGCTTATCACAGTAAAGCAAGAGATTCTGCACAAGTGCCTGTGGATTTCACAAAAGTAAAGTTTGTCAAGAAACCCAACGGTGCCAAACCCGGCATGGTGATTTTTACCAATCAGCAGACTTTGTATATCAAACCGGATAAAGAATTATGTGAAAAATTAATATTCAGGGGGTAATAGCATGAGTAAACTTCAGCTGCTTGATGCAGAGTTTTATGCCCGTGACTGTCTGGTAGTCGCTCCGGATTTAATAGGTAAAATTTTAGTTCATCGCCTTCCGGATGGTACGGAACTCCGGGAACGTATCACAGAAACAGAGGCCTACCGAGGCGAAGAAGATAAAGCATGTCATGCCTCTAAAGGCAGAACCGCCCGTTCTCAGATGTTATACAGAGAATCCGGGATTATTTATGTCTATCTGTGCTATGGCGTGAATTATCTGATGAATGTGATTACCGGTGAAAAAGACCATCCGCAAGGGGTTCTGCTTCGTGCCGGAGAGTTTCACAAAGGGCCTGCCCGACTGACAAAGGCTTTACAGATCGACAAGACTTTCAACGGTCAGAGTATTTTAAAAAATCCTGAAATCTGGATTGAAAATGACGGTCAGTTCTGCACATGGCATACAGAAAAGCGGGTGGGAATTGACTACGCCGGAGATATTTGGAAAAACAAGCCCTGGAGATGGGTCATGAATGAACCGGAATATTAACAGAAAGGAGAATCTGGTTTGCTGATTATTGATACTGAACATGGAATCTTAAAGAAATATTTCCCCCAGCCTGGAGAAACAGAAGTGACCATTCCGGAACATGTCCGGATGATTCAGAAATATGCCTTTGCCGGCTGTGAGAAACTTTATGCCGTCCGGATTCCGGAAGGTGTGGAAAATATCGGAGCAGGAGCTTTTAAAAACTGTAAAAATCTGTTTTATGTCAAACTGCCGCAGAGTCTGAAACGAATAAGCATTGAAGCGTTTTATAACTGTGAATCGCTCGGAGGAATTGAGATACCCGAAAAAATTACTTCAATTCATGATTCTACTTTTATGAACTGCAAAAATCTCCGGAGTATCGTTCTGCCAAAGAACTTGGAACATCTTGGGGAAAAAGCTTTTTATGGCTGTACCAATCTGAAAAAAGTAAAAATGCCGGAAAAATTAAATTATTTCGGCCGTCAGGCTTTTTCAAAATGTGAGAGTCTGACTTCGATCACGATTCCGGAGGGAATTACCCGTCTGTACGGACAGTATTTTTCTGATTGCGGACAGCTCCATTTTGCAATTATTCCGCAGTCTATGCAGGTGATTCAGGGGGATGTTTTCCCGTCAAATGTGATTCTGCATTTTTATATTAAAAATCAGATGTTCAGTGTTCCGTTTACTTCATTCTGGTTTTCTGATAATATTGTCAATGCGATGTGTCAGCCGGAAAAACCGGAGAATACAGATCTTATTATCCGGGATTTTGTAAAGCATAACGATTCCGGCAATCTGGAGAAATTCCTGGAATGCGGGTTCGTGACAGATCAGAAAATTGATGATTATATTCAGTTTGCAATTCAGAATCAGAAATATGAATCACAGGTAGTCCTGATGGATTATAAGCATAAACATATCGGCTATCAGCCGAAGAACTGGGATTTATAAAAAATAAAAGGCTCCGTGCAGAGAGCCTTTTTATTTTTTTGATTTTGATTTTGCGGCCGGAATTTTAACAGATTTGGTCTGGCAGATATGGATGCATTGTTCCAGTTCTTCCCGGTTTAATCTTGCCATCATGAGAAGCAGTTTTTCACGCTCCCATAATTCAACATGCACTTCCCGGGCAAACTGCCGGGCATAGGAATTGAAATGCCGGTTGGTTACGGCAACGGCCTTGTCCCGATGATATTTGAAATTTCCGGAAGCTACTTCCTGAATCGCTTTTTTATCAACATCTTTCAGATAGCATTTGCATTGAATTGCATAGGAAAGCTGATTTTTTTCTGCAAAAATATCAATTCCGTCGTCGTTGGAATCTTTGGTAATTTTAATTCCGGAAAAACTGTTTGCTTTCAGAATGATACACATAATTTTTTCAAACCGCCGTCCTGCTTCTTTATTGGACAGCTGACCGGATAAATGATCGATTTTATTGATTAAAGCAGAAATCTCCTGTGCAGAAACAACAGGATTTTCTTTCTTCCGGATATGCACTTTCTGCTGAACGGATTTTACAGGCGGTTCGGGAATTTCTGACAGTTTTTCAATTTTTTCCTGAATATCATAATAGCAGTCTAAAATTTCGCTTTTGGAAGTCTGTACCAGCGAAGATAATTCTGTTTTGAGCGTTTCACACTGGATGATAAATTCTCTGAAATCTTCTTTTTCATTGCGATATAAATCAATCCGGCTCATAACAGTTGTTAAGTCCATATCCAGTGTTCTGACTTTTTTTTCGGATTGCAGTTTTAATTTCTGAAGATGCTGATCAAATTTTTCAATTTTCTGATCTGTTTCCTGTAGTTTTTCTTGCAGGACAATATCAGCTTTCCGCATTTTGAGATCAAATTTTTCTGAAAATTCAGATAATTCTTCCTGTAAAGAATCTATTTCCCGTTCCGGAGTATTCTCGAAATCAGCTCTCAGGTGCTGGATTTCTGCTTTTAATTTCCGGATTTCTTTCCGGGACTGTTCTTCTTCTGCTTTATGGATATTCGTATCAAAAATTAATATAATCAGCAATGCAGCGATAATAATCAATAATAATATCGTCTGTAATATATTCATAGTGATCACCTTTTATATTATGATACCTGATTTTTGACAGATTGTCAAGCTTTTTTGAAAAATCCGGCACACTTTTCCGGAAGCTGCATAGAATAACTATCATATCAGAAACGGAGTGATATTTTCTATGGCCACAATCAGCCTGTGCATGATCGTCCGTGATGAGGCGCCTGTGCTTGCAAGATGTCTTGACTGTGTGAAATCTGTCATGGATGAAATCATTATTATTGATACCGGCTCTCAGGATACGACAAAACAGATCGCCAGTCAGTATACAGATAAAATTTATGATTTTGTATGGAATGATCACTTTGCAGAGGCAAGAAATTTTGCTTTCTCAAAAGCCTCCTGTGAATATCAGATGTGGCTGGATGCCGATGATGTCATCACACCGGAAAATCAGAAAAAATTATTCGGCTTAAAACAGAATCTCTCTGCTGATGTCGTCATGATGCCTTATCATGTGGCTTTTGATGCCGATCAGAATCCGGTTTATACTTATTATCGGGAACGCATTCTGAAACGTTCTCTGAATTTTCAGTGGCAGGGTGCTGTACATGAAGCCATTACGCCGTCCGGAACTATTCTCTATTCTGATATTGCCATAGAACACAGAAAACTATATAGCAACGATCCGGACAGAAATCTCCGCATTTTTGAAAAACTGCTTTCCGAACATCAAATTTTATCTGCCAGAGATCTCTTCTATTATGCTAATGAATTATATTATCATAAAAAATATGAAAAAGCAATTAAAAATTATCTAGACTTCCTGCATCATCCTGATGCCTGGAAAGAAAATCTGATCGATGCCTGTCAGAAGCTCTCTGCTTGCTATCTTGCTCAGCATGATACAGAATCTGCTTTGCGTATCTTATTTCATAGCTTTCTGTATGACCGTCCCCGTGCAGAAATCTGCTGTGATATCGGCAAAATTTTCATGAATCAGAAAAACTATCAGACAGCTGTTTTCTGGTATCAATCTGCTCTGGAAGCCCCTTTCCCGGATGAGAACGGCGGTTTTTCCGTTCCGGATTGTCATGACTATATCCCTTATATGCAGCTGTGTGTCTGCTATGACAGAATGGGGAACATTTCAAAAGCAAGATCATATAATAACAGAGCAGGACGTATCAAGCCTAACGATGCCGGATTTTTATATAATCAGAATTATTTCCGTGAAATTCTCAAAAAGGAGCGTGACAGATAATGGCTATGTATTCTTGTTCCGGATGCGGAAATCCTGAATATGATCCGTATCCGAAACCGCCGTCATGTATTCCATGCGTGTGGGTGACAGGACCTACTGGACCAACCGGAACCCCTGGCAGACCAGGAAAACCGGGAAAACCAGGTCCGACCGGAGCAACCGGGCCTACAGGTCCGACCGGAGCAACCGGGCCTACGGGTGAGACCGGAGCGACTGGGCCTACAGGTCCAACCGGAGCAACCGGCCCTACAGGTGAGACCGGAGCAACTGGATCTACAGGCGAAACCGGGGCGACTGGACCTACAGGCGAAACCGGAGCAACTGGATCTACAGGCGAAACCGGAGCGACTGGGCCTACAGGTGAAACCGGAGCGACTGG